>CAYOPN010000019.1:0-43645 GCA_964405835.1 uncultured Elusimicrobia bacterium | reverse complement strand
TGGGGGGCGCCCGGAGCGCTCGCTTCGGTTTTTCCCCACCCCTATCCCCTCCCCGCTGGGGAGGGGGACTGGTTTTTTTGGCAATCGTTCTTGTCAGTTTATTTGGCCGGGACGTTTTTGGCATCGAACTTCCGGAAGGTGTTTCGCGGGAGCGGTTTGAAACGGAAATTCAGTGGAAAGGATTTCAGACATTGAATGCCTCCGAACGGCCGCGCGTCGTGTTGGTGCTCGGTGGCGGCGGAGCAAAGGGGCTTTCGCACATCGGCGTATTGCGCGTGCTCCGGGAGGAGCACATTCCGATCGATGAAGTGGTGGGCGTGTCGGTCGGCGCCTTGATTGGCGCTTCGCACGCGGCCGGCATCACCGACATCGAACTTGAATCAATGGCGAACGAAATCGGTTGGGACAAGCTCACAAAAGTTTCCCAGACCTCGGCGCTCAAGATGATTTTATCGGACGAATTGCTGTCGACCGAGGGCATGGAGCGTTATCTTCGCAAACACATCGGCGATAAAACGTTCGCTGACCTGCCGATTCCATTTTCCTGTATCGCCACCGACATCCGCACCGGTGAACGCGTGGTCATGAGAGAAGGGTCCGTTGCGTTCGCGGCCCGCGCGAGCGCCACGATCCCGGGCGTTTTTAAACCCGTGCCTTACCGCCAACGGCTGCTTGTTGACGGCGGGCTGGTGGACAATCTTCCCACCGACGTTGTGGCCGTGCGCACGGATTACGATGTGGTGATCGCCGTGCTGCCCAAAGCCGACAAACTGCCAACCGAGAAATTATCGGTGTTTCGCGCCATGACGCGCGCGATCGAAATCCAAGGCGGCGCCACGGTGCGCGAGAACCGGAAGATGGCGGACGTGCTCATTGAACCCGAAGTGGGGGACATCGGCATCACCGATTTGCGCCGCTCGCGCGAATGCATCGAGGCGGGCACACTGGCGGCGCGCGATGTCGCGCTCACCGTCAAAACGCTGCTGATGAAACGGTTTGTCGCACGGCGCGCTTCTTCGGGGGCCCAGCGATGAACTCAATTCGTCATCCCGGCAAACATCGTCATCCCGGCGAAAGCCGGGATCCAGGTTTTAAACACGTTTTTAAAAACAGGTTTACAACCTGGGCCCCGGCTTTCGCCGGGGTGACGGTACGGGTTGGGGTGACGGTTCTGTTACTAAATGGTTTTCTTTTCGCTGCTTCCAGTGCGTCTATTCAATCCAAATTGAATGATCTGGGCGACCGGGGCAGCGGACGGGCCCGCGCCCAGTTGCATTCGGACCTGGGCACCGCGCTTTTTAAAGAGGGCCGGAACATTGAAGCTTCCGACGCGTTTGAGAAGGCCCTGTCTTTCGATACGTCCCGCTCCCAGCGCCGGCATATCTATCTATTTCTCGGGAAAAGCTACGAGTCCTCGGGCCGATTGGACAAGGCCATATCCGCTTATGAAAACGCGACGCTTTACGACAAGAAGAACTGGAAAAGGCACCGCGACCTGGCGGGACTCTACGAGCAGGCCGAGTTGTTCTGGAAAGCCAAGGCGTCCTATGAGGAAGCGGTGGGCTTAAACCCAAAAGAGCCGTCGCTTTTTATATCGATGGGCCGGATCTGGCGAAAAATCGGGCTCTATTCCTACGCCGAAAGCTGGTTGGACAAGGCGCTCGCGACCGGTACCGACCGCCCGGCCGTGCAAGAACAACTTTCTTTTGTTTACGAGGGCCAGGGCCGGTTTGACCGCGCCGCCGCGGCCTGCGCAGACACGGCCGACAACGGGAAACGGCTCATCTATTTGGCGGGATTGGCCGGAAACGATGCTTTGGTCAAGGAAGGGCAGGCCCGGTTGGCCAAATCCAAGATGGCGCGCGGCACGAGGCAGGACTATGAAAATTTGGTTCAATGGCTCCAGCGTCCCCGCCCACCAGACGGAAAAAATCCCTTTATTGAGGAAATGAACCAGTGAAGCTCGAACATTATCGCTACCGCGGCGGCCAGTTCTTTATCGAGGACGTGGCCGTTGCCGACATCGCCAAAAAGGCCGGCACGCCTTTTTATGTCTATACGCGCGCCGGCATCGAATGCGCGCTGCGCTCTTACGAAACCGCGTTTGCCGGTGTCCCACACGTAATTTGTTATTCGCTGAAAGCCAATTCGTCGTTAAGTATCGCGCGCATCCTTTCGCGCGCGGGCGGCGGTGTCGACATCGTGTCGGGCGGCGAACTCCGCCGCGCGCTCATCGCCGGTTTTCCTCCCGAGAACATCATTTTCTCCGGTGTCGGAAAAACCAAAGACGAACTGGCGCAGGCCATCAAGAAAAATATCCGTCTTATCAATGTGGAATCCGAGGAAGAACTACACGCGTTAAACGACGTGGCGCGTTCGCTGCGGCGCCCCGCGGCGTTTTCCCTGCGTGTAAACCCGGACGTCCGTGCGGGCGGACATCCTCACATCTCGACCGGTACTCCGAAAAATAAATTCGGTGTGCACCACAAAAACATTTTCCCGCTCTACCAATGGGCCAAGAAGCAGAAATACCTACGCCCGATCGCCATCCAATCCCACATCGGTTCGCAAATCACCCGCGTGGCGCCGTACCGCCGCGCGCTGGCGGTATTGCTTAATTTGATCGGCCAATTGCGCGGCATCGGCGTCAACATCGAGATCATCGATTTGGGTGGGGGGTTGGGCGTCGACTACAACAACGACAACCCGGACACGCCAAAGCATTTGGCCGACGTCATTTTGCCGTCGTTGCGCGGCCACGATTTGACGTTGTTCCTCGAACCGGGCCGATCGATGGTGGCGCAATCGGGTGTGTTGGTAACAAAAGTGCTTTACCGCAAGAAAGCCGGCACAAAAGAATTTGTGATTGTGGACGCCGCGATGAACGATCTGGCGCGCCCGGCGCTCTACGACGCCTACCATGAAATAATTCCGGTGAGGCCCGTCTCCGGAAAGAAAGTGGTGGTGGACGTGGTTGGCCCCGTGTGCGAATCGGGTGACTATTTGGGCAAAGACCGCGCGCTTGTGCTGCCGAAACAGAATGATTTGCTCGCTGTCATGACGGCCGGCGCCTATGGATTTTCGATGAGTTCGCAATACAACTCGCGCCCGCGCGTGCCGGAAGTGCTCGTGTCGGGCAATAAATTTGAAATCGTCCGCAAACGGGAAACGTTCGAGGACCTGGTGCGCGGGGAAACCATTCCCGCTTCATTGCGATGAAGAAAATCAACTTCGTAAAAATGCACGGCGCTGGAAACGATTTTGTGTTTCTTTCGGCCGATAAATTCAAAGGGAAAGTGACGCCCGCGCTGGCGCGCGTGCTGTTGGACCGGCATTTCGGCATCGGCGGCGACCAATTGATTTATCTTGCCAACGGGAAGAGCAAAGCGCAGCCCCGGCTGGCTTTTTACAACTCGGACGGTTCTCAGGCGGAGATGTGCGGCAACGGCACGCGCGCCGCGGCCGCGTATCTGCGCGACCAGAAGGGTTACCGGAAAGATTTCACGTTTCAAACTCAGACCCGCAAAATTGGGATTAGAATCACGGGCCGGAAGATCGATGTGGACATGGGCGAGCCGGTGTTGGAGGGGACAAAAATCCCGGTGAAGGCGAAGGGGCCTGTCATTGCCCGGCCGTTTTCGATTGCCGGAAAAGATTTTCGCATCCATTGCGTTTCGATGGGAAACCCGCATTGCGTTATTTTCGTGAACGATGTGGACGCATTTCCCGTGCGCGAGATCGGGCCGTTGATTGAGCGTCATCCGTTTTTTCCGAAACGGGTCAATGTCGAATTTGTGGAAGTGAAAAGCCGCACGCACGTGAAAGCGCGGGTATGGGAACGCGGCGCGGGGGAAACCCTGGCCTGCGGAACGGGCGCTTGCGCGATCGCGGTCGCGGCGGCGCGTTTCGGCAAGACCGGCCGCAACGTCAAAATTGATTTGCCGGGCGGTCAATTGGGCGTCCGTTGGGCCCAAGACAACCATGTGTTCTTGACCGGCCCCACGGCCACCACGTACACGGGACAATTTTTACTTAAGTAGTCGGAGGAGACCTTATGTTTGCAGGATCGTTTGTAGCGCTCATCACGCCGTTTCGAAACGGGAAAATCGACGAGAAGAAACTTCATGAACTCGTTGAGTGGCAGATCGCTCAAAAAACGTCCGGCATTGTCCCGGTTGGGACCACCGGCGAGTCGGCCACGTTGTCGCACGAAGAACACGCGCGCGTGATCAAGCTCGTGGTGCGTGCCGTGAAGAAAAGAGTTCCGGTCATCGCCGGCGCCGGCTCTAACTCGACCGCCGAGGCCATTTCGCTAAGCCAGGAAGCGCGCAAGCTTGGCGCGGATGCGGTCTTGTCGGTCAATCCCTATTACAACCGTCCCACACAGGAAGGTCTGCGCGCGCATTTCTCCGCGGTCGCGCGGGCGGCGGGTTTGCCGGTCGTGCTCTACAACATTCCCTCGCGCACGGGCGTGAACCTGTCGGTCGACACCATTGTCAGCCTGGCGGAGAACAACAAGAACATCGTTGGCGTGAAAGAGTCGACGGGCAGCCTCGACCAAGCGAGTGAGATCATCCAACGGCTTGGGAAAAAGTTTTTTGTGTTATCGGGCGACGATTCGCTCACGCTGCCGCTCATGTCGGTGGGAGCGATCGGAGTGATCTCGGTGGCGGCCAACTTGGTGCCGCGCGCAGTGGCGGATTTGGTGTCGTCCTGCCTCATCCACGATTTCCAGCGCGCGCAGGAAATCCATTTGAAGTTGTTCCCGTTGGTCAAATCGCTTTTCATTGAGACCAACCCCGCGCCGGTCAAAGCAGCGATGCGGGAAGCGGGCTTGATCAAAGACGAAAGTCTGCGTTTGCCGATGGTCACCATCAGCAGCGCGACGCGCCAGAAAGTGAAGGCGGCCATGAGGGCATTTCGCGTATGAACAAGAAAATAGGATTGGTTGTCTGCGGCGCGCAAGGACGCATGGGCGCGCGTATCTTGGCGCTTGCCAGCGCGGACGCGCGCTTTGAACTTATCGCCGGTCTCGACCGGTCGGACGATATGGGAATGGCCCTCACCAAAGCGGATGCGGTGATCGATTTCACGGCGCCAGAATCCACGCTGTCGATCGCGCAGGCCACAGCGAAAGCCAAAAAGGCGCTCGTGATCGGCACGACCGGCGTGTCCGATAAAACGCAATCGAAACTGCGGCAACTGTCGCGGCGGGTCCCAATCGTGTTTTCACCGAACATGAGCGTTGGCATGAACGTGTTGTTCCAATTGGTCGCGGACGCCGCCAAGGCGCTCGCGCACTACGACATTGAAGTGGTCGAGGCGCACCATAATTTAAAGAAAGACGCGCCTTCGGGCAGCGGCCTTAAGCTCGCACAGGTGGCGGCCGATGCGTCGGCGCGCCGTGCGCAGGATTTTGTTTACGGACGCCATGGCCAGGTCGGCGCGCGCAAGAAAAAAGAGATCGGCGTGACCGCGGTCCGCGCCGGCGACATTGTCGGCGACCACACGGTGCTGATCGCGGGTCCCGGCGAGCGGCTTGAGCTCACTCACCGCGCGCATTCACGCGACGCGTTCGCGGCGGGTTCGCTCACAGCGGCCGCTTGGGCCGTCCGTCAGAAACCCGGTTTTTATTCCATGAAGGATGTGTTATCGCTATGAAAGTTCGTTCATCGCTCAACCAACGCCTGCAAAAATTACCGCCATACCTATTTGCCGAACTCGATCGCCGCAAGAAAGCGGTGATCGCGAGCGGCGTTGATTTGATTTCGCTTGGCGTCGGAGACCCCGACAAGCCGACACCGTCGCACATTATCGAAGCGGCGAAGAAGGCGATGGACAACCCGGCGCACCACAAATATCCGTTCGGCTCGGGGCTGGCGCCGTTCCGCGAGGCCGTCAGCGCGTTCATGAAGAAGCGGTTTAGCGTCGAAGTGGACGCGGCGACCGAAGTTTATTCGTTGATCGGATCGAAAGAAGGCATTGGACACTTGCCGCTTGGCGTGGTGGACGTGGACGATGTGGTTTTGGTACCGGACCCTGGTTATCCGGTCTATCAGGGTTCGACCATTCTCGCGGGCGCCGAGGTCTATTACATGCCGCTCTTAAAAGAGAACAATTTCCTGCCGGACCTGGACGCGATCCCGATGGACGTGTTGGAACGCGCGAGCTTGATGTTCATTGGTTATCCGAACAATCCGACCTCGGCCTCGGCGAGTGAAGAATTTTTCAAGAAAGTGGTGAAGTTCGCCCGCGAACACGAAATTGTGGTCGCGCACGACAACGCCTATTCCGAAATGTATTACGGCAAGCCACCAGCCAGTTTCCTCGCGACGCCGGGCGCGAAAGAAGTGGGCGTTGAGTTCCATTCGTTGTCGAAGACCTACAACATGACCGGCTGGCGCATCGGATGGATCTGCGGGAACAAGGACGTGGTCAAACAACTGGCCACCGTGAAAGACAATTTTGACTCCGGTGTTTTTGAAGCGGTGCAGGCGGCCGGTATCGCCGCGCTCACGGGCCCGCAGCAATGCGTGGAAGACATGCGCAAAATGTACAAAGCGCGCCGCGACGTATTTGTGCCCGCGCTCAAGAAAATGGGTTGGGACTTAAACACGCCCGACGCCACGTTCTACGTGTGGGCCAAGACCCCGAAAGGACTTTCCTCGATGGAAACCGTGTCGCACATTCTCGACAAAGCCAGCGTGCTCTGCACGCCCGGCAATGGATTCGGCCCCTCCGGCGAAGGTTACGTCCGCTTCGCGCTCACTGTCGATGAGAATCGACTGCAGGAAGCAATTCAGCGGATCGCCAAATTAAGCTGGTAAAGCGACGCTCAACCTTTTCGTCCTTTTAACCGTTCGATCTCCGCTTTCATTTCGTTCCAGCGCACCACGATTTGGTTAATGGTTTGAGCGGTATCCTGGAGACTGTCTTTTTTCCTTAAGACGACCTCTGAAACTTGTTGTCCCTCCAGCATGGCGATTAAGGTCTTTTCCAGTCGATAAATGGGACCGGCAACGTAGCGAGAGAAGTAGAGGGTCAAAAAGAACACGGCTACGGCATCGGCCACAATAAACCCCCACACAGCATACTGGGAACGTAGGGCAATCGAACCACTATAGAGCCCGCTATCAAGCGCGTTGCCCATCACAGCACTCATTAATAGCCATACGGAAATCGTGGAAACCAACAGAAGTATAAATGCGACCAGCGCGAAGTTGTATTGCATGTGCTTTTTAATCACAAACTGACGCCGCCGAAATTTCTCCATAAAATCCTCCTGTTAATTTATATCGATAATAAGCTTTCGACGAAATAGCCGAAAAGTCGATAGGGGAAAATAAGCAGGAAGCTCTATTTATTAGGAAGATTTCTCCCGTACCGCGCTTCAATGGCGCTATTAATGCCGCCGCGGGAAGAGAACTCGCCGCGCACGATGCACCATTTCGGTTTGCAGGACTTGACCACGTCGCGGAGGATCCGGTTCACTGCGTTCTCGTAGAAAATTCCCAATTGGCGGTAGGCGAGCAGATACATTTTGAAGGATTTTAGTTCCACGCACAGTTTGGTTGGGCGGTACGTGATGGTCACCGTGCCGAAGTCGGGCTGGCCGGTCTTGGGGCAAATTGATGTGTATTCGGGGACCGAGATCGTGATGTCATAGTCCGGAAACTGGTTCGGCCAACACTCAATAGAAGGAAGTTTTGCGTTGATTCCCGCCACGGCATGCCGGTCGGTATATCCCAATCTCGTTTTCATCGTTTTCTCCCACGTTTCATTTGCGCGCGGATCTTTTTCTCGCGCGCTTTAATCTCGTCCCAACGGTCCACCACGTCCTGCGCGGTCCATTTCTCGCCTTTCTTGTCGCCAAACACATGTGGGTGCCGCAGCGTCAGCTTCACTTTCAGCGTTTCGAGCACATCGTAAATATCAAATAGTTTCTTTTCAGAGGCGATCTGCGAATGAAACAGGATCTGCAGCAGCACATCACCCATTTCTTCCTCAAGGTTCGCCATGTCGTTCTTGCGAATGGCCTGTTCCATTTCTTTCGATTCTTCGCGCAGGTATTTGATCAATGATTTGTGCGTCTGCTTACGGTCCCAGGGGCAGCCACCGGGGGCGCGGAGTTTCTTCATGACGTTAACGAGATCGCTGAAGGATGTTTTCAAAGTAGCGTCCCCTTCAGGACCAGCAGCGACACCGAGAAGTAAATGACCAGCCCCGTCACGTCCACCAATGTGGCCACGAACGGCGCGGACGCCACAGCGGGGTCCAAGCCCAGCCGTTTAAGAAAAATTGGAAGCAGCGAACCCGCCGTGGAACCCCACATCACAATGAGAATCAGCGACAGCGCGACCGTCAGGGCCACGTGCGGATAATGCGGGCCGTATATGTGCGTGAAGTATCCCCATCCCATAATGCCGGCGAACCCGAGGGACCCGAGCACAAGGCCAAGCAGCAGGCCGGAAATGATTTCCCGGTTCATGACATGCCACCAGTCGCGGAACGTAATTTCTTTGAGGGACAGCGCGCGCACAATCAGCGTGGCGGCTTGCGAGCCCGAGTTGCCGCCGCTCGAAATAACGAGCGGGATAAACAGCGCGAGCACCGCGGCGCGCGCGATTTCGCCTTCGAAGAACCCCATCGCGGTGGCCGTCAAGGTCTGGCCCAGGAACAACACACAAAGCCACGTGGCGCGTTTTTTAACGACATTCAGGATGTGTGTTTGGAAGTACGGCTCTTCGAGGGCCTGCACGCCGGCGAGTTTCTGGATGTCTTCGGTGCTTTCTTGTTCGATCACCTGGATCACGTCATCGGCGTCGAGAACGCCGACGAGCCGGTTGTTCTCGTCCACGACCGGGGCCGAAAGGATTTTGTAGCGCGAGAAAATTTCGGACGCTTCTTCGCGGTTCATTGTGGCGGGAATGCGGATCGGCGACATAGGAGACATGATTTCGTGCATTTTGATGTCGCTCGGCGCCGCGATCAAAGTGCGCAGCGCCACGCCGCCCAACAGTTTCCGGTTTCCGTTCGTCACAAAGATCATATGGATGTCTTCTTCTTCGCGAACGCGTGATCGCGCTTGAAGTAAAGCCATGGTCGCCTTGGCGGTGGTGTCCGGTCCGACGTTGATGAAGTTGGACCGCATGATGGAGCCCGCGGTCTTTTCCGGATACTCCATAATGTCCTGCACCACTTCCGCGCGCTCTTTGTTCATGAGGATCGACATTTTTTTGACCATGCGGTCGGGCATCTTCTTGAAAAGTTTCGCGGTCACATCGGCCGGGATGTCTTGCAAAAGCGGCATCAGCGACTGATCGTCCAGATGTTGCAGCAGGTACTCCTGCTCTTTGTAGTTAAGTTCCTCAAACACTTCCATCATGCGCACCGGCGGCAACAACATGAACATCAACACCTGTTGCTCGGGTGGAAATTCGGTGAAACCGTCGGCCAGGTCGATCGGATTCATTTCGGTGAGAAGACCGTGGAGTTCTTCCAGACGCCGTTCCGCGAGCATCTGTTTTATTTCAGGAACGAACAGTTCGATGGGCCGGCAGCGCAGGTTAGGTTCCATATTGCACCGTCCCCTGATAAAGAATGGCCTGCTTGGTGATGCGCAGCGCCCCGCCCACAATTTTCTTCCCGTTTTCCATCACGTCGTTACAGACGGGTTCTTGGAAACAGACCGGTAAATTGGAGGAGTGTTGCGCGCAGGAGCCGTCCTTGGAAAACAAAGAGAGGTCACGGTTCTTCTTTAAAACGCCCAGGATGATTTCATGGATTTGGGCGTAACACTCGCGGGGATGATCGGAAAACATTTTGGAAGAGCGTGGCCAAAGTAGCGACAAGCTGAGGTCGTTGGGTGTATGAAGGACAGCGCCACCACCGGTTGGGCGCTTAACCACCGGCACGTTGCCATAGGGTTTCGCCCATTCCTTTACTTTAGCGGGATCGAGTAGATAGCCGTAGGTGACCGTCGGCTCGGACCACTGAAACAGCCGGAGGAGCGGTGTGTCGGATTTTCCCACCAGCATGTCTTCCAATGCCGCGCGGTCAATCTCCATGTTGTCCTCTCCGGAGAGAGGGCCGGAATCAACGACTTTCCAGTCTAATGCGATCGTTGGCATTGAAGTGCTGCGGCTCCTTCCAGCCGTCCCATTTTAGGACGGGTTCTCTTGCCGCTTTCACTTCGTCCAGCCGCCGCACCGGTGTGGTGTGGGGGGCGGTTTTGATCAATTCGGGGTTGGCTTTCGCTTCCTCAATGATTTTTTCGACGGTGTCGCAGAAGGCGTTCAAGGTCTCGGGTGTTTCGGTCTCGGTGGGCTCGATCATGAGCGCTTCGGGAACGATCAGCGGGAAATAGATGGTTGGAGCGTAATAACCATAATCGAGCAGGCGCTTCGCCAAGTCGAGCGTCTTGATGCCGTACTCGGCCAGCGGCGTCCCGGAGAAGACCGCCTCGTGCATGCACGGTTCGCTCAACACCGATTTAAACGATTTCGACAGGCGCACGCGGATGTAATTGGCGTTCAAGATCGCGCGGCGGCTCATGGCTTTGATTCCGTCTTCGCCCATGGACAACATATATGTGTAAGCGCGGATCAAGATGCCGGTGTTTCCAAAAAATCCACGCAGCTGACCGATCGATTGCGGCAGCTGGTGTTTGGAGTCACGCAGCGTAAACGCGCCATTTTCCTTAAAGACCCTAGGCACGGGCAGGAACGGCTCGAGCGCTTTTTTGACGCCGACCGGGCCCGCGCCGGGTCCGCCGCCGCCGTGCGGCGTGGAAAACGTTTTGTGCAGATTGATGTGGCAAATGTCGAAGCCAAGGTCGCCCGGGCGGATGAGGCCCGCAAGCGCGTTGAAGTTGGCGCCGTCCAGATAAACCAACGCGCCTTTCGCGTGGGCTTCTTTGGTGAGCGCTTCGGTCTCTTCTTCAAACAAACCGAGCGTGTTCGGCAGGGTCATCATGACCAATGCCACATCGTCGGTCAGTTTCGCGCGGAAGTCCGTCATGTCGATGTGGCCGTTCGGTTGGGACTTCACTTGCACTACTTTAAGACCGGCCGCTGCGGCGCTGGCCGGGTTTGTTCCATGTGCCGAGTCGGGAACGAGCACGGTCGTTTTCTTGTGGCCTTTAGACCGATGGTAGGCGAGCGCAATCAAGATGCCGCAATATTCGCCATGCGCGCCGGCCGCCGGATGCAGCGTGAACGCGTCCATGCCGGCCATTTTGCACAGCCATTGTTCGAGATTAAAGAGCAGTTCTAGCGTGCCTTGATTGATCGTGTCGGGTGCCAGAGGATGAGATTGTTTGAATCCGGGCAACGCCGCGATCGCGTCGTTGGTTTTCGGGTTGTATTTCATCGTGCAACTGCCGAGCGGGTAGAAGTTCGCATCGATCGAAAAATTCAAATGCGAGAGCCGCGTGAAATGCCGGACGACTTGGAATTCGGTCACTTCCGGCAAACGCGGTTTGAATTTCCGCAACAAGTGTGTTGGCACCAATTTTTCGATGGGCTGAGAAACCGGAGATGCCGGAATGCGCGCCGCACGCCGCCCCTTTACAGACTGCTCAATCAGCAACGATTCGGGAGTGATCATTTCACGCTCCTTAAGACGCTGACCAGGCGGTCAATTTCTTCTTTTGATTTCTTCTCGGTCACGTTCACGAGGATGTGGCGGTCGAGTTTTGGATAGAAGGTCTTCAGTGGAAGCCCGATCAGAACGCCCATATCGAGCAATTTCTTCTGGACCGCTTCCACTTCAAACGGCAATTCCAAAACAAATTCGTTGAAGAACGGCGCCGCAAACTTCAATTTCACGCCCGGCACTTGCACGAGTTTCTCGGCCGCGTAATGGGCGAGTTGAAGATTGAGCTCCGCCAGTTCCTGCAGGCCGTCCGGGCCCAGCATGGCCGTGTGGATCGTCATAGCGGTCGCGCACAGATTTTGGTTCGTGCAAATGTTGGAGTTGGCCTTCTCGCGGCGGATGTGCTGTTCGCGCGCTTGCAGCGTCAGCACATATCCGGTCTTGCCGTCCACATCGACGGTCTTACCGCAGATGCGGCCCGGCATGCGGCGCATAAGTTCTTTTTTGCAGGCGAAGAGACCGACATAGGGACCGCCGAACGACATCGGAAGTCCCAGCGGTTGGCCGTCACCGACCGCGATGTCTGCGCCGAATTCTCCCGGGGGGGCGACCACGCCGAGCGCGAGCGGATTTGAAGAAGCGATTAGCAGCGCACCCGCCGCATGCGCTTTCTCCGCGATGGGGGCCGCGTTCTCAATACAGCCGAAAAAATTTGGGGTCTGGACCACCACGCCGGCCACGTTGCCTTCGTTTTGTTTGAGCTTGGCGTCCAAGTCGCTCATGTCGATGGTGCCTTCGGGGCAGCCGACTGTGACAAGCTTGTAAGGCGTGTTCTCCAGGAAATAGGTTTCAAGCGTGCGGCGGTGGTGAGGATGGAGCGCGTCGGGGATCAAAAGCACCGTGCGTTCGGTGTGGCGGAACGCCACCGAGGCCGCTTCGGCCAGCGCAGTGGCGCCGTCGTAAAGCGAGGCGTTCGCGATGTCCATGCCGAAAATTTCGGCGACCATGCTTTGGAATTCGAAAATAACTTGGAGCGTGCCTTGGCTCGCTTCGGGTTGGTAGGGCGTGTAAGCGGTCGCGAATTCTCCACGCGAGCTCAATGCGCCGACAACAGCAGGGACAAAATGATCGTACGAACCGGCGCCGAGAAAGCTCAGCGGTTGTCCATTTTTGTTGGAGAGGTCGGTCAGGCCGCGGGTCAGGTCCATCTCGTTCATTTCGTTCGGAAGGCCCAGTCCCGGGTTCACGTATTTCTTCGGAAGGCGTTGGATCAAGTCGTCGAACGACTTTACTCCGACCGCTTCCAGCAATTTTTTTTCGTCGAGGGCTGCGTTGGGGTGGAACATCTAGTGGTCTTCCGTGAGAGTCGTTTGGTAGGCCTGGTGCGACATCAAATCTTTGTCTTCGTTGCCGGTCTTTTGGATCGCGAAGAGCCATCCATTCCCGTAGGGCGATTGGTTGACCAGCGCCGGGTTCTTGCTGACGTCGGCGTTCACTTTCGTGATTTTTCCGGACACCGGCGCGTAAATGTCGAACGCGGCCTTGACCGATTCCACCACGGCCACCGCTTCGCCGGCTTTTACGTCTTTGCCGACTTTCGGCAGCTCAACAAAAACCACGTCAGTAATTTCTTTCTGCGCGTGGTCCGAGATGCCGACCGTGCCGTCCGGCGCCAACCATTCGTGCGACTTCGTAAATTTGCATGTGTTTGGATCAATCACTTCATTTTCCTCCATAAAATTCGTCATCCCGGCGAAAGCCGGGATCCAGGTCTTAAGCCTTAATTAAAGGCAAGTTTACGGACTAGGTTCCGGCTTTCGCCGGAATGACGGTCTGTTTCTTATAAAAAGGCATTGGCACAATTGCTGCTTGTATTTCTCTCGTCCCCTGTTTGATTGTTATTTGTTCCCCAAGGTTGGCGATCGCGGTTGGCAAAAAGGCCATGCCGATCGCGTAATTCAGCGTCGGCGAAAACGTGCCGCTTCCCACCACGCCCACTTCTTTTCCGTTGTGAAAAATTTGTCCACCAGGCCGTGCCACGCCACCCGATTCCACTTTAAAGCCGATCAATTTGTTTGGGATGCCGGTCGCTTTCTGTTTGAGCAGCGCTTCCCGCCCGATGAAATTTCCTTTGTCGAGTTTGACCACCCAACCAAGCCCCGCTTCCAGCGAGGTGTGGTTCTCGTCCAATTCGTGTCCGTAAAGCGGATAGGCGACTTCGGTGCGCAGCGTGTCCCGCGCGCCGAGGCCCGCGGGCAACAATCCAAATTGGTTTCCGGCTTTGAACAACATGTCCCATATCACGAGCAAGTGGCCAGCCGGCGCAAAAAATTCGAATCCGTCTTCACCCGTGTATCCGGTCCGCGCCACATGGACCGATAGATCTCCAACTTCAAATTCACCTATACCAAAACGAGGCAGCCGGGAAATCTCGGGGTTGAGTTTGTTGGCGATGGCGGCGGCGTTGGGGCCTTGCAGCGCGAACGCGGAGGCGTAGGGGGCTTCCATGACGTCCACATCAAACTTTTCTTTGTGTTTGTTTATCCAAGCGAGGTCTTCTTCGCGGCGCGACGCATTTACAATAACGAGGAATTTGTCTTCTTCCAATCGGTAGATGAAGATGTCATCAATCACGCCGCCTTTTTCATTGAGCAGGTGCGCGTAGATGCCTTTGCCGATGGTGGCTTTGTTGAGGTCGTTGGTGGTGAGGTATTGCAGTAAGTCGAACGCGCCCGAACCCCAAACAAAAACTTGGCCCATGTGCGAGATATCAAACACACCGGCCGCGTTGCGGACAGCGTTGTGCTCGAGCGTTATCGTCGAATATTGGACAGGGAGCTCCCATCCAAAAAAGTCGACGATTTTCCCGCCAAGCGCGATGTGTTTTTCAAAAAAGGGTGTACGGTTTGCCATGGATACCTAAGTCTGAAGATTACTTTTTAACGAATTCGTCAGCGTGGTAGGAACTTCTCACCAGCGGCCCGGATGCGACGTCAACGAGGCCGCATTGTAAAGCTTCTTGTCGCAGTTGGTCAAATTGTTCCGGCGTATAAAATTGGTGCACCGGCAGATGGCGCGGCGACGGGGGCAAATACTGCCCAAGCGTCAGCATTTTGCAGCCGGTTTTGACCAAATCCTTGAATGTTTCGATCAATTCTTCGCGGGTTTCGCCGTGCCCGACCATTACGCCCGATTTCACCGTAAGCCCTGCCCGCGCCGCCCGTTCCAGCACGAACAACGTGCGCTCGTAAGTGGCTTTGTTGCGCACTTTGGGCGAAAGCCGGCGCACGGTCTCGATGTTGTGATTAAAGATGTCCGGCTTGGCCGCGAACACCGCGTCCAAACAATCGGTCTTGGCCTGGAAGTCCGGCGTGAGAATTTCCACGGTCACGCCCGGCAACTCTTGGCGAAATTGGTTGATGACGGCCACAAACTGGCTGGCGCCGTCGTCTTTCAAGTCGTCGCGGGCGGGGGAGGTGATGACGACATGTTTGAGCTTCAGTTTGCGGGCGGCCTCCACGACGCGGCGGGGTTCGGTGATATCTGCAGGAGCAGACGGTTTGCCAAATGTCTCCGCACAGAACCCGCAAGCGCGGGTGCAAACGCTACCCAAAATCTGAAACGTCAGCGTGCCACGCCCATAGCAATGGGTCCGGTTGGGGCATTTGGCTTCTTCGCACACCGTGTTGAGTTTGAATTCCCGGATCGCGCTTTGGATGCCGGCAAACGCAGGGCCATTTGGAATGGTTTGCTTTAAGTATTCCGGTAAGCGGGGGCGAAACGGACGGTCTTGGAATATGACGGTTTTCTCGGCGGACATTGTGCGCTTATAGCTAATTCAAGGTCACAATTTGTGACCTTGAATTAGGGTTATTTCCGGCAGGCGTCGCGGATGACTTCGCTTAAGGTGGGGTGGGCGAACATTACTTGGCCCATTTGTTTGACGGTCATTTGGGCTTTCAGTGCGACCGAAAAGAGGTGGATCAGCTCGGTGGCGTGCGGGCCGATGATCTGGGCGCCCAGGATTTTGTCGGAGCCGGGATCGGAAACGATTTGAACGAAGCCTTCGGCTTCTTTGGCGGCCATGGCTTTCGCGGAGCCTTTGAAGAACGCGCGCGTGGTTTTCACCGGCTGGTTGGCCTCTTCCAATTGGTATTTCCATTGGCCGACGCTGGCCACTTCGGGCCAGCTGTAGAGGCAGCGGGGGACAAAGCGGTCGTCAAAACGTTCATCGCCGCCCAACGCGTTGGCCGCGGCCACTTCGCCTTGGGCCGATGCCGCGTGCGCGAGTCGTGTGGTCGCCGCGTCACCGGCAGCGAAAATGTTCGGGTTCGTGGTTTGCAGCTTTTCGGATAAGATCAGACGCCCTTTTTCGGTGCGCACGCCGGCGGCATCCAAATTCAACTCGGTCGTAATGGGCGTCCGGCCGACACAGACCAACACTTCCTCGGCCTCGACGATTTTTCCCTGTGACAACGCCAGCCGCCAGCCGTCGTGGTTCTTCTCCGCTGCCACGACTTTCGCTCCGGTGATGACCTCAATGCCGCGTTCCTCAAATGATTTCGCGAGCGCCGCCGCTATGGCCGCGTCTTCGCCCGGCAGAAGCCCGTCCTTTAGTTCAATGATGGTCACTTTGGCGCCCGCGGCGTTCATCAGGCAGGCAAATTCGCAGCCCACCGCGCCGCCTCCTACGACAATGAAACTCTTCGGGGTTTTCGAAACCTTCAAAGCGCGGTCGCTGTCCCAGAAATGTCCGATGAACTGGTCCAATGGGGGAGGGAAAAACGAGGTGGTACCGGTGGCGATGATGGCTTTGTCGAAATGGACTGTCTTGGTTCCCGCGGAGGAACTCACCTCCACCGATGACGGCCAATTGAATTTGGCGGTCCCGCGAAGAATGTCGACTTTGGCGCTTTTAAGGGAATTTTCGAGCTGCCCGCGGATGGTTGAGACCACTTGGTCCTTAAACGGTTGGATGTCCGCCCAATTAATAGGAACGCCGGCTTCGGACCTTTTTTTTACTTCCTCTAATAGTGTCTTGGAAGGAATACAGCCTTTGTTGAGGCACAAGCCTCCGGCTTCTTCCTTTTCAATGAGAGTAATGTTGACCGGCCCAGGAAGGTTGGCGCTCAAACGCCGCGCCGTTTTCGCGGCGGCCTCGCCGGCGGGCCCGGCTCCGAGGATAATGAGATTCATAGGCTGATGGCGGGCAGTGTAACAAAAAAAAATTTTCAATTCGGTTTCCAAAATGCCCAGACTTTTGACCCATGAAATGGCAAATTACGGCCAATGAACATCTCGGTAATTGTTCCCGCCTGCAACGAGGCCGGTAACGTCCTTGCAATGCATCAATCGTTGATTCAGGCCCTCTCCGGTAATGCTGTGATCGAGACTTTCGAAATAATTTTCGTTGATGACGGTTCGACCGACCGCACGGCGGCGGAATTGGAAAAAATCAGAGGTCCCGGCGTCCAAGTGCTCCGGCACGAGCGACGCATGGGCAAAACCCGCGCATTAAAAGACGGGTTCGATGCGGCCCGTTTTGATGTGTTGGTGGTCATGGACGCCGATCTTCAATACGACCCCGCGGAAATTCCGTTGATGATACAGGCGTTGGACCAAAGCAACGATTTTGTGATTGGTTACCGCGGCCGGCGCCAAGACAGCATCGTTCGACTTATTTCATCCCGTATTGCCAATGGTTTTCGGCGTCTCGTCCTCAGAGACCGGTTCCGGGACGTCGCTTGCGGGTTTTTTGCGTTCAAGCGACGCTGTCTGGGGGCGCTGGAGTTTTACGAGGGGGCCCACCGGTTCTTCTCCAACTTCGCTGACATGAAAGGTTTCCGGGTGGCGGAAGTACCGGTCAGCCATCGTCCGCGCCTGCATGGGAGCTCCAATTACGGAATATTGAACCGCGTGTTTCGAGGAGGTTTTCAGTTAATGATGATCCGTCTGCGCCGTTCTATTGACGGTAAGAAGTCGCATTGTTAAGCTCCCGGCCATGGCCGACGCGGTAAAAATCAACGACAACGAAAAACCAACCTCTCCAACGGGCAAGAAACCCTCCCCGCGCGTGGCGTTCGTTAATTTCGACCAATGCACCGGTTGCGAAGCCTGCATCGCGGTGGCGCCGTGGGACAATTGCCTGATCCGCCAGTCAATCGATCCGCTCACCTCAAACGTTAAGACCAACAACGAAGCCTGTACCGGCTGCACGCTCTGCATGAAGATTTGCCCGTGGGATGCGATCACGATGGTTCCGAGGCCCGCAAGCGGCACGTAGTGCAATAACTCCTCGGAAAACCCCGCCCCGAATCTCCGCCAAAGTCTAACCACGAATTTTTCCGTCGAGAAACCGTTTCATCGACGACAACTTGCCTCGAATCTGGCTCGCGCATCGGCCAAAGACCGTCTCGATTCGGGGCCTGAAAAACGATTGTGGGCGGTTTTTCTGGCATACAGCATCCCAAGCGATAACGAGCAATGAAGGACAATAACGATCCCCGCTGTATGCCAAAACGTATGCCAGTCATTCGGAAACCGGTCCCGAATTGTATGCCAATCGAGCTGGCTGTATGCCAAGGTGTATGCCAGTCGACGGAAGCGGTTGGGTTTCTGGTGATTTCGTAGAATTAACCAATGTGCACCCGATTCTCACGCGTCAGCGACATCCAAGCCTTAGCAAGACGATATTTCATCGAAGGTCCCATCATCGAAATGCGACCGGACTACAACATCTCACCCACCGATCCGGTCTACGTCATTGTCGAAGACAATGGCAAAAGAGTTCTCCGACGAATGTTCTTTGGCCTCATACCGAGCTGGTCAAAAGACCCGAAGATTGGTGTGAAGTGTTTAAACGCTCGAGGGGAAACGGTGGATAAACTTCCAGCCTTTCGTGATTCGTTCCGTAAGCGGCGATGCCTGGTCCCAACAGACGGATTCTTTGAGTGGAAGAGAGCTGGTACGCAGAAAATTCCTCATCGGATTGTGATGAAAAACCACGAGCCATTTGCGATGGCAGGACTGTGGGACCGGTGGCGCCGGCCGGATGGGAACGAAATTGAATCAATTGCAATTGTGACTACAGAACCGAACCAACTTGTGGGTACGATCCACAACCGGATGCCGGTAATCCTTAAGCAAGAGGACGAGAGCCTATGGATGTCGCCACACGTAACCGAACCCAAAACTCTGTTGCCTTTGTTGAAACCTTACCCTGCTGACGAAATGGATCTTTACCAGGTGTCGTCGGTGGTTAATTCTTCGAGGGAAAAATCAGAGGAATGCATCCGGCCGGCTGCGGAAGAAAAATCGCTGTTCTCCTAGCTTAAACCTTAAGCTTTCGTTTGATTTGGTCCAACCCTTTTAGGAGCTCAGAAAAAGGTTTTTGTCCCCGGAAATACAACAACCCCTCTCGCTTATAGCTGGCAGCCAAAACATCCGCTTGCGCTTCCGTTAAATTGAGAATGGGGCTCATCTTGAAGTCGATGGCATCGGCATCCAGCGTCGTCCCATACCAACGGTTACTGATTTCAACTGCATTCCGAAGCTGTTGTTTATATCCAGCGGATTGTAGGAGATCGGGAATTGTTGAATGCGATTCAAAAATACTGACAATGTCGTAAAGATGACGCGTCCGAACGTCTTCCAGTTTTTTGGGAACAGCGGTGTGGAGGTAGAGCAATTTTTCAACGAATGTTTGCGAGGGCTCCAATAAATCCATCGTGAACGGTGTGAAATCTTCTGCCCATTTTCCAAGGGCGTCTTGGACAGATTTGTCCAACTTAAGAATGTGATCACCAATGAACGAGTTGATAGCTACCTTTGAGTGAGGGTTTGGGCCACCGCGAAATCCCATTTCCAGAAAAACAGTGTCTTTATCTCCCTGTGGCCACGCGAAACGAATCTTTGCGTAATACCGATGTTTGTCCATCAGGTAGTAATTGGGGTTATGCAAATCAGGAATTTTGAGAGGAGTTTGTTGGAGGATCAATTCACGAACTTTTTTCAAAAGTTTTTCGCGCTGGCCACCCGACTCATGTGGGCCACTGAAGTCGGGTCCGGTCGTTAAGATATCGATGTCTTCTGAAAAGCGGTCAATGAGGTTCCAGCCTTTGGAAAGGCTGGTGCCACCCTTGAAAATGATCTTCCCGGCTAATTCATCGCTGGTGGCAAGCACGCGGAGAACAGCCGTCACCCAATAGTCCTTGATAACAAGTTCGTCGGGGAGCTTGAGCTCGGCGGACGTGTTGCCAACGAAAGTTAAAAAATCAGGATGGTTTGCGAGAAAAATCATTGGCGGCAATTTTACTTAAAACCCCAATGATCTGCAGTGGGCAATGCCTCGCGGACCCCTCGAAGTCGGTAGGTCGTCAGCTCGTTTAAACTTTTCTTGAGGCGACCCACCAATTCCTTTTTTTTAGGAGCGTTGGGGTACAGATTTTCAATCAATGCGCCGAGCAAGGCACGAACGCGTGGCGGTTCCTTTAGCGCAAAACGAGTGAGATGATTCAAGTTGATCTTGTTGTCTCGGATCAATGCCTTGAACCTTTCCAATGCTTCTTTGGTCGTTGCGTCCGGGATATGGTCAATATTCCGAAGCACATCAAGGAGCGTCTGTTCCTCGGCGGAGATTTTCGTTAACTGTGTGCGTGGTCGATACCTGACTTTCAACGGAACGCCAAGAATCGATTTCTGATAAGTCGGGCGATCAGCGGTGCGAGTGAGAGCGCCAGCCATCTGCGTGGTAAAACCAAGAAGATTAAACTGAGAAAGGCCGCTGTTGACGGTTTTGGTGCCATTGAGACGAAAAACAGCGTCGGCTACTTTGTCTCGATTTGGGCGGCTTTTGCCGATGACGGTGTTTTTGGGGTGGTAATAGACGCCGCGCCGGAGCCGCTCAATTTTCCCAGCTTTTGCCATTCGAGACAGGGCAAGCGCCACGGCGAAAGAGGGCCATTCTGGGAAGTCAAGAAGCGTCCAGATCGTATCTCCGCCCCGGTCTTCAATGCGCCGGAGTACCTTATGGGCGACTGAATAGCGCTTCGATTTGTTCATGCTCTTTCTCCTATACTAATGAAAAGTTTATTGATAGTTAAACTTATCATTAACATAGTAAGTATTCAATAGGATTGTTGCGATAGGATAGGCCACAATTTGCAGCGTAATTCCTGCTCGAAATGTAAGGATTTCACGCGACTGGGGCGCTTGTGCCGCTTTCGGCGGGAGCTGCTAATGGAATTCCGTGGTCTTTACTTACGGCTCCATTGCCATTGATATGGGGCATGTCCACAACGATATCGGGTATGTTGGTGACGGCCTCTTTCAGGCTGGATGGAAGCAGGTGGGCATATATCTGCGTGGTCATTGGGCTGTTATGCCCCATCATTTTTCCGATTCGGTAAAGGTCGACTCCCTTCATGGCCAAATGACTCGCAAATGAGTGGCGAAGCGAATGGAGCGAGCCCCGGTGCACGCCGGATTTCTTCAAAAGCTTGGAGAATTTAATCGAGAAGTAATTGTGGGGTTGATCCCAAGGAAGAATTCGGCGATGTCCATTTGACCCGTTGCAAAGCTGACGCCAGACTTTGAGATAATTTTCGAGAACAGGGTGTAAGGGAATCTCTCGGGCCTCGTAATCTTTGGGATGCCATTCCTCGGTCGGCGTGATTTTAATCTGGTGACGATCAAAGTCCATATGGGGCCATTCGAGCGCCAGCATCTCTCCTTTTCTCAGGCCCGCGTACAACCCCAAATAAATCACGAGCTTCCAAAATGGATCTGCGGCCAAAAGAAGATTCTTCACATCTTCTTCGACGTAAAAAACAGGACGCTTCTTTAGCGTTGGCATCTTCCGGACACCCCAAATGTTGGCCGAGGCGTAACCCCATTCGCCCGCTTTTTTCATGGCGGTCTTAAACGTGGTGATCTCACGATTGATAGTGCTGGCCTGGATTCCCATATTCTTTCGGGCGAGTTTAAATTGCTCAAGGATCTCAGGCGTCAATTCGGCAAGTTGTGTAATCGGGAACACTTTTTCAAAGTTGCGAAACACAACCGCGACGCGCACCACCGTTGCCTTGGAAAGGTTTGCTTTGCAGAAATTGACAAACTTCTCAATGAACTCTGACCAGCCAATTTCCACCTGCGCTCCATTCCTTTTGGCCATAACCCTTTTGTCGATCTCTGCCGCTTTAATCTTTGCGATCCGGGCGTCGGATCCCATTGTTTTCTGAAGCACCTTTCCGTTTTCACGCCAATAGGCGTAATAATTATTCCCACGTTTTCGTAATGCCGCCATTATGAACCTCCATAATAAGATGTATGTAAGCGAACCCAGCGCGTCAACTCATCTCGATCAATCCGCAGAATTTTCCGGCTTAAACGGACTACCTCCAACTTGTCGAGCTTGATCCACCGCAATAGGGTGTGCGGAGATATCTGTAGAACTCCTGCCGCTTCTTTGATCGTTAGTAATTGTTGTGATTCGCCTGTGTCGCCCACCAGGACCTACCTTCGTTATTTTGAAGAGTCAACTTGATTCCGACCCTTTTCATAAATAAACGGGAGCTGGACCGGGAATGACGCAGTGGTCGATCAACTGATTCCAAGAACTTTGATTTCGATTCGTTTGCGAAGCGGATGGCGGTATAATCGATTCCTTGCTCCCTGCCGGGCCCACTTCCCGGCTTTTTATTTGAACCATCCATTTTTGGCGTTACTTTTTGGCGAATTGATTCGCCTAAGTAGTTTGGAGGGCCCCTCCCAGGCCCAACTTAAACGAGAAGGAGCTCGCTTGTTGAGCCGAGAAGAAAACTTAACCCAGGGTCTCAAAGCCGGGGACCCCGCTACGCAAAAGGCATTCTATATGGAGCACGTTGACGTGCTCTGTGTGTGGATCAGGGCTTGCGGGCTCCGAAACGAGGAGGACTTGCAGGAAATTATGAGCGACATATTTATGCGGGCATTTATTGGAATTAAAAAATTTGAAGGCAGATCGAAAATTAAGACTTGGCTGTTCATGTTGGCCAGGAGAGCGACGGTGGATTATTACCGCTTAAAAAAGAATCTTTCGATCCAAACTGATGTCGACGTCGGCGACACGCCAAATATATTTCCAGTTGAAGGGCAATTTTTTAAACCTGCCGTCGATGGCGATGAAAATCGGACGGTGCGACGGCCAATGATATCGAGGAATGGCGAATCCCATGAAACCGCCACAAGCGAAAGGAAGGAGCATGTGCAACGGGTTCTCCGCCAACTTTCAACGATCCACCAAAGGGTGTTGACCTTGCGGTTCATCAATGATTTATCGATTGGAGACGTCTCTAAGATTTTGGGGAAAAGTTCTGGTGCCGTCAAAATGATGCAACTGAGAGCTGCCGAGTCGTTTAAATCCATCGCGGAAAACAACCAGCTGTTCCCTGAATTGACCGCTAGGGAGAAATAGGAGATGAGTTCATTGGAAAAAGATCAATTGAAAGCAGAGATCCTTTCTGAATTTGTCGACAAGCTGAACGCGGGATTTTATGTCGATGATAATGACGTCCAGACTGAAAACAAGGAAATGCTCCAATATCTTCGAACCCTTCTTGAGGCATTGGCGCCGCTTCGTGATCTGCGTCATCAGTCTCTTTTGTCCACGGAGGAAAAAGAAACGCTCTTTATGACGATTCTTAATCGGCTTAAGAGCGTTGAGTCACTTGAGAAGCGGATTGTAAGACGGGATATTAAAGTCGATCAAAGGCCGGACATCTTGATCCTTTTGCTCTACCTCGCCAAGCAGATATGGGGTTCTACGAAACTGGTCAAACTGCTCTTCTTAGCGGACAAAGAGGGTGGATGCGGCAAGTTCGTGCCTGATTACTACTCTCACTATGCATATAACTATGGGGCGTTTGATAAGCAGGTCCCGAGAGACGTTGATGCTCTGTCGCAGCTGAAAATTATCTCTAAACAAACCCCTCCAAGAAGAGAAGGGTTTGATTCCAATAAGAAGTCCGTGGATTTTGTGTTCGAGTTGACTCCTCAGGGAGAAGAAATCGGACGAAAAATGTACGCATGGGCGAAGACAAACAAACCGGATGTAATAGCCGGGGTTCAGAAAATAATCAGTACGTATGGGAATATGAACGCCGGGCAGCTCTTGAGTTACACCTACAAGAAATATCCAGAAACGGCAGAGAATTCCAAGGTGCGCGATATCTACCTGGGAAATGAGCCAACCGACCAAGAGGATGGCCAATGATCATTGGATCTCGCCCCAGAATATTTCTCCAGCCACGACGGAACGAGCGAAAAATCATCCTGGATGCTTTGAGTGACTTTGACGGATTTCAAATCGGAGCAAGTCTTCCCGCATCTGCGGCCGATTTCATCAAGAACGTGGGAAAAGATTTCATTGTCGATCCGATGGCGTATATGTTCACTTTAAAGCCGGAACAGATTCGAAACAAAAAAGAGAACAAGATACGCCAGTCCCTCGCTGGGTTGGCGGAGCGCTACAGTTCTCTCATATCGTCGACGATTCAAAGCCGCGCCATCACGGCCCAGGACCTTATCGAGCAAGAGGACGTGCTCTCGGAGATTGTCGCCAACGCCCTTGAATACCAGCGGACGAAGCTCGGCGTTGGAGATTTAAATTTGTTCAATCCCTACTACGACAAGTATGCGGCTTTGATCGATGAAGGCGAGGCTGTCTCCTGCGTTCCAACGGCGACCGCTCCATTCACATTGATAGCCCCATTTTTTTATTTTCGTGACACGAATGACCCGATGTACCAAACAAGCCTGCGTTGCGCTCGCCTTGCTTCTCGCCTGCGTCGTCCCGGTGAAACGGTTTACCAAACAATCTTCTGTCACAAGAGCATGCTCGGCGACCCTCTGATGGCCGCTCAAATACGGCGGGACTACAATAAGACGGAGGTCGATGGGACGTTTTTATGGATAAACAAATGGGATGAAGAATCCGCCACTGGTCAGCAAATCAAGAGCCTTGTGTCATTCATAAGAACGATTCATAAGCCCGTTTTTAAGATGTATGGCGGTTATCTTTCGGGATTAATTTTCCACGATGGGCTGGCGGGATTTTCGTGCAACCTGTCATGTCGAACCTCTCGTGACATTTTTGCTTATGGTTGGTTGCCTCCGAAGGTGTTACAGCCCAAATTCTATATCCCGTACCTTCACAAACCTTTCGAACTGGCAGAGGCGGAAATGCTTTTGAAAATGATGCCCCGGCTTCGTTGTCATTGCAAACTTTGCTCACGACTGTATGGATCAGATATGGAACGGTTTACGGAGGAAATGGCAAAAGCCGGGAATTGCGAACGCCACTTTCTTCATGTGCGCCATGAAGAATCCATTCATATCGGGTCGATGAACCGGGAAAATTTAGCAGAAGAACTTATTCAAACCGCAGAAATGGCAGTGACTGACGGGCATCTTGAAATGCCCCACCTTAAAAGATGGGCTCAATCTCTTGGAGATCCACAAGTTAAGGTTCTTCCGGAGGAAAAATGGACGGGAAACGAGATCACCAAGAATCAAAATCAGATGCTTCAAGCGCAAACACTCTTCACTCGGCCTGGATAAAATTCATCGATCATTGTCAGGATCTTAATCACGGTGAACTGGCGAAAGTGCAGATACAAAACGGAATTCCCGTTTCTGCAGAATACGTGAAAAAGAAAATAAAATTTCTCTGATCTGTAATCATCTTTAAACACGGCTGACCGGAAAACGGAGGCTGTCGTCCAACGCATCGGATGACGGCCTTTTTTATTGCCTAACCAATATGGAAGAAAACGAAAAAGAACCCCAACTACCAGCCCAAATTTCTGGAGCCCTGCGCATTAGCTGTCCTGGATGCCGTCGGCCGACCCGTTCTCATCTGGGAGGAAGCGGATGGACCGTGACGTGGTGCAATAAATGTCGGAAATGGTTTCGCACATCGAATGAGATATTGACGCCGCAACTCGCTGCACAATATCAGCTCAACGATCTATTTAAAGAACAAGGAGACACGACCGCACAATAAAAAGAATTTATCGGCCAGAGCCATAGAGCCCGCGCCGCTTCAACAATCACTTAAGCGATTCTAAGAGAGCCAAAAGCAGGCGAGAGCCTTTCGGCCAAAGCCACGCTGGAGCCTAGTCGCGCAATCAGGGTTTGATTCCTGATGCGACTGGGCTCTTTTTTATTTGTGCCCACCTCCATCTGGATCCGACCTGAGGGAGGCGCAGGTGGCAAACAAAAATCGAGTCGGATACGAAGCGTTCACGAGATGGGAATTGGAGTTGGCAGAAGGAAAAGCAAAGGGGTTGATAGGGAAGCATGGGTTCATGCTTGGAGATTATGACGACCTCAAACAGGATCTCTTGCTTCAGATCTATATGAAACGAGAGACGAGGGCAGGGTGGGTTGAAAAAACGGCGTCTGCAAAGACAGTTATGAGTCGGATTCTCGATAACCGCGTTCGCGACATCATCGATGCTTCGCACACGGACACTCGCAAGGTTCATCTGTTCACGGATTCATTGCAGGCGCCCGCCTCAGCCCGGGATGAAGACGCCCGCGGGCAGATGATTGACGAAGAATCGATCTTTCGGCGCATGGAGAGAAGCGGTACCCCGGAAGATAGAGATCTGAGTATGGACATACACAACACCTTTCGTGACTTGAATGCCATTCAAAGGCGCGTGTGTGATCTTTTGTCAGAGGGCCAGAGCATCAGCGATATTTCCCGAATCCTCCATATCAAGCGGACAACTCTCAATCGTGAAATCGGACGGCTGAGAAAGATCTTTTACAAGCGGGGACTGAAGGCCTACATCTAAATCGGTGCGTCACTTTTCAGAAAAGTCCCGTTTATTTGTGGTGAGGGTCAACCATGAACGAACTTTATCGATTCCAACTCCGAGACAATATTCCTTCAAAGGACATTGAAGAGAAACTCTTTTGGTCTGTTTTCGACACCGAGAGCGTTTTTGGGAAATCAAAAGTACGGCTTGACGCCTCCTTCTACTTCGACCGGGTCAAAAAAGTCTGTGTGATCGACAAGGGAACTGATGTCGGACAACACATCGCTCAGATTTTCACTTCTCATATCACTCGTGAGTTCGGTGAAGGCGCGTTCAGCGTAGAACGAATCGACCGGGATGAGAACCTTAACTGTGAAAAATAATAATGGAGCTCACGAAGCAACTGTTTTCACTCCAAAGTACCGAGTGGAGCTTGTTGTTCAAGGAAACGCCCACCTTTACGATGTGATCTCAGATGGTGACCAGTCACGATACCCGAGCGTTACCGGATTTCTCCACGTAATTAACAAACCTGCCCTCGTGCCGTGGGCAAAAAAAGAGGCGCTCGCCTCCGTTGAATCCGCTCTCCTCAAACGCCTCGATGGAAAAGACATCGCCCGAATCGTCCTCAACAAGCCGTGGATCGAAACAATTCTGAAAGACGCCAAGAAGCGTCCCGACCAAATCAAAAATCAAGCCGCCGACCTCGGCACACAAGCCCACGCGTTCATCGATCTCATCATCCACGGCAAAGAACCCGATTCAGTCCCGGAAGCGATCGAGGGGCCTATCCAATCCTTCCGGGACTGGTGGATGAAATCTGGGATCGAACTCGTAGCCGGGGACACAAAAGTCGCGAGTGCTGAACACGGTTACGGCGGAAGTTTGGACGCGCTGGGCCGGCGGAACGGCAAACTAATCATCCTCGACTGGAAAACATCCTCCGGCATCTGGACGGAATATGCGCTTCAGGTCGCCGCTTATGCCCAAGCGTTCCGAGAAACCTTCGGCCTTCCTGTGGAGGAGGCGATCATCGTCCGCTTTGGGAAAAAACCGCCTATCGATTTCGAGGCGAAAGAACTCTTCGACCTCAACCTTTCGTTCCAAGCGTTTCTGTCCGCAAAGAGCCTTAAAGAGGCGCTCGATAAACCCCATTTCATGTTTTGAATTCACTCATCACTTAAGGAGGCGACAGCATGACGACAGAGAAAAAAGCAGAAGAGGCGAAAAGCCCGGGACCGGCGTTGGTTCCGTACCGCACAAAACCCAAAACAGGACTTCCGGCAGAGGGCTTATTCATCCTCGTCGGCCATCCGAAATCAGGCAAGTCCACTTTCGCAAGTTCGTTTCCTGATTCCTACGTTTTGGAATTGGAGCCGAGCGGTGGCGACCGGGTGTCGGGCCGGATTCACAACATCGGCGACTTGAACGAATTCCGCGATGTGTTGAAGGCGGTTGTGAAAGAGCCATCCATCAAAACCATCGTCGTCGACACGATAGACGTGTTGAGCGATTGGCTCGAGGACGAAATCGCTCGCTCTCGCGGACTTGAAACCATTACCGAGCGAAAACAAGGCGTCGATGGATTCGAGTTATGGGGTGAGTACCGCCGCCGCGTCGAAAGCCTGACACTATTCCTCAAGGCGTCGAAGAAACTCGTGATCCTCATCGCTCACTGCAAAGAGCCGAAGCTGGACGCGAATGGGACTCCGATCACGCCGGCCGGGATCAATATGCCGGGCAAAGCTGGAGCCTTTATTGCTGCGCAGGCGGACATGATCGGTTACGTCTTCAAGAAACCCCTTGGATCCGGCACCGCGTACTACGTCACGTTCCAAGGCGGACCGCTTGGCACTTGGGGTTCACGCGTGGATGAGCTGAACGACAAAACAATCATGCTCCCCCGTGAGAATCCTTACTCCGCCTTTGAAGCCGTTTTCAAACCAACCACAGCACCCAACCTAAAAGAAACGGCTCCGGCCGCAGGAGGCAAATCATGAGAGTTCAAATCGAAGCAGACGCCAAAGAAGAGAGCGCTGGTTTTTCACTGGCACCGGAAGGCGATTACATCGTCGAGGTCGTTGATAAGACGGACGGACTCACCAACGAAACCAAACGCCAGAAAGTGGATCTCACCTTCGACATTATGACCTTCGAAGGAAAGACCGTGGGTCGGTGCTTCCACACGGTGACATTCATACCCGCCAAACAGCCGGGGCATGGAATTTGGTTGAGAGTTAATCACGCGCTGGGATTGCCCTATGACGGTTCTCTCGACTTTGATTCTGACGAATACCTCCACAAATATTGCCGCGCTCATGTGATTGTTGACGAGTATGAGGGCAAGAAGCGAAACAAGATCTCCAAGTTCTTCGTGGAAGGCGAGGAATCCGACAAAACCAAAACAGTTGCGCCAATATCATCGCCGGAAAAACCGGCGGTGGCAGCGGCTCCGGCTCAATCGGACCTGAAATTCTAATCATCCGATGATCCTGCGGGTTCGACAAAAGGAATTCGTCGAGAAGAGTGTCAAAGCGCTCCTTGAGCGAGGCAACACGCTCGGCGTGGCTCCGACGGGTTCAGGAAAAACCATCATGCTTTCCGCCGTGATCGGCCAGATGCTGAATGGTCACGGCGGAAAGGCGGCGATACTCGCGCATCGCGACGAAATTACCGCCCAGAACATGGAAAAATTCCGCAAAGTTAACCCGCATCTGAATGTCTCGGTGGTCGATGCGAAAACAAAATCATGGAACGGCGACGCGGTGTTCGCGATGGTGCAGACGCTATCTCGCGAGAACAATCTATCGCAGATGCCTACGCTGGATCTTCTGGTGGTTGACGAGGCGCATCATGCGGAAGCCGCGACCTATCGACGCATCATTGACGCCGCCAAAACAAAAAATAATCGCCTGAAAGTCTACGGGGTCACCGCCACGCCCAACAGAGGCGACGGTAAATCGCTTCGAAATATTTTCAACAACTGCGCCGACCAGATCAGCTTGGGAGAAATGATCGCGTCAGGCCAGCTCGTGCGACCCCGGACGTTCGTCATTGATTTGGGTGTGCAGGAAGAATTAAGGAACGTGCGCCGTCTTGCCTCCGAGTTCGACATGAACGAGGTGGCAATGATCATGGATCGGAAACCGATCACGGACGCCATCGTGCGCCATTGGCAGGAGAAGGCGGGCGAGAGGCGCACGGTTGTATTCTGCTCGACCATCGCCCACGCGGAACACGTCTTGTCGGCGTTCAGCGCTTCGGGTGTCAAAGCCGAGATGGTGACCAGCGAAACGCCGGATTCCGAACGCGAGGCTGTTTTCCAAAGGCTGGACTCAGGCGAGACGCAAGTGTTGGTCAATGTGGCGGTGGCCACAGAGGGTTGGGACTGCCCGCCCGTTTCCTGCGTCGTTCTTCTGCGCCCCTGTTCCCACAAATCGACCTTCGTGCAAATGATTGGGCGGGGCTTGAGAAAAATCGAGCCGGACCGCTATCCGGGCCTCCTCAAAACCGACTGCGTTGTTTTGGATTTCGGAACGTCCGCGCTCACTCACGGCTCACTTGAGCAGGACATCGATTTAGATGATCGAGAGAAAGAAGGCAAAGATCAATCCGGCGTGCCGCCTCTAAAAATTTGTCCCGAATGCGAGGCTGAGGTTCCCATCCGAGTGCGCGAGTGCCCGTTTTGCGGCCACGAGTTCCCCGTCGCCAAAGAAAAGACGCTGGATGATTTTGAGATGACCGAGATCGATCTGTTGGCGAGGTCGTCTTTCCAGTGGTGCGACGTGAATGGCGACGGCTCCATTCTCGCGGCGACAGGTTTTGTCGCATGGAGCGTCGTACTGGACATGAACGGACTCTGGCACGCGGTGGGCGGCGCCGAAGGCCAGTGGCCTCAAGTTCTGTATGTGGGCGACCGCGTCGCGTGTCTCGCTTCCGCTGATGATTGGATGAACTCCAACGAAACGGAAGAGGCGGCGCATAAATCCCGACGCTGGCTCCAAAGCCCGCCCACGCCGAAACAACTTCAGTATTTGCCGCATGAAACGTTGAAGGGTCCCATCACGCGGTACAAAGCCTCGTGTCTACTCAACCTGCGGTTCAATCATCAGAAGATCATGCGAGCGTTGAACTCGTTCCAGATGAGAAATCGCTCGGCCGAAGCTGTTCCAGCCGGAGCCCTCTCATGAGTTTGGAACAAGCGCTCGCTTATATCGAACTTGGATGGGCCGTGTTTCCGGTCGCGCCCAACGCCAAACGTCCGCTGACCCCCAACGGATTCAAGGACGCCACGAAATCGGTATTTGCGGCCAGAAGGTGGTGGGAAAAATTTCCGGACGCCAACATCGGCATCGCCACCGGCATGGTTTCCAATCTGGCGGTGGTCGACATTGACGTTAAAAATGGCGCGAAGGGCCGCGAGTCCATCGAAAAAGTGAAAGGCATAACGCCCACCTTGATGGCGAAAACACCGAGCGGCGGGTGGCATCTCTATTACCTACTGGAGGAGCCGCTAAAAAGCCGGAACGGACTTCTACCCGGTGTTGATCTGAAAGCCGATGGCGGTTATGTCGTGGCCCCCGGATCAAAAATTGACGAAGTCCCTTACGAATGGTTCGACTCCGAGGCGCACATGGCCGCGATTCCGAATGTTGTCCGCGAACTTGAAGAAAACCGCGAGCACCATGCCGCGCCCACCTTGAATGGAATAAACGGCCACGCGAACGGCGCGATACCTGAGGGCGAGCGCAACGCAACCTTGGCCAGTCTTGCCGGATCCATGCGCAGACGCGGCTTGGAAACAGACGAGATCGCCGCCGCTCTCAAGACCGTGAACCAGAAGCGATGCTCTCCGCCATTGGACGACAAAGAAATCGAAAACATCTCCGCGAGCATCGCACGTTATCCGCCGGAGGACGCGCCGGTGTTCCATAACGGAACTCACGCAGAATCAGAAGAGGACAAAGATATCAGACCGCCCGGCTTTACCGACGATGCGCTCGCGCTGGAATACACCGAGAAACATGCCGACTCATGGCGTTACGTCGCTTCGTGGGGCCGCTGGCTTATGTGGGACGGCGCTTGTTGGCGGAATGAAACCACGCTCAAGGCTTACGATCTGGCGCGGCTCATCTGCCGCGCGGCGTCGGCGAGGTGCAAGAAAGCCAAGATCGCTGCCAAAGTGGCGAGTGCGTCCACGGTCGCCGCCATTGAACGGTTGGCGCGAGCCGACCGGAAGCATGCGGCGACAACCGATCAATGGGATATTGACGCGTGGTGTTTGAACACGCCTGGGTCCATGCAAAATCTTTTGACGAGCGAATCGTTGTCTCACGAAAAAACGCGCTACATGACCAAGATAACTGCCGCGTCATACGGCAACGAGTGTCCGGTCTGGCTCAAATTTTTAAGCGACGTCACGGCGGGAGACGATGAGCTTCAAAATTATCTGGCGCGGGTGGCCGGCTACGCGCTCACCGGCGTCACCTCCGAGCATGTCCTTTTCTTTCTGTACGGCACGGGCGCAAACGGAAAATCAGTTTTCGTGAATACGTTGGCGGCCGTTTGGGGCGATTACGCCACGCACGCGCCCATCGACACGTTCATGGTGACGAAAGGCGACCGCCACCCGACCGATCTCGCCAAACTGCGCGGGGCCCGCCTCGTGATCGCCACCGAAGTGTCGGAGAACAACCGTTGGGATGAGTCCAAAATCAAAGTGCTGACCGGCGGCGACACGATATCGGCGCGGTTCATGCGGCAGGATTTCTTTGATTACAAACCACAGTTCAAACTTTTGATCGCAGGCAACCACAAACCCACCATCCGCGACGTGGATGAGGCCATGCGCCGTCGTCTCCATTTAATTCCGTTCACCGTGACCATCCCGCCCGAGCGCCGCGACAAATCGCTGTCCGAAAAATTGCTTCGCGAACGCGACGGCATTCTCGGCTGGGCGGTCCAGGGTTGTCGCGAATGGCGGAGGCAGGGGCTTAATCCGCCGCCGCGTGTATTGGAGGCGACGGAAGAATATTTTGAGGCTCAAGACGCGCTTGGCCGGTGGCTTGCTGAGGCGTGTTTACTCAACCCGAGCGTGTCAGCGCGAACGGCGGCACTCTATGCTTCGTGGAAAAAATGGGCGGAGGAAGCGGGTGAATATGTGGGGTCCGAGAAGCGGCTGTCCCAGAATTTAGGCAACCGGGGGTTCCAAAAGGTGACCGGCACCCGCCATGCCGCCTTCGCCGGTGTTGCGCCCACAAACAGGGGGCAGGATTGAATATCAACGATTTTCAAAAATCCTGCAGGGATGTCAGGGATTCTCCATTATCGGCGTTACACGCGCGCGCACACGCGTGTGACGGCTTATATGGAAAAAGCCTGACATCCCTGCAACAGAGAACGGGCCGGGTAGAGTCATGACGATCTCATCACAGGACCTCCATGATGGCGTATTGCTATTCCTGCCGCTTTGCCCTTCCACGAACGCTCGGATGCAACCGGTCCGCATGGGCCGGAACTGCCGGTCGATCCTCACCCAAGAGGCGCGTGAATATATCCGGGCGGTGGGTCTTGAATTGAAATCGTTAATGAAGCGAGAGCGGTTTATGCCGATTGAAGGCTACGCCTACGTTGATCTCTGGTTTATCTTGCCTCGAACCAATTGCGACGCGCACAACTACGGAAAGATTTTGTTCGACGCGATGCAATTGGGCGGCGTGGTCACGAATGACAAGTTTATTCTGCCGCGCATAATGGGCGTGTGGCACGCGGCACAGGGCGAGGCGGTCGTGAAGATTCCGCTGAAACGCGGCGCGGCGAAAACGACCGCGATATTTCCCATCGAGGCGTCAACACTTTGAACTGTTTATGGACGGATCATGGCACCAAGAGATAAAAAATCAGATGTGAACTTGTATCCAATTAAAAAATGCAGACATTGCGGCGGAGTGTTTTCGCCGGTGTACGCCAATCAGCAAATGCACGAAGGCTGTTTCTCTCTATGGCGGCGCGATTACCAGAAAAAATACCAGCGCTGTCAGAGAAAGAGCATGAAGTCGGAGAATTATTTGTGACCGCGCGCACCTCGAAACGTTATCCGCTCGAGTTCGTTCGCGAGTTCATCCAGCTCGTGCGAGGCGGGATGAGCTTAAGCGACGCCTCCCGCCAGAAGGGCATCCAGAAATCCACGGGAAAGTATTGGCTTGATAACGAGGAGAAATTTCTTCCGCATGAGGAGTTGATTCAATCATCATCAGAAGAGCGGCTTCGCGAGAGGTACAAGCGGGAAATCTGGAAAACGCGGTTCAAAGCGCTTCGCGCCGCGGATCAGTTCCTGAAAGACGTGGACAAGATCACGCTCAAAGACGTGGTGAGCTTGATGGCCGAGTTGCGAGAGGAAAGCGTGCAGTCGGCGGGTCTCACGACAAGCCCGGCGGCGGGCGGGGTGTCGGCGGAGTACCATGAGAAACACGCCAAGATTCAGGTCGACGTCGCCAACTTCCTGAAAAAGACCGTGGCCGAGACCATGAGAAGCGACGGCAATCAGAACCAAGGCGTGCCGCCCGTCGAACAGGCTTCGCCTGATGGACCTGCGGACACTCTTGAGGCCGTCATCGGCGATCCGCCATCGGAGAACGGCGCAAATGGTTAGCCCGTCCGCTGGACTTAATGCGTCATTATGTCAAGTGAATCTACCGTCGAGGAACGGTGAAAAACCGGCATCGGGAAATAGCGTAAAAAATCCGAGCCAAACCGCGTATGCTCCCTACGCGCTCACAATTCGAACGCCAAAAGAGAAACGGGCTGAAAATTTTTTGTACGAAACACCACAGGGGAAAAATCCTCGCACGTCTTTTGAATTCGGGCTGAATTTTTTTCGTACGAAAAAGGATTCCCATGACCACTGAAGAACGGTTGGGAAACCTGTTCTATTTCGCCAAAGAGGAGCTGGGTTACAACGCCCTCTCCGAGCTTCATATGGCCTGGTTCAACGCTATCTTGAACCATCGGTTTCTGTTGTTACTGGCTCCGCCCAGGCATTTCAAGAGCACGGTCTCGACCGTCGTCTACCCGCTCTTCAGGCTGACCGAAGATCGGAACATGCGAATCCTGCTCGTGAACGAGGTGCTTGAGAACTCAAAGAATTTCCTCCGCGAGATCAAAGGCCACCTCCAGCAGAACACGCGCTTCCGCGACCGCCACGGCAATTGGGACTTATCAGCCGACGCCTGGACCGAAGAGCGGATTTTGATACCACGAACCGAGATCCGCAAAGAGCCGTCCATCGCCGTCGCCTCCGTATTGGGAACGGTGGTGAGCGTACATCCCAACTTGATTGTGGTCGACGACCCCTGTTCAAACCGCAACACTCAAACCCCGGCCCAGCGACAGAAAGTAATCAGTTGGTTCCAACGCGATCTCTTGCCTCGGCTTGATCATGGAGGCCAGATCATCGTGGTGATGACGCGCTGGCACACCGATGACCTGGCGGGGTGGATTATGAGCAACCCGGGTTATGAGGATTGGAAAATCATCAACCTGGCCGCCGAGTGGAATGATGAGAACGGAAACCACCACGTTCTCTTCCCTGAACGGTTCGACAAAGCTTCTTTGGGAAAAGAGAAAGCGCGGCTTGGAACGGCCAATTACAACTGCCTGTATTTGAACGATCCGTCCGGGCAGGAAGGCTCCGACTTCAAAGCGGCATGGATCGATTCTGGTCGCTACGACCGGCTCCCCGACGGCTTGACCCTGTTCGCGGGGATCGACCTTGCTATCGGAAAAAAAGACAACCATTCGCGCTTCGCCTATTGCGTGATTGGGTTGGACAAGTCCGGCAATGTGTATGTGATCGACGCTTATCGTGACCGCATTCCATTTTATGTCCAGCTCAACACGGTCAAACGCATCAACCGGCTTCATCATCCGAGGTTGATCGTGGTTGAGACGAACGCTTATCAAACGGTGTTTGTGGAATCGCTGAGAACGGATCCGGAGACAAAACGCCTGCCACTTAAAGAAGAGAACACGACTGGAGACAAACACGCGCGCATACGTGGCATGGCGCCGCTCTTTGAGAATGGGACGATCCGCTTGCCTCGGCCCCATGTGGCGCAGTGGGTCCAACAGATGGAAGAGGAGCTTCTTCATTTTCCTCACAGCAAAGAGGACATGCTGGACGCGCTTTGGCTCGCTCTTCAAGGGGTGCAGCAGCAACGGATGGAACCCTCGATCAAATTCGCGGAGGATTTATGATGAAACTCAAAGACCGAATCGTGAAATTCTTTTTTAACGACGTCATTGAAGAGGAGGTCCGGAAAACGTCGCGTCAGGTTGTCTCGCATGTGATGGGGATCTCCGCGAGCGAGGGCGTGTTGCCGGATGTTGATTTCGAAATATTCAACCAGATGTACGAGCAAACATCGTGGATCCGGGCGGTGGTCGGCGTCATCTGCAAAGCGGTGACCGCCCGCGGATACACGTTGGTCCCGGCCAAGCCCAATCCGGATCCCAAGAACGCGGAAATCCTTTCGGAGTTCTTTTCGAACTGCAATCCAAATGACACCTTCCTTGAAATTCTAGATGACATAACGCGGGATGATTATGTGTTTGGAAACGCGTTTCTAGAAGTGGTGTATGGAGCCGACGGCAAGCCGAAGGAATTATGGAATCTTGATGCAACCACCATCCGCGTGATGGCCGACGAACACGGAATGATCAAAGGCTATGTTCAAGTCCCCAAGTACGCGACCTCCGCTAAAGCAGGGCGAGTGGATTTTGGTCCCAATGAGGTGATCCACTTTAAGCTCGGCACCAAAGGGGCCACACTCTATGGCCTCTCTCCGCTGACCTCCCTTATGCTGCCTGTCACGGTGGACAAGTTCGCTCAGATTTATAACCGAGCGTTCTTCACAAATGGAGCGAAGATTCGTGGAGCCTTCATCATGAAAGACGCGACGGTTGAGCAAGCGGAGCGAAACCGCGAGTATTTGCAGGCCCGCGCCAAGAATCCCGATCTGGCGCAGTCGGATTTGGTTTTGGAAGGCGAGATCGAATACCGGCAGATCAGCGTCAACCAAAAGGACATGGAGTTTTTGGAGTTGCGCGAGTTTACTCGGAACGAAATCCTCGCGGTTTACGGTGTTCCGCCAAGCAAAGTATCCATCATTGAAACCGGCAACATCGGCGCGGGCACCGGTGAGCATCAGACACAGACGTTTTACGAGGAGACGATTCTTCCCTACCAAATGCGTCTGGCCGAAAAAATAACCAAGCACATCATCCGCCAAGGGTTCGGCATCACCGACTGGTCGTTTCAGTTCAACCGGCGGTCCATCGATGAAAAAGATCAAGCCGAAATATTCAACATCTATCTGCAGGGCGGCGTGTTCACGCCGGAGGAAGTTCGCCGCATTGTCGCGCCGCGCATGCCGGAATTGGAAAAGATTCTTCAATCCGATGGCGAGGTCGTTAAAGGAAAGTTGAGTCCATCACAGGCCATCACCGAAACGCCGCGCTCGGTGTTGGAGTTGGAGAATCGGTTTGTTCGGGCGATGGAAGATCAATTACGACGGATTAAAGACGCCGTTTCGCGCCGCATCCCGTCGATTGTCCGCGAGCGGATCGCGCCCAGGGTTGAAAAGGCCGAACTTCCATTTGAGCCGGTGACTGTCCGGTTTCACGACGTCGCGTTTCGCCAGTACAAATTCCCCGACGCGGTTAAGAGGTTGGACGATCTTGAAGTGATTCTGGAGTTGATCGATCAAGAAGGGATCGCCCGTATTTTGGAGAAGCACACTCTCGAAGCCGCCGTGAGGGCGCTTAAATTGGCGGCGCGTCGAAACAAACTTCGGGACATCGATGACATCAGCGGCGAGCTGGATGAATTCTTGCGGAACAACGCTTCCACGCTCGCAGGCCACGTCGCGGAATCCATCAAAGCATCGCTCCGCCAATCTCTCATCGAAGGCATCGCAGCCAACGAGTCGGTCCAACAATTGCAGGCCCGGGTAGAGAACCAACTCGACTCCTTCGCTACGGTGAATATCCGGCCAGTTATTGATGCGCAAGGGAATGTCGTTCGGTTAGGACATACACGAAGTGTTTCGCGGTCAACGGCGGCGGAGCTAATCGCGCGGACGGAAGCCAACCGCGCCTATAACGAAGGCAATCTGGACGCGCTCAATCAAGCAGGTGTGGAAAAAGTGGTCTTTCTTTTATCGTCCGACGCATGCCCGGAATGCCGGGCGGTATCGGAGTCGATCTCCGGAGAGAAGTTGGGCAAGACTCTCGGCATGGATGAGGCGCGAAGCCTTCTTCCAATCCATCCCAACTGCCGGTGCACATTCATAAGCGAGGTGTAAGAATATGGAATCAATTGAAATCGTAAAAAATCTTCTGCCGACGTCTGATCAACCGAGCAACTTAGAAGTGAATTTGGAAAAAGGAGTTCGCCAAGCGTTCGGCTCTTACGGAGGTAAGCGAGCGCTCGCGCACAAGATCGCCGCTTACATTCCCTACCACAAAACCTACGTTGAACCTTTCGCAGGTGGAGCGGCGGTTCTCTTCGCCAAAGATCCGTCTCCGCAAGAGATTCTTAATGACCGGGATTCCGAGATCGCTTTCATGTACCGCTTCATCCGCGACCACTCGGCCGATGATCGCGCCGCGCTCGCCAAAAGGAATTGGGTGATAAACAAGGAGACGCACGAGCGGTTGAAGAAGTTGAAACCGGTGACGGACATGGATCGTTTCTACAAGTCGTATTACCTGACACGTTCATCTTACGGAAAGATGCGCGGCAGTTCCTTCAACCCGGCCAACGCGGATGTGACCATTGATTTCGAAAACAACATCACCCGCGCCCAACAGCGAATCAAAAACATCGTCGTCCATAACAAGGATTACTCCGACGTCCTGAAAAAATACGACGCGGAGGACACGTTCTTTTACATCGACCCTCCGTACCCGGGCACGTTTAACTTGTTCGATTTCGGATTCGAAGAAGAAAAGTTCGTGAAGATGCTGAAAACACTAAAAGCTGATTGGATCGTTTCCTATACAGACCGTCCCAATGTGTTCAAGGGAATGAATGTCTACCGCGTGAAACGCCGCAACCAAATGCGCGGGCCGGGCGGAAACAAAGAGTGGGTTACGGAGCTATTGGTTTCCAAACGTCCGCTGGAAAAGAAGCATCTCTACATCGACAAGGACTTGGATGCCAAACCCGAAGGAATGGAAGAGAGCGTTCCGCTTCTCTTTCCACAGTTTGAGGAACTGGATGACGTTGAGAAAATACAAGGCGCGTTCAAAAGCCCCGGCGGAAAATTCCGATTGTGCAAGAAATTGGTGCCGATGATCCCCGAACACAAAACTTTCGTGGAAGGTTTTTGCGGAGGGGCGCAGGTATTCTTTCACAAGAAGCGATCGGACGAGGAAATCCTGAACGATGTGAACCCCGATTTGATCTTCGCTTACCGCTTCATCAAGCACATGGATGAGGACGATCAGAGATGGCTGGAGAAACAATATTGGACGATCTCACGCGCCCACGTCAAAAAAGTGTTCAACCATGAGCCGGCGTCGCCACGCGAGCGCTTCTACCGCGTCGCCTATCTCAACAAGGCCAACTACTGGGGCCGCACCGACCGCATCGAGGGCATGCGGCATGGCGAGAAGGGAGAAGGCTATGAGATCCAGTTGGTGAAGCGCCTTCCGCAAATCAAAGAACGGCTGAGAGGCGTGAAACTGGTCAACAGGGATTGGAAAGAGGTCATCAAGGAATTCGATTCGCCGAACGCGTTCTTTTATCTCGACCCGCCATATCCGCTTCACTGGCCGAAAGAATCGGGTGGTGTTGGATCCAAGTTTTTTAAGGAAGAGGATATGTTGCCAGCTCTCAAATCTATCAAGGGCCGGTTCCTTTTGAGTTACGAGCTGGAGAAAACACATCTATTCAAAGGATTTAAAACCTATCGCGTGAAAACCCAATGGACGGGCGCGAATCAGTTGGGGCATCGAAATAAATTTGAACTTTTGGTGTCCAATTATCCGGTGAAAGCATCAGATTTGTATATAGAAAAAATGTCTGGGTGAACTGACTGCTCTTATTTCAATTTGAAATGGCAGTAGATAAATTTCTGCTTTGTCTCGAACGGCGTAAGATGATCCTCGGAAAAGGATTCGATTAATTCAACATTGTCACCCATCTCTTTATGCAACAAGTCTGGGCTGTAGCGAACAATATCCAATCCACTGCAACGAGGTGGGCCCTCAAGAGAGAATGTGGCGATGATCGCCTGCCCGCCTGGTTTCAATGCATGTTTCATCTTGGCCACGTAGGTTCTTCGGTCATCCTCGTTGGTGAGGAAGTGGAAAACAGCACGGTCGTGCCAAAGATCAAAATGCGTGTCCGGTAAATTCGATTGAAGGATATCTCCCTGAATCCAAGTCACCTTGTTTGACTTCTCGCCAAGACGCTTCTGTGCGCAATGCAATGCGGTGTCGGAGATGTCCAGCACAGTTACATTCAAATAGTTCCGAGCAATCAGATTATCAACGAGCGTCGATGCTCCGCCGCCGACATCAATTATTTGATCAGACTTGAAGATCCGGCTTCGGGAGATCAGTTCCAGGGATTTTTCCGGACAAGTCTGATACCAGCTCACGGTGTCCGGAGCTTTCGTTTGATAGATATTTTCCCAGTGAGGTTTTCGGTCCATTACTACCGTATCTTATCAAAGCGAAATCAAAAGACGATTAGAGCAATCTTCAACCGATAACCTTTCGGCGTTAACAGTTTGAACTGTTTATGGACAACCGAATCAAGTAAGCGGTAGAAATATGGCATGGATGTGAAATCAACCGTTTCTGATGACGCCTTAATCTCGCTTCTCGTGAAGCTGAAGCGCGATAGATTTTTCGGAACGGTTGAAGCGATTTATGAAAATGGGCGTATCGTCCGCCTCAAGAAACATGAAACGTTATTGGAAGATAACGTGAAGGAATTTATCGAAGCGTAGTTTAGCGCGCTGTTGGGAAAACCAAGGCGCTGTTATCTGTGGGTCTTTCGGGACTCTCAGGTGACAGCGCCTTTTTTTATGCCCGGAGGGTCATGGAACAGGAAACGGCAATATCGGAAAAAGTACCACTTGAACAGGTGTCATTCGATTTCCCGCTTGAAATCACCAAGCAATCGGAAACCGAAGGCGAGTTCCATATTGTCGGCTACGCCGCCACCACTGATTTTGACTTGCAAGGCGACGTCATCACCGAAGAAGCTCTCCGTGGCTCCCAACTCGACCTCGTCAAAAACTCCACCGTCCTTTTAAACCACGACATCAAGATTCCCATCGGCCGAGTCACTAAAGCCGAGTTCGACAAGAACGGCTTGCTCATCGACGTCCTCATCTCAAAAACAGAACCCGAAATCATCCAAAAGATCAAAGAGGGCGTTCTCAATAAATTTTCCATTCGAGGCCAAGTGCTGGAGCGTGAGAAGAAATACATGCCCGATCTGGACCGGGTGGTGAACGTCATCAATCGCATGGCGCTGGTGGAAGTGTCGCTTGTGTCGGTGCCCGCCAATCCAGAAGCTCGCGCCATCGGCTGGTATGTTCAGAAAGCGCTCGATGAAATCGATTCTCAACACACAGGAGGAAATCCCATGTCTCAGGAAGAAACCATTATTGAGGAGATCAAGCCGGAAGATGAAAAGCCCGCTGACGCTCCGGCTCCGCAGGATAAACCGGCGGATGCCAAACCAGATACCCAACCCCAAGACACTCCGGCGCCGCAAGATCAAGCACCGGAAAAAATCGCAGCCAAAGACGCTAAAGCGAAAAAAGAAAAAGAAACGAAAAAAGCCAACGGTCTTTCTCTTGAGCCTGTGTGGATGATGCTTGACCGCTTGATTGCAATGGGTGGAGAAATTGGGCCAACCGCAATCCAAATCAAGTCCATGTTGAAGCAGGCGATGGGCGAACAATGGACGCCGCCCGTCTCTGCCGCGACACCCAAGTCCGTCAGCAAGGACGAGATGGCGGAAATGATTTCCAGTGAAGTGAAGAAACAGATGGAGCCGATGCTCAAACAGATCCCAGCCATAAGGAAGGGACTGATCGAGCAGGAGCCGCAAGGCGACGAGCTCAAAAAAACATTTGAAGGTCTGCCGCCCCAGAAGAAGCTGAAAGTGGCGCTCGCCCTTCAGCAAGCCTAAGGAGGACACAACGCCATGACAAATGATTTGGAGCAGTTGAAAAAAGCGCTGAACATCGCGAACGCCGGAAACACCCTTCAACAACCGTTGGTTGACCGGGTGCTTCAGGAATTAATTGAGGTCAACAACCCGCTTCGGCAAAACCTGCCGAGAAAGCCCGGGTCCGGAACAGACTGGATTCTCAATCAACGAACATCGCGCGGGGCCGGAGGTTCTTTTGTCGATGACACTGATGAACCAGTGGAGACGCAAGCCAGTTACGCGCAGAAGAAATTCCCGTACAAAACCATAATCCAGCGCGGGAAGGTCACGAGGAAACTTGTGGCGGTCGGAAAATCGCTCCTTGATATCGAAGCCGAGGAAGTGGAGAACGCGCTACAAGCCGTTCGCGATGCTGAAGAGGACGCGATTATCAATGGAGATTCCACGCTTAATCCAAAACAGTTCAGTGGCCTCAGAAAATTGACCCCGGCCGGCCAAACCGTCGTCGCGGGAGCAAATGGCGCGCCCCTGACTCTTGATCTTATGGATCAAGTTCTGGATTTAAACCGGGGAAATCCCAATATGCTCATCATGTCCAAGAAAGCCAATCGGAAGCTGAATTCCCTGCTTCAGTCTCAGCAGCGGTTTGTGGACACGATGGAAGTGGCAGGTGGATTCCGCGTTCAGGTTTACAACGGAATCCCGATCTTCCGAAGCATTTTTGTTTCGGATGCCCAAACTCAAGGCACGTCCAACGTCGCCACTGACATTTTCGTGTTGGACACGAGCGCGGTGTGGATCGGAGAACTCACGCCGCTCAAAATGGTTCGGCTTGCCCAAAAATCCTCACAGTTCGGCGAGTTCGATATTTTTCAAGATCTCGCGCTTGTTCTTGGAAATGACATCAAGGTATCGAGGCTAGCCGGAGTCACACTGTAAGCGGGAGTATGTTCAAGCTCAAACGACTCAATGAGCCGCTTGGCACTCCGGACGCGCCTCAATATGAATCTTCCTATAGCGAAGGTCTAATTCCCGTCATCAACGGTGAATGCGAGGTGAGTCGTCCTGAGACGCGTGATCGGCTGATCATGCTCGGTTACAAGGATGTGGAGGAAGGATCAACTTCGGCCGAGCCGGTGCCAAGAGCGCCGAAGCCCAAACCAAAAAAGAAATTCAGGAGATGATGGAGATTCTATGCCTGTTTTTCCTCTGCCGCCTGTTCCGAACTTCAGAGTCTCCGAGGGATCACCGGGGTTTGTAAGGATCAATTGGGCGGATTATCCGGTGAGCGTTAAGGAAGGGCACAGGTTATTGGGTTTTCGGGTTTACCGCTCCGAGAACAAGGATGAGCTAGGGCAGAAAATCGCGGACGAAAGTCTGTTGGGGCCGGGGGCATTTCAGTTTGACGACACGGATCCGCAAGCTGGGCCCAACCGCTATTACGTCATCGTCGCTGTGGAAGAAGGCGGGTCGGGAGAAAGTCCGTTCGGCAAAGCTCCTTATGGAAATCCCGATACAACGGGGTTTAGTTTTCCGCCATTTAGTCAGCGGCCTTTCGGATCTCCTTTGTTGGGTTTTGGAAATGCGCCATTTGGCGAGGCCTATGGTCTTTGAGGAAAATTTATGGCTGAGACATTCACAGACAAACTGAAATTAACCAAACGTGACACCGGCGACCTTAATTGGGGTCAGGGTCATAACGCCAATCTGGATTTGGTCGACGCGCATTCTCAGCAAGGAACGCTACGACCACCGCGAACGCTTCTTGCCACGCTCGGTTCTGGCGGTGTCGGAGCCGAACTCCTCGGCAACACCATTTATTTCTACAAGGTCACCGCGATCAATGCTGCGGGTGAAACCACCGAGAGCAAAATTCCTTCAACCCTCGAGGCGCAAGTCAGTCAACCCGTCACGCCGCTTCCCGTCATTCTCCAATGGGAAACGGTCAAAGGCGCGACAGGATATAGGATTTATAAGTCCACCCTCACTGGGCAGGAAAAATTCTTGGTTGAAGTGACCGGCGAGTCGACCATCAATTACACCGACA
>CAYOPN010000018.1:0-44558 GCA_964405835.1 uncultured Elusimicrobia bacterium | reverse complement strand
CTCATGTGGTCGTTGCTCTCCAAAGGCACCGAAAAGAGAAACGCCCGCCAAATCGCCGAAGACATTGAGTCGATCGGCGCCGCCATCGGCGCAGGCGCCACGCACGATTATTCGGAAATTTCCTGTCACGCCGTATCCGATTATTTTTCGGAGGCCATGAAGATCATGGCGGAAGTATTGTTCTCGCCGGTGTACGCGGAATCCGAAGTGGAGAAAGAACGCGACGCGCTTCTGGCCGGCATTCGCTCCAAGAAAGAGAACATTTTCACGGTGGCGAACGAGACTTTGAACCGCCAACTCTACGGCGCTCATCCCTACGCGCGGCCTTCGAGCGGGACCGAAGAAACGGTGCCGAATCTCTCCGTAGGTGACCTCAAAGGGTGGCACAAGAAGACGGTTGTGCCGGCCAATGCGCTTTTGGCGGTGGCGTCCAATCATCCGTTTGATCGCATCAAAACCGATGTCGAAGCGTTGTTCGGTCCGGCCGTTTGGAAAAAAGCGATGGCCGCCAAAGAGGCGCCCGCGCTCGAGACCAAGCCGATCACCGCCTCGCGCGTGACCCGGTTAAAAGAAAAATTCGAACAAGCCTACTTGTTGATCGGTTACAGCGCGCCAAAGATTTCATCGAAAGATTACGTGCCGCTCAAAATATTAAACGCCTGTTTGGGCGGCGGCATGAGCGCGCGTTTGTTCCAACAATTGCGGGAACAAGAAGGACTGGCTTACGATGTGGGCGCATTCTATGCATCAAAGAAATGCGGGAGCGCGTTTGTGGCGTACATGGGTCTACAACCTTCCAAACTGGAAGAGGCCAAGGGCCGTATTCTAAAAGCGCTCGCGGAAGTCGCGGCCAAGCCGATTCCGAAACAGGAATTGCTTGAGACCAAGAACTACATCAAAGGCACGTTTCTGATGGATCATCAAACCAATAGTCAGCGCGCGCATTATCTGGGTTGGTGGAAAATTCTTGGCCTGCCCGCCGACATGGACAAGCGCTACATCGCGCTGGTCGACAAAGTCACCGCCAAAGACATTCATCGCGTGGCCAAAAAGGTCTTGGGAGGAAAATCCATCACCGTGGAGATTGTTCCTGAAAAGAACTAACAAAACCCATCATCCCCGAATGTCTCTATCGGGGATCTCTCTTGTTCTTCTGCTATCTTGCGCGCCGGCGTCGCAGAAAGACCGCTACGACCGTAGCAAAGTCGACCTGACGCCGGTGACGGGCGGTTCGCATGTCGAAGCGTCCATCGGCGACGCGTCTTATCTCAACCCCATCCTCTCCACCGATTCCGCCTCAAACGACATCAACAACCTGGTTTTTAACGGCCTCGTCAAATACGACAAAAACATCAAACTCGTGGGCGATCTGGCCGAGAGCTGGGACGTCACCGAAGGCGGGAAAGTCATCACGTTTCACCTGCGTAAGAACGTGCTTTGGCACGACAAACAACCTTTCACTTCGGCGGATGTGATGTTCACGTACCAATCTCTAATATCAACCGCCACGCGCACGGCCTTCGCGTCCGACTACAAAATGGTCCAGAAGGCGGACGCGCCGGACGCGTACACCTTCCGCGTCCGCTACGCCGAACCGTTTGCGCCCGCGCTCGAGTCCTGGGGCATGGGGATCATCCCGAAACATTTGTTCGAAGGAAAAGACATTAATACCGCGCCGCAGAACCGCGCGCCGATCGGCACCGGACCTTTCATGTTCAAGGAATGGGTGCCGGACGAAAAAATTATTTTGGTCGCCAATCCCGACTATTTCCTCGGCCGTCCGCCGCTCGACCGTTATCTTTATCGCATCATCCCGGACATGTCGGTGCAGTTCCTCGAGCTGCGCCAGGGAACACTGGGGGCCATGTCGCCGACACCCGATCAATACAACGGCTATCCGGAATTCTTCGAGTCCTACGACAAGTACCACTATCCGGCGTTCCGTTACGATTACGTGGCGTTCAACTTGCTGGACCCGCTGTTCAAAGACAAACGCGTCCGCCAGGCCATCTCGATGGCCATCGACCGTCGCGCGATCATTGAAGGCGTCTATCAAGGGCTGGCCGTGCCGGCCACCGGTCCTTTTCCACCGACCAGTTGGGCGTACAACCCGAACGTGCCCGCGCCCGCCTATGACGTGGACGGCGCGAAGAAACTTTTGGAGGAAGCCGGGTGGAAAGATTCAAACGGCGACGGGCTCCGCGACAAAGACGGCAAGCCGTTTGTGTTCACGCTTTCAACCAATCAGGGCAACAAAGTCCGCGAGTCGATTGCGCAAGTGATCCAGAGCAATCTGAAACAAGTAGGCATCCAAATGGAGATACGGATCGTCGAATGGTCGGTCTTCATCCACAAATACGTTGATGAGAAACAATTCGATGCGGTGCTGCTTGCATGGAACCTGTCGCGCGATCCGGATTGTCACGCGATCTGGCATTCCGCCAATACGAAAGTGGGGCAATATAATTTTGTCAGCTACGTAAATCCGGAGGTGGACGGCCTTATCGATCAAGGCCGCAGGACGTTTAACGTCGAAAAACGCAAAAAAATTTACCACCGCATCCACGCAATCGTTGCCGCAGACACGCCTTATGCGTTTCTCGTGGTACCCGAATCATTGCCGGTTGTGCACAAGAAATACGTGGGCGTTGAGCAGGCGCCCGCTGGCATCGGTTGGAATTTTGAGCAATGGTTTATTCCCAAGGCGTGGCAAGGAAAAAATGAACTTGCATCGTAACCGTCATCCCGGCGAAAGCCGGGATCCAGGCCTTAAACATCAAGTTACAACCTGGGCCCCGGCTTTCGCCGGGGTGACGAATATATGATGGGTTACATCGTCCGGCGTGCGCTCTTCACAATTCCGATGCTGATCGGGATCTCGTTTATCACGTATCTCACGATTTTTCTAGCGCCCGGTGGGCCGGCCGCGGGGATCATGCAAGACTTGAACCCGAAAGTTTCGGCCGAATACAAACAGAAGATGGTGGAACATTTTCAATTCGACAAACCTGTGCACGTTCAATATTTTTCGTGGCTCAAACGAATGGTCCGGCTCGACTTTGGGAATTCCTACAAAGACAACCAGCCGGTGTGGGACAAGATCAAAGCGCGGTTGCCGCGCACGATCCTGCTCGCAACAATGTCGCTCGTGATCACGTTTGTGCTGGCCGTTCCGATTGGAATTTTTTCCGCGCTGCACCGTAATTCTCTGTGGGACAAATTGACCACCGTTTTTGTGTTCTTGGGGTACGCCATGCCGACCACGTGGCTCGCGTTCTTGCTCATGATCGGCGTGGGGATCCATCTGGGTTGGCTTCCATTGACCGGGTTTCGTTCGATCATGGCCGATGAAATGACCTTCTTTCAGCAAATCCTGGACATCGCCAAACATTTGATTTTGCCGCTGATTGTCATCAGCGTCGGCAGCTTGGCCGGTTTGTCGCGCTACGTAAGACATGGTTTCTTGGAAGTGATCCAGCAGGACTATATCCGCGCCGCGCGCGCCAAAGGCCTGCCGGAAAACCGCGTGGTCATGGTGCATGCGCTCAGGAATACGATGATTCCGGTCATCACCATCATTGGTATGTCGCTACCCGAACTGATTTCCTCGAGCGTGATCATCGAGACCATTTTTTCTTACCCCGGTTTGGGCCGGCTTGCGTACGAAGCGGCGATGTCGCGTGACACGTTTCTCATCATGCCGACGGTGACCTTAAGCGCATTCTTGACCCTGCTGGGAAATCTAATAGCGGATGTGTGTTATGCATATGCAGACCCAAGAATCAGATACAAATAGCCGTCATTCCGGCGAAAGCCGGAATCCAGGTCGTAAACTATTTTTCAAAAAAATGTTCAAAACCTGGTTCCCGGCTTTCGCCGGGATGACGTTGGTTTTTAGTTCTTCGGTGTCGGCAGCGGAGGTCTCTGACACCTGGTCCAATTGGGTCCGGAAATGGGACACCGCTTTCAAGAACATCCAGCCCCGGAACATGCAGGGACGCATCATGGGGATCATTGTCCCGTCCGATACGCGCGACGATATTCTGCCGATGTCGGCGTTCGGTTACGACATGCTTGGACGAGGCTCGTTTAAGACCGTCGTTATTTTAATGCAGGCGCCCAAAGAGGTGACCGTAGAAGGTTTGACCGTTCCGGGCATCGACGTGATTGAAAGCGCTATCGGCCGGTTCCCGATCGACAGCGCGCTGCGCGCCCAATTGTCGGCCTCGGGGGAACATGTGACCGTTGACCCGGTATTGTTCGTTAATGGTCCCAATAAAATTCTCGAACGCCAGTTGGCCGCGCTCAAATATGTGCTGCGCGGCGACGCGGCCGAGTTGAAAGTCCTGCCGGTGTACGTGCGGTTGTCGGACGTGAACACCAGCATCAAAGACCTGGCGCCGTTTATTGTCGACCGCGTGCGCGACGTCGGCGTGGACAGCGATGTGGCTTTCATCATCCTCGCGAACCTGAGCCGCGCCAACAGCGAAGAGAAACTGATCGAGTCGGACGTGACGGTCCTCCGTTCCATCCGCGAACTCGATGTGGAAGGCATGTTGAACTTGAACAAAGAGGACCTGATCCACGAGGATTTCGCGACACTGTTGTTGGGGGTGTTGACGTTGCGATGGATGGGCGCCGATCACGCGGACATCTTCGCTTACGCGCATTCGGGGCAGATGGTGCTGACAAAAGACAAGCGCACGCCCCTCAGTTATGTCGCAGCGGGTTTTGCGTCGCGCCCGCCGTTGCCCGCCAAAGTGCCGCATGTGCAGCAGGAAAAAATGGCCGGGATCTTTGACGAACTCCTGCGCTCGGACTTGTTGGCACTCGCGCGGCAGACGTTCCTCTCCACCATTGATGCCACCGCCGCAAAACCACCATCGGTCAATAGCAAAGAGGCCTCGAAAAAATGGCCCGTCTACATTTCTATCTTTGACGGCAATGGGAAACTGGGCGGCCAGGCCGGAACGCATGTTCCGCTGGGTCCCCTGGAAGAATCCATTCGTAAATTCACGTTCGAAGCGACCCGCAAAGCGCAACCGGAATTAACAAAAGCGAACGCGGCCTCGTACGTCATCGACATCAGCATCCCATACGGGTTTGAAAAAATCAACAAGCCAGACGATTACATTCCGCTCTTAAACGGAATTGTTGTCGAACAAAAGCTTAAGACGCAGGCCCTGCATCCGGAGGCGTGGCGAAAATATCCCGATCCGCACCAATTGCTGAGCGCCATTTCGACCCGGCTCGGCTCCGAACCATGGGCCTATGCCACCACCGCTTCCAAGTTGGATTCGTTCCGCGTGCTTTCGTTCAACGAAAAAGAACCGTTCCAAGAGTTGGCGCCGTCCAAAAAGAAAAAGAAGAAAAAAGACAGCGGCGGAGAAGACACGTTTGACGGTGGTGGCGACACCGGCGGCGGGGGCGGAGGCGCGTTCGGGTTCTGATGCTGAAGTTCTATTGGCGGAGATTCCTGTCGAACCGTTTGGCCGTGGCGGGAGCCGCGACCATCGCGCTTCTCTGCGCGGTCGCCGCGCTGGCGCCGTGGTTGTCTCCGCACGATCCACTGCAACAAGACCTGCTCAACCGTCTAAAAGCGCCTTCTTCGTCCCATTGGTTTGGCACCGATGAATTGGGCCGCGATGTGTTCAGCCGGATCCTGGTGGGAACGCGCATCTCGCTCGCCGTCGGGTTTGTGGCCGCGTTTATTTCCATTTCAATCGGCACCGTTTGGGGGCTCATTTCCGGTTTTTGGAAAGGATGGATCGATTCGGCGATGATGCGAATTGTGGACGTGATCCTCTGTTTCCCGACGCTGTTTTTGATTCTCATGATCCTCGCCGTTATGGAAAAACCGAGCATCGTCATGGTAATGGCCGTCATAGGCCTTACTTCCTGGCCGGGACTTGCGCGCATGATTCGCGGTGAAGTGCTCTCTATGCGGGAACGTGATTTCATCCTTGCGGCGAAAGGCCTTGGACTTTCCACTCCCCGCGTGTTGTTCGTGCACATGCTTCCCAATGTGGTCACACCCGTGATTGTTGCCGCCACGTTTGCCGTGGGCGCCGCCATTCTTACGGAATCCGGATTGTCATTCCTGGGGCTCGGTGTGCAGCCGCCGACGCCCTCGTGGGGAAGCGTGCTCACATCAGGAAAAGATTTCATCCATGTGGCGTGGTGGCTTTCCATATTTCCCGGCATTGCCATCCTCATCACCGTGCTCGCGTTTAACATGATCGGCCAAGGGCTCCGCGACGTGCTGGACCCGCGCCTATGAGCCAGTCCCTGCTTTCGGTCAACAATTTGACGGTCGACTATGTTCGTGACGGCGAAACGCTCACCGCCGTGAAAAAAGCGTCTTTTGAGCTGAACAAAGGGGAATGCCTGGCCATTGTGGGAGAATCCGGCTGCGGAAAATCCACGATTGCGCTGGCACTAATCGGACTCCTGCCCAAACACGAAAGCAAGGTGGCGAACGGCGAAATTCATTTTGATGGGAAAGACCTGCTTCGAAACAGCGAGCGTGATTGGCAACAAACGCGCGGCAAACGGATTGCGATGGTCTTCCAGGACCCATTCTCTTCACTGAACCCGGTGCTGACGGTCGGATACCAGCTTCGCGAAGTCACCGGTCAGGCCGAGGAGTTTCTTCGAACAGTCCAGCTCAATGATCCCGCGCGAATTCTCCGATCGTATCCGCACCAACTTTCCGGTGGGCAGCGCCAACGGATCATGATCGCGATGGCGCTCGCGCAAAATCCCGATCTGCTGATCGCGGACGAACCCACGACCGCGCTTGATGTCACGGTGCAGGATGAAGTCATCAAACTTTTGAAGTCGATCCAAATGTCCAAGCGCATGGCGATGATATTTGTGACGCACAATTTGGGTCTCGTTAAAAATGTCGCTGACAACGTGGCCGTAATGCGTCATGGCGTTTTTGTCGAAATGGGCCCCGCTTCCAAAGTATTGTCGGCGCCGTCGCATCCCTACGCTCTGGGTCTGTTGCGCTGCATGCCGACATTGAAGCGGTCCAAGGGCCCTTTGCCGACGTTGGACGAAGCCGTATGAAGCTGACGGTCTCGCACCTGGTCAAAACATTTCCGGCCGTGCGGGCCGTCGGTGATGTGAGTTTTGAATTGGCGCCGGGCCAAAGTTTGGGAATTGTGGGGGAATCCGGCAGCGGAAAAACCACCGTTTCGAAAGTCCTGGCCGGTTTCTTTGCCGCCGATTCCGGCAGCGCCATATTTGGCAACCATGATTTGCTGAAGCTTTCCATTCGTCAGCGCTCGCATCTGGTCCAAATGGTTTTTCAGGATCCTTTCTCTTCACTGAACCCGAAACTTCTTCTTCGAACCCAACTTGATGAAGCAATTAAATCGTCATCCCGGCATGCCGCTTGGCTAGGATCTCTTGCTTCTAAAGCAGGAGACCCCGGGCAAAAGCATTCCGGGGCGACGTTAATGACAGATGTGGGTCTTCCAGTTGATTTTTTGAACAGATACCCGCATCAACTTTCAGGCGGGCAGCGTCAACGTTTCGCGATCGCGCGGGCCTTGGCGGCCGAACCACGGCTGTTGCTCGCGGACGAACCGGTATCGGCTTTGGACATTTCGGTGCAAGCGCAGATCATCAATCTTCTAAACGCGTTGCGCGAAAAGAAAGGGTTCTCCCAGGTTTTGATCTCGCACGACCTGGCGGTCATTGCGAACACCTGCGACCAGGTGATTGTCATGAAAGACGGCTTGGTTGTCGAACAAGGGACGGTCGAGGCTGTGCTTCAGAATCCGCAAGCGGATTACACGCGCCGCTTGATCGCCGCCGTTCCGACACTCTGAAGGTCGTATAATCCGCGCCATGATTCTGCCCGATCTCATCAAATCCAACGCCCAGCTTTTTCCGAACCGCACGGCGCTGGCCTTCAAAGACGAGAAGATCACTTACCTGGACCTCGAAAACCGGATCCTGTGCTGCGCTCAAGGCTTGGCCGACATCGGCGTCAAAAAAGGAACAACGTTCGCGCTCGTGCTTCGAAACAGCCCCGAATTTGTGATTCTTTCGATGGCGCTGTGCAAATTGGGCGCCATCTGTGTACCGATCAACTTCCTCGAGAAAGCCGACCGGCTGGAATTGATCCTGAACGACGCCAAGGCCGAAGGTGTGCTGACCGCCAAAGAGTTCTATCGGCATGTCGCAACCGCCGCAAAGAAAGTGCCGACGCTCAAACATTTCTACTTCCGCGAGGGCGATCACAAGGAATTCAAGGCGTTCGCGTCATTGTTAGGCGAGAAAAAATGGGCGGGCCCCGACCAAGCGGTGGAAGCCGACATCATGATGCTGCTCTACACATCGGGCACAACCGGTCAACCCAAGGGCGTGATGCTCACGCACAAAAATTTCCTTTCCAACATTGAGCAATGCATGGGCGCCATCAAACTCTCCGATAAAGACCGATTTATCTGCCTGTTGCCGCTTTTTCACTCGTTCTCCTGGACTACCTGTTTCCTGATCCCGATGAAACTCGGCGCGCTGACCGTCATCATCGAATCGCTTTTGCCGTTTGATCCGGTCATCAAGGCCATTTGGAACCACAAGGTCACGCTGTTTGTGGCCGTGCCGCAGATCTACGCGGCGCTCGCGCAGCGCGTGCAAGGTGCGAAGGCCTTCTTGTTGCGATTATTGAATCCGGTGCGCGTGTGCATTTGCGGTGCGGCGCCGCTGCAAGAAAACGTGCATCTCTCGTTTGAGAAAACGTTCGGTGTAACGCTGGTTGAGGGCTATGGGCTCACCGAAGCGTCCCCGGTTGTCTGTTTGAACCCGCCGGAAAAACGGAAGATAGGGTTTGTCGGAAAACCGCTGCCGGGACTGGAATTGGAACTACGCGATGACGAAGGCAAGAAGGTCGCCCAAGGCGAAGTGGGGGAAATCTGGGTGCGCGGCGACAACGTGATGCAGGGGTATTACAACAAGCCTGAAGAATCGCGCGAATGCCTGACCTCCGATGGCTGGCTCAAGACCGGCGACATGGGCCGCCTTGATAATGACGGCTATGTGGCCATTGTCGACCGCAAAAAAGATTTGATCATCGTTAAAGGGCTCAACGTTTATCCGCAAGAAATTGAAGCCGTGATTGCGCTGGACCCCGGCGTGCGCGAAGTGGCCGTGGTTGGAAAAGTCGACAAGGCGACCGGCGACGAAATCATCCGCGCTTTCGTCACCATCAAAGAAGGGCAGAGTATCGAGAAGAGCAAGCTCTTCATGCTCTGCCGAGAACGCTTGGCTTCCTATAAGCTTCCGAAAGACATCATCGTACTCGACGAGATGCCGAAGAACGCGCTACAGAAAATCCTCAAGAAAGAATTGCGGCAACGTCCATGATGAAGACGATCCATGTGGTTGGCGGCGCGGTGCGCGACCGCCTGCTCGCCCTGCCGCTCCTCGACATTGACCTCATTTTGCCCGTTGATCCGGCCCCATTGGCCAAAAAAGTGGCGGCAGCGCTAGGTGGGGCTTCCTTTCCATTGGATGAAGAGCGCGGCATTGTGCGCGTGAAGCTCCCGGGCGGCATTCATCTCGATTTCGCGCGTTGGCAAGGCAGAACGCTCGAAGAAGATATCGACCGGCGCGATTTCACGATCAATGCGATGGCAGTCCCGTTGGGCGCCTGGATGACCAGTCACTGGAAAGAGGCGATCATCGATCGCCATAAGGGTCTTTCAGATCTCCAAAAGAAACGAATAATCCCGCTAAACAATCACGTATTCAAGGAAGATCCACTGCGACTGCTGCGCGCATTTCGAATCGCCGCCGAATTGGATTGCACGCTCCCACCAGCCACGCTTTCGGTCATCAAGAAGAACGCCAAGTTGATCCGCAAGCCGGCCCCGGAACGCAAAAGAGAAGAGCTTTTGCGCACTTTTGCCACCCCACGGGCCTACAAAACGCTGGTTTCGATGGACCAATCGAGGCTTTTGGATATGGTATTTCCGGAAGCGCCACGTCTACGAAGGACCGCGGTGAAGCACTACGGAAAGGGTGGCGTTCTTCGCCATACACTCGACAGTGTCAAATGTTTTGAGGAAATAGTTGCGGACAAATCCTGGTTTCCGGGACTCAATGGCAAGATCCAAACTTATCTTCAAGAGAAGATGGCCGGGCACTCACGGCTCGCCCATTGCAAATGGGGACTCTTATTGCACGACATCGGCAAACCCGACACCATGAAAATAATGGATGGGCGGTTACGTTTCTTTGAACACGAGCATGTCGGTGCCAAACGGGTGGGAAAACTGGCCCCGCTTTACCGTTGGTCAGGCGATGAGACGTCCCGTTACGAGAATTTTGTCCGCCACCACATGCGGCCGGGCAATCTGGCAGTCCAATCCGACGTATCGGACAAGGCGATCCACCGGTTCTTTCGAGACCTGGGCGACGATGCGGTGGCCATGCTTTTGGTGTCCCTAGGCGACCATTTGACCTATTTGACCGCGGCCCAACGCAAGAAGCGGCATTCAGCGCACGAAAAAACCACTATCAAAATGATCCGCCGGTTTTACACGCAGCGCGAAAAGGTTGTGCCGCCACGGCTTATTAATGGACATGAGATCATGAAAGCCTTTAACTTAAAACCCTCGCCCGTGATCGGCGCGTTGATGGCGGACCTGAACGAAGCCCAGTCGGAAGGCAAGATCCACACAAAAGCGGACGCACTTGCCTATCTCAAAGGCCGTTTGTCATGGCACAAAATTTCCTAGAAGCGGCCGCGCGCGTGGCCGGCCGCGGCATGCGCAAAGGCGCGGGCGGCCCGTTCGGCGCCGTGATTGTCCGCAAAGGGAAAATCGTCGCATCGGCGCACAATTCCGTGCTTAAAGACAAGAATGCCACCTGCCACGCCGAGATCAACGCCATCCGCATCGCCTCGAAAAAACTCAAGCGTTTTGCGCTCAACGATTGCACGATCTATTCCACCACCGAACCCTGTCCGATGTGTTTCTCGGCGATCCACTGGGCGACCATTCCGCTCGTGGTCTATGGGACCGTCATTGCGGACGTCCACAAACTTGGGTTCAACGAGCTCACCATCTCCAACCAACGCATGAAAAAGTGGGGGAAAAGCCCGGTCAAACTCAAACGCGTCAAAGACGCGGCTTGCCTGAAACTGTTGGCCGATTGGCGGCGCTTGCCGAAAAAGCGGACCTATTAATGATCAAAGCGGTGCTGTTTGATGTGGGCGGCACGCTGATCACACCGCATCCATCGGTGGGCGCCATTTATTCCGCGGTCGCCGCGCGGCACGGCGTCCATGTGGCGCCGGAAAAACTGAACCTCGGATTTCGGACCGCTTGGGCCAAACGCAAACACGAACGGTCGCTGATCGACAAAAAATGGTGGCAATCGGTGGTGGAAGAATCGTTCGGCCAAGACACCTCCGCGTTCTTCAACGAAATTTACGATGAATTCGAAAAAAAAGAAGTGTGGCGCATTTATCCCGACGCGGAGATCACGCTTAAGGCGTTGAGAGACCGGGGCATTCGCCTGGCGGTGGCCTCCAATTGGGACGCGCGGCTGCCGGCATTGCTCAAACAATTGGACTTGGAGCGGTATTTCGAGCGCCAATTCATCTCGTTTGATCTGAAAATTGTGAAACCGGACGTCCGGTTTTTTCAATTCGCGTTGGAAGAAATGGCGATCGACCCAATGGAAATGCTGCACGTGGGAGACGATCCGGTGGAAGACATCGAGGGCGCGCAGAAAGCGGGCCTGCGCGCGTACTTCATTGACCGGATCCACAAGCCGAAAAATTCGCGCACGCTGTCCTCTCTCGATGAGTTGTTGCTTCGACTTTAAAACGATCCTAGAATCCCGGCGGCGCGGGTGTAGTACAGTGGTAGTATGCGAGCTTCCCAAGCTTGAGATGTGGGTTCGATTCCCATCACCCGCTCATCAAACATAAACATGCTCACAAACATTAACATCGACGCCATAATGTCCGACCCGCTGCTGATGATCGCTGTGGGCCTTCTCATTTTAGGGCCGCTGGTTTTTTTGGTGGCCCTCGTTAAATGGGCCCGTTCCCCGAAGAAAGAAGTTCCTCTGCCGCACCTCGATGAAATTGAAGACGTTCAACTGAATCCGCCGCCTTATGCCGAAGAAATAAAAGAAGAACCCGCTGCCAATCCTTCCGTGAAAGAAACGCCGGCGCCTTTGGTCACCGACCAACGTATTCCGCTGCCGAGCATTTCCGGTGAGATGCAGGGCCAGATTGAAATAGTTTTTTCTCAGATAAAGACCTTGAGCAAGAAAGTCGCGCAATTGGAAAGCGAAATGGAAACGGTTTCGCGAACGGCGTCCGCGAAACTTGAGACCAACGAACTTAAGGAAGTGCCGATGAATCCGGCGGACTTCACCCAAAAACTTTTGAAATTGGCCGAACACGTGATCATTCTTGAGAAAGACGTGGCCCGTTTAAAAGGGGAAAAAAACAGCAGCGCCATGAACGCGGCGTCGGATGAAACCGTCGTCATGACGTCTCCTCCGGCGGCATCGGGCGCGCCCAAACCGCCGATCATGCCCATATGAGCCGAAGTGGCTGGGCAGGTGTGATGGTGGTTTCGCTCTTAGCGTCGGGCGCCTCCGGTTATTACGTTTTCACGCAGATGCAACCCAAAGCGCCGGCGGTCAACGTGCCGCCGCTCCCGACGCCGGAATTGCCGGCGGAGCCTGTCCTCGAAAACAAACCGGAGCCGGCCGAACCGGCCTCCGTCGCCAAGCCGCTCGGCGACCAAGCCGCCACGCGAAACATTCTTTTCCGTCTTCCAAAGCCCGCCGCCAAGTCCGTTTCCATTATTGGAGATTTCAACAACTGGAAGCGCCAATCGTTGGAAAAGAAAGCGAAAGGATGGGAAATCACGCTTGCGCTGAAGCCCGGCTCCTATGAATACATGTACGTAGTGGAAGACAAGCGGATGAAAGACCCGAACAACAAAAACGTCCACGACGGCAAGTCCGTCATCCATATCAAGCCCCTGCAGTAAAACATGAGCAACGCCTTGGCCCGCTCGTGGCTGGCAACAATCCTCCTGTTTTCTTCGTTTTCCTTGCTTTCTGCCAACATGCCGACCGACGTCACCATTCTCACCCAAAAAGATTTCACGGCGCGCCCGCTGTTCTCGGTGGCCGATGCGCTTCGCGGAAGCATTTCGATAAAAATTGAGCAGGATGGTTCGCGCGGCACGCGCGCGCTCGCCAAAATGCGCGGCCTCTCCTCGAGCAACAACGTGCTGGTCTTGCTGGACGGTCGGCCGTTGACGCACGAATACGACGGTGAAGTCGACTTGACGCAATTTCCGCTCGGCATGGTGGAACGCATTGAAATAACGCGCGGCGGCGCGTCTTCCATTTACAGTTCCGAAGCGGTGGCGGGGACCATCAACATCATTACGTTGCGGCCGGTTCAGAAAGGACTCTTGTCCGATTTGGGAACCGGGGTCGGCCGGGACGGCGAGAAAAACACCATCATGAAATTCTCGTTGCGCTCCAACTGGGGCGATATGACGTACGCGCCGAGCCTGGAAGCCTCGGGCGGCTATTCGAACAACGAGGATTTTGAGACCACGAACCATTTCGGCAACTTCACGCGCTCGTTTAACGGAAAAGGCTATTGGGGCGCCGAATATTATTACCACGATTCGCGGGTAGGGCTTTCACATGGGACGCCCGTGCCGTTTGAGCAATGGGACGGCCATCTGGAACAAGAACCCTCCACGCCCTCCGAACAACGAACGCAGGAATCACAACACGCGAAGGTTTTCCTGGCGACGCCGCTGTTGGCGGGGGGAACGACTTATGCGACCTTCACCGAAAGCTGGCGGGACCTGAAGGACCGTGTCACGCGCAGTGGTATCGCTTATGTGGATGAGGATATGACCACGTCCACATTTGATCTTTCCTGGCATAGATCCATTTTTGATTTCGGTTGGCGGTCGCAAGAATTTAAACGCGAGGCTTACCTGGAAGCGAAGAGGACCGTCACGCAGGAAGGTTTTTTTGCGGCCGCGAAATGGCAAACAAAAAAATGGACGCTGGCACCGGGCGTGCGTTATGACGACCATTCTGTCTCAGGCGGCTTCTTGGCTCCGCGCCTCGCCGTTATTTTTTCTCCAGTTGGAACGTTTTCTCTTTCCGCCACCGCGCAACGTGCGCACCGCACGCCGGAATTCAATGAGCTGTACGAATCCAGCGCCACCATCGCGAACCCGGACTTAAATGATGAAAAAAGCACGAACGCTGACGCCGGATTTCTGTGGAGCCCGTCCAAAGTTTTTGATTTTCGCGCAACGGGCTTCCTCGTTAATAAAAAAGACCTGATCACGCCCGACGCTAACTCCGTTTGGACAAACGCGGGGGAAGAAAAAGCGCGTGGGATGGAAATTGAATCAAGCGCGCGGTTCGCCGTTAACACGGAGCACATGAGCGAATTTACGGCGCGTTACACTTTGCAAAACAGCGAACGGAAACTTCCCGGATATGCCGGGTTTGTCGACGCGGCGATGTCGCCGCACAATCTATTAACAGCTATATGGGATTTCCATTTCCCGCCCAAGATGAAATTGACCAACGAGATCACCTACCAATCAGAACAATTTGAGCTGGACAACAAACAAGGCGTGCGCGTTCCCGGTTTTTACACATGGAACGCGCGTTGGTCATTAAGAATCCTTACGGCGGACATGTTTTTTGCGGCGCACAATATCACGCGCCGCCGTTACGCGGAAACCACCGCGCGCGCGCCCGTTTCCGGCGGAGGATACACCACCGTTTTGTCGCCGCAACCCGAAAGAACGTTTTGGATCGGCGCCTCTATCCGCTTCATTAATTGACAATACAATGGAAACTTCATACTTTTTTCGCTCGAAAAAATGAAAACACTCGGAAGACATCTCGTCGTTGAACTTTACCAATGCGACAATCGGATAATTTCAGACGTTCGTAAAATTGAAGAGATCATGGTAGGCGCCGCGAAATACGCGAAGGCCACCATTGTCGACGTCGTATTCCACAATTTCAATCCCAACGGCATTTCTGGCGTGATCGTGATCCAAGAATCCCACCTCGCCATCCACACCTGGCCCGAATACAATTTCGCTTCCGTTGATATTTACACATGCGGTTCTTCCGTGAACCCGTGGCGCGCCTACGACTACCTCCACAAACACTTCAAAGCGAAAAACGTGACCGCAATGGAAATGAAACGCGGTCTACTCGGTTCCCTGAAGAAAAAATAATGCAACACAGCCTGTGGTTTAAGGAGTGGTTCACTCCTCACGAATCGCATTCCCACCGCGTCCGCAAATATCTGGTCCGCACGCAGACACCTTTCCAAAAAGCCATCGTCGCCGACACCTATTCGTTCGGCCGCGTGTTGGTGTTGGACGGCGAAATGCAATCGTCGCAGCTCGATGAGTTTATTTACCACGAATCGTTGGTGCATCCGGCCATGGTGGCGCATCCGAACCCAAAAAATATTCTCATCCTTGGCGGAGGGGAAGGCGCGACCGTCCGCGAATTGCTTAAACACAAGACCGTCGAGAAAATCACGATGGTCGACATCGACGGACCTGTTATTGAATTTTGCAAAAAGCATTTAAAATCCTGGCACCAGGGCGCATTCAGCAGCAAAAAGCTGCGTCTGGTCGTCGGCGATGCAAAGGTGTTCGTTGAAGACAATTCGCCGGAAAAATTCGATGTCATCATTTCCGATCTCCCTTCTCCCATTGAAGCGGGCCCTGCTTACCAGCTTTATACTATTGAGTTTTACCGTCGCATGATCAAACGGATAAAAAAAGGTGGGTTGTTCGTTATGCAAGCAGGCTCAGGAAATCTGTTGCAGTTCGAATTGCATCAGGTTTTGCATTCAACGCTTCGCAAAATTTTCAAAAACGTTCGTCCTTTCTATGCGCATGTGCCGTCGTTTGACGTTCCTTGGGCATTTTTGATCGGCTCGGACACGTCCGACCCCTACAAAATGAACGAGGGCCAAGTGAACAAGATCATCCGCCAACGAATGAAAGGAAAACTTTCTTTTTACGACGGAAGCTGCCACGTTGGCCTGTTCAATATCCCCAAACATCTTCGGGCGCTATTGACAAACGAGAAGCGCACCATCACAAAATCTCACCCCATCTATTTCTATAAGTAAGTCTGTGGCTAAGAAGAAAAGCGCCAACGGCGCTACCAATGGTAATGTAAACCAGGATAAGACCCCGCTTTTGGACACACTTTTGTCGCACGCGCGGCGCAAAGTGACGTCTTTTCACACGCCGGGCCACAAAAACGGCAAAGGCATCGACAAAAAACTCACCTCGTTTGTCGGCCGCAATCTTTTCTCGCTTGATGTAACGGTTTTTCCGGAAGTCGACTCGTTGCACGATCCAACCGGTCCGATTAAAAAAGCCCAAACTCTTTTCGCGCAGGCGTATGGCGTCGAACAATCGTTCTTTCTGGTGAATGGCTCCTCGGTCGGCAACATGGCCATGATCATGGCGGCCTGCCGGCCCGGTGAATCGATCATTATTTCGCGGAACGCCCACAAGTCCACGCTCGGCGGCATCGTGCTCTCCGGCGTTTGGCCGCTGTGGGTGCAGCCGACCGTCGACCAGAACCTCGATATCCTGTTTGATTCGACGCCGGAGCAAATAGAAAAGACGCTGAAACAATTTCCTGAAGCGAAAGCGGTGTTCGTAACGAGCCCGACCTACAACGGCGTGACCACGAACCTGAAAAAGATCGCCGAAATCTGCCATGCGCGCGGCAAATTGCTGCTGGTGGACGAGGCGCACGGCGCGCACCTCCATTTTCATCCCAAACTACCGATGGACGCCATCGAATCGGGTGCCGATATGGTCGTACAGTCCACGCACAAGACGCTTGCCGCCATCTCACAAGGCTCCGTTTTGCATTTCAATTCGAAATTGTTGGATGTGAACCGCGTAAAACGGATCATATCGATGCTCCAGACAACCAGCCCTAATTACTTGACCTTGGCCTCTCTTGACCTGGCGCGCTGGCAAATGGTCGACCAAGGAGAAAAGATCCTTGATAAATTGCTGCAAAACACAGAACGCGCCCGCAATGAGATCAACCATTTGAAGCATTTCACCTGCTTGACACGGGCCGAAATCCAGGGCCGCGGGTTCGATTTGGATGAAACCAAGCTCACTATCAACGTTACCCGGACCGGCTACGCCGGCCAACACATCTCCGAGATCCTGGCCAAAGACTTCCACATCCAGGTGGATGCGGCCGACCTTTTTAACCTGATTGCTATCACCGGCACGGGGACAGACCGGACGGACCTGGACAATCTGGTCCACGCACTGCAGCAAATCGACCATATGAAACAGGGGGAAGCCCAAAACTGGGTGCTCAACATCCCATCGCTCTCCACCGAACTCGTGATGAATCCACGCGACGTTTTTCTGTTGTACCGCTCCAAACGCGTGCCGCTCCGCAAGGCCATCGGCCACATTTCCGCCCAACCACTCACGCCCTATCCGCCCGGTATTCCCGTGCTGATTCCCGGTGAAAGAGTGACGCTCGAGATCGTTGAGTATCTCGAAGATTTGACCGAACGCGCCGTCCGAGTGTCCGGTCAAGAGGCCGAAGCGCTAAAAACAGTGCGCGTTGTTGCTACGCACTGATTTTTTAGTAATCTCCACGCCCCTAATCGGCCTCGTCGGAAAAAATACACCTGGAAGGACCCAATGAAGAAAAAAGAAACCAAAACAGCCCCGAAAAAAGCGGCGGTTGAACCCATTGAAAACGTTGAGTGGTATCGCGAAAAACTTGAAGAGATGCGCGATCACCTCATGAAAACGGTCAAAAAGAAAAAAGAAGAAGCCATTCCCGAAGCCGAAGTGGGCGATGAAGGCGACGTGGCGATGCGCTCTCTGGCACGCGATCTTGTATTTGAACAAACCGACAATGAACACCGTCTTTTGGACGATGTCGAAGCGGCCCTGCGGCGCATTGAGAAGAATTTGTACGGAATTTGCGAAGGGAATGGCGAACGCATCGCCATCGCCCGTTTGAAAGCGATCCCTTACGCCCGCTACTGCATTAACTGCCAGTCCCGCTTCGAACGGAAATAGGACCAACAAGATATTTAATGCGATTTAGTCCCAGCCTTCCAAACCGTCTCCCATCGGACACCTACCTCCTGGTCTTTGCGTTTGAGAAATCAAAGCGGCCCGTCGCATCCTTTGTTTTTGGTTCGGCGATAGAGAAGGCCTACGCGGAAGCGCAAACTGACGGATTTGCAGGAAAAGTCGGGCAGGTGACCATCACCCATCCGCGCAGCGGAAAGTTTCACCGCGTGTTGTTTGTGGGTCTTGGAAAAGAAGACAATGCCAGCTTGGAGTCGGTCCGCCGCGGCACGGCGGCCGGAGCACGGGCTGCTTCAGCAATGGGCGCCAAATCATTGGCGTTGAAAACCCCACTCAATATAGGAAGTATTTCCGAACAGGCCCAAGCCGTCGCGGAAGGCGTGTTGTTGGGGCTTTACCGCTTCAGCGGTTTCCAGTCGACAGTCCCGGCCAAACGCAAACTCGAATCCATATATTTTCTCGTCGCGAATGCGGACGACGCCAAGTCCGCTGAAGGCGGATTGACCTCCGGCGAAGTGTTCGGATCGTCCGTGGTCTTCGCGCGCGACCTGATCAACCGGCCGCCGAGCGATACCACCCCCGAATTCATGATGAAAGAGGCCCGCAAATTGGCCGGCAAGTCGGTTTCAATCAAAATTTTTAACAAGGCCCAAGTCCAGAAGATGGGAATGGGCGCGTTCCTCGGGGTTAACCGCGGCAGCCATCAACCGCCCTATTTTCTGCATTTGACGTACAAACCGGCCGGAAAAATCCGTCGCAAGATCGGCATTTGCGGCAAGGGCATCACATTTGACTCGGGCGGACTCTCCCTGAAACCGGCCGCTTCGATGGAAACCATGAAATACGATATGTCTGGCGCGGCCTCCGTGTTCGCGGTGTTCCGCGCGTTGTCGGCGCTGAAGCCTTCCGGTGTCGAAGTTCATGGTTTTACGCCGCTGACAGAAAACATGCCGGGCGGAAATGCGGTCAAACCGGGCGATGTGCTCCGCACCATGCGCGGGAAAACCATTGAAGTGCTCAATACCGATGCCGAGGGGCGTCTGATTTTGGCCGACGCGCTTAGTTACGCATCTCGGCAGGGCCTTGATGAAGTGATCGATATCGCGACATTGACCGGCGCCTGCGTGATCGCTCTCGGCAATCAGATCGCCGGCATCATGGGAACGGACCCGAAACTTTTGAACAAAATCAAAGAGGCTTCCGTGAAAGCCGGAGAAAAACTCTGGGAACTGCCGCTTGAGGCCGATTATATGCCCATGTTGAAGAGCAACGTGGCGGACCTGAAAAACATTGGGACGCCCGGCGTGGCGGGAACCATTATGGCCGGTCTTTTCTTAAAAGAATTTGTCGATGAAAAATTGCCATGGGCGCACTTGGACATCGCTTCCACCGGTTGGACCGGCAGCCAGACGGCTTTGTCCGAACCCGGCGCCACCGGCGTTTTGATCCGCACGCTCTTGCATCACATTTTTTCTCTGAACTAAAGGAACCTATGACAGACACCGCCACTGAAACAAAAGTTCTTCGCATCGGCCACACGCCGGACCCCGATGACGCCTACATGTTTTACGGCTTTGCTTCCGGCAAAGTGACGATCCCGGGTTACACCGTTGAAAACGTGCTCGAAGACATCGAATCGTTGAACAAGAAGGCCATGAAGTCGGAAATCGAAGTGACCGCCATTTCCACCGCTGTTTATCCGCTATTGCAGAACAATTACTGGATCATGCCGACCGGCGCAAGCGTGGGCCGCAACTACGGCCCCATTGTGGTCCGCAAAGTGGGAAACCCCAACCCCAAAACGAAAAAGATCGGCATTCCGGGAAAGAATACAACCGCCTATTTGTTGCTCCGCCTCTATTGCTCCGCCTACCAGCCGGTTGAAATGAGGTTTGATCAAATCCCGCAAGCGGTGCTGCGCGGCGAAGTGGATTACGGACTCTTGATCCACGAAGCGCAACTCACCTACAGTTCGATGGGCCTTGAGAAAATCACCGACCTCGGCGTTGAATGGTCCAACGACACGCACCTGCCGATCCCGCTCGGCCTCGATGTTATCCGCAAGGACCTCGGCCGCGAGAACGCGCTGCGCATCTGGCAGGGCCTCAAAGAAAGCATTATGTCCGCCAACAATAATAAAGACGACGCGGTCCAATTCGCGCTGAAATACGGCCGCGGGTTGCAGAAAAACCTGGGCGAAAAATTTGTCGGGATGTACGTGAACGAGGACACGCTTGAACTCGGAACGGAAGGGGAAGCGGCACTTAACCTTTTGTTTGACCGCGCTTATCGCGCCGGCATTTATGCCAAGCCAACCATTGTCGACGTACTGAGGCCCTAAAATGTTGTTTTCCGAATTTAATCTTGACCCACGTCTCATGCAAGCGATTGAAGCGCTTGGGTATACACAGCCCACTCCGGTGCAAGAACAATCCATTCCCCACGGCATCGAAGGCCACGACATCCGCGCCTGCGCGCAGACCGGATCGGGAAAAACGATCGCGTTCACGCTTCCGATCCTGAACAAAATCTTGAAGAACAACCCCACGGGACGCCCATCGGCCTTGATTGTGGTGCCGACCCGCGAATTGGCCGCGCAAGTGGAGACGGTCGTCCAAGCCGCCGGAAAATTCACCAATGTTCGCTGCACCGCCATTGTCGGCGGCGCGAATTTCGACAAACAAGTGCGCGATATCCGCGCGGGCGCGCAGATCATCGCCGCCACGCCGGGACGTTTACTCGATCATCTTGAACGGCGCACCATGAATTTGAAACACATCGACACGCTGGTCCTGGATGAAGGCGATCGCATGCTCGACATGGGGTTCTTGCCCGACATCCGCCGGATTTTTGCAGCGGCCCCGCAAAAGAAACAGACCATGTTGTTCTCGGCCACGTTCCCGCCGGAAATCCAGGCGCTTGTGACGAGTTTCCTGCACGAACCCAAGGCTGTTGATCTTTCACCATCGTTGCCGTCGTCAAACGTGGCGCAAATGATTTACCCGATCTCCCGTTCTCAGAAAGAGGCCCTGCTTCAGGCCATTTTTGAGAGCGCCAGCATCAGCTCCGCTTTGATTTTCTGCCGCACGAAACACGGCGCCGACCATCTGGTCACCAAACTCAAACAAATGGGGAAATCGGTGGGAGTCATTCACTCCAATCGCAGCCAGACCGAACGGAACTCTGCCATTGAGGGCTTCCGGCTCAAAAAATTCCAGATCCTGGTCGCCACCGACATCGCTTCCCGCGGCATCGACATCAAAGACATCAGCCACGTCATCAACTTTGACGTGCCGCACCACCCGGAAGATTACGTGCATCGCATCGGCCGCACGGGCCGCGCCGACGCCTCGGGTGACGCTTTCACGCTGGTTTCTCCGGACGAAGAACCCTATTTGAAACGCATCGAGAAGTTCATCAGCAAGACCTTGCCGCGCGGCGTGATCCCGAACTTCCCGTATCTCGTGCAACCTCAACTGATTTCGAAACCAAAATCTCTTGCGGAGAGCTTCGGCCGTTTCCGGCGTCGCATTCCAACTGGAAGTAGCAGCCGACGCTTCCGTTAATTCTTCTGGAGGCGAACCATGACTCAAGACATCCGGACGATCAACGATAAAGTCCGAAAAGAAAGCATCTTCGTTGAGGAGTTATTCAACGAAATTGGCAAAGTCATCGTGGGACAGCGCTATGTGATCGAGCGCATGATGGTGGGACTGTTGGCTGACGGCCACATCCTTCTGGAGGGAGTGCCCGGCCTGGCTAAAACGCTCGCGGTGAAAACAATCGCCGAAACCATCGACGCCAAATTCCAACGCATCCAATTTACGCCCGACCTGCTTCCATCCGACCTCATCGGCACATTGATTTACAATCCCAAGTCCGGTGAATTCTCCATCAAGAAAGGCCCCATCTTCGCGAACATAATCCTCGCCGATGAAATTAACCGCGCTCCGGCCAAAGTCCAATCCGCGTTGCTGGAAGCCATGCAGGAAAAACAAGTGACGATCGGCGACACGACCTATGCACTGCCAGCTCCGTTCCTCGTCCTCGCCACGCAGAACCCCATTGAACAAGAAGGGACTTATCCGCTTCCCGAAGCCCAAGTGGACCGGTTCATGCTCAAACTCTCAATAACGTATCCGTCCCGCGACGAAGAACGCGCCATTTTAGAACGCAAGTCAGGCGTGGAAGAGAAAGCAAGCAAGATCATTACGCCGGAACGTATTTCCGATGTCCGTTCGGTCGTGCGCGAGATCTACATGGACGATAAGATCAAAAACTATATTTTGGATCTCGTGCTCGCCACGCGGAACCCTGGCGCGTACAACTTAAACGAAATGAAGTCGCTTATTTCCTGGGGCGCATCGCCGCGCGCGACCATCGCGCTCGCGATGGCCTCCAAAGCCTACGCCTTCCTGAAAGGCCGCGGTTACGTGACGCCCGAAGACGTGAAATCGATCGGGCCGGACGTGCTCCGCCACCGCATCATCCCGAGCTTCGAAGCCGAAGCCGAAAACAAAAACTCCGACCATTTGCTGCACCAGGTATTCGACGTCGTCACTGTTCCCTAGGCGTCATCCTGGAATGTCTCAATCCAGGATCCAATTGGGCCCTGGATTAAAAATTTCCAGGGCGACGAATTAATATGCTGACACCAGCAGAAATATTCGCGAAAACCAGGCGCATTGAGATCCGGACATCCCGTCTCGTCAATGAGATGTTTGGAGGCCGTTATCACTCCACCTTCAAGGGGCGCGGCGTTGAATTCTCCGATGTGCGTGAATATGTTCCCGGCGACGACGTCCGTTCCATCCACTGGAACATCACCGCGCGGCTCGGGCTTCCCTACATAAAACGTTTCACCGAAGAACGCGAACTAACCATCCTAATTGCGGTGGACGTGTCCGGATCGACCGGATTTGGCACACGCTCGCGCCTCAAATCGGAGCTGGCGGCCGAACTGGTGGCATTGCTCGCGTTCGCGGCGCTCAAGAACAACGACAAAGTGGGGCTCCTGCTTTTCTCCGACAAAATCGAGGAATTCATCCCGCCCCGTAAATCCAAAAGCCACACACTGCGCCTCGTGCGCGACGTGCTCGGGTTCCAACCCGAATCCACCAAGACCGACATCAATGCCGCGCTCCAATATTTAAACCGCGTTCAGAAAAAGCGCGCCATTGTGTTCCTGATTTCAGATTTTCTCGACAAAAATTACGAGAAGAGCCTGGGAATAACGCAGCGCCGGCATGACACGGTGGCTTTTGTGCTCGAAGACCCGATGGAAACGGAATGGCCGAAAGTGGGAAGAGTTCTGGTTGAAGACGCCGAAGAAAAAAAACGCGGCATTGCGCCCGGATCAACGGCGTTTCGGGCGGCCTATGAGAAAGCGGCCCGTTGGCGGCGCGAAGGTCGCGACCGGATATTCTCAAAGACACGGCTCGACCGCGTGGTATTTCAGACGAACCAAGACTATGTGCGGCCGCTCCTTACATTCTTCAAAGAACGCACCCGGAGATTCCGGTGAAAATATTCACGTTCTTCCTACTCCTAGGAATTTCAATGCCGGTGGCGGCACAACCCACCGTATATATTAATGCCGACGCCCAACCGCGCGAGATTTATATTGGCGATCCTATCCGTTACGCTGTCACCGTTACCGTATCCTCGGACGCCGCACAACCAAGGCTCCAAATTCCATCGTGGGGGGAATTTGAGTTGCTAGCCGCTTCCACGCCGACCGTCACTTTGAACAAAGACGGTTCCAATACCGCCGCCTACCAATTTCTATTGACCACTTTTTCGACCGGAACACTACCTATACCTCCGGCCGATGCGTCGTCTGTCGGGATCTCGATTAAAGTGAAATCGCTGCTCGAAGAAAAAGGAGACGAGGGGAACATCCGTCCATTGAAAGGACTGGTCAACTTCAAATCCTATTTGTGGCTGTGGATTTTGCTGGTCATCATCGCTGCGGGGGCGTTGGGCTATTTTGGTTGGAAGTATTACACCGGCCGGAAACGGACGGGGCCGGTGATACCTGCCGGTCCGCCGCGCCCGCCGGAAGAACTGGCCTGGGAAGAAATCCACGCGCTTGAAGACGCGGACCTCATAGCGGCCGGCCAGATCAAGGAGTTTTATTTCCGCCTGTCGATGATCCTCCGGCAATATTTGGAGCGGCGTTATCATTTCTCCGCGCTCGACCGGACCACGTCCGAATTGTTGCTGGAATTCCGGCGTCAGAGTTTTTCAAGCGAGCTTGCCAATCTTTGCCGCGCCTTTTTTGATAGCGCGGACCTCGTCAAGTTCGCGAAGTTCACGCCGCTCGAAGAAGAGATCCTCATAGACCTCAATCACGTCAAACAATTCATCAACTTGAGCACGCCGCAGAAACCGGCCGAACCGGAAAAGGTGAAGATATGAGGTTCGCGGCCCCCGGATATCTTTGGCTCTTGGTATTACTTCCGCTCATGGCGGCCTATCTCCATTATTTCCGTGAAAAAGACCTGCCGACGTTCCGTTTTCCGTCCGTTTCGGATTATGCCGGCATCAAAGGCGGGGAAGGTCTTCGCCTTTTCTACCTCGTGCCCGGCGCGTTGCGTATCATGGCGATGCTGCTCATTATTCTCGCGTTAGCGCGCCCGCAGAAAGGCCTCCGGTCCGAAGAAATGACGGCCAAGGCCACCGACATCATGGTCTGCTTGGACGTATCGCGTTCCATGTTGGCCGTCGATTTCAAACCCGATAACCGGTTCCAAGTCGCGAAAAGTGTCATCGCCGAGTTCATCAAAGGTCGCGAACAGGACCGCATCGGTCTCGTCGTGTTTGCCCAGCACGCGATCACGCAATGCCCACTGACCACCGACAAGTCAGCGCTCTTGTCGATTCTCGATACACTGGAAGTGGGGGTTGTTCCGCCTGACCAGACCGCCGTTGGCGTCGGGCTCGCGACCAGCGTTAATCGCATCAAAAACTCCCAGGCCAAAAGCAAAGTCATTATTCTCGTGACCGACGGCGCCAACAATACGGGCAACATTGACCCGATCACCTCCGCCAAGACCGCGGCCGCGTTCGGAATCAAAGTTTATTCGATCGGCGCCGGCACGCCTGGTGAAACCATGATCCCGATCGACGACCCGAATTTCGGGCGGCGAATGGTGCCGATCCGCAGCGATTTAAATGAGGACGAATTGTTGAGGATCGCCACCGAGTCAAACGGGAAATATTTCCGGGCCAAGTCGGAAGGCTCTTTGAAGAATATCTTCAAAGAAATCGATTCGCTGGAAAAGACTGACATCAAAGTCAAAGAGTTCGTGGACTACAAAGAACTTTACTGGCCGTTCGTGCTGCTGGCCGCGCTCTTGATATTGGCTGAGTTGACCCTGGCGAAAACGTATTACAGGACGCTACCGTAATGGCATTCCATTATTCGCAGACGTTTTATCTATTCATTCCATTCGCGCTGCTCTTGGGCGTGTACGCGTGGTCACGCATAAACCGTTTGCGCGAATTGGCACGGCTGGGTGACTGGCGCTTGATCAAAGAACTCGTCCCGATTCCGGCGCTGCGCCGCCGCCGGACCAAGGATGGTATCGGCTTGGTGGGCCTCTTCTTTTTGATTTTTGCGGCGACCGGGCCGCAATTCGGCTCCAAACTCAAGGAAGTAAAACAACGCGGCGTCGATGTGTTCATCGCGATGGACACCTCCCGCAGCATGTTGGCCGAAGACGTGCCCCCATCACGGCTTGACCGCGCCAAACGCTCGCTCGGCGTTCTCACCGACAAACTCGGGGGCAACCGTATCGGCATCATCGCGTTCGCAAAAGACGCCGTCGTGCAATGCCCGCTCACGGTCGACAACGAAGCCGCGCGCATGTTTCTCGACATTCTGGACGAAAAGGCCGTGCCGCGCCAAGGGACGTCGATCGGTGATGCCATACGTTTGGCGCTGCAAAGTTTTCCCAAGGACGACAAAAGCGGCCGCGCGATCGTGCTTTTAACGGACGGCGAAGACCATGAATCGGACCCAGTGGGTGCCGCCAAAGCGGCCAAGGAAGCCGGCGTGGTCGTTTTTACGATCGGCATCGGCACATCAAAAGGGGAAGTGATTAAGGACCGGGACGATCAAGGGAAAACAGTCGGCTTCCACAAGTTTCAAGGGGAAATGGTGCTGAGCCGTCTCGATGACGGGTTGTTGAACCAAATCGCGCAGATCACGGGCGGCCGTTATTACCGCGCCAGTTCCACCGACAGCGAAATTGATGAGATTGCGGATATCCTGAATGGGTTTGATAAAAAAGAATTCGCGTCAAAGATCTACGAACGGCTGCAAGAGCGTTATCAGTTCTTCTTGCTCATCGCGTTCTTGCTGTTGCTCATTGAATTTTTCTTTGGAGAAAAACCGGGCCAGATCGCGCGGATGCGAAAAAAATTCCTGTTGATCGCACTGTTATTAATGCCCATGGCGGCGCAGGCCGACTACAAAGACCATGTGCGCCGGGGAAACAAACTTTTGCAGGGCGGCGATACGGCCGGCGCCCGCGCGGAATTTGAAAACGCGCGCATCGACCTGCCCGAAGCGCCATTCCTGCCTTACAATGTGGCGGCCACCTATTATCTGGAAGGAAACATGGAGGAGGCCCAAAAGCAATACGAGCAGGCGCTTGCCATGACCGACGACAGTTCGTTTCGCTCAATGATCCATTACAACATGGGCCACATGTTCTTCAACAAAGGCGAATCCGCCAAAGCCATTGAGCATTTCAAGGAATCCCTGAAACTCAATCCCACGGACATGGACGCAAAATATAATATTGAATACATCAAGGCCGGGAAGAAGCCCAAAAATCCCCCGCAACAACAAAAACAGCAGAAACAAGACGGAAAAGGCGAGCAGAAAGAACAGAAGCAAGGCGAGGCCAAAGATGAAAAGAAACCCGGTGATATTTCAAAAGAAAACGCCGAGCGCATTCTTCAAATGATGAAGGACCAGGAATCGGAAAAAATGAAAGAAGCCGACATGCGGAAACCTGGCCTGAAAAAACCGAAGGATAAAAAGGAAAATGAAGCCGGTGAAGATTGGTAAACGCGTTCTCATTTCTGCATTCGCACTGATACTCACGGCCCTCGGGAGCGTCGTGAGTGCGGAACCCACCGTCAGCGCGCGCGTGAGTGCCACCGATCTCACCATCAACAACCAGACCACACTTTCCATCGAAATTTCCGGCGTCAGCAACATTAACGGCGTGCCTAATCTCGCTCTTCCCGATTTTGACGTGCAAGGAGCTGGCCAAACATCGTCCTATCAATGGGTCAATGGGCAAACGTCGGCATTGGTCGTTTTCAATTACATTCTCACCCCGAAAAGGACCGGCACGCTTCAAGTTCCGTCCATCACGCTCAACGTAAGCGGCAAGGCCTACAGCACCCAGCCGATCGCTATCAATGTCCGTCCCGACAATGCCGCTCCGGCCGCAGGTTCCGCCCCCGTCGAAGCCAACGCTCAGCGACAAGTGCAAGTCCCGTCCGAGGGACTTAAGCCGGTGTTTATGACCGCCACCATCGACAGCGACAAAGTTTACGTCGGCCAACAAATACTCCTTAAGATCCAGTTTTTGAGACGCCCGGAAATCCGTTTCGCGTCCCAACCGCGCTACAGCGATCCCGATACGACCGGCTTTCTGGTCGAACAGCTGAAGAAACAGGAATTCTCCACCACCATCAATGGCGCGCGCTACGAAGTGACCGAACTTCCCTACGCGCTCTTCCCAACGTCAGACGGGGAATTCGCGATCGGCAGCGCGAACATTGAAATCGCCGTGCGCTCGGAACCTGATCCGTTTGACCCCAACAGTTTTTTTCAAAGTTTCTTCGGTCGCAGTGAGGTGGCAAGACTTAACACCCGGGCCATTCCGGTCCGCGTGCGCGCGCTGCCCGCCAACAAACCCGCGAATTTTTCGGGCGCCGTCGGCCGCTACAAGTTGACCGCAAAAGTCGACAACGATAACCTTGAGGTGGGGAAGCCCTTCAATTTGATCCTCACGGTGGAGGGTGTCGGGAACATCAAAACCCTCAAGGAACCCTATTTGCCGGACCTGCGTGGTTTCCGCCGTTATGAAACGATCTCCGCCTCGAAAGTCGCGACCGATGGGAAATTCATCAACGGCAGCAAAGAATTCAAAGTGCTGTTAATCCCACAGGTTTCCGGGCAACTCGTGATTCCGCCGGCCTCTTTCGTTTATTTTAATCCCGCCAAAAACGATTACTTGATCGAGACCACACCTGAGATTGCGCTCAATGTGAAACCGGGAGCGCTTGGCCAGGCCGAACAGGAAACACAGATGCAATCGGGCACGCCCGGCCAGCCAGCCTCCGGCATTCGAATGATCGAACGTGATATCCGCTTTCTCAAGACCGGCAAAGTCCGCCCCATTTCACAACCGTTTTACCGGCAGCCATTTTTTCTGTTCCTAAATTTTTTGCCGCCGCTGTTTGCGTTCGTGGCGTTTCTGTCGCGCCGGCAATCGCTCTTGCGCGTGGAACGCGCCGTTGAGTTTCGCGCCAAAGGCGCCACAAAAGCCGCCAAGAAAGGGTTTGCCAAGGCGAAGAAACTCCTCAAGACCTCGGATGCCACGTTATTTTACGGAGCTATTCATGGCGCCGTCGCCGGATACCTGGCGGACAAAATGGGCGTCTCCGCATTGGGATTGTTATGGGACCAGGTGGATGTTTGGCTTACATCGCAGCACGTAGATCCATCGTTGCGCTCCGAAATCCGCGATATTTTTGATCAGGCTGACATGGCACGGTTCGCCACCTCTTCCTTCTCCGATGACGCGCGGGAAAGCGCTCTGACGCGCGCCGAACAAGCTTTGGACCGGCTGAGCGAGGTACTGAAATGAAGAAAATCCTCTTTTTGTTCCTAATTATTGCAGCGCCATTGTTCGCCCAGAACGATCCTGCCAGCCCCAACGACCGGTTTGCCGCGGCCAACCAAGCGCTTGAAAAAGGGGACATGGACAAGGCCAATGAGATTTATCAAGCGTTGATTGCGCAGGGTTTTCAGAGCGCGGAGCTTTATTACAACATCGGAAATCTTCACTATCGGCGTGGGGAACGCGGCAAGGCGGTGCTGTGGTACGAACGCGCTCTGCGCTTGGCGCCGCGCGACGCCGACATCCAGTTCAATTTGTCGCTGGCGACCTCGCACATCAAAGACAACGAGAAAGACTTTCTTCAGCGCATTTTCATGACGTTCACCATGAATGAGCTGAGCATTGCGCTCGCGTTGTTGTTGTGGTTGTTTTTCGGCATTGTGGGCGCGCGGACGCTCGGTTGGATCACCAGCGAGAGTTGGCCCGGCGTGACGTTATGGCTTTCCGGATCACTGCTTGCGCTGGTGTTTGCTTGGACTGGCGTGGCCTTTGCGATGGAACATCAACCGGCCGGAGTTGTCATTAATCCTCCGGGAGAAGTGCGGAACGGACCGGGGCCGGATTACGCCGTGGGGTTTACGATTCCGGAAGGAAGCCACGTGCTTCTGCTCAATCGCCGCCCTGACTGGACGCAGGTGGGGGTCCCGAACCAGGGGCTTAAGGGGTGGATCCCAAACAGCGAAGTGGAAGCGGTAGAGATTACTCGGGCTTCGTTAAGTTAACGTCCATCGTCTGCACCCAGCCTTGTTTCTTACCGGGCAATTCAATCCGATACCACTCTTTCCCGCCATCGGCCGATGTTTCGACCACTTTGTAGACCGTCGGAGGATCAATCTGGCGGACCATTTTTGCGGAGATGGATGGCTTTGCGTAGACGCCCACGCCTTTCACTGACGCCATCACGTATTCGGCCGCAAACGCAGACGGTTTTCCGCGCTGACTCAGCGGTTCCGTGGGTGTCTCCAACTCAACCGGCTGTTGAACGTCCGCCAACTGCAAATCGATGCCTCTCACCCAGCCCTTCTTCTCGGAGTTGATTTCAAGTAGGAACCAACGGTCGGTCCCGACCTTTTCCGAGCGGACGGCCAGGTAGGCGGTATCAAAATTTAAAACGCCATCCTGTTGGGAGTTCTCATTGGCCTTGCTGAAAATAGAAACGTTTTCCGCGGCCGCCGTGAAATAGGTGGATTCCTTGCGGCCACCGTCCATGCCGTCGCCTTTCGGTGTTTTTTTAACGACGGCCGGCGTTTCGGACCCGGGTGACAAATTGAATACGGAGAGATTTTTTCCGTTGGCCCAGCCATTTCCTTTTTTCGTTTTCACCTGATACCAGCGGTCATCTCCAATCAGCACTTCAAAATCAGCCTTTCCTTTCGTGCCAACCGGCAACACCGCTCCGGTTGCGCCTTCTCCGGGATTCTGAAAGAGGGGGACTTCCTTGTTTTTTACTTCAAATACGATATCAACATAGTTCATCAGCGAGCGCGCTTTCGGCATGGAATCTTCCAGCGCCGGCGGCATCAGGCTTTCATCGGAAACGGACTCAACAACTGGAACGGATTCTTCCACGGAGGGAAGCGCTTCCGGTTGCTCCGCTCCGGGAACGGGAAAACCTTTGGGAACGGTTTTGGCGGCCGGTGGAACGACCGGGACGGGCACGCGCGCAATCTGTTTGGTATCGGGTTGCTGTGCCGTCGTTTCTGAAACTTGTTTTTGAACCGGAACGGGTGCTTCTTCAACAACGGCCGGCACGGCGGCCGCTTTCTCCGCTTTGGCGATAGCGGCCTGTTTGATCCTTTCCTGCCGAATGATCTGTTCGCGGCGCACCATGGCGGCTTTGGCCTGCTCCTCGCGCATCTTCCGCATATCGGCCCAGAGTTTTTGCTGTTTCTCGGAAATTTTTAATTGACGCGGGAAAGGTGTTGCATCCCGCCCCAACACGAGCCGCATCCGTTCTTCTTTGGTGATGGTTTCGGATTGCAGCGCGTTTTGGACGTATTGAGCCGCGCCGGAATAGCCAAGCCTTGCGAGAATCACCGAGATCGGAAGCTTCACAGCCGGCCATGGTGGGTTCCTATACAACGGCATCAAAACTTCCCGCGCTGATTCTGGTTCCGATATGGCCCGGATCTCAAAAAGCGCCTGTTCGATGGCAAGTTGGACGTCCGGTTCTTTTTCTTTGGCGATACGAGGGGCGAGAATAAACACGGCGTCTTCGGCGATCACATCCGGCAACCAGTTCGCCGCATGGACACGGAGCACCGTGTCCGGAACTTGCATCAAAAAGGAAAAAACCACCTCGGCATAAGCGCGCACGAGCGGTTGGCGAACGCCGCCTTCCTCGCGGATCTTCTTTACCAGCGCGTCGAGAAGAGGGGCTTTCAGGTCGTACATCCCCAACAGCCCGCCTTTCGGCAATTCATTCAAAAATGGTTGGACCCAATCTGCGGTCGTTTCAAATTTGAGTATCGCATTGAGCGCGCGCGCCCGCTTTTCCTCGGGGAACCGGTTATCGACCGCGATGTCGAGCAGCGGTCCAGCCCGACGTTCATTGACATAACTGGCCAGGCGGACATTGAAGAGAAATTCTTGGTCTGGCGGAGGAGTCACAAAACCCAGGTTGAGGCCGGTTGTGCGGTAAATGGGCGTGGTCACTTTGCCATAGAGGACCGTCACCCCCCCAACAGCGGGATTGACCGCTTTATCAACGATAGATTGAACAGGAGCGGCGGAGTGATAAAGCACCACAAACACAATCATCGAGATGATGATGCCGATGCTTTTGATTTCCCGCTCGTTTTGGCGGTAGAAAGAAGGGGTATAGAAATTTCCCGGGTTCACGCTGATAATTCTAACCGGTTTGCCCCGTATTATCAGGGGGTTTTGATTTTTAGGCTTTCTTGGAAGGGTGGACGCGAATGGTGTGGTAGACGCCGAGGCACAGAACTTCAGCCAACGTATCGTGATTTTTTACGCCCGTGACCGACACCGAACATAGATATTTTTTGTCTTTAATGCCGTAGAGGGCCGACTGGTAAAGCGGAACCCAGAATCGTTTGATCACAAGCTCCGACCACATGCCCTGACTGCCGTTTAATAATTTAACGGGTCTCGACGAGAAATCGAACAGCGTCCGGTTTTTCTCTGGTTTGGATTTGATCGTTGCAGCCAATTTTTTCAAAAACTTCATCGGGTCCGACGCCGGGTTCGAGAGTTCGCGTATCCGCACCGTTAATTCGGAAACGCCCATATAATGCGCGCGGTCCGAGGGCCGCAACCGCACGCCGGCTTCAGTGGTACCATGAATTTCTTCAATGTCCCATCCTTCGGGAGCGCGCACTTCAAAAAAACCGGCGGGGTCATGGTAGATCTGTGCGAGCCGGGGCATTTGAAGTGTTTCCCCAGGAAGGGGCCTTAGGAAGAGCACATCGAGTCCGGCCGCCACTATAATAAGGACGGAATGAACCCCTAGCATCGTTATGGCCACGGGTTGTTTCCGGTTTAAGACCAGCGCCCATCCCGCCGCCGCGATACCCGCTGCCGACGCCGCGTATACACCGATGGGGCCCACGCCGATGCCGAGGCCGATCGACAAAAGGGCCGCTCCAACCGTTGCGCCGACCCATTTCAGGTTTGCATGTTTTGAGATTTCAATTGTGGACATTTTCCAGCGGATTTTATCTGCGTTTACGGGTTTTCGTCGAAAAAGTATGATCCATTCGTGCTAAACATGCAACAAATTAAGAAGATATTTCAGCAGATCCAGGTCATTCGCTCGCCCAAACACCGGCTTGCCACCTTCGGCGCCTCCCGCATCCATTATCAATTGGTGACGGACGTTCCGGGCCTGGCCGACCGCAGCCGGTTGCGCGAAGGGATCGTCACCGCCGACAAACCGGCATTGATCACAATGCAGTCGATGACCGAACAATTTCAGGGTTTTGGCGACGATGTGAAAGAATTGGTCGATGCCATGATCCGGCAATATGGACAAGCGCTGCGCGGCCTCGAATATCAATTCCGCAATGAAATCCTCTCCACTCGCATTGAGCTCAAATCTCCCCAGCAATATGTGCAGGAAATTTCCAAACAAATTGACGGATCCGACAGCTATCACAACGCGCTGATTACGGGTTCAGACCAGATGTGGGAGCTCTCCATCATGAAGTTTATTGTTGAGGAGACGATGGCCTCCTTTTCCACGAATGTCCAGGAACTTCAAGAACGGGGATTTTTCGATGGGGAAGAGCGGCATCGCCGCGGCAAAAAACGAGAAATCGACCATTTGTTCCGGCTCGCCAAAAACAACAAATCGGCCATACCGGCGTTGGGCGCTAAGCTTAAAGAGTACGGACTTTTTGAACGCTATCAGGACGCTTTTTTCAGGTTGGTGAACTCATGAAGATCCTTACTGTTTCGCCACGCGGTTTTTGCGCCGGCGTCCGCCGCGCCATCGAGATCGTCGATATGGCGCTACAGAAATTTCCGGCCCCGATTTATGTGCGCAAAGAGATCGTCCATAACAAGGCCGTTGTTGAGGACTTCAAAAAACGCGGGGTTATCTTCATTGATGAAGTCGAAGAAGCCCCGGCCGGCTCCTGTGTTATTTTTAGCGCCCACGGCATCGCGCCGGCCGTGCGCGACATGGCCCAGGAGCGCAAACTCCGCACCATCGACGCCACCTGCCCGCTGGTCACCAAAGTCCATCTGGAAGTGCACCGTTTCCTTCGGGACGGCTACACGCTCTTATTAATAGGACACAAAGACCATGATGAAGTGGTTGGGACAATGGGGGAAGCACCGGGGAAAATCCAACTGGTCGAAAAACCGGAGGATGTTGCTTCGCTCAATGTCCCAAACCCGGACCGGGTCATGGTTTTGACTCAAACCACGCTTTCCATTGATGAGACCAAAGGTATTTTGGCCGCCATCCGGAACCGTTTTCCCAAGGCGTCGACACCGCCGAAGGACGATATTTGTTACGCCACGCAAAACCGGCAGGACGCCGTTCGCGAGTTGTTAAACCATAAAATTCAGCTTCTGCTCGTGGTCGGATCAAAAAACAGCTCGAATTCTCAACGTCTTTGTGATGTCGCTCGGGACGCCGGCGTGGCGTCGTACCTCATCGATCAAGCTTCCGAGATAAATCCGGCTTGGATGGAAGGGGTCGAAAAAGTCGGTCTTACCGCCGGCGCCTCTGCCCCCGAATATTTGGTCCAGGAAGTGGTGTCCTACCTGTCGAAAAACTTTAACGGCCAAGTCGAAGATGTGTTTGTTCGCGAAGAAAACGTCGTCTTTTCGCTGCCAAAAGAAGTCCTCTCCCCAACTCCTGCCCTGCGTTAATTCGTCAGAAAACCCCTTGTATGTAAAGGGTTTGTCACTGGTCACCCGCTATCCTCCCAGAAGAAATTTAAGGAGGATGTATGAAGAAATTGACCCTTTTAATTGCCGCAATCGCGATGCCCATGGTGGTCATGGGCACTCCCACGGCAAATCACCGCGTGTTTATGCCTCAAACCGGAGTCCCTTCCCAGTTTTCGATTTCCGGTGAAACAAAGACCTTGGAGTGGGGCTGCCCCATCGATAACGAGACGGTCAAAGCGGACAATAAAAAGAGCGTGTTAAATCAACTCATTTCTGAATGCCTGGCGCAGGTCAGCGAGGCCGCTAAATCGAAGCCGGAAGTCGCGGCGGTTTTACAGGCTTCGGTGATCGCCCCTAACGTTGCCATCCAGGAAGGCGCCAATGGGATGCACGTCGTGAACGGAACAATCTTTTTGGAAACGGTGGTCTCTCTGGTAAGATCAATAAAATGAACCCGGAAATCCTAAAACCAAAAGAGGAAAATCTGTTTTCTCTCGCGGCCGAAATGGGCCTCGTGGTGATGGATGCAAATCCGGCGCCCAAAGAACCCGCCGTTGATCAAAAATCCGCTGCGCCGAAACAAAAGCCATTTTCTCAACTCACCTAAAAACCTTCCCCGTCGTTTTCCTGTTTGCTCCTTCCGCATTTGGACTTGAGCCCTATGATTTGATCGATGCGCTTGTTGCGAAAACCAATCTTCCCCGCGTTTTAAACTCAACCGATATCAACATCAACCCAAACGATCCTCAGCCGCTGTTCACTCCGGCGGGGGACTTCAACAAAGATGGGATCCCCGACATGGCGATTTCGGGAATTTACGGCCTGCCAAGCAAAAACCAATACTTCCTGTTGGTTGGGACCCAATTCCAGAATCCGGTCCGTAGCGAAGCGCTCTTTTTCCGGGAATATTCGCAACCTGTTTTTTTGCACAAACCCGGTACGACCGGAGATAAAGACCCGGGGGACCAGGCGTTCGCCATCACGGCCTGCTCCAATTGCAGCGATGGGTTCGATTTTTTCTGGGACCCAAAACAAAAAACATTCAATCAGGTCCCTTGGGTGAAACGCGTCCGGCACTATCAGGAAATCAAGCCGGCCTCACCAAGCGACGCTGTCCCTCCAGAAGTCGTGGACCAGGCGCTTCAGATCGTCGGGGAGTTGCCGGACATCCGGATATTCGTGGCCGGTCTCCAAAAGACGGGGAAACAATTGGGCACGCGCGTGAAACAGGCGAAGTTGCCTGAAGCGGAAGCGACCGTGGTGGTTGTGGAAGTGTTCGAGAAGAAAAAGAAAGGCGAGAACCTTTATGACGCGCTGACAGTGGACGTGAAAGAGAAAAAGGTGGTTAAGAGAGGTAAGTCGAAATAATTTTGTCGACGTCCGCCACGGACACGTCCGACAAAAAATCGTTCTGAGGCATCACGGCCACGGTCGGACCGGTCTCGCATTTCTCCTGGCAGCCCGATTTAGAGACCCGCACAACATCCTGCAAATTGTTTTTCTTCACGTGGTCTTTAAGGCGGTCCAAAATATCCTGCCCGCAGCGCCCTTCGCCGGCGCAACTGATCCGCTCTCCGGGCTTGCGCGCGTTCGTGCAAACAAATATGAGTTGTTTATACGGGAGAGGCGACTTTTTCACTGGGCTTCTGAACGGGTTCGTTCTTTCGGAATGAAATCTCCGGGCCGACCGCGACGGTCAATTCTTCTTCGGACATCGTGCGCGGAAATTTTTTGAGCCGGTCGTAACGTGTCGTGCGTTGCACCGCGTCAAAGCCCGCTTCATGAATGAGCCTGATGGTCTCTTGCAGCGTGGTCACATTCACGAAACCCGCTTCCGCGTGCACGTTTTCTTCGTAAAGCGTGCCACCGAAATCGTCCACGCCGAAGAAGAGCGCCGCCTGCCCGGTTTTTTTTCCTTCCGAGAACCACGACGCCTGCACATGATCAAAATTGTCGAGATAGAGCCGCGATGCCGCCAGGATCCGCAAGTAAGGAACAGGGCCCACGCGGCGCGGGAATCGCCGCTCGAGCACCGTGTTGTCGGGCTTAAAGCTCCATGGAATGAACGCGGTGAAGCCGCCGCCATTTTTTAGCGCCTTGGACGCATCCTGGAGCGTGCGGATGTGGTTCCAGTGTTCGACGATGTCTTCGGGCTGCTCCACATGGCCGTACATCATGGTCGCCGTGGATGTGAAACCCAGCTTGTGCGCCTCGCGATGGACTTCGAGCCACGCTTCCGGTCCGCCTTTCTTCGGCGCAATTTTCTTGCGAACGCGTTCACTTAATATTTCAGCGCCGCCTCCTGGCAACGTGTGTTGACCTGCTTCTTTCAAGCGTGCCAGCACTTCGGACACCGAAGAATTGGTGATCTGCGCCATGGTCTGGACTTCGGACGCGGTAAAGAAATGCGGCGTCACGGTGGGGAAACGTTTCCGGGTCTCGCGGATGAGCTCGAGATAGTATTCGAACGGGATCGCGCGGTTATGTCCGCCCTGAAGCAAAATCGTGGTGACGCCCAGGTCCACCGAACGCTGGATCTTTTGCATGACCTGATCGATCGTCAGCGTGTAGGCGTCTTTGTCCTTGGGGCGGCGGAAAAACGCGCAAAAGTGGCAGTCCGTGTCGCAGATGTTCGTGTAGTTCGGATTGGAATCGATAATAAAGGTGATTTCTTTCTCCGGCACGCGGCGGAACCGCTCTTCCATGGCCATGCGGCCAAGCCAGTTGAGCGGCGCGTCCTTCAAAAGAAACATACCGTCTTCGGCCGTGAGGCGTTCACGGTTTAAGAGTTTCTTTTCAACGAGCGGCAGTGGCACGTAGAGATCCTTCTTTGACAAGTTCACGGAAAATCAAAATGGAGTCTTTGGCTGGACCGTCGAGTTCGTAGAGAAATTCGCTGAAATACGACTGCAAGAAACGCGGAGTAACTTTCAAACGCGGCGCCACGTCTTTTGCAATTTCCGGCAAAGAGGCAAGCCCTTTCCTGAGGCTGGTTTTTAAGGCCGCGTCGAGCGCTAGGCGCTCAACGCCGCCAACGTCCTTGCGCACCACCCAGCGCGCAAACACAAATGGAAGTTTTTTCCAGTCCCACCATTCGGTGGCGAGGTCGGTGATGTAGGGCCACGTCTGCGACATCGGGCTGTTTGCCAATTGCAGCGCTTGGTCGCCGATCACAAGCCAGGCCGGATCTGTCATCTGCAGGCCCTTGCGCAGGCGAATATCGTTCCCGTATTTTTGATTGATCAGCGTTTCGCAAAGCACGACGGAGGTGGCGGACTCTTTCGTGACCCCGATCATCACATGGTCCAATTCAGAAAAAGGAACGCGGGACAACACATACACGCTGCGGCAGCGTTCGCGCGCCGCGATACACCATTCACCGAGCCCATCGAATTGGCTTTCGAGGTTCCAGCATTCAACCAGCGGAAGCGGACCGGCAGCGACATCGCCTTTTCGCGCGGCTTCGGCCAGCGCTTTGGGGGTGCCGGACGTCATTTCAAATTGAGGAGCGTTCCAGTAATGGAAGAACGGCTCGGTGTTGGCGTAACCTATGCGTGCGATCTTCATATCGTCACCCTGGAATGTCTTAATCCAGGGTCCATTTCCCGGTTCAAATTGGCTCCTGGATTAAAGCTTTCCAGGATGACGTCTTTGTCGAACCGGCGGACTTCGTTGTAGAGCGCGTCGCGTTCCACCGGCGTGCGGTGCGCTTCGCGGATCAAATTGACCAAGCGCTCGCGCGCCATTTGAAGCGGGGAACTCGCCTGCGCGGCGTGCATGATTTTCTCTTCACCGATCGTGCCATCGATGTCATCGGCGCCGAAATTCAGCGCAATGGACGCCGTTTCTTCGCCCATCGTCACCCAATAGGCCTTGATGTGGTCGAAGTTATCGAGCATGAGACGCGACACGGCGATCGTTTTCAAATCATCGATCACGGAGGCCTGCCGTTTCACGACTTGCGTGGTGCCGGGTTGATAGGCCAGCGGAATAAAAGAGAGGAAGCCTTTGGTTTCGTCTTGGAGATTGCGCAGTTTCAACATGTGCTCAAGCCGTTCATCGATGGTCTCCATGTGGCCATAAAGCAAAGTGGAGTTCGAGCGGATGCCGAGCTGGTGCGCCGTGCGGTGGACTTCCAGCCACTTCGGAGCGCCGATCTTGAATGGATAGAGCGCTTTGCGCACGCGTTCGCTGAACACCTCGGCACCGCCGCCGGGAATGCATACCACGCCGACTTCCATCATGCGTTCCAAAATCTTTTTGACCGGCTGGTTCTCGCGGCGCGCAAAAAAATCAATCTCAACGGCCGTGTAGGCCTTCACTTGGATATTGGGGAAACGCTGGCGGATGCCGCGGATCACGTCCAGATATTGCTCAAACGTCCAGCCGCGGTAGAGGCCGCTCACAATATGGACTTCGTGGAGCTCGTCGTTCAATTTGGAGAGGATTTCGTCGTTCGACATGCGGTAGGCGTTGGGGCGGTTTTCTTTGGTGGCGTAATCGCAGAAGTGGCAGGAAAGCACACAAATGTTGGTGGGGTTGATTTGCCGGTTCATTACGAAGGTTGCGCGGTCGCCGGTCTTTTGTTCTTTGACCCAGTTGGCCATGGCACCGAGACCATGAAGATCATCGGAGGCAAACAACACGCGGCCGTCTTCAATCGAAAGCCGCTCTCCATTCTGGACTTTCTGCCACAAGGGCGCGATGTTGGGATCTTTAATCAGCATTGTTAATCCTTGAAACCGTATTCCCGCCAGCGCCGGTCGACCAGTTTGACCACGTCGTCGTTCATCACCAACGGCTCCGGGTAGCCCGCTTTCCACGTCGCATCGATGAACAGAGGCCCCGAATAGGCCGGATGTCCGCGCTTGATGGATACCTCGCCAAAAAACGTGTCCCGCGCGCAATCGAAGCGGGTAAAAATGCCCCAGAGCAGCAGCGTTGGATCATCAAAAGGAACGTCTTCTCCGACGGCCACAACCAGCGAAACGTCCGGTTTCACCGACGAGCTTAACATTTTTTCCAATATTTCCCGGCCGCCGTCTCTGGCCCGGATGACGAGCATGGCGTCATCAAAAAACCGGGCATCTTGAATGCGCGGATCGAGGCGTTTGACCTCCTCGACATTTACTTGAGAGCGGGGTTTGTTCTTTTTCTTTCCGCCGGTCGCATCAATGATGAATTTGCTGCCCAAATTCATTTTCCCGCTCGTGAAATCAAGCGTGTCTTGTGACGTGCCCGGCAATAGCAGGAAATCTTCGGAAGGATCAAAATTTTCCCGGATGGCGCGAAGCACATCCGGAAACTGGCGCGCGTTCACGTCCGGATCAACCACCACCACACATTTCGTGAGCGCAAGTTGGCCTTCGCCGAGCGCCCACAGTGCCGTCTTCACCGCTTCTTTTTCAAAACGTTGTTTGACCGAGATCACGAGCAAATTATGAAAGCCGGCTTCCTGGTACGCCCACAGGTCCACGACTTCGGGATGCATGATCTTGAGGAGCGGCAAGAGCATTTCCTGCACCGCATCGCCGATGACCTGGTCCTCTTGCGGCGGCTTACCGACCACCGCGATGGGGAAAATGGGGTTGTCGCGGTGCCAGATCCGTTCCACGTGGAAGATGGGAAACGGCGCCGCCAATGAATAATGTCCGAAATGATCGCCGTACGGTCCTTCCTGGCGGCGTTCGTGCGGCGCCACGAAACCTTCCAACGCAAATTCCGCTTCGGCCGGCACCGACAGATGTCCATTGGCCAGGTCGGTGACGCGCGTCGCTTCTCCGCGCAAGAACCCGGCGAACGCAATTTCGCTTAAGCCCTCCGGCAACGGCAGTATGCCGCACATCATCAGGATCGGGTCCGCGCCCAAAATGGTCACGAGCGGCAGCGGTTGATTGCGCGCCTCGGCCTGTTGATAATGGTATCCGCCGCCTTTTCCAATCTGCCAATGCATACCGGTCTGGTTTTGGTTGTACACGTGCATGCGGTACACGCCCATGTTTTGTTTCCCATCAACGGGACTCTTGGTCACCACCAACGGAAACGTGATGAACTTGCCGCCGTCCATCGGCCACGATTGCGCGATGGGAAGTTTGTCGAGGCCGGCCGGTTCGATTTTGTTGCGCGTTACAGGCGCCGAGGAAATATTTTTCGGTTTCATCGCGAGCGCGCGCATCGCGGTCGAACGGTTTTCCCAGATTTTTTTCGGAGAAGGAGGCATCAACGCGTCCGCGAAATGCGCCAAGCCCCGCCCGACTTCAGCCGGTGAGCGGCCCAACGCCCAATCCACGCGGCGTTGCGAGCCCAATACATTGATCAGAAGTGGAAATGGAGAACCCTTTACGTTTTCAAACAACAACGCCGGCCCGGAACGTTTGACGATGCGCGTATCAATCTCGGTAATTTCCAGCACCGGGTCGACTTCCGCTTTGATCCGGAGCAGGTCGCCTTTTTGTTCGAGGAAGGAAACGAAGGACTGGAGGTTACGAAAGGGCATCGGCGCGCCAGCCCGCCTTGGCGGGTGGCAGGTTCAGCGTGGTAAGCATGTGGTCCACGAAACGGGAAATGGTTTCTTCGTTGGAAATTTCTTTGAAATAAAATGGCGGACAAAGCGGCATGATGGTCACGCCGAGACGTGAGAGCTTCAACGCATTCTCAAGCGCAATGGCCGAAAGCGGTGACTCGCGCAGCCCCAAAATCATTCGGCGGTTCTCTTTCAACGCAACTTCCGCGATGCGCGACGGCAGCGTTTCACCAATACCGTTGGCGATCCGACCAAGCGTCGTGAGCGAGCAGGGAAGGACCACGTATTGATCAAAAGGGATGGAACCGGAAGCGAACGGCGCGTTCATGTCTTCGCCGGAGAAAATTTTATCGACATGGGGCGTCAGGTCGTCCGGCGTAAGACCGGTCTCTTGATGAAGCACGGCTTTGCCCCAGCGCGACAACACCAAATACTTCTCTCCGGGGCAGCGTTTCAGAAATTCCACCGCGACCGCGGTCCCCGACGCTCCGGTGATGGCGATAACGGTACGCATCAGAGGCCCTTGAGCCCGGCCAAAACGAAAAGGAAAACCACGAAACCAATGATCGTGTTAATGTGAAAGAACGCCAGGTTCACGTTGTTCGACATGCGGAATTCCACAAAAAGCAGGATGCCGATCACCACCAACAACAAAACCGCCACCGGCCCTGACAACCACACGCCGTAAAAAAGCACCAGCACGAGAAACGCCAGCAAATGAAAGAGGCCGGCCATACGCAATGCTTTTTCAGAACCCCAAGCGGCGGGCAACGAATGCAGACCCGCCTGGCGGTCAAATTCTTCATCCATGGTGGCGTAGATGATGTCGAAACCAGCTAGCCAAAAAATGCTGAACAAACCCAGGATCATCGCGGAGATGACGCCCTGAAAAGACGGCTTGACCGCAAAAAAACCGGCGATCGGGACCAGAGCCCACACGATGCCCAGGCCTACGTGGGTCCACTTGGTCAGTCGTTTGAAATACGGATAGGCGGTAAAACCGAGCAGGGGAATCCACGACAATTTCAGGCAGAAGGGGGAGATGAGCCACGCCGATAAAAAATAAATGACCAGACTGATGCTGCCGAGCGCGATCGCCTCGTTCAAGGACATGGTGCCATTCGCCAGATGACGTTCTTTCGTGCGCGGGTTGCGCGCGTCGATGTGGCGGTCGATGATCCGGTTTAAGACCAGCGCGACGACCCGCGCGCTTCCACCCGCAAGAATAATGAGCGTCAAAGTTTGCCAGGACGGCCATTCCGTCCGGGCCAGGAGCGCGCCCGCGAACAAAAGCGGCAGCGAAAAAAGCGTGTGTTCAATTTTGATGAAGGTCGCGTAATTTTTAAGGGATGTCATCTCAGTTATTAGAGGGCGACAACGTCGCCTTGTCTATTTCGGGAAGATAAACCGCATCGCCGGCGTTCCGGCCCAGCGTGACGGAGAACAAATTGAGGCTCAGCCCAGGCATCGAAACGGGGACCCCTGCCTCGCGGATATTCTGTCCCCACAAGGCGAGCGCCGGACCGTCCGACGGCGGTTGGTTCAGCAAATTTTTGAGGGCCGGCAAACCGTGCAACGTATTATTGAACAGATAAAGTTTGTTGCTCTCGAAACCGTCAATGAGCGGCCGCAACCCCACTGCATCGCTCTGCATGTCCGGAGAGAAATTGGCCACCGCAATCATGACGGATTTTTTCTGCCAGCGCGCGAACGCCAGCACGGAAGGGTTGTTCGTGGACAAGAGCGCGAACCGTCCGCTGCGCACCAGCGGCGACGGCGCCATTAAGCGGATGAAACCGGCCAAGTCGGCGGGGATGTTGCTGTCGTGTTGGACAACACCCGGAAGCAGAGAAAGAATCAACGCGCCAAGCACGCTCTGGTGTCGTTCGTTGTCGTTCTGGAACGGCGTCGAGAAGAACGGGCACACGTCAAAAATAGAGCGGTTAAGATGCGAGGCGGCCTCTCCTCTTAGAAAAGCGCGCGCGTCACCCACCTTGCCTGCGCGCAACTGGTCCAACAACGTATCGACAAAGAGATTGCTTTCATAAAAATCAAACCCGACTTCACGCGCAAGCTTCGCTTGATCGCCCACTTTATCGGCCACAAACAAAAAGCCGGGCTTCTTGGCGCGCACTTCAGCGATGACTTCCGCCCAAAATTCCCGTTCCGATGACTCCCTTCGAACTTTCATGGAAAACAACTCCGCGGCATTTTCAATGCGCGCTCCCAGGGCCGTGGAAGCAAAACGCAGCAATGTTTCGATAGCCAGCGTGCGCAAAGCGATGGAGGAGCGATCCAGGTTCGGTTGGTACCCTTCTTTGCGGAACAGCGAATTGGTGAAGGAGAGGCTCGGGAAAAGTTGAACGCCTACTTCGGCGGCGGTTTCAATTTGTCGGCGCAGAAACGCTTCCCCGAAATATTCGCCTGGTCCGCCGGTTTCGAAATGAAGGTCGGTGGTGGAAAGCCACGCGAACCTTTCCTGTTGATCGGCCACGCCGGCCCAAAATTCGCGTTCCACTTTCCGATGAAGAAACGGCTGGGCGATCGAGAACGGCCAATGGATTTCGGTGAGGACTTTGCCAAGCTGGCCTGTTGCCACCGTTTCGGCCCGCCGGCGCAGCAAGAAGAACCACAAGATGGTCAGCACGGCCACAAATATCAGATAAAAAATCCCGGTCGGCATTTCCGGCATGGGGGCCGACTCCGCCGGCAACACCGCACCATTTTCATTTTGCCAGAAGAAACCGGAGGTTTCTTCTTCAGACATTTTCAAGAAAGGGCGCGCGTCATCAGGCGCCGAAAGCGAGGAAGGATTAATGTCTTCAGGGGCTTCCTGGTCCAAATTCGCCAAGGGCTCGCCCAGAACCACCTGGCTGCCGGTCCTTCCCAACACCACCATCGCCTGCCGCAGCGGAGTTTGCTGTTCCACAAACGCAATACCCAATATCTGCAACGCGCCGCGCGGGGAGTTCCCGGCCGTTTCGTGGCCAAACTCCACATAGACCTGTTTGATCGAACTCCATTCAAGTTTGCTTTTGGGGGAGAACCGCGAAAAAGGGATGACCAACTGCGTGGGTTCGTTGGCCGGAAAACCTTGGGATGGTAGCGCATCGGTGCGGGCCGTGGAGCCGCCGCCTTTTAATCCAACCCATAACCGCATATTCGAGCGGGACGGCCACACCCAAACAACAAAAGAGTTGTACGGGCGGACATCAATGGGCTTGCGGAACTGAATGGCCCCGCTGGACCAGTTACCTTTTCCATTTTGAACGAGGCGCATGCTGAGCCCTTCGTTCAGGAGACTCTGGCCGCGTTTGAAACTGAAGCGGCTTTGGGTGCCGCCGCCGAAGAATTGCACGGCGTCCACATGACGGTACCGAATGAAAAGAGATTTTCCTTCCGCCATGCCGTAGGGCAGGTTCTGCAGTTTTTCTTGGAGATCGGAGGAAAGGTACGGTTTTTCCAATGCTCCGCGGGAAGCGAAGCAGGGTGCAAGCGCAGCGCCAAACAAAAGCAAACACGCCAGGCCCAAACGATGGGGGGTACGGCAGGAATGCATGGATGGGATTCAAC
>CAYOPN010000017.1:0-45528 GCA_964405835.1 uncultured Elusimicrobia bacterium | reverse complement strand
TGCGTCAATTTTGACATGCGAGTAGGATGATACGATCTTGAAGGATATTCAATGTTAAATTTTAGAACTGTCTAACTCTCATAGGTTTTCGGTAGTGATTGCAATGATATGCGACAAAATTGACGTGCGAATATTTCCGATACTGGCATTGATGTGCGACACTAAAATCAGCAAGGGTTAATCGCTTATCAGCTTTTGATTGTTAATTACAGCAATCATTTCTATATTCTCGCCCGTCGCAACCCTCCTAAGATACCCCTCCTCTTATAAATGTAAGAGGTGCATCTTGCAGCAAATCCAACAACGCCAACAAAACATTCCTGAAAAACCGCGGTTTTTAGACCAAGTTCGAGGGGTCCTTCGGTTCCATCATTATTCTTATCGTACCGAACAAACCTATGTCGGCTGGATCGTTCGCTATATTCGATTTCATCAAATGAAACATCCATCGGAACTATCGACGCCGGATGTCGCCAAATTCCTAGGACACTTAGCGGTAAAGCTAAATGTCAGCGCAAAAACCCAGAACCAAGCCTTAAACGCGTTGGTTTTCCTCTATCAAAAAGTATTGGACCATCCACTGGGAACACTGGGGAATATTCCTCGCGCTTCCACAAAAAAATATCTCCCAGTCGTTCTAAACGTGAAGGAAGTGCAACAACTCATTCAAGCTGCCCGCCCCACGCATCGGCTATTTATAACACTGCTGTATGGAACCGGAATGCGGCTAATCGAAGCATTGCGATTGAGGGTAAAAGACATTGATTTTGAACGGATGCTCATCACGGTTCGGAGCGGGAAAGGAGACAAAGACCGGATTGTCATGTTGCCTCAAAAAATCAAAGAGGAGCTATTGGTACAGCTGGCTCGAGCAAAGCTCATACATCAGGCGGACCTCCAGAAAGGATTTGGGTCGGTTAACTTACCAACAGCTCTTGAGAGAAAATATCCCAATGCCTCAAAAGAATGGATATGGCAGTACGTTTTTCCCAGCGCAGCCCTTTCCATGGACCCAGTAACCAGAACCACCAAACGCCATCACGTCCATGAATCAATCGTTCAACGCGGCGTGCGCGAAGCAATGCAAATCGCCGGGATTCCCAAGCATGCCGGCCCCCATACGCTACGCCATTCCTTTGCCACCCACTTACTCGAATCGGGATCAGACATCCGAACAGTGCAAGAACTGTTGGGGCACAAGCACGTGCAGACGACAATGATTTACACCCACGTGTTGAATCGTCCGGGAATATCAGTGAAAAGTCCGTTGGATCGTCTATGAAAGCCATTTTTCGCGAAACATTTATGATGTACACTGATAATCGCAGGTTTGAATGGGATGCGAGAAAAGAACAAATTAATTTCATTAAACATGGAATTCACTTTAAAGAAACAACAACAGCATTCGATGATCCAATCGGCCTAACTGAAGGTGATTTGACTCATTCAAATCAGGAGGAAAGACAGCGTTATATTGGCAAGCTGGTTTCGGGGGAGGTAGTAATCGTTATCTTTACGATGAGGCCCATTAACATAACTCGAATAATTAGCGCACGAAGGGCAAACCGGAAAGAGAGGAGAGCATATGAACGATAAAAAACAAAATGATGACGATGAGGCTTTCTTAATGAAAGATTTTGATTTTTCGAAAGCGAGACGGATTACGCCCGCTGAAAGAAAAAATTTTCGCCAGGCCTATAAAAATACGTTTGGGGAAGAAATGCCCAAGCGCGGCCGGCCACCCAAGAAATCGCACTTAAAATACAGAGACGTGCACATGAAATTACATCCGCGCGCATTGCAATGGGCCAAAGATCTGGCAAAAAAACGTGGGATTGGATATCAGACGGTGATTAACGAAGTGTTGTTGAGAGAAGCTGCTTAATTAGCTTTCTCCGCCGTTTTTCTCGACGGCGGCGACAAAAGCCTCAACCACGCGCGGGTCGAATTGCGTGCCGCCGCCTTTGCGGATCTCTTTGAGCGCTTCTTCTTTGGTGAGGGCCGGGCGCCATGGGCGGTCGGACGTCATGGCGCTCCACGCGTCGAGCACGGACACGATGCGCGCGCCGAGCGGAATTTCTTCACCGCTCAATCCTTCCGGATACCCTTTCCCGTTGAACCACTCCTGATGGTACAGCACCATCGGCGCCACGGGCGCCAGCATCGTGACGGGGGCCAGAATCTTGTAGCCGATCTCGGGGTGCTTTTTGATCATCTCGAATTCCTGCGGCGTTAATTTCCCCGGTTTTTTCAGAACGCTTTCATCAATCGCGATCTTGCCGATGTCGTGCAAGAGCGCCGCAAATTCCAAGTAGTAAATGAACTGTTCCGGCATGTCGAGTTCGTGCGCCGTAAAACGCGCCAGGCGGCGGGCGCGTTTGGTCTGGCCCGCCGTCGAGGCGTCGCGAGAGTCCAGAATTTCAGCCAGGGTCTGGACCAACTCCAGGTAAAACTTCTCGCGGTTTGTGACCATATCTTTGTTCTCGATCACCAGCGCCAATTGACGGACAAACATGGCAACCAAATCCAACTCGCGCGGGCTGAGCGGGTCTTCCCCTTTGCGGATGAACCGGAACACTCCCCACATCCGGCCCGACACCACCAAGGGCACCGCCAGCGTGCTTTGCGGCTCGGAAACAATTTCATTATTGGCCATCAATACCGGCACCCGCGTTTTGGCGGACTGGGACAATGCGTCATTTTGCTCCTTGTCGATATTGATCCGGTTTTCCTTAATCGTCGTTTCCAGCCCCCGCGCCACCATCAACTCCAGTCCCCGGACCGTTTCATGGAACCGCCAGTAACTCGCCCCATCCGCCCATAAAAGGGCCCGCGCTTCATCCAGCGCGAGCGTTTGCCAACTGTCGGAATTCAGGTCGCCCATCACGCTTTGAAGATTGGGAAGGGCCCGGGAGAGGATGTTGATGCGGGAAGATTGCAGGTCGAGTTTTTTCTGATTGCTCTCCAACGCCGTTTTATAGGCGCGGTCGCGTTTGTGGGCGTTTTGCGCTCCGACCCAGAAGATCACGGCCATCAAAACAATAAGGAGCAGCAAAAATATGGTGATGAGATTGGAGAACATAAAATCAGCTCTAAATTTAGAGGCAAAGATTGGAGCTTTCAAGGCCCCAATGTAAATAGCAAAAGACTTGAAACACCCCCGGGAACGGCCCATCCTAACCACAGCATATGGACGGAACAATCGTGAAATCAACACGAATTGGTCTCGGTTTCGCCACTCACTCGGACGCTTTTCAATGCGGCCGGGAAGCTGCCCAGGAAGCCAAAAACCAATTGCCCGATGGACCCACACCGCTGGTGCTGATTATCGGCCCCGGCACGGTCCATTTCAAAGACTTTGTCGAAGGCGCGCGCCTGGTCCTGGGCGAAGAAGGCTTGGTGGCCATTCCCACCGACCGCGCGCTGTCCAGTGAAACCTCCCTTCAAGGCGCATGCTTTGTGGTGACCATCCAAACACACGGCATGCGCATCTCCATCGCCTCCGACGAAGTGGACATGGCCAATTTGCTGCGCGGGTCAACGGCACTGATGTCCCAATTCCGCAAACAACGCGGAAACGCCGCGCGCGAAAACACCCATCGGGGAGGGTTGATTTTTTCCCACCAATTGCCGGCCGGCAGCGGTCTCGTGTCGTTGCTGAACGCCGATATGGGGCTTGAGTCCTGGATGGTGGGAGCGTCGACGGTCTCCGAGAAAGAGGCCCCCCTCATCTGTTCCAACACGACGATCAACAAAGGGCTCGTCGGGATCGAATTTCTTTCTGCTCTTCCCTGGGGCATCGGCTCGGTTGAGATCGGATTTTTTAAAAACCAGGCCGATGTGCTGCGCGAGGCGCTGAAAACCGCGCTGCGGGAAGCCGTGGGTCAACTGCAATCCCATCCGGCCTGTTTTGGTTTTGTCTTTTTTGATCTGGGAAAAGATTCAGTTGCCGCGCTTCCCAACGATATTCTAGCGGGTGCCGCCAGCATCCTGCCCTACGTTCCGTTGCTCGGCCTTTCGACCAAACAAAATTTTGTGCGTCGCCCTCAGCGTTCGGTCCCCAAAGAAAACGATTCGATTGTTGTGTTGTTGGTGCCCGCGTGAAGTCCACCGCGGCGCTTGCCCACGATCTCGCGCCGGAAGTCTCTTTCCATCCGGAAGTCATGGGCCGTTTCCGCCGCGAATTGGGGTGGACGCTCGGGGAATCCCGCGCGCACGGCGTGCTGGCCCGTGTGGGTTTATCATGCGGACAGTCCGCCGCCGTTGAAAATGTTGATGACCCTGCCATCTTCCACGGCCTCGGCGAATTTCGGCTGCTCTCATCCGATAATCCCGCCCAGGTCGTCTACGAAGTAAAAAATTCCCGTGAAGCGCTCGAACACCTCAATTTTTTTCATTCGGAGAATTCATTTTGCCAATGCTGGTTTCTGGCCGGGTATTTGACGGGCGTGATCAGCCGGAAAAAAGGCGAGCCCATTTATTTTCTCGAAACCCAGTGCCTGGCCAAAGGCGATTCGGCCTGCCGGTTCATCGGCCAGTCCCGCTTCGTGTGGAGCTCCGACGGTTCCGCCGACCTGAGCGTCTACGAAGAAGACAACATGGCGCTGGAGCTGCAGACCACGCAGCGCCAACTGCACCTCACCAAGGACCGCTACCAAAACCTGTTCGAGCAATCGAGCGTGGCTATTTTCATCATTGATCCCCAGTCGGGCGCGCTCTTGAACGCCAACCAATCGGCCGTTGAACTCACCGGCCGTCCCAAAGATGAATTGATCAGCATGACGCTGTTCGACCTGTGCCACCCGCAAGAGCATCACCGGGTCATGACCGATTTAAAGTCGCTCTTAAACGGCGCCGCCATTGTCGACAAGGAAATTTCGCTGGTCCGCCGGGACGGTTTAATACGCATCATTTCGCATTCGAGCAAAGTGCTCACCTACGGCGGCCAGCGCGTAGCGCATTCGGTCCTGCGGGACATCACGGATTTGAAACTTTCGGGTCAAAAGGAAAAGGACCTGCAGAACCAGCTCATGCGCAGCGAACGGTTGTCCAGCATCGGCCGGCTTGCGGCCGGCGTGGCGCACGAATTAAAAAACCCGCTCGGCGCCATCCGCAACGCCATCTATTACGTCCGCAACGCGCTCACGAACAACCCGATCCTCGAGACCGATCCCCATCTAAAAATGATCCTGAAACTCGCCGAGGGCGAAGTGGACTCCTCCGTTGTCATTATCGGCGACCTACTTGATTTCTCGCGCGTGGTCCAACTGGTCCCGCGTCACACGCAACTGAACGAAGTTCTCGAAAAACTGCCGAACATCGTGACGGTCCCCGAGAATATCTCCCTGGATTGGGACCTCGACGTGACGCTACCGACCGCCGTGGTCGACCCCGACCGGCTGACCCAGGTTTTTTCCAACATCACAACGAACGCAATCCAGGCCATGCCACAAGGCGGAAAATTAAAAATCAAATCGGGTTTCGTTGTGGAGACGGCGGGAGAGGAAAGGACCAACCAGGAATATATTGTCATTACGTTCGAAGATTCCGGGACCGGCATTGACTCGGTCCATCTGGCAAAAATTTTTGAACCGCTTTTTACGACCAAGGCGCGCGGAACGGGGCTTGGCCTCGCCATCAGCCGCAACATTGTTGAAAAACACGGGGGACAGATCCTCGTGACCAGCCAGGTTGGGAAAGGGACCAGCTTTAACGTCAAGCTGCCGTTGCGGGTGCCGGCGGACAAGGAGGAAAAATCATGAGCAGCGATCGAATTCTTCTGGTGGATGACAACAAGGGCCAGCGCGTGACGCTGGAAAGCATTTTAAAAAGCTGCGGGTTTACCGTCACCAGCGCCGATTGCGGAAACGCCGCGCTGGCCGCGGCCGAAAAAGAAGACTTTGCGGCGGCGCTCCTCGACATAAAAATGCCCGACCTGACCGGCATCGACGTGCTCAAGGTGCTCAAAGGCCACCGGCCGGACATGACCGTCATCATGATGACCGGTTACGCCGAAACCGATTACGCCATCGACGCGCTCAACAGCGGCGCCAGCGCCTACCTGCTTAAACCGGCGAACATCGAACAGATCAAGGTGCTGCTCAAACAGGCCATCGAACATCAGCGCCTGCTTGAGGAAAACAAAGCCATGAGCGCGGCCTTGCAGGAATGGAACTCAAACCTGGAATGCAAAGTGAAAGAGCGCACAAAACAGGTCGAGGATGCCCACAAAATCACGCTTGGATTTTACGAGGAGCTCAAGAAAAACTTTGAATCGACGCTCGAGGTGTTGTCAATCGCCATCGACCAGCGCGACCCGTTGACCGCCAGCCATTCGTTCCGCGTGACCGAATACGCAATCGAAATCGGCAAGATCATGAACTTGGGCGAAACCGACCTGGACCGCTTACGCTACGCGGGCCTCATGCACGATCTCGGAAAAATTGAAATCAAGGAACACATCCTGCGCAAAGAAGGCTCGCTCACGACCGAAGAATATCAGGAAATCCAAACGCACGCGCGCGGCACATTCACGCTGCTTTCCAAGTTTAAGTTTCGCCGCGCTTTGGCCGATGTTCCGGCCATCGCGTCCGGCCACCACGAACGCTACGACGGGCACGGCTATCCGCAAGGATTGAAAGGCGAGGCGATCCCGCTCGGCGCCCGCATTTTGGCCGTTGCGGACGTGTTGGACGCGATCACCTCCAAGCGCCACTACCGCAGCGCCATGTCGATCCAGAACGCGCTCGCGATCATGAAACGCGAAGCGGGCGGTCACTTCGATCCGCAATGCGCGGCGGCGCTCATGAAGGTCAGCACGGCCAATTTCATCAAGATCCATTTGGTGGAGCACCTGGACAAGCTGGAGCTGTCGGACTTGATGGCGCTCCAGCCGGTCACCCTCGAGCAGCTCTTTGCGATCTGCGAGTCCGGCAAAGCATCGGCAGAGGAAATGGACGTCCTGCAGCGCTTTCATCATTACTATCAAGGGCCCGTTCCGGCGGCCTTTGAAGGCAAGCTCAAACCCGCTCCGCATTTTGACCCGGACATCCCCGAGCCCGATAAGGGCTGTTGCTAAAAAAGCTACACTCCGCCCTCCAAAATTATCTCCCCGGAGGACGTTCCATGTCTGTGCAAGAAACACTTGTTCTTATTAAACCCGACGCGGTCAACCGCAATCTTATCGGCCCCGTGCTGGCCAAACTCGAAGAGGCCAAATTATCGCTCGCGGCCGCCAAACTCATGGTTGTGCCCGAAAAACTGGCCAATGACCATTATGTCGACCATGTCGGCAAACCCTTTTTCCCGCAATTGATCGAATACATCACGGGCAAACTGCACGGCGGTAAAGTGCCGGTCATGGCATTGGTCTACAAGGGCGAGGACGCGATCCTGAAAATCCGCGCGTTGGCGGGCGAAACGAACCCGGAAAAAGCCAAAACGGACACGATTCGCGGCATGTTTGGAAGGATCACTACGGCGGGCGTTTTTGAGAACGTGGTCCACGCATCGGCCAATCCCTTAGAAGCGGAGCGGGAAGTGAAGCTGTGGTTCAAAAAAGAGGAATTCGTTAAGTAGGCAAAAAAAGGGGGTCGGACCCCTAACCAAATCCGACCCCCGAAATCTGTGTGGCGGTGATGCTTGTCCGCCCGATGTTTTGCTCTTGCGACTCGCTAATTCTGACACAGACGAGATTAAGAACTCCTTAATATTCGGTTAAGATTTGCCGAACATTTTTCCGGCGCAAAAAGAGAAACGGGCCGTTCGTTTCGGTGGGGATGTAAGCCTCCCGCAGATACGCCTCTATTTTGGAAAGGTATTCCGATAGCGGTTTTCCATCGAAAAACCGGTTCTCCGTGTCCCACACCACCCATTCCACGCCACCTTTCTCCAGTTCCTCAATCACCTCTTGCTGCTGCTCGGGGCGGGAGGCGTAACTGAGAATGGGGATCCGGGAAGGATTGGGGCGATCGACCAGGAAGTAAAACACGCCGTCGTAGGGATAAAAGAGGACCGGTTCTCCCGCCCGCGTCCTGGCCTCGGCCCACCGGCGCAAAACCTCGTAAGCGTTGGCTTGCGCAAATGGGAGCCGAGCCCGGCCCATCCGCAAAAGATCACTGGCCTGCAATTTTTTCTCGTCCCGTTTTTCCTTCGCGCGGAACCCAAAATAATGCGGGACAAAAAGCAGGGCCCCGCAAACAATGAAAACCAACAAAGCGGTCTCCGCCCGGGGCGATTTCCGGTCCATCAATTGCTGAACGGCAAGCGCGCCGGTCAAAATCATAGGCGAGATCGAAATGTAGATATGCCACCGGTCTGACCGGCCCCACGCCGAAGGCAGCATCAGTACGCCAAATAACGCCAATCCGAAAAGCAAAGGTTTCTTTTTTCCTGACAGCAAGCAGAGCGGATAAAGCACCAGCGGCAAATAGGCCGCGGCGGTGTCCGCGGCCCGCGACCACGACCATCCCGACAAACTTATCTTAGGCAAAGACAAACTCTGGTCCGCCACGAGGCCCGCAATGCCGGGGAACGCGCATTTCAAATACGGCCCGATGCCCGATGTGAAAAACAAGTACCCAAAACCCACCGCCATTGCCGCCGCCAACCCCGCCACAAACTGCCGTGTCAGCACTTTGTCCCGGTTGGACATAAAGACAAACGCGGTTGCCGCAATACAGGCGACACCGGATTCCTGAGAAACAAAAAAGGAAAGGGCGCAGGCTAGACCGGCAAGGACCGGTTTTGAGGATTCGTTAACAGGCCAGAAGAGCATCGGCAGGAACCCAAAACCATAACGGGCCGCCATCGGAATGCACGGAACGTGCGAAGCCATCGGTACCAGAAAAATAAACACGGAGCCAATCAACCGCAACAACGGGGCCTGGACAAGCCGCACCAACGCCGCATAAACAATAAGGAGGCCCACCCAGTTCGCCAACCAAAATGTTCCTCTGACGGTGGAGAGTGTTTCTCCGAACAGGCGAAACGCCAGCCTTACAAATTCCATGAGAACAGGACCGTATTGAAACCATACGTCCCGGTAGAGCGCCTTGCCTTCCGTCAAACATTGAGCGGCGGCAAGCCAGACTCCTTCGTCGTGCGGATTTACTGGACCGCTGTAACGCGGCGGGAAAAGAAACAGCGTCAGCAGGAGTGGCCAAAGCAAATGTAGTATCGGAACCCATTTTATGAACCGAAAAGCCGCCATTTTTCTGGGCATACTTTCTCTTTCCATTATTGTGATGCGACTGCACACCTATAACGAGCCACTGGAATGGGACATTACAACTTACGCCGTTATCGCGCATGAGATGCTGGACGGGAGAAAACTGTATTCGGATTTGTGGGACCACAAACCACCGGCGATACACGTTACTTTTGCTGCCGCCGAAATCTGGGGCGGGTACGGGCCGTTTTCGATTTATTTGCTCACGGTTTGCGCGTCCATCGCAACGCTGTTCGGAATTTTTTTCCTTTGCTCGCTCAAAGGACGGGCCGCTCCCTATTGGGCCGGTATTTTTTGGGTCCTGTTCTCGGGCGACTTGGTCCTCGAGGCCAACCAACCGAACACGGAAATTTTTATCAATGTTTTCCTAACGTGGGGCTTGTATTTCTGGCTTCGCGCGGACGAGGAAGCGGCCAATTCCGCTATCGGCCCTCTGCTGGCGGGTTTGTGCATAGGTATTGCCACGCTGTACAAACAACCGGTGATCATTGCGTTTGTGGTCTTGATCACATTTCAAATCTTGATGCCGCGACCTGCACGCCGGAAACGGGTCATTAAATATGCGTTTCTCGCCGCTTTGCCGGTTGTGGCAAGCTGGGCCGCCGTGACGGCGTATTTCACGTTTACCGGACGAAAAAACGATTTCATTGACGCGGTCTTCCGGTTTAACTTTCACTACACGGACATGGACGGATTGACCGCTCCAACCTTTATTCACCTTTTAAAGATGACGTTTTACAAGAACTGGTTCCTTGTTAAAGGACTTTGCTTTGTTCTTCTATGCGGGCTGGGGCTGGGTATTTATCGAAAGGATTTCCTGTCCTGGACCGCCCTCGCCGCTTATTCAGCCGGGCTGTTCCTGTGCATCGTTTTCATGCGCCACCAGTTCCCTCATTATTACCAACTGCTCATGCCGTCGCTGGTGGTCGCGGCGGCTTGGCTCGTCCAGGACATGGCCTCGCTGGCGAACAAAAATTCCCACCGCTGGGCGACCGCCTTGGGTCTTTTCTTTGTGACAGCGCTCCTCTGGCGAGAAGTCCCTTTTTACCGTTTTCCTGCCGATGTTTGGTCCTATAAAAAATACGGCGCGCTTTTTTATAACAGCAAAAAACACGGATTGGAATTGGCCACCTTATTACCGGAAGGCGAAACGTTTTACATGTGGGGTTATGAATCCGGTCTCTATTACTATTCGCGGCGATCTCCGCCGACCGGCGTCATTTTTAGCAACCCGGTGGTGCGAGAGGTCCTATCGGAAAAAATCTGTAAGCGTGTAATAGAAGACTTAAGCCGGCGGCCGCCGCTGCTGATCGTTGTGGCCGAACCTTGGAACAAAAAAACACCGCAGGGCCTACGCCGCTGGATTGAAAAAAATTACAGCACGGCCGACCCGAAATACGCCGTTAGAGAAGGGGTTGAGATTTTGGAGAGAAAATCTAAATCTTAAATAACTTGACCGTTCGGGAATGAACATGGCCGTTGGTGGCCAGTGTTTGGTCCGGGCGGTCGATATGAAGCGGCGCTCCACGGAAGTCCGACAATTTTCCACCCGCTTCTTTTACAAGCAGCATTCCCGCCGCGATGTCCCATGGGTTGAGATCAAATTCAAAAAACGCTTCCACACGCCCGCAGGCCACCCATGACAGATCCAATGCCGCGGCGCCATGCCGTCGCAAATCCGCGAACTTGGTCAGAAACGGTTGAATGAAGCGCGCATGATAGGCCGCGTTTTTTTGATGGTCGTACGGAAAACCGGTGATCGCGAGCGAGCGGATGAGCCTCCGCTCAGGGGACACGTGAATTCGCTTTCCGTTCATGGTCGCGCCACGCCCGCGGACTGCCATAAAGAGTTCGTCTCGGTACGGATCGTAAACACCGCCCGCCAGCACTTCGCCATTGCACTCAACCGCCACCGACACGCACGACTGCGGGATCCGGTGCATAAAGTTTACGGTGCCATCCAACGGATCGATGACCCAGCGGTACCGGCCAGGCCGGCTTTTTCCCAGGTCGCCTTTTTTTAGGAACGCTGATTCCTCCGCCAGGAACGTGTGGCCCGGAAATGTTTTTCGAACGATCTTAAAAATCGCTTTTTCCGATGCCACATCGATTTGAGTTACCGGGCTGTAGGTGCTCTTGTATTTCACGCGGCGCACACCCTGCGCGCCGCGGCGAATAATGGCGCCGCCCGCAAGCAGCGTTTTCTTGACGGTCTGGCTTAACTTTTCCAGCGACTCTTCTTTCATGGGAACAGGACCTCGATCAAATCGGCGATGGTGGATTTTTTGGCTTCATGAATTTTTTTGACGCCCAAGGCCCGGAGCGCGGAAGTCGTTTGCGGTCCCATGGAGACCGCTTTTGCCGCGTTAAAAATCCGTTTTCTCTGCGCCGCCGTGAAATTTCCAAGGAAACCGCGCACCGTCGAAGCGGAGGTAAACGTGACGGCATCAACGCCGCTCAATACGTTCTTTTTAACGGCGGCGGAAAGCCGTGCGGGATGGGTTGTATACGTCACCACTTCTTGCACGCGCGCACCGCGCGTCCGCAGCGCTCGCGGAAAATCTTCGGGCGCGCTCTGCACACGGGGGATCAAGAAGGATTTGCCCCGCACTTTTCCAAGCGCTTTCAAGACTCCTTGGGCCGTGAACTCCGCGGGCAATTTCCGGACCTTCCATCCGATTGATTCAGCCACGCGCTTGGTCTCTTGCCCGACCGCAATCACGGGCACCTTCATCAGGCTTTTGTTTTTGAACGTACGGGCCGCGTTCGCGCTAAGGAAAACGATCCAATCGTATTTCGTTTTGGCGGGAGAAAATTTTATTTGCAGTGGAATGACGCGAATGGACGGTGCCGAGATCACGTGCGCGCCTTTGTCTTCCAACCTCCGGACCAATTCTTTGTTCTGTTCGAGCGGGCGCGTCACCACCACGCGCTTGCCGCGTGCGGCCAATCGCACCACGTCGCCCACCACAATCACCGCCGGTGCGATAAGACGGCGGCGTTCAAAATCATCGATCGACGCACCCAAAGTCGTCTGGATAATACGCTGTGTCGGATTTGTCCCCGACTCGATTGCCGCGACCGGTTTTGCGGATGGCCAGCGGGCGAACAATAATTTCCGGCGGATATTTTTCCAACTGCCCACGCCCATCAACACCACGAGCGTCCCTTCGCGCGGCAATTTTTTCCAATTCACGTTCGGAGAGACCGGATCAACGCCGCGCGTGCCGGCGTGCCCATGGCCAGTCACAATCGTCACCTGCGAAGCCCAGCGGCGTTCTGTTATTGGAATCCCCGCCGCGGCTGGAGCGGCAATGGCCGAGGACACTCCTGGAATAACTTCGCAGGGAACGTCGGCGCGCTGCAACTCTTCCAATTCTTCACTACCGCGCCCGAACACAAACGGGTCCCCGCCTTTTAAACGCGCGACCATCTTGCCCTGTTTTCCGAGACGTACCAATAATTTGTTAATGACTTCTTGCGGCAGGCTGAGCGACGAACCGTGCGGCGCACCTGGCCCCCGTTTACCGACATAAACGATTTTTCCTTTCAGGCCGCGCAACGCTTCGGGGCTTACCAACGCGTCGACCACCACCACGTCGGCGCGCCGCAGCGCCTCGCGGCCGCGCACCGTGATAAGGCCCGGATCACCGGGACCGGCGCCGATCAAAAATATTTTTCCGGGTTTCATCCCATGATCTCCGAGCCGCCGTCGTGCAACAACCGTTCGGCCAATTGATACCCGACAAGTTGCGGCTGGCTTTTGGGGCCGCGCTCTTCGGCATACACGGCCTTCTCTCCCTTCGCATCCAAAAGCACGGCCTTCATTTTGAGATCGTCCCCATCAATTTGCGAATAAGCGCCGACCGGCACCTGGCAATTGCCTCCGAGCCCCTGCAGAAACGCGCGCTCCGCAACAGCGGTCACATTGGCCGTGAGGTCTTGGATGGTTTCGAGCAGCTTCATCGTGATCTCATCATCTTCGCGCAATTCCAATCCCAAACAACCTTGCGTGGCCGAGGGCAGAAAAACGGCGGGCTCCAAAATATGCGTGATCTCATCGGCCAGACCAAGCCGTTTGAGCCCGGCCGCCGCGAGAATGATCGCGTCGTAGTGGTCGTCTTGAAGCTTTTTTAGCCGCGTGTCGACGTTGCCGCGCAGCGGGTTAATCTCGTACCCGCGCTTTTTAAAAAGGTAGGCCGTCTGCGCATGGCGGCGCGGCGAACTGGTGCCGATGCGCGAGTGACGCGGCAATTCACCGAGCACCTCGCCGAAGCGTGACACGACCGCGTCGCGAAAATCTTCGCGGACCGGAAAAGGCCCAAGTTTTAAACCGGGAGGCAATGTTTGCGGAACATCTTTAAGCGAATGCACGGCCAAATCAATTTCTTTGGCGAGCAACGCGTCTTCAATCTCTTTCACGAAGACACCCTTCCCCCCTTCGCTAAAGCTACGGGGGGCAAGTCCCCCGAAGCTCCGGTCGTCAACGGAGCGTAGGGGGATGTCACCGGTAGTGACAATTTCTTTGAACGTGACATCGAGCCCGGGGGTTTTTTTCTTCAGTTCTTCCCCCACCCAATGGGCCTGCGTGACCGCGAGCTTCGATCCGCGCGACCCTATTCTTAGATTCATGTGGTGTGCTTAAGCGCCTTGGTCTTTCCGTCCAAGGTAGCCAGGATCCACTCGTAAAATTCGGTGGCGAGCCCCGTCACCAATTCCTCGGCGCGCGCCACTTCGCTTTTGCGGCGTTCCATGTTCTCGTCCACCAGCGATTTCAAATCGTCGATGTTATAGAGGTACACGTTGTCGATTCCGTTCACGGCCGGGTCCACGTTGCGCGGCACCGCGATGTCGATGAAATAAAGGGAGCGGTCGCGGCGTGTTTTCATGATCGGCACGATCATGCCGTACGTCAACAGCGGTTTTTCAGCGGAGGTGGAACATACCACGATGTCGGCGAGCAGCAGTTCTTCCTGAAGACGGTCGAGTGAACCGGCCACACCATGCAATTGTTTCGCGAGCGCTTCGGCGCGGTCCTGTGTGCGGTTCAAGATTACGATTTCACCGGCCTTCTGGCTCAACAGATGGCGCGCGGTGACTTCCGCCATTTTTCCGGCGCCGAGCAAGAGAATGCGGCGTTTGTTGAGCTGGCCAAAAATTTTCTCGGCGAGTTGGACCGCGATGCTGCCCACCGAACTTGCGCCGTCCGAAATCAACGTCTTTGTGCGGACCTGTTTGCCGACGTAGAGCGCGCGCTGGAACAAAACGTTCGTAATTTTTCCGGTCGCGCCGTGTGATTGTGAAAACAAATAGGCGGACTTCACCTGACCCAGAATTTCCGTTTCTCCGATCACCATCGAATCGAGCCCCGAGGAAACGCGGAACAAATGTTCAACGGCGGACTTGGCCTCAAACTGATAAAGCGCGGCGCCCACGCCGGCGTCGCCGTAAAGCTCCAGGAAAAATTTTCGCACCACCTCCAACGCGCGCGGCCGGTCCGATTGGGGCCTGGCGTATACTTCCAACCGATTGCACGTAGAGAGGACCACCGTCTCTTGAAGCTCTTTGGTGGCGGCCAGCCGGTTGTGCGCCTCCGCCAGCTGATGGGCGGGAATAGTGAGGCGCTCCCGGATTTCGACCGGGGCGGTCTTGTGCGATAGACCGACGGCGACGAGACCCAAGTTTATTTTCCTGTGTTGGAAAGGAAGCCGTGGAGCGGAGAGAGATAATTCACGCCGACATAGGTCACAATCACGACCAAAAATCCGGCCAAAGATAAATAGGCGGTCTTGCGCCCGCGCCAGCCCATGATGAGCCGCATGTGCAAGTAAATCAGGTACACGAGCCACGTGATGAAGGCCCAGGTTTCTTTTGGGTCCCAGCCCCAATAACGGCCCCACGCGTCGTAGGCCCAGCGCGCGCCAAGCAGAACGCCGAGCGTGAGCACCGGGAACGCGTACCAGATGATCTTGTAGATCATGTTGTCGAGTTCTTCGAGCGAAGGAAGGCGGAACATCACGGTGGACGGTTTGCGCGACTTGATCTGGTATTCCTGGAACAAAAACGCAATGCCGACGCCGAACGCGTTCGCGAACGCGGCGTACGAAATGAACATGACCGGCACGTGAATGGCCATCCAATAGGATTGCAACGCCGGCGGCAGGTTCGGGATCTGCGTTCCGAACGGCGAATTGATCGCCACCACCATCGTTGTGAAGACGAGCGGCGTCACAAACGCGCCCAGGATCGGGATCTCCTGTTTTTTCTGGATAATTAGGTATTGCACAACGATCACGACCGCAAAGAACGAAAAACTTTCAAACCAGTTGCTCCAGGGCACATACCACGTATGCTGCGGCATTTGACGCGCGATGGTGGTGCGGATGATGAGGCTGATGATATGGCATGCCGCGCCGGCCCAGAGTGCTTTTTTAGCGATCCCCGCCAACAGTTCGCGCCGCGTTATCGCGTAACCGATAAAAAGCGACATCGCCACCGTGTAAGCGGCGAACGCGCCGCCGAAAAAGTAAATCTCCATAATTATTCTCCTCGCCCTGAGCTAGTCGAAGGGCTTATTTTAGGACAGGGCCCGACGGAGTCCGTCAGCCCAATCTGAAAATTCTTTTTGAAAATCTTCTGGCGTTCGCGAATTCCAACCCCCGACCAATACATCCGCGTGGCTTCCTTTCTTGACGATCAACACCCGCAGCCGCCGTTGATGCATATAAAAGTGCATGCAGAGCCCAACCAATAATACAATCGAGCCCGTCCAGAACAGCGGCGCGCCCGGGTCATAACCGACCTGGATACCGGAGAACAGGACCGGCTCAACATCCAACAAATGGAACGGCGGCGGCGCAGCGCGGGTCAGGGCCTCATCGGAAGCGATCCGGAACGCGACATGCGGATCGTTTTTTAAAAGCCAGACGCGGGCGGCCACTTTGCCCTTTTCGAGAAAATCGATCTGGAGCGCCGGGTTCTTTCCTTCGAAATCCGAATTCGTCGAATGACCGTGTTCATCGATGCCGAACGACGGCAAAAACTGGTTCGCGCGCACCGACAGCGGCGTGCCGATGATGGGCGTGATTTCATGTTGCTTCAAATCCACTTCGCGGCCCGCGAGCGCCAACCGCGCCACGTGAAAATCATAGGTCATGCCCCACGACGCCTGGTAAAACCGCACACGGTCAATATCGAGAGGCTCGTTCACCACAATCCGTTTCTTCGCGATCTCGGCGCCGTCTTTTTTCACGAGCAGGTCGCTCGCGTAAACGCTCGGCGCGCCCGACTCTTTGTAATACTCAATCGTAAAATCGTTCAGCGTCACTTCGAACGGGCGGTTCTTCATCGTGACGGTCTTTCCTTCCTCGATCGGAAGCACTTCTTCGAAACCGAACATGGCCCCCATCATGTTCCCGGCCAGAACGGCCACGATGCTCACGTGCAAAATGAAATCGCCCCAGCGCTGGATGCGGTGTTTGCCCGAAAAGAAAGCTTGTCCGGCCGGCAAATGGTCTTCGTGGTACTTTAGGCCCTGGGTCTGGAACCAGGAGCGGACCGCCTCCGCCGCCGCTTCCGGCGACTTTTGGACGGACACCGATGCTTTTAATTTCGACTTGGCCAGAAATTGTTCTGGTGTCTCATGCCCGCGTTCGTTTTGCCGGCGGCCGCGGCCAAACAAATTGACTGGCAAGCGGCGCAGCTTGCAGACAATGACGTCGAAGGCCATCAGGCCCAACAAAGCGGCGAACCACCAGGTGTGGTACACGTACTTGGCGCCCTGTTCCATCGTCATGAATGTTCCGATCGCCGAGGCGATCGCGATCACAAGAAACAACCAAATATTAAAGCGGACGGAACGAAAAAGTTTGAGGCGCTTTTCGGGCACCGTCAAACCGATGGCGGTGATACAACCGAACGCAACCAAAAACTTCCAGTTGAAGAAGTATTGAAGGACGAGCAGAGTATCTTTTATCACGGGATAAACTTAGTTGGCCGGGTAATGGTTAGAATGGTTTGACCGGATGAATTTTTCCCAGGCGGCCAAAATGTTCTTGTCCCACCACCCTTTTCCCACTTCTTCCCACATGATCTCGAAGGAACGGTCCAGCGAGAACGGGTCTTTGTAACTGCGGCGGGAACGCAGCGCGTCGTAGATGTCCACGATGGTGACGACGCGCACGAGCTGGGGGACCGCATCACCTTTGATGCCATCCGGATAACCGGTGCCGTTCAGTTTCTCGTGGTGGTGGCGGATCATGGGCAGCGCGTCCTGGATGGAGCCGAGTTTCTGGCAGATATCGCAACCCAGCGTCGGGTGCTGTTTCATGACCGCAAATTCTTCTTCGGTGTATTTGCCGGGTTTCAACAGGATGGCGTCGGGGATCGCAATCTTTCCGATATCGTGGAGGAGGCCCCCTTTCCGCAAGGTCTTTAGATCGGTCCCATTGACGCCCAGCACTTTTCCAAGGTCGACCGCGTATTGCGAAACGCGGTCTGCGTGACCGAGCGTGTAGGGGTCCTTGGCTTCCAATTTTTGGGAGAGGGTGCGCAAGACCGATTCAGCATCGTCATTGCTCCCCGTAAAGAGGGATTTAAGGCGGGAAAACCAATTTGAGGGTCCGGTTCGGTGTGCGGTCTTATCCATGTCGACGGCGGCGAGTTTAACATTTGAATTGCTACAATGCCCGGCCTTAAGAAGCCATGACCACCAAATCACCCTCAACGAAGAAATCCCACTCCAAAACGGAAGAGATAGACGAACTGAAGGTCATTTCCGACCTATCGGATTTGTTTGCCTCCACATTGGAGCTTCAGCACACACTGAACGAGACCATCGGACTGGTTAGCCGTTTGACCAAGGCCGATGCCTGCTTCCTGTATTTGCACGACCTGGCCACCCACGACCTGGTCCTTTCGGCTTCCAAAACCCCCCATCCCCAGGAAATCGGCCATTTGCGCATCAAGATCGGTGAAGGCATCACCGGTTGGGTGGCCAAGCACCACAAACCGGTAGCGATCCCCAAAGACGCCCATTCCGATCCCCGTTTTATGGGCGCGCTGCCTGAAGACCGCTACGAATCGTTCCTTTCGGTGCCGGTCATGATCAAAAACGACGTGATCGGCGTCATCAATGTCCAACACAAAAAGCCTCACGTCCATTCGCCAAGGCTCATCAATTTGCTCGCGACCATCGGCCGCCAGGTAGGATCGGCCATTGAGACCGCCCGCCTCTATTCCGAGACCCGGCGCCGGGCCAAGGCCTTGGAAGCGCTGACGGCGGTCTCCCACACCATCACACAGGACCGTTATCCGGAAGAAATCATGCAGCTCATCGTGAACATGACCGCACAAATGATGGGCTCGAATATTTGCTCAATTATGTTATTGGACGAAAAGAACCAAGAGCTCCGCATTGTGGCCTCCCAGTCACTCGATCCGGGGTACCGCGACAAGCCGCCGGTCAAATTACACGGCAGCATCTCCGGCAAGACCGTATTGACCAAAAAAGCGGTCCAAATCAAAGACGTGCGCAAAGAGCCGTCCTATCAATTCCGCGACCTGGCAATTAAGCAGGGCCTGGTCTCTTTGTTATCTGTGCCCATGATGTACAAGGACAAGGCTTTGGGCCTGCTCAACGTGTACAAGCCGACCGAGCACACCTACGCCGAAGACGAGGTTTCGTTCGCGCAGTCGGTCGCCAACCAATGCGCGGCCGCCATCGAGAACACGCGGCTTTTATCCGAAAAGTTGGCGGCGCAGGAAGCCCTGGAAGCGCGCAAGCTGATCGAACGCGCCAAAGGCATTCTCATGAAACAAAAACATATTTCCGAACAGGAAGCGTTTCGCGAAATCCAGCGTCAAAGCATGGACCGCCGCAAGTCCATGAAAGAGATCAGCGAAGCGATCATTCTCGCCCACGAAATGGTGCAGTGAGCGGCGCATGCGCGTCGGCTTGGCCCAAGTCAACCCCACCGTAGGAGACATCTCCAGTAACGCGCGGCTTATTGTGGACCGCGCCCAGCAAGCCAAGGCCGCCGGCTGCGATCTCGTGGTCTTTCCTGAACTGTGCCTTACCGGATACCCGCCCGAAGACCTGTTGTTAAAACCCGCATTTATCGCCGATAACATCCGCGCGCTGCGTGATATCGCCAAAAAAATTACCGGAATCACAGCCATCGTTGGTTTTGTTGATGAAAAAAGCGGCCGGCGGTACAACGCGGCCGCCTGGATCGAGAAAGGCCGCGTTCAAGATATTTACTGGAAACGCTGCTTGCCGAATTACGGGGTCTTCGATGAAGCGCGTTATTTTTCGCCCGGCGAGAAACCGGTCGTCCGTGCAGTCAAAGGCGTGCGCGTCGCCGTAACGATTTGCGAAGACATCTGGATCGCGGGCGACCACCTCAAAGAATTAAAAAAATTGAAGGCCGGCCTCGTGGTCAATTTATCGGCCAGCCCGTTTCACGTCGGAAAACTAAAAGAGCGCCACGCCGCGTTTAAAAAGACCGTGAACGCGGCTGGCGCACCGCTCCTCTATTGCAACATGGTCGGCGGCCAGGACGAGCTTGTGTTTGACGGCGGCAGTTTTGCGATGGAAAAAACCGGCCGCGTGTCCGCGCAATTCCCTTCGTTCACCGAAGGCCTGTATATTTTCCCGGAAACGAAATCTTCGGCGCCATCGAACGACCTCGAACAAATCCATCAAGCGTTGCTGACCGGTCTTCGCGACTATGTCCGAAAAAACGGTTTCTCCAAAGTCGCCCTCGGATTATCGGGCGGGATCGATTCCGCGCTGGTAGCGGCGTTGGCCGTGGAAGCCTTGGGACCGTCCAATGTGATCGGCGTCACGATGCCCTCCAAATACAATTTGGAGGAAACCAAGAGCGACGCCGCGTTGGTCGCGCAGAACCTGGGCATCACGTTCCACGAAATTCCAATCCAGCCGCTCTACCGGGAATTCCTGAACACGCTCGACCCGTTCTTTCGCGACACGCAGCCGAACATCGCCGAAGAAAATTTGCAGGCGCGCATTCGCGGTAGCCTGCTCATGGCGCTTTCCAACAAGTTCAACTGGCTCGTGCTCACCACCGGCAACAAATCGGAAATGTCGACCGGCTACAGCACGCTTTACGGTGACATGGCCGGCGGTTTCGCGGTGATCAAGGACGTTTTAAAGACCACGGTTTACGCGCTGTCACGTTTGATCAACCAGAAGGCCGGACGCGAATTGATTCCCGAAACAACCATCCGCCGCGCGCCGACCGCGGAACTGCGCGAAAACCAGCGCGACGAAGATTCGCTGGGGCCATACGCGGAACTCGATCCGGTCATTGTCGATTACGTGGAAAAGAACAAACCGGCCGGCACCGCCGATGCCTACGCGCGCCGCATCGTCGGCCTCATCGACCGCAGCGAATACAAACGCCGCCAGGCACCCCCCGGCATCAAGATTTCCCCTCGTTCGTTCGGCCGCGACCACCGCATGCCGATTACCAACCGCTACCGCCCTTAAATAAATGGATTGTACGGTTGAAGCTTGAGAATTGATGATTGGTACTTAATTCTCAATCCTCAATCATCAAGCTTCAAACTTTCAATTAATTTATTCCATTTCTCTTCTGAGCTGGTCGAGTTTCTCCGTCGCTTCCACTGAGCCCGGATCGGCTTTTTTAACGAGCCGGTAATAACGCTGCGCCTCATCCAACCTTCCGCTCGCGTGCGCCTTTCGCGCACGTTCCAATATGGCCTCGACTGGGACGCGGTCGACAGGTCCTTTTTTCCGCTTCTTCGTCTTTTTCGCGGCCGGTTTCTCCGGTTCGGGCAACACAACAAGCGTTTCGGGTTCAACGACGGCCGGAGAGACAACTATGGGCCGCGCGACCGGCAAGGGCTCCCGAATCAGTAGGAATTGTTTTACTTCCTCGGTCGAATGCAACCGGACAGGGCCAAACGCTTTGGCGCGCTCCTCCTGGAATTTCTCAAACCACGACGGCGCGTGCGCCCGGAGCGGACCATCCAACAGAAGACAAACGAGGGACAACAACAGACATTTGTAAGGCATACAGACTCCAATGGAGGGGAGTCCGGAGAGGTGGACTTATTTTTTTACGGCTTCTTGAACAAGCGGAAGCAACTGCGGGTACGGCAAAATTTCAATACCGAGGTTTTCGGCCCACAACAACACGCCTTCGTCGGCAGAGACCAGCGTTCCTTTGATTTCAAACGCGAGCAGCAACAAATCGACGTCCGCTTTGGAATCGAGCATTCCTTCGCGCATCATGCGCCGGAACGATTCGCGCAGGCTCGAAACCAGCTTTGAATCCGGTCGCACTTCCCCTTTGGCCCCTTTCTCGGGTTTGGGCGGGGGCGTCACTTCGATCGCTTCGCGCACGTGGCGTTCGGCCAAACGCAATCCGCGATCGACGCGATCGCGAAAACTTTCCACGAGCGAGTAAATGAAAAAGCCGGGCACTTGCAGCGAATGTTTCTGCGGCGCGCGTTGCTGCAAGAGCGTCAGAAGCTCTGCCGGAATTTTTGGCTCCTCGACAAAATACATCAGCTCGCGGTAGATGCTCGGCGGCATAAACAATGAAATGCCTGGAGCGTTTTTAGAAAGTTCCAAAAAGCGTTTAAGCGCTGTGGTCGGTGAATTTCCCATCGCCTCGGCGGAGGCGGGATTCACAAACAGGCTGGTATCGAGAACGAGTTGTTTGACCATGGTCCATGATTACGCTTTTTCAAGCGCCTTGGACACCAATTCACGCAGGTCTTTCGCGCGGAAAGGTTTGGGCAGGAAGTTGACCACATTGGGTTCTTGTTTCATGAGTTTCACGGTTGATTCATCAAAATTTTGGGCGGTCATTACAATGACCGGAATATGGCGCGTCTTTGGGTCGTCGTGCAACAAACGCACAGCTTCATACCCGCCGATGTCGGGCATCATCACATCCATTAAAATTAAGGCGGGGTGGATCTTGGCGGCTTTGTCCACGCCTTCGCGGCCGTTGAACGCGCTGACCAACCGGTAATCGTTGTCGAGGGAGTCAAAAATGACGCCGTGGATAGCGGCTTCGTCGTCAACAACCAGCAAAAGCTTTTTTTCTTTTGGCTCGTATCCGATATCAAGGATGGGGCCTTGCTCGCTTACCAACTGGAAATGGCCTCGCCTTTGGTGTCGGTCTTAAGAGAATTGACCGCTATAAAACCGTTCAACATCGAATACATCCAATCGCCCTGATCGTCAAAACGGTCCTGTACGGTGTTTAGATTGCGGGAATAAAGGTGTTTCAACTCAACGTCGGGGATGCGCTTCAAATATTGGGGGACCAGGCCCGACACCAAGCGCGTTTCCGGCGTGCCCTCATCCGACGGGAACCGGCCGAAATTGTCGGAATAATAGATCGCGAGCGCGCCGCGCAAGTCGCCCAGATGGGTCTTGGTGCGCGATTCGCGGGACTGATAAAGCATGGTCTGGAACTTGGGGATCGTGATGAACGCCACCGCCCCCAACACGACAACAATCATCAGGACCTCGATAAAAGTGATGCCCCGTTCGCTTTTCATGCGCATAAACTGGCCTTTTTTGAGTTCAATTTCAAGAAACATCGCCCTAAAAAACTCCGCCCCCCAATCACGGTAAGGTGAGAGGGGGGCGGGTTTTTTGCGAATCAGTGAATAGTTTTAATAATTAAAACTAGACGCGGGCAACATTCGCGGCTTTCGGACCACGCTCTCCCGGGACTTCGTCAAAGGTCACTTCTTGACCTTCGGCAAGGCTCTTGAAGCCTTCACCCGTAATCGCCGAGTAATGAACAAACACATCACCCGATCCATCTGCTTTAGCGATAAAGCCGAAACCTTTCGCGTTGTTGAACCACTTAACTGTACCACGTTGACTCATTGTTTTAATACCTCTACTAGTTTTAATAATTTGCCGTCGGCCCGCTTGGTCGCCAAGCTGTGTGGCGACTAAACGAGAATGACAGCAAAATGGATTGTAAATTTTTTCTCAAAGGGGGAATTCTCCGGCAGGAAGGGAAAGCGGGGATACGATGAAAATCAAAACTTAACATGAAACTGGTGTCATTATGCATGATCCCGACGAGAAAACACAAGAACTATCTTAAATCTCCTGCACCCTGGGCCACCGCGACGGGAGGTGCTACCCATTTTCCATGCGATTTGATGAGCTGAATTAACATTTCATCCGCTACATCGCTCGGAATTGATTTCTGAACGCAGGTTTTTCCCACATACAAATTGATCTTACCCGGCCCCCCTCCAACGTAGCCGAAGTCCGCGTCCGCCATCTCCCCCGGACCATTCACAATGCATCCCATAATGGCGATTTTGACGCCTTTCAGGTGCCCGGTCTTGGACTTGATGCGTTCGGTGGTGGACTGTAAGTCGAACAACGTCCGGCCACAGGATGGACAGGAAACAAATTCGGTCTTGGTGATCCGGGTGCCGCAGGCTTGGAGCAAGTTATAAGAGAAATCCAAAGTCTCCCGTGAAAGCGGTGCCGCGCTGACCGAGATGGCGTCTCCGATGCCGTCGCAGATCAAGCTTCCCAACACAGCGGCGCCGGCCAGGTCCGGGCCCACAGCGTCCGAACTCAAGATCATCGGAACGTTCGATTGCTTGGCTTTCAAATGGGCCGCGAGGCGGCGCGCTGGATGGACCGAGAAATAAGGATCTTTGATTTTTTGTGAGACGATCACGTTGACCCGGCCATTCTTCAAACGATCGAGCGCTTGAATCAACGCATCGGTATTGGGTGAAGATAAAACCAGGCTTGCATCATTCTTGCGGCAGAGATTGACGGCCGCGGCCAGTTGATCTTCGGAAAGTTTTTCTGTGAAGCGGACCACCAACGCATCCGCCGCAACGGCCGCCGCCGGAAGTTTGTCCCCTTGATAAGCGACCCAGAAGCTCAGCCGTTTGGTTTCTTCGGCGAGATGAGACCGGAAGGAAGTGTAGAGCGCGTCGAAGCGCGGGCCCTCGGCCGTGATCAAAAGGATTTCGGGCGGCGTGTCTTGTTTGAGCCGGTCTTCCAACAATTGCAGCACATCGGAGCCGCTGTTCTCGTTCAGTTTCAAATGCGAGATCACGCGGATGGGCGCGGCGCCGCCAATCATAATCGGCCCCGACATAACGGGTTCGGTCTCGCGCCGGGACCCCAACACTATTTTCCCCTCCCCGACAGGGGAGGGGGCAGGGGTGGGGATTCCCCCCTCCTGTCCTCCCCCCTTGCGGGTGGAGGAACTTGCGATTTTGTTGTACCGCTCCGCAATCTCACGGGCGACCGGGATTTCAAATTCGGGGTCTTCGGTGAGAGAAACGCGGATCGTGTCACCGAGACCGTCTTCGAGCAGGCTGCCGATGCCGGCCGCGGATTTGATGCGGCCGTCCGGCCCGTCGCCGGCTTCGGTCACACCCAAATGCAGCGGATAATTCATGTTCTCTTCGTCCATGCGCTTAACAAGCAATCGATAGGACGCGATCATCACGCGCGGATTGGACGCTTTCATGGAAAAGATGATGTCGAAATAGCCGTTCTTCTCACAGATACGCGCGTACTCAAGCGCCGACTCCACCATTCCTTCGGGCGTGTCGCCATAACGGTTCATGATACGGTCGGAAAGCGAACCGTGGTTGGATCCAATGCGCATCGCGCGTTTCAAATTTTTCATTTTCAGGACCAGCGGCGTGAACTTGTCTTCGATGCGTTTGATCTCGTCCTGGTATTGCTCGTCCGTGTACTCGCGGACCTTGAACGCTTTGCCGTCCACAAAATTGCCGGGGTTGATACGCACTTTCTCCACAAAATCGGCGGCCACCATGGCGGCGTCGGGACGGAAATGAATGTCGGCGACAAGCGGGATGTTGCAGTTCTTTTGAAGCAACGCAGACTTTATTTTTTCGAGGTTCTGCGCATCGAGAACGGTGGGCGCGGTGATGCGGGCAATTTCACAACCGACGTCGGCCAAGCGCAACACCTGGTCGACCGTGGCCTGCGTGTTCATTGTGTCGGTGGTGGTCATCGATTGCACGCGGATGGGATTGTTGCCCCCCACGCCGATATGCCCCACGAATACTTCGCGGCTTACACGACGGCTTGCTCGCCGGTCGTTTGGCGAGCTCATTGTTTGGAGAACGCGAGGTAGGCGAGAACGGCGACGTCAACCACGGGCACAATCATTAATACGCCCCATATCGGATGCTTCGAAAGGGTCTTGGCAATGCGGACCCAAACGTAAATGGCAATCGCGATGTTCACGAACGGGATCAGGAAGAAAAAAATCCACCACCAATCCACGCTCGCAACTTTAAGAATCAAAAGGACTTGAAGGACCGGCACCCAACCCCACCAGGCGCGCTGGCCGTTGCCGGTCTTTTTTGCAATAGCGCTCAAGCAGAGCGCGAAGAACGCATAAACAATGATGAGGACGAAAAGAGAAGCGACCGGAAATTCGGATTGGATGGACGATATGGATGGAATCATGGCAGTTGTGTTTCCCCCATTAGGTATTTGTCGATGCCACGGGCGGCATTGCGTCCCTGTTTGATCGCCCGCACAACCAACGATTGGCCGATCGCCATGTCGCCGGCCGCGAACACGCCTTCTTTGCTGGTCATGTGGTTCGCGTCCACCATCACGTTCCCGCGCGGGTCCAGATTCACGCCGAGCTGCTGGATCATCCCATCGTGCACCGGATGCACAAATCCCATCGCAAGCAGCACGAGCTCGGCCTTCAATTCAAATTCCGATCCGGGCACTTCCACCATTTTCATCTGGCCTTTCTCATCTTTCTTCCATTCCACTTTCACGCCATGGAGTTTACGGACTTCACCGTTCTCGCCGCTAAATTTTTTCGTGAGCACCGAATATTCAATGGAGCCGCCCTCTTTGTGAGAAGACGAATAACGAAGCACGCGCGACCATTCCGGCCACGGATTATCGGCGGGCCGTTCCACCGGCGGTTTCGCCAAAAGTTCGAGCGAGGTCACGCTTTTCGCGCCCTGGCGGTGGCTCGTGCCGATGCAGTCGGAGCCGGTGTCGCCGCCGCCGATCACAATCACGTTCTTGCCGGTGGCCTTGATGTCTTTCTCAGCGGGCAACTGGTCGCCGGCGTTGCGTTTGTTCTGCTGTGGCAAAAATTCCATCGCGAAGTGGATGCCTTTGAGTTCACGGCCCGGCACGGGCAAATCCCGCGGCTTTTCGGACCCACCGGCCAACAACAACGCGTCAAATTCTTCCAGAAGTTTTTCGATCGAGATGTTCACACCCACATGCGCGCCGGTGCGGAACGTGATGCCTTCTTGTTCGAGCAATTTTTGGCGGCGGTCAACGATGCGCTTCTCCAATTTGAAATCCGGGATGCCGTAGCGGAGCAACCCGCCCACGCGATCGTTCTTTTCCAACACAGTCACCCAATGGCCCGCGCGGTTGAGTTGCTGCGCGGCGGAAAGGCCTGCGGGCCCCGAGCCGATCACGGCCACTTTTTTGTTCGTGCGCACTTTTGGCACTTCGGGTTTTATCCAACCTTCGGCAAAACCTTTTTCAATTATCGAGTATTCGTTGAGCTTGATGCTCACGGGCGGTGCGATGAGGCCCAACACGCAGGAAACTTCGCAGGGCGCCGGGCAAACGCGGCCGGTCATCTCGGGCAAATTGTTGGTGCGGAGCAACCGTTCAAGCGCGTCTTGCCAGCGGCCGCGGAAAACCAAATCGTTCCAGTCCGGAATCAAATTGTCGACGGGACAGCCCCAATGGCAGGTCGGAACGCCGCAGTCCATGCAGCGCGCGCCCTGGGCCTTGACCTTCTCTTCGGTCAACGGGATCGTGACTTCTTTGTGGTCCTTGAGCCGTTCGTCGACCGGGCGATAGCCCACGTCTTCTTTCGGAATTGTCACGAAACCGCGAATGTCGCCCATCGCTAACTCCAGCTCTCCACTTTTTTGGATTCGATCGCGCGGCCGCTTTCTTTGGCGGCCATCTCGCCGAGCGCGCGGCGGTATTCTTTCGGGAACACCTTCACAAACTTCGGAAGCGTGCCTTCCCATTTGTCCAAAATTTTCTTGGCCACCGTGCTGCCGGTGAGATCAAAATGCCGCTGAATAAGGTCTTTGAGAATATGCACGTCGTCTTTCTCAATCACGGGTTCGAGGTCGATCATGGCCATGTTGCAGCGGTTTTTAAATTGTCCGTCCACGTCGAGCACGTAGGCGATGCCGCCCGACATGCCCGCGCCGAAGTTGCGGCCGGTGGGACCCAAAATGGTGATGACCCCGCCGGTCATGTATTCGCAACCGTGGTCACCGATGCTTTCAACGACCGCGCGCGCGCCGCTGTTGCGGACCGCAAACCGTTCGCCGGCCTGGCCGCGGAAAAACGCCTCGCCTTTCACGGCGCCGTAGAGCACCACGTTGCCGACGATCATGTTGTCTTCGGGAACGAACGAACTTTGTTTGGGTGGGTACACAATCACGCGGCCGCCCGAGATGCCTTTGCCCACGTAATCATTGGCGTCGCCTTCAAGCTCAAGTGTGATGCCCGGCGCCAGGAACGCACCAAAACTCTGTCCGGCCGAACCGTTCAGCTTGATATGGATCGTTTCGTCCTTAAGGCCTTCGGCTTCGTATTTGCGGGACACTTCGCTGGAAAGAATGGCGCCCACGGTGCGGTCCGTGTTGTGCACGGATGTTTCAAATTTGACCGGCGTCTTGCTGTCGAGCGCCGGCTTGGCTTTCTCGATCAGCTTGTAATCCAATACCTTCTCAAGACCATGGTCCTGCGTCGTCACGTGGCGGATCGCGATGCCGTCGCAACCTTCGGGCTTCATCAAAATCGAAGACACATCGACGCCTTTCGCTTTCCAATGGTCGACGGCCGGTTCCATCTCAAGACGGTCCACGTGGCCGATGATGTCGTCCACGCTTTTTGCGCCAAGCTTGGCCAGCAACTCGCGGATTTCCTCGGCGAGCAGCGTGAAATAGTTCACCACGTATTCGGGTTTGCCGATAAATTTTTTGCGCAGTTCCACGTCTTGCGTCGCGACGCCGACCGGGCAGGTGTTCAGATGGCACACGCGCATCATGACGCAGCCGAGCGTGATGAGGGGTGCGGTCGAGAAACCGATTTCGTCCGCGCCGAGCAGGAACGCAACCATGCAGTCGCGCGCGGTCTTGATCTGACCGTCGGTCTGCACGCGGATGCGGCCGCGCAGGTCGTTCAACACGAGCACCTGCTGCGTTTCAGCAAGACCGAGCTCCCAGGGCAATCCCGCGTATTTCAAAGAGGTGAGCGGCGACGCGCCCGTGCCGCCTTCGTGACCCGCAATCAAAACCAAATCGGCTTTGCCTTTCGCAACACCGGCCGCGACGGTACCCACACCCACTTCCGAAACCAGTTTCACGCTGACGTTGGCCTTCGGGTTGGCATTTTTCAAGTCGAAGATCAGTTGCGCCAAGTCTTCGATCGAATAAATATCGTGGTGCGGCGGCGGTGAGATGAGCGTAACGCCCGGAATCGAGTTCCGCGTGGCCGCGATTTCTTCGGTCACTTTGGCGCCGTGCAACTGTCCGCCTTCGCCGGGTTTCGCGCCCTGGGAAATTTTGATTTGGATCTCATCGGCGTTCACCAAGTAATGGCTGGTCACGCCGAAGCGGCCCGAGGCCACTTGCTTGATCTTGCTGCGCTTCAAATCGCCGTTCGCGTCAGGCTTGAACCGTCCCGCGTCTTCGCCGCCTTCGCCGGTGTTGCTGCGTCCGCCGAGACGGTTCATCGCGATCGCGAGGGATTCGTGCGCTTCGCGGCTGATCGAACCGAACGACATCGCGCCCGTGCAGAACCGTTTCACAATTGCGCTCACCGGTTCGACTTGATCAATCGGGATGGGCTTTTCGGCCGTCTTGATTTTCATGAGACCGCGCAGCGTGGCCAGGTTGTGGTTGCGCTCGTCGATCGCTTTCGAAAAATCCTTGAACGCGGCGCGGTTGTTCGTGCGCGTCGCGTATTGCAATTTGTGAATCGTGGTCGGGTTGACCATGTGGTACTCGCCGTCTTTGCGCCACTGATAGAAACCGCCGACATCGTAATCATCGGGCGTGCCTTCCACGTCCGGAAACGCTTGGCGGTGCCGCATCAGGCATTCCTCGGCGATGGTCTCAATGTCGACGCCGGCCACGCGCGAGGCGGTCCACGTAAAATATTTATCGATGACGGTGGAATTCAATCCCACCGCTTCAAAAATCTGGGCTCCGCGATAGCTCTGGATGGTGGAAATACCCATCTTCGCAATGATCTTGAGCAGGCCTTTCCGCGTGGCTTTGATGTAGTTCTTAAACGCGTATTCGAACGTCACATCTTTCGGCAACAGGCCTTGTTTGAGCATGTCGGCGATGGTCTCGAGCGCACCGTATGGGTTAATCGCGCCCGCGCCGTAACCGATCAAGAGCGCGAAATGATGCAGCTCACGCGCTTCGCCGGTCTCGACCGCGATGCCCACTTTCGTGCGCGTTCCCTCGCGGATCAAATGATGGTGCACGGCCGCCGTCGCCAACAGCGCCGGGATCGGTACATTGTCGGCGTCCACGCCGCGGTCCGAGAGAATCAGGATTGTGGAGCCTTTCTTGATGGCGCGCGATGCTTCCTGACAAAGTTGTTGGAGCGCCGGCGCGAGACCGTCGACGCCCTTCGCTTTCTTGAACAGCATCGGGATCGTGGCCGCTTTCAGCTTGCCTTCGTTGATCGCGCGGATCTTGGCCATGTCTTGGTTGCCGATGATCGCGTGCGGCAGTTTCAATTGATGGCATTGTTCCGGAGTTTCATCGAGCAGGTTGGCTTCCGGGCCAAGCGTGCCTTCGGTGGACATCACGGCCTCTTCGCGGATGGAGTCGATGGCCGGGTTCGTGACCTGCGCGAACAGTTGTTTGAAATAGTTGTAAAGCAGCTTCGGCCGTTCGGAAAGCACCGCGAGCGGCGTGTCTTCGCCCATTGAGCCTACGCCTTCTTCCCCTTTGGCGGCCATCGGTGTCAGCACGTATTTGATGTCTTCGAGCGTGGTGCCGAAGGCTTTCTGGCGCTGCAGCAACGTAGCGTGGTCCGGTTCCTGGTATTTCGGCGGCTCGGGCAATGTCTCAAAGCGGACGATGTTGTCCTTGAGCCACTTGGCGTAGGGTTTGCGCGTGACCAGCGACTTCTTTATTTCTTCATCGGAAATAATGCGGCCCTGGCCCATATCGACCAAGAACATTTTTCCGGGTTGGAGACGCCCTTTGATCGCCACGTTCGTGGGATCGACCGGTAGCACGCCGACTTCGGACGCCATGATGACCATGTCATCTTTCGTGACGTAGTAGCGCGACGGACGAAGACCATTGCGGTCAAGCAGCGCGCCGATCACTTTCCCGTCAGTAAAACCCATGGAGGCGGGACCGTCCCACGGTTCCATGAGGCAGGAATGGTATTCGTAAAAAGCTTTTTTCTCGGCGTCCATCGCGTCGTTGCCGCTCCAGGCCTCGGGCACCATCATCAGCATCGCGTGCGGCAAGGAACGGCCAGCCGCGACCAGCATTTCAACCACATTGTCGAACATGGCGGAGTCGCTGCCGTTCGGGTTGACCACGGGCATGAGCTTTTTGATGTCATCGCCGAACACGGGGCTGGCCAAAAGTGTTTCGCGCGCGTGCATCCAGTTGATGTTTCCGCGCAATGTGTTGATCTCGCCGTTATGCGCTATGTAGCGATAGGGGTGGGCGCGGTCCCAGGATGGAAAAGTGTTGGTGCTGTAGCGCGAATGGACCATGGCCAGCGCGCTTTCCAAAGTCTTGTCCGCCAGATCCGGGAAATACGGATGAACCTGCTCTGACATCAACTGGCCTTTGTAAACCATGGTGTTGGACGACAAGCTCGTAACGTAAAACATGTTTTTGTGCTGCAAATCGGATTCGGCGATTTTTCGCTCGGCGACCTTCCGGATCACCAGGAGTTTGCGCTCCAAGGTGCCCTGGTCTTGTACTTGCGGACCTCGGGCCACAAAAAATTGCTTGATAATCGGTTCGCGGCTGCGGGCCACGGGCCCCACCGAACTGCTGACCACCGGCACATCGCGCCAACCGAGGAACAATTGCCCCTCTTCTTTAACGGTATTTTCCAAAACGGACATGCAGAAAGCGCGTTCATCTTTTTCTACAGGAAGGAAAATAAAACCGGCGCCGTATTTGCCTTCGTCTGGCAGTGCGATATTGAGTTTGGCGGTTTCTTTTTTAAGGAATAGGTGTGGGATTTGGATCAGGATACCGGCGCCGTCGCCGGTCAAGGGATCGCAGCCACAAGCACCGCGGTGGGCCAGGTTCTGAAGGATGGTGATGCCATTTTCGACGATCTGGTGGGATTTTTTGCCCTTGATGTGAGCAACAAAGCCGACGCCGCAGCTGTCTTTCTCATGCTGCGGGTCATAAAGACCTTGTTTTGGAGGTATGCCTGTCTGTCTCATTGGAAAAGTGTCGTGGGGGAACGAGAAAGTCGGGGCCTAAATCGTCGACGCAATGCGGTTCATATAAGTCGGCGGATTGTACACAGATTCCCCCGCGAGTTCAATTGCTACAATGCCCACCGCTGTAAGACAGGCCCTTCGACCCGCCTAGGCGGACCCAGGGCAAGGAGGCTTCTTTGAAAGGCAATGAAAAAATTATCGAAGCGTTAAATCAGGCACTTACAATTGAATTGACGGCAATCAACCAATATTTTGTCCAAGCCAAGATGTGCAAAAACTGGGGCTACAACAAGCTGGCGAAGAAACATTACGAGGAATCCATCGGTGAAATGAAGCACGCCGAGGCGTTGGTGGACCGGATCTTGTTCCTGGAAGGTATCCCCAACATCTCCCGCTACGATGCGATCAAGGTCGGAAGAGACGTAAAAGGGCAATTTACCAATGATTTAGCGCTCGAAACCCACGGAGTCAAAACCTACAACGCGGCCATCGACTTGGCCATCAATGAGAAAGACGGCGGCAGCCGGGAGCTTATGGAACATATTCTCGAGGACTCGGAAGAGCATGTGGACTGGCTCGAGACCCAGTTGAACCTTATCGAGTCGATTGGAGTTGAGCGTTATTTGGCTGAGCAGATGGGCGGCGAAGCAGCGCAGTAACCGTTCCCGAAATATTTTTAGTTCGTTAATCACCAAATGCGTATTTGGCCCCGGCCTGCACCAATAATGGGCTGCCGACTTGAATGCCGCGCGTGCGGTCCACGATGTAATCTTTGTCGAACAGGTTTTTTCCCGTCACGAAAAATGTCGTGTTCCACGGCCTGACTTCATAATTCACCACGGCGTTCCATATGGTGTAGGACGGAATCAATCCGCTTTGTCCATCGGCGGAAGCGGTTCGCGTATTCGAGAAGTTTCCGAATTGTCGGTCCACGAACACCGATTCGATGCTGGCATCGAACCCGCCGAGCTCAAAACCGAGACCGGCAGTCAACATGTTCTCCGGCGCGTACGGCTGACGGTTGCCCGCTTGACTGCCGGCGACGGTGGCACCGCCCACCACTTGGGTGAAAGGCGTTGTCTGCTCCGCTTTCCCGAGCCAGGTGTAAGCGCCGCGCAAATACAAACCACACCCGGATCCTAGACGACCGCCGACTTCGACGCCTTGGAACAAGGCCTCGCCTTGCGCGAGCGGCGTGGACCCGCCCGCGATAGAACCCACCGCGATCAAACGGCTGAAGTCGTTGCGGAAAAACGTCGCTTCAAGGTTGCTGCGTTCGCTCGGTTGCGCGCGGAACCCAATCTCCCAATTTGTGGATTCTTCCGGCTCGACGTCCGTTGATGTGCCGGTGCCAGAAATGATGTCCTCGGTGCGCGGCGGAGCGAACCCTTCATGCACGCCGGCAAAAAGCGTGAACGCGCTGCTGGCGTTCCACGACATCCCGATACCGGGAATCCATTCGTTCAGCGAGTCGGATCCGGCAACGCCGTTAAGGTTGTTCTTGCGATAGGAATCAATGTATTCAAAACGAACGCCCGGCGTCACCGCCCAACGCCCCACCACGAACCGATTCATAAGGAAGGCCGAATACGCGTCGGTCTCGCGCAGGTTGTCTTCCACGAGAGTGCCGGTGCGGGCGGTGGGAGACGTTCCGTTAATTTGTTTGCGGTCTTGTTCTTCGAAATGCGCTTTAACGCCGGTGGTGAGTTCGTTCTCAATCCCCAACAAACGGTGCGGCACACTCAAACGCGGCTCAACGCCGACCGTTGTGTAATCGCGCAAGCGGCCTTGGTTGGAATTCTGCGCATCCACATTGATGGCTTGACCGGCCAATCGCGCGTCGCGAATCGCGGTGCCGCCTTGCGTGTCGGTGGTGCTGCTGGACTGGCGCCACCAATCGCGGCTGAAAGCGGAGTAATAAAGGCTGGTCGCCAATTTGGCCGCGCCCATCACGACTTCGTGGATGGCCGAAGCCGCGTAACGCCGGCCTTCAAAGTCGTCGTTCTTGAACGGGTTGTAGCGATACCCAAAGTTGCGAAGTTCCGCTTCGGTCAATCCGCTGTAAGTCACCATGGAGTCTTCCGTGTACGCGTTCGCGTTCAAAGTCAACGCTTGGCGTCCGCCGAGGGGCACCACCGCTTTCAGGTTCACGTCATTGAGCTTGGAGTCCATGTTGTCGCGCGCGCCGTCGCCTTGCTTGCGCGTGTAGTCAAACAAGAACCCTTTTCCGCCAAACTGCACCTTCCCGTCAAAATAATTCCGGTTGCCGCCGATTAGTGAAAGCATTCCGCCAAAATCGTGGGGCGGGGCCGGTGTGATGTAATTAATGACGCCGCCGATGGTCTGCGGGCCAAATGCGATCTGGCCGGCGCCTTTCAATAACTCAACGCGCTCAAAACGATCGATGGGCGGGTGGTAATAACTGGCGTTGTCTCCGTACGGCGCATAGGCGGCCGGAACGCCATCTTGAAGCAGCGTGACTTTGGTTGAACGCGTGGGGTTCAAGCCACGCAAGCCAATGTTCGGGCGCAAGCCGAAACCTTCCTCGCCGCGCACGTTTACGCCCGGCAACTTGCGCAACGCTTCTTCGGCCGTGAACACACGGCTGCTCTCGAGTGATTTTTTGTCCAACACCTGGCCGCTGCCCGGGATTTTCGAAAGGTTATCGGAATCTCCCACAACGACGATTTCAGGATGTTGGTTTTCAATATTCTGGGCCTCTGCCGGGCCTCCCATGGAGAACACAATGGCAAACGTGTTCACAAGCGCGACAATTTTCTTCATTTCTTCTCCTTGGTTTTTGGTCTAAATTAATTATTGGCGAGAGCAGCAGCGGGAAAAACCACGACATGCTCCAAATTAACAATGGTCTGAACGCGAACGCCAATGGCATGAGCCACGGTGGAGGGTTTTAATGCGTGCACTTCTTGACCGTCCGTCATCTTCAAGGTGTAAATCACATCGGGACCAAGAAATCGGGCCTCGGTGATCACCGCATTGCCTTGGGCGGATTCTTCAAATTCCACGTCATCGGGCCGGATCATAATTTCGGCGAATCCTTCCGTATTTATTTGGTCCGCTCCGATCGAAAAAATTCCTAACGATGTTATGGCTTTGCGGCCACCCACGCGAGCCGGGATGAAATCGGCGCGGCCCACAAAATTGGCGGTAAACCGCGTGGCCGGCGTGTGGTAAATCTCAAACGGCGTGCCCACTTGCTCCAAACGCCCTTGGTTCAAAACGCCCACGCGGTCGGAAAGCGAGAAGGCCTCTTCTTGATCGTGCGTGACGAGAATGGTGGTCGTTCCGGTGGCCTTAAGAATTTTTTTTGTTTCGGTTCCGATCTCAAAGCGAAGATCCGCGTCCAAATTTGAGAATGGCTCATCCAAAAGCATCACGCGCGGAGCCGGCGCCAACGCGCGCGCCAAGGCGACGCGCTGTTGCTGGCCACCGGAAAGTTCATGCGGATATCGTTTCATCTTTTCCGAAATGCCGACCAAATCCAACATGGCGTTAACTTTTTTAAACCTGTCCTCTCTATTGAGACCCCGAAGTCCAAAAGCCACGTTCTCGAAGACCGTCATGTGCGGAAAGAGCGCGTAATCCTGGAAGACAATACCGACGCCTCGTTTCTCCGCGTCAATCCAGGCTGGCCCGGCCACTATTTGTTCGCCAATCGCGATCGTTCCCGAATCCGGGGCATCCAATCCGGCGATAAGCCTTAAAAGCGTGGTCTTTCCGCACCCGGAAGGCCCCAGCAGCGAGAGAAACTCCCCCTTGTTCACCTGAAGAGACAAGTCATGGACGGCCTTGGCCGTCGATCGAAAGGATTTGGCCACGCCCTTTAATGAAACAAGAATCGTTGGCGCTTGCTCGGGCAAGTGAGTGGGCGCTTTTAGCAGGTCAAGCATGGAAAGCGCGTCCTTGCGTGAATTTGCTGATGATGAAAGCGGTGGGAACGATACTTGCAATAACGATAAGCAGCGCGGGCAAGGCCGCCAATTCCCAAAGAGATTCGGACGCTTCCATCCACACGCGCACCGCCAACGTATCGAACGCCAAGGGGCGAAGCATAAGCGTGGCCGGCAATTCTTTCATGCAGTCCACGAACACGATGACCCAGCCGGTCAACAACCCGGGCTTAAGGAGCGGCAAGAGGATTTCACGAAACCGCCGCCATCCGCTGGCACCCAACGTTCGCCCGGCATCCTCCATCGAGCATGGAATCATGGCCAGCGCGGCATCTTGCGCCTGCAAGGAAATCGGAATAAATCGGGCCACGTAAGCCAACAGCAAAAGCGCCATGCCGCCAAAAAGCCACGGGAACCACAGGCTCGCGAAAAGCAACAACCCCACGGCGACGACGGGACCCGGCAAGCTGTACCCCAGCGACGACAAAAGATACAGAGACCGGCTGACAACCGCCGGCCGACGCGAATGAAGATATGAAACCGGCAGCGCCAAAAGCATTGCCAACGTCGCTCCGGCCGTCGCGACCATCAACGTGTTGACGATAAACCCTGAGAACCGGCTGTCCCATCCCGTGTTGATGAGCGATTGGACCGTCCACTTGATCAGAAAACCGCAGGGAATCAGAAACGCCAACCCGAAAACCAACCCCATCATTGAGAAAAACGCGACTTGCAACAGACCGCCGGCCTGCTTCAACGGAATGGGTTTATATCCATTGCGGCCTTGTTCGTACCGGCGACCGCTCCCAAACCGCCGTTGCACGAATAAAAAAATCAACGTTAACCCAACCAAAATGGATGACAATGCCGCCGCGCCAGCCGGGTCAAACCTTCCGGTCATCTGCCTATAAATCGACTCCGTGAACGTTGGATAGCGCAGAAGCGCTACCGTGCCAAAATCCGCCATAACTTCCATAAGAGCCAGCGCAACACCGGCAATAATAGCCGGTGCCGCCATACGAACATGAATATTCCAAATCCGCTTGAACCGCGAGCTCCCCAACGCGCGCGCCGCGTCGTCATAGAAAGAATTCTGATTCACAAAAGCGGAACGGCTTAAGAGATACACGTAAGGAAAATTGACCAGGCTCAGCACCAGCGAAACGCCCCAGAACCCGTAGAGCGAAGGAAGAACGGCATGGCCGGGGCCGCCCGGCGCCATCAAGCTGGCGTACGTGTACGCAAGAACGTAACCGGGCATAGCCAAGGGAAGAACCAGAGCCCATTGCCACACCCTTTTCCCAAAGAAATCATACCGGCTGACGAACCACGCGATCGGAACGCCAATAAGCATGGTGAGAACCCCCACGGAGAGCAGAAGCTTGAACGTGTTGGGAAAGATAATCGCGAGACGGGTGCTGTAAAGACGAACCCACAAATCTGAATCAACCGCGAGCGCGCTTTTGAAAGTGAATCCGGCGGGAATAAAAGAGATAACGGCCGCCGCCAACGCCAATGGAATTAACCACGAAAAACGGGACTTCACGTCAGCGGTAACCAATACGGTCGATCATGTCGACCGCCGCAACGACATACCGCCCCATCACGGAAAGCGCAACGGGCGAAAGCGTCATTTTTTCCCGGCTCAAAACCGAAGCGTGCGGGGTGATTTTTGGGTTCGTCGGATACTCGCGATTTTCTTCGGCAAACATTTTCTGGCCTTCATCGGACGCCATAAATTCCAAAAGCTGTTGGGCTTCGGCTTTACGGGGGCTGATCTTTAATATCCCGGCGCCGGAAATGTTGTAAGCGGTTTTTTCCGGCGCGACGAACGCCAATGTCTTCGCATCTTGCGGATTTTTCTGCAAATGGCCGTATACGTAATAATGGTTCACGATGGCCGCGTCCACTTCTCCTTTGGCAACCGCCTCAACGGCGCGGCTATCGGAGGGGTAAATCTTGTCGCCGGCATTTTCCACCAGCTTGCGCAGCAGCGCTTCGGTTTTTTCCTCGCCGCGCTCGGCAATCAACATCGCCACGTGCGATTGCACGTAGACATTGGAACCGGTCCGCAAGCCCAACCGCCCCTTATATTTGGGAGCGGCCAACGCGTCGAACGTCCGAACGTCGGCGGGCTTCACTTTTTCGGGATTGTAAGCGATGACGCGCACGCGCATCGAGAAACCGGCCCAGCTGTTGTCCGAAGCGCGCATGGCGGCAGGGATGTTTTCAACGATGACCTTCGATGACAATGGCTCAAGAAGCCCCACCGTTCGCGCGCGTTCCAACGTGCCGGCGTCCACGGTCAGAAAAACATCGGCGGGGGTCCGGTCGCCTTCCATCAATATTCGGTTTAACAGCTCCACCGTCCCGGCGGAATGCAACGTAACACGGATGCCGGTTTTATCGGTGAACGCATCGAGCACCGGCTTGATGAGCTTCTCGCCGCGCCCGGAATACACCACCAAATCTTGCGAAAAAACAGGTTGCGAAGCGCACAAGAGCATTGCCGTCACCCCCGCGAAAGCGGGAGTCCAGGTTGTAAACAAACTTTTAATGAATTTTTGAAGACTGGATTCCCGCCTTCGCGGGAATGACGAACTGTTTTTTAAATTCAGCATATATTCCTTTTCCTTAGCGCAATTGAAACCGGATCGGCAGCGTCACTATGCATGAAACCGGTTTGTTCTGATCGTTGTAAGCCGGTGAGAAGACCGCTTCTTTCACTTTACGCAGCGCGACGTCGTTCAATATGTCGTAACTCCCTTGCAGGAGCCGCGCGTCGCGCACGCGGCCGTCGGCGTCGATCAACACGGTCAAAACGACGCGGCCATCCTGGCCTTGCTGGCGCGCCAAGGCCGGATAATCATGCGTGGTGATAAAATTTTTGATCCAGCGCGGCTTGCGCGACGCCGCTTCCGCGGGGATGTATTGCCCTTCGCCTTCACCGGTACCGCCGCCCCATCCATTTCCAACGCCGTTTTGCGGGCAGGGCTCCGGGCAGGCGACCACATTTTCTTGATTGGTTACTTCTTCCTTGGCTTCAACAACCGCGGGTGCGACAGGCGCCGGCGCTTTCTTTCCGCTCTGTGGGAGCGTCCATGTCGCGGCGGGTTTCGCGCCATAGCCGCTGCCTTTGTTGGGAGGCATGACGGGCGCCATCGACATCATCGACAAATCGAGTTCCGCCACGATCGGCGCGGCTTGGCGTTTCACAAAATAATAATAAGCCCCTCCGCCTATACCCATATGGACGGCCGCCGACAACGAGCCCCACACCATCGTCACCCCGGCGAAAGCCGGGGCCCAGGTCTTAAACTTTCGGTTAGAGGACTGGATCCCGGCTTTCGCCGGGATGACGGGCTTGTGCATTTCTCTACTTCTCCGCGGCGAGCGCAACGCGCGTGACGCCGGCTTGCTTGATCGTGTCAAGCAAACCGACAATGGTTCGGTACGGCAAATCTTGGTCGGCGGCGACGGTGACACGCACGCCGGGATTCATTTGGGATTCGCGCTCCAGATTGGCTTTAAGTCCGTTCAAATCGACCTCCGTTCCCATGAGGCGGAGCGTGCCCTTCTCATCCATCGTGACGGTCAATGCCGCGGTCGCCGCCGTTTCTCCGGCGGCCGCTTTCGGCAAATTAATTTTAAGTCCCGAATCCTGAACGAAATGCGCGGTCACCATAAACACGATGAGCAACACGAGCATGATGTCGACGAGTGGCGTGACATTGATGCCGGTGACGACGCCGTCGTTATCGAGATCTTGCGAGGAGGCCATGCTAGGCGACCGTTTCCGGTTCCAGCACGGCTTTCAAGCGCTGGTGAGATTCGTCGCGCAGGTACACTTGGAACAAATGGATGAGGCTTTGCGCATTGGAAACAATGCGGCGCAGACGGGTTTGAAAATAGTTGTTGGCCATGACGGCGGGGATCGCGACGAGAATGCCGAACGCGGTGGCGATCAAGGCGGCGGAAATGCCGGACATAACGACCGAAACGCCCGAGCTGCCGGACATCGCAAGATCGTTGAACGCTTTGATGATGCCAAGCACCGTTCCAAAGAGGCCGATGAAAGGGGCGTTGTTGCCGAGCGTTCCAAGAACGATGAGGTTTTTTTCGAGAAGTGAGCGCTCCAAAACGAGGCGGGAAGTCATTGCTTCTTCCACCGAGGCGGAACCCTTGGAGAGGTTGATGAGACCGGCCAAGGCCACTTTCGCTTCAACGCCGACGGTGGCGCGGGCCAATTGGCGGGCGCCGACGGAATCGTTGCGGTCGAGCTTTCGGCCGAGTTCGTCAAGAAAAAGCGGAAAGTTCGTGGAGTTTTTGCGGAACGCCCACCAGCGTTCAAAAACAACCGCGATCGAAGCGACGCTGGCGCCAAGCAAAATCCACAGCACCCAGATATCGCCCACGAGAGCCAATTTCTTAAAAATCTCTTCCATAATCTCTATCTCCTTAGGTGGCCGGAATCAAAAGCACGTGCTTGCAGCGGCGGCACTTGATCTCAATTCCTTTGTCCGTTTTGACCGCGACCAATTGCCCGCAATCGCATCGAACCTGTTCGCTTTCATTTCTATTGTTGTTGCATTTCTCCAGCACTCGGTTTTTTCCTTATTGAAATTATTTGTTGTCAAACAACCGATTCTCTGGGGAATTCACGCGGGAGCGTCTGTCGCGGCGTTAGACTTAATGAAATATAATTTCAATATAAGAAAACAGAAATGGGGTGTCAAATCAAAAAAATTCGGGGAATTTTCGCGATGAAAGGCCGGGCCAGGTTCATGTCGGCGGCTGTCATCCGAATTTTACATAGGCGCAATCCTCTCGCTATGGGATTTCTCGACGATCTCAGTAAAAATTCGGTTAATGAAATTAAGTTTCTTGCCGTTTACGAGCTTTTTGCGAATGAATGGTGCGCAAGAGCGGCACACCGACTTAGACGGCAATGCGCCGGTCCGGCATTATCGTACGATTTGGCTATCCGACCTTCACTTGGGAACCAAGAATGCCCGGACAGATTCCCTGCTCGATTTCCTCCGTCAATACGAATCGTCAACGCTATATTTGGTAGGCGATATCATCGACGGTTGGCAGCTGAAAAAATCCTGGTTCTGGGATCAGGCGCACAACGATGTGGTTCAGAAAATTCTACGCAAAGCCCGCAAAGGAACACGGGTCGTCTACATTTCCGGCAACCACGACGAATTTCTACGTCCTTATGGTATTTTGAATTTTGGCCGTATTACATTCCAAACAAAGACCATCCACCGCACTGCCGACAACCGGCAATTCCTTGTGTTGCACGGAGACCAATTCGATAGCGTGATGCAAAAAGCGCCATGGCTCGCGCATTTGGGCGACGCGGCTTACGATTGGGCGCTTTTTGTAAACCGCATGTTCAACATCTTCCGAGAGCTTTTTGGAATGGAATACTGGTCCTTGTCAGCCTATCTCAAGCACAAAGTGAAAAATGCGGTGAGTTTTATTTCTTCCTATGAAGGCGCTCTCGCTCAAGCGGCGGCTGTGCATGGCGTTGACGGCATCATTTGTGGACATATCCATAAGGCCGAGATGCGCTCGATAGGCTCTGTGCTTTATTGCAACACAGGCGATTGGGTTGAAAGCTGCACGGCGCTCGTAGAAGACATGGACGGTCGACTGGAACTCCTGCGTTGGAAATCCGCAGGGACTCAACCGGAAGTTTTGGCGGTAGAAGAGTTCCGAGTGAGAAAATGCGCGTCCTAGTAGTTTCCGCTTCGGTTGGGGCCGGCCACACGCGGGCAGGCGAAGCCGTCGCCGCTGCGCTCAACCTCGAATTCTCGAATACGTCAGCCCGGCATGTGAATGTATTGGATTACGTAACGCCCAATTTCCGACGGTTCTATCAGGACGGATACAAATTTTTGGTGGACCGCCTTCCAGGATTTTGGGGCAAAATCTATCGCGCCATGGACCAAATGTCGCCATCCAGTCCCGCGGCAATATTCATGGACCGCTGTCAGATTGCGCAAGCGGAGGCATTCTTTCGACTAATCGACGAGTACCAACCGACCGTGATTATCGCCACGCATTTTTTGGTCCCTCAAATTCTCGGTGCGAGCCGCCATGCGTCGTTACCGGTCGATGTCGTCATCACCGATTTCCGGCTGCATCGAATCTGGCTCCATCCGAACGTTCGCAAATATTATGTAGCAGCTCCGATCACTGCGGATGATCTAAAGCAAGCGGGCATTCCGAATCACCGTATTTCGGTTACCGGGATACCGGTCCATCATTCGTTCTCCGAACGGTTCCATTTGCGCGTTAACAACCCGGCCGTGGTGGTGATGGGCGGCGGAAGCGGGATCGGTCGTTTGGAAAAAACCGTGGCCGCACTTTTAAGGACCGAAATTCCGATGGACATCATTGTTGTCGCCGGCAATAACAGGCAGGTTCTCGCCAAGCTTGCGGAGCTTCCGCAACAACGTCATGTTCGCCTCGTGAGCTTGGGTTATGTGTCCAATATGGCTCAAATTTTTGCGAATGCTTCCATGGTCATCACCAAAGCCGGCGGACTGACCGTATCGGAATGCTTGGCCATGGGCGTTCCTATGGTTCTCTTTCCTTGCATGCCCGGCCAAGAATCGGCCAACGCGGATTACGTGGTACAGGAAGGAGCGGGTGTCCGCGCCGGATCGGCCACAGAGGCCGCCGCTACCGTGAAATCCTTGCTTACCGATACCGCGCGTCTATCGCGCATGGCCCGTCGCGCCCGCGCCGTTGGCGCTCCGCTTGCCGCTTTTGATGTGATCCGCCAGACGCTTCCGCTCTCCTTCGCCGCTTGATCGCTGAAATTCTATTCATCCTCGTTTTGGCCTTCGCCTGGGCGAAAATGGAGATACAAATTGAAGGAAAAGACGGCTGGGCGTCCAAGTTGCCCACATGGCGCGTCAGCGACCATTGGCTGCTTGATTTGCTTTACGGCAGCCGACCTCTGACCGGCTACCACGTCTGGGCGTTTGTGTTTGTATTTCTTGTACTGCACATGCCCATGGTCGCTCAGCAATCATGGAGTTGGCGGTGGGAAATCAAGGTGATCGCTCTTTACAATGTGTTCTGGGTGGTCGAAGACTTTTTATGGTTCGTGCTGAACCCGCATTATGGATGGAGCCGTTTTCACAAGACCGAAATCTGGTGGCATAAACGCTGGTTGGCGGGACTTCCGCTTGACTATTGGGTTCTCGGCCTCGGGGCCGTTGTTGTGATTTACCTGGTCTGAGTTTTTAAGACAAACCGCACGTTATCCGCAATACGACCGCCGACACCGCCGGAATCAAAAAGTTGTCGTTTATTTTAATGAATCCCGCCTCGACAACCGTTGCCGCTGCAGCGCCAATTACCACCGCGCCCCACGGATAATCCGGAGGCATGAGAGCTGTCCCAATCGCCAAACACACAAGAAAACAGGCCGCGCTTCCGCTGACGGTTTTTTTGCTCCTTGGCCAAACTGGACCGCCAATCCCAATTCCAACCAGGCTCGCGGCCGTGTCGCCCAAGACGATATAAAGAAGCGCTGTCGCGGCAAGCGGAATTGGCTCGAGCACGAGAACGGCAACGAGAACGCCCAACAGCAGCCACAGAACGCCGCTTGGGCGATCGCGCTCAGAGTCGCGGAAGATCCCTCCGAAAAACCGGAAGAAAAGATCATTGACAGCAGGAACACGGAGCCGAAAAATTTCGGTGATCGATGCCGCAGCAAGCATCGCCGTTAACACAACGATGTAGGTCGGACGCGGAATAAAAAAAACGCCGGCCACATAGATCAGCGCTGTTAAATGAAAACCTTTGCGTTTTAGTTCTTGACGGAAGAGCGACGGCACCGTTTAGTTCCAGGTGCGGCCGGAGCGGGCGAGCAGGTCGGCGCTTTGCGAAGGGCCCCAGGAGCCGGCGGGGTACTCTGGCAAGGGGTCTGTAGCGATTTTTTCCCAGTAATTGGCGATGGGATCGATAATGCTCCAGGATTCTTCCACGCTGTCGCTGCGCGCGAACAACGTTTGATCTCCCAGCATGGCGTCCAGAAATAGGCGGGCGTAGGATTCCGGGGGCGGACCCTTGAAAGTTTCTTCGTAGCCAAAGTCCATCTTAACCGTGCTCATACACAGCTTGGGGCCGGGCTTTTTGGCCTCAAACTGCATGGATATGCCTTCATCGGGCTGAATGCGGAACGTCAACACATTTGGTGACATATCTTCGGCCATGAGCGGCTTGAAAATGGAGGTTGGCACGCGCTTAAAGTGAACCGCGATCTCGATCAGACGCGCGGCCATCCGCTTGCCAGACCGGATATAAAAGGGAACGCCCTTCCAACGCCAATTGTCGATATCAAACTTGACCGCGGCAAAGGTGGCCGAACGGGATGCGGGGGCAACTCCGGGCTCCTGCCGATAACCGATGACCTGCACCTCATTTATCTCCCCGTTGCTGTATTGGGCGCAAACCGAATTCCCCGCCACCTCGTCTTCCCGCATCGGACGGATGGAACGAAGCACATCGGTGCGCTTACTGCGAACCTGATTGGCATCCAAATTGATCGGGGGCTCCATCGCGATGAGGGCCAATAGCTGAAGCAAATGATTTTGGAACATGTCGCGCAGAACGCCGGCTTGTTCGTAATACCCCGCGCGATGCTCGACGCCCAGCTGTTCCGCTGCCGTAATCTGCACATGATCGATAAAATTGCGGTTCCACACCGGCTCAAACATCACGTTCGCGAAGCGAAACATCAAAATATTTTGGACGGTCTCTTTCGCGAGATAATGGTCGATACGGTAAATCTGATCTTCGTTTAAGATGGCGGTAATGCTGCGATTGAGCGCCTGCGCGGACTCCAATGAATCCCCAAAAGGTTTCTCGATGATCACGCGAACCCAGCATTTGTTTTCCATCATGTCGGCGTAGGCAAGATTGGATTTCCCCAATTGGTTGATGATGACCGAATACAAGGACGGCGGCGTCGAAAGATAAAAAAGCCTGCGCGGTCCCACATTGAATTTTTTATCGAGTCCTTTGAGCACGTCATAAAGCCCCAAATAGAGAGCTCCGTCTGCGTAGTCCCCGGAAACGTAAAAACAGCGCTCGACAAATTGGGCTATCTTCTCTTTGCCGGCCCCAGCCGGAAGGCCCGAACGAATTTTTTCACGGAACGCCGTTTCCGTCATGGCCGTACGCGCGACCCCCAGCACATAAAAATCTGAGGGCATGTTTTTCTCAAGGAACAAGTGAAACAAGGAAGGAAAAAGTTTTCTGTGGGCCAGGTCGCCGGACGCGCCGAATATAACAATGGCGCAGGAGGCCGGCTTTTCCTCAATAACGCAAAGCTGTTCTTTGGTGATGGTTTGGGACGTTTGCAGCGACGTCAACGCGGCTTGACCCCTTTCTCACCGGTGGCGGCCTGAATGCCGCCCGCGCCCGCGGTGGAATTGCGCGCCGCGGAAGCGTCTTTCACGACCGCGTGCCCGCCGAACTGCGCGCGGAGAGCGGCCAAGACTTTGTTCGAGAACGCGTCCTTCTGGCGGGACAAGAAACGCTGATAAAGCGACAGTGTGATGACCGGCGCGGCCACGCCAGACTCGACCGCCTGCTGCACGGTCCAACGGCCTTCGCCGGAATCCTCCACGTACCCTGATATACCGGAGAGCTGTGGGTCTTTTTGCAACGCTTCGGCAGCCAATTCCAACAACCATGAACGGACCACGCTGCCCTGGTTCCACAAATGGGCGACCTTGGCCGCGTCCGGTTTGTAAGGCGAGGCCTGCAAAATTTCAAAGCCTTCGCCGTACGCCTGCATCATGCCGTACTCGATGCCGTTATGGACCATCTTCACAAAATGGCCGGCGCCAGAGGGACC
>CAYOPN010000016.1:0-46017 GCA_964405835.1 uncultured Elusimicrobia bacterium | reverse complement strand
ACGACCACATGGGCGTGGTGAGCCCCGCTTTGGCGTTTGGTTCGCGGTCGGTCCCGCCCGGCAAAAACAAATGGCAGGCCGAAATCGGATCGTTCTGTGTGTGCAAATGGACCAGCGTCAGTCCGTTGGATAATTTGGCTTCTTTGATCGCGGGGGGCTTCATGCGGTGGGCGCGACCATCGTCGAGAAAAATTCCTTGCCTTTGATGTGCCGGGCAAACACATCCATCAACTCTTCGGGTTTCATCGCGTCAATCTGGGCCAGGTACGTGTTGATCAAATCAGTCAATCCCAAGACGCTCAAGGAACCGAGCGTGGTCGCCTGTCCGTGCGGCGTTTCGGAACCATGCAACCATTCGCTTTTCATGCGGGCCTTCGCGCGCGCCAGTTCGGCCGGCTGGATTGGGTTCGACTGCAAATTGTTGAGCTCGTCGTTGATGCGTTTGAGCGCATCGTTCGCTTTTTGAGGCACGGATTCGCCGAAAAACGCAAACAGGCCGCGCTGTTGAAACGGAATGTAATCGCAGGCAATCGAAAGCACCGATTGTTGTTCTTCGCGGAGTTTCTGATAGAAGCGCGCGCTGGCGCCGCCGCAGAGCACGTCGGCCAGCAAATCCAACCCTACCACGTCCGGATGCGTGAAGCCGACGGTCGGAATTCCCATCGCGAAGTACGTCAACTGGACGGGCTTATTGATCACGTTGCGCGTCGGCGCCGGCAAGAGCGCGTCGTTCAATTGCGGGACCGGCGGCGGTTTCATGAACGGCTGTTTCTCAAAATGGTTGGTGATCTGCTTCAGCACCGCTTCTTTTTTGAAGTCCCCTGCCACCACGAAACTCATATTGGATGGGACGTAATGCGCCTGAAAATATTTTTGAAGATCGGTGCGGGACATGACGGAGACAGTATCGATACTTCCAATGACCTTGATCCCGTATGGCGTGCCCTTAAACACATGAGAAGCGAATTCATCCCATAACGTGGCGTCGGGACTGTCGTCACGGCGGTGAATTTCTTCGAGGATAACGAGCCGCTCGCGCTCCAATTCTTCTTGAGGAAACGTTGGATTGAGCAGTGTGTCGGCGATGACGTCAATGGCGGTTTTCACGGAATAGGAGGGCGTGTCGATATAGTAATGCGTGGTTTCGAGTTGAGTGGCGGCGTTCATCGAGCCGCCATTGGCTTCGACCGCGCGCGTGATCTGACCGGCGGTACGGGTGGGCGTGCCTTTGAACACCATGTGTTCAAGTCCGTGGGAGATGCCGTAAATGGCGGGAGATTCATCGATGGCTCCGCAGCGCGCCCACGCTTGGACGGCCACCACGGGGACTGTGGGATCGGATTTGAGAATGATTTTTAGTCCGTTCGGGAGCGTGTGGATCTCCGTCCCTTTGAACGGGTGCGGCGCCTCGGTGAGAGTTTGGAGCACTATATGGACGTCGTAACCAATGTCTCGGTAGCAAAAACACCGGGGATGGTCCGAATCTTTTCGACGACGAGCCGGCTCATGCCGGCCATATCATCGGTTTCGACATCGACCACCAGGTCCCAGCGTCCATAAACCGCTGACACATGCGAAATACCTTTTACTTCTTTGATCTTGGTCAGAGCCTGCGTCTCTTTGCCAGCCTGCAGACGGACCAAAACAAGTCCTGTAATCATACGACCTCCCGCTCAATTATTTAAATTTACCGACGGGACTACGCTTTCGCGTTGTCCTGATATAAAGATTCTGGAATTCCTATATCGACGACTTCGGTGCGTCCAACGTACGGCCGTGATTCCGGTTTGGCGAGTCCGGGCTTCAAACACGCCATTGTCACCGTCATATCGGCGCGGACCGTGTCCGCCTCCACTTCGCCGGTGTCCGCATTAAGTCCGGTCGGAACGTCGACCGCCAACACTTTTGTCGTGGTGGTGTGCGACTTTCGAAAACGATTGATTTCCCGCGTCACGCTCTTGATCGGATCACGCAGCGGCGGTTTAAAACCCGTGCCCATGACCGCGTCCACCATCAAGACCGGCATACGGTTCCATTCGCCTTGCCGGCCCGTGAAATTTGCGAACGGTTCGCAGGAAATTCCGAGGCGTTGGATAATACGATAATTAACGGCGGCGTCCCCCTCAAGCTTGGCTTCATCCCCCACCAAAAAAACCATTGGGCGGATGCTGGCCTGAAAAAGGTGCCGCGCGGCCGTGAACGCGTCGCCGCCGTTCTTGCCGGTGCCGCAAAGCATCACCACTTTGCAGCTATTAATGGGTGGAATCATCGCGTTGCGAATGAAATGAGCGAGGCCGATGCCGGCATTTTCCATGAGCACCAAGGACGGAATGCCGATTTCTAGTTCCGCGCGCTCGTCCAGGCGGCGCGACCTTTCCACGCTAAGCGTCCGGATTCTCATCGTTTTGAAGCGGAGGCATGGCCTTGCTGGCGGACATATAGGCATCGATGACGCCGAAGCCCCAGATCAAGATCACGAGAATTTGAAACGTGAAAAACATCTGCGCGTTCTCTTGGATCAGTTTCATAAGCGCTTCGCGCAGCGCATCCTGGTTTTCGGCCCATTTTTCGGGTGGGCCCGGTAAAACCCCAATCAATTTCTCGGTCAACACCTTGGAAAACCAAATAAACGATGTCATGGAGCTCAGCAAAAGAAAAATTCCTTTCGCATAGTCGCGGTTGAAGACCTGTCCGATGCCGGGCGCGACCAGCGCCGACAAAAGCGCGGGCCAAATGGGGGATTTGCGCAGCGGGCGCCGGCGGTTCTTTTTCATGGGAGCATCCTTGGTTCCAACATTTTTACCATGCGCTCGGCGTCTTTAAAAGCGGTTGGGCCGTTGTTGAAGACCACGTAACAAAGCGGCGTGTCGCAAAGCGAGATGATTTTTTTGAGTTCTACGTCGGTGAAACCGGCCGCGCCCGATGTGCGCCCGTTGGCGCCGAGCCGGAAATAACGCATGCGCGGGTCCGGCGAAAGTTTGGCGGTTCCGAGCGGATTCAGTACCGGCAAAAGGCGGAGCGATTCGCAGAGCGAATCCACGAGTTTAATTGGCCAATTGACGGGGTATTCCCATGCGAACATGATGTGCCCGCGCGGTTTTGAGAAGAAAGTTTGCATGCGCTTGATGTTGTCCGGCGACGGCGCAAACTGCGGCGGAGACTGGAAGAACACGAGTCGCGCGCGCAACGCCTCGGCCACTTTCAGGGTGGTCGCGTAACTCTGACGCGAGGAAGCGCTGTCATCGAGCGACATCCGGCTCTTTTTTATGTCGCGTGAATGTTGGGCGCTGGCCTTGGTGGGATGCGTGATGGCGCGGGGCGCGCACACGATGAAATCAAAATGCGGCGGGGCCTCGTTGCGCCATTTCTCGATGGTCTCCATTTTCGGAAATCGGTCGAACAGTTGGTCGAGCTCCACGGTCTTTAAAACGGATTCGTAGGTCTTTCTTCCAACGGGGAAATCGGCGCAGGCAATTTTGATCATGGTTGTTTGACCGGCATTTTGCTAAATAAATTTCATGTGTGGGATTTGCGGTGAGCTAAATTGGCGCTCCGAGCTTCCCGTCGACCGCGAGCGGTTGGAACGGATGAACCGTTCTATGACGCACCGCGGGCCCGATGAGGAGGGTTATTACTTTGACACCTTCCCCGGCGGCGCGGTGGGGCTGGCCATGCGGCGGCTTTCCATCATCGACCTGACGACCGGCAAACAACCCATCTCCAACGAAACCAACGACGTGGTCGTCGTTTACAACGGCGAAACCTACAACTTCCAAGAACTCCGCTCCGAACTGGAAGCCAAAGGGCACATCTTCAAGACCCATTCCGACACCGAAGTGCTGGTGCACGGCTACGAAGTCTGGGGCGATGCGATGCCGGCGCAACTGAACGGCATGTTCACGTTCGCGATCTGGGACAAAAAACGCCGGCGCCTGGTCATCGGACGCGACCGCATGGGCATCAAACCGCTTTATTACGCTCTTTCAGGCGACAAGCTCGTGTTCGGCTCCGAAATTAAGTGCCTGCTGGAGCATCCGGGCGTCAAACGCGATATTGATCCGTTCGCGGTCGACGATTTCTTGTCGCTGCGCTATGTGCCAACGCCATTGTCCATTTACAAATCCATTCGCAAACTCGAACCCGGCACGATCCTCATCTGGGAAGACGGCCGCGCGGAATTAAAGCGCTACTGGAATTTCACGCCGAAGGTCGGCGAGGACAAAGGACTCGCGTATTATTTGGAGAAGACTGACGCACTGCTCGCCGATGCGGTGAAGCGCCAAATGATTGCCGACGTTCCGCTCGGCACGTTCCTGTCGGGTGGCGTTGATTCCCCCACTATTTCCTACTACGCGAAGAAATTCAAACCCGATCTGATGACCTTTAACATCTATTTCAAGGAGAAATCGTTTTCGGAACGGGATGAGGCCAAGGGTGTTGCCAAATTCCTCGGCACAAACCACGTTGAGAAAGAAGTCTCACCGGACATCTTGTCGATCATTCCCCATCTCGTGGACATTTTTGACGAACCGTTTGGCGACGACTCGATGATTCCCACCTATTTCCTGACCAAGATGGCGCGCGAAAAGATGACCGTGGCGCTGTCAGGCGACGGCGGCGACGAACTCTTCGGCGGCTATCCCACTTACATCGCCGACCGCGCGGCGCAGGTCTATCAATCCGTGCCCGAACTTATGCGCCGGCGTTTGATCGAACCGCTCGTGAACAATTTGCCGGTCTCGCATGACCGCATCAGCTGGGACTACAAAGCCAAAGCCTTCGTTGCCGTGGCCGATCGTCCGTCGCCGCTTGAACATTTCGGCTGGACCGAGATCTTCCGCCGCGACGTCAAAAAGGACCTCTATTCCAAACATTTCTGGGACGAAGTGGGCGGGCGTCCATTGGCGGAGAGTTTTGTGCGCGCGTTCGAAGGCGCGGAGACGCGCGAGGGGTTGGAGAAATTTCTTTATGTGGACCAGAACACGCACTTACTGGATGAATTCCTGGTCAAGGTGGACCGGCTGAGCATGGCGCATTCGCTGGAAGTACGTCCACCATTTTTGGACCACCGCCTGGTCGAATTCGCCGCCGAGATCCCGATGCCTTACAAAGTGAAAGGCATCACCACAAAATATTTGATCCGCCGCCTCATGAAAGGCCGCCTACCGGAATACATCACCAGCGGCGCCAAGAAAGGTTTCTCCCCCCCCATGGCCACCTGGCTCGCGACCGATCTATTGGAATGGGCCCGCCACAAATTCGATCCCAAGCGGCTAAAAGACAATCCCTATCTCAATCCAGAATTTCCGATGCAGATGCTGGATGCCCACCTAAAACGCAAAACCAACCTTGCGCGCCGCCTGTGGACGCTACTCATGTTCGTGGCGTGGTACGACAGGAAGGTGTTGGGAAGGGATTAAGCTCAGCCCAGATGCCCAGATGGCACAGATGGGGTCAAGTCTGCGTTTTTCACTTTCAAGAAGACTCTTCTTCTCCGCTTCTAAAATAGAGCGAACGACCATCAGACAATTGAATATCAAGTAATTTCGAGATCTCTTTTTTGAGCTCAAAACTGGAAGGAAGTTTACATTCGCTGCTAGCACCAGCACCTACTACAACGACTGTATGATTATCGAACATCCCGTCTCCATCAGCTTGGTGAGGTCACGTCTCCACTTTTTACTTTCGATATAAATCAACCCCCGCCAAAGTGAAAAACGCAGACTTGACCCCTTTATTTGGAATTAAATGAGGAACGACGCCAGCTTGCTGAACAGCAGCGCGTAGCCGGCGAGGAGGAGTAGGACGAAGCCCACGCTGGAGGCGGCGTAGAGGACGATGGCGCTTTGCATTTTGGTGAATTTGTAGGTGAGTTCGAGGGCGTCGCGCCAGTTTCCCACCACTTTCATGATCAGTAGGATGATCAGGAAAAGACGCACGCCGGCGCCCGCCTGGCTGGTCCAACTGATTAGTGTTACCGGCAGAAGCAACAGAAGCGGGGCGAGGCCGAGGTTGAAGAAGGTGATGAGGTGGGTGGTTTGGCCGTGGGCTTTGAATATTTCGGCGGCTTGGGCGGCGATGACGGCCAGTGTCATCGCAATGAGTAGAAGCATCACCGCGTAGGCCGTGAATTGTCCGAAGATGGAAAGGTCGAGCCCTCTCTGACGGAGCATGCGGGAACCCAGCGTCAACTCAAAAACAACCAGAAAGAAAATTGTCCAACCCAGCCGGTGCGGCGGGACGCGCGCCCAATTTTTCAGCGCGGCCTTTTTGTTGGAGAGCAGCTTTTCAAACTCTTCCCACAGCGAGAGACTGCGCGGGTTGTCCGAGAGGACTTCGAAATCCATTATTGCAGCAGGTACATCAGCCGCACCTTTTGTTCGGTGGCGAGCGACGTGATGTCCTTGATCGGAGAATTGGAAAGCAGGTCAAACAAGCGCTCGAGCGGGCGGTGTTCGCTGTGGTAAACGACTTTTGGTTCTTTATCTTCCAGGTTCGCCAGTTTCTTCGCGACTTCCACCGCGTCTTCGAGATCGCCGATCTGGTCGGCCAGATGGTTGTTGACGGCCATTTGGCCCGAGAACACGCGGCCGTCGGCCAGCGGTTTTAGTTCCTCGTCTTTCATTTTCCGGCCGAGTTTCACGGCCTTATAAAACTGCGAATAGGCGTCCATGATCAAGTTCTGGAACGACGCGCGTTCTTCGGGCGTCATCGGACGGAACGGAGAGCCGGAATCCTTCATGCTTCCCGACTTGATCGAATTCATTTTGACGCCCACTTTCCCCAACAGCCCTTCCACGTTCGGCAACTGCATGACAACGCCGATGGAACCCGTGAGCGTGCCGGGATGGCAGAGGATCTTATCGGCCGGCGCCGCCAGGTAATAACCGCCCGAAGCCGAGATGTCGCCGAACGACGCCACGACCGGCTTCCCCTTCTCTTTAAATTTCCGGATCGATGAATAGATCTCCTGCACCGCGCCCACCGACCCGCCCGGCGAGTCAATGCGCAGCACCATGGCCTTGATGTCGTCTTGTTCGCGGAAATCGTTGATCGCGTCCACAATCGACTCGATCGACATGCCGTTCGACAGCGCCCCGCGCTCGTTTGTGATCACGCCGTCAATGGTCACAACCACGATTTTCTCTTTGTCCGGCGCCGGATGGCCCTTTTGTTTTATCAGCAAGGCCAGCGCCAGCACGAGCACCAACCCGTGAAAAATGGCAAGCAGCATGAATGGTTTCAGCTTAAAGTTCATTAAAAAATCTCCGATTCCTGCGATTTTTCCGGCTCAGCGGGTTTCTCTTGTTTCTTTTCCAGCTGTTCTTTTTTCTTCTGTTCTTTCTTTTGTTTCTTGGCGTCTTTCTTGCTCAAGGGGGTGGGCGAGGGCGTGGGAAGTATTTCTCCCATCTCGTAGAGCGCCGGCGGCAGGTTTTTGTCGCCCTTGGCTTCGATCAGTTCTTTGACCCGCTTCGATTCGGTCATGAGTTGCGCGTAATCGATGTGCGCTTCGTCGGCCAGCTGCTGCAGCGTGACCTTATCTTTGAGGCGGCGGTTGCCGTAGCCCTTGAGCGGTTTGCCGGTGGTGCTTGAGATGATGATGAGCGCCACGATTTCGCTGCGGCCGAAACCTTTTTTCTCAAATTTTACGAGCTGGCGCAGGTCTTGGTTCATGTCCTGCGCGAGGTGGCGGTAATAGGGCGAGCCGATTGGCTGAGTAGAAATTTCCGGCTCAGGTTCCTGCCAAGCCGCGTTCAAGGACAAGGCGAAAAACATTAGAAGCAACGTCGCTCCCGAAATTCTCAATCGGGAGCCTCTATTTTTTTTGCACCAGGGCAATTCCTGGTAGAGGTCCCCGATAGAAAATTTCGGGGACGACGAATTAGACATGCTTCCGGACTTTGATGCGGGGTTTTTTGAATAGCGCCATGGCTTCGCCGCCCATTGGGTAGGCCTCGTTGTAGACCACTTCGGCGATGCCTGAGTTGATGATCATCTTCGTGCAGATGAGGCAGGGCGAGAACGTGGTGTAAAGCGTGGCACCTTTAATGCTGATGCCATGGTACGACGATTGCACAATGGCGTTCTCTTCGGCGTGCGAGCAATAACATTCGGTGAGCCCTTGTCCGCTGGGTTTGAACGCGTTGCAGCGCGGGCAGCCGCCTTCGCTGCAGTTCTTGGTGCCGCGCGGCGTGCCGTTGTAACCGGTCGAGATAATACGTCCGTCTTTCACAATGAGCGCGGCCACTTTGCGTTTCATGCAATTGGAACGCGACGCGACCACGCGCGCGATCTTCATGAAGTATTCGTCCCATCCGGGCCGTGGCGCGTTCATGAGGATGCCCGCGCACAGCTTATTCAGCCGCGCATGCAACATATCAATGGACCCGTTGTTGACGACCACGTGGTCCGACAAGGCCGCGGTCGCGATCAGGTTCTGCTTGGTGGGTTCCGAGCTACGGAGTTCTTTGTTTTCGTGTTTGACGAATTCCGCGAACGTGCGCGCGTCCGACTCACGGTTGCGCGAGATCAGCCGCTCAAAACGTTTCTTCTGGGAAGCCTCGACAGAAATGAGAGTGAATTCCTTGGTGCGGCGGAACGCTTTGACTTCTTCAGGATTGCGGAAGGAATCGATCACGTAGTGATGATCGTCTTGCAAGCGGTCGAGGATCTTATCGGCGAGAACGGACGGTCCTTTTTCATCGCGGAGCTTGTTGCCTAGCCAAATGAGATTGGTGCGCGTTACCGGTTTCTTTTTCTTGTTGAGCTCTTCACGAAGAACATCTGAGAGCGAATAAAACGTAAATCCACGGGCCTTAAGATAGTTAGCTACTTCACCCTTCCCCGAAGCATTCCTTCCTGTAAGCCCAATAATCATAATGTCCTTTTTTTCCTCGATCCAATGCCATTTTCCAATGCCAATGCTAATTTGTGCTCGCTGAGATTCGAACTCAGAACGAAGCCTTCGGAGGGCTTCATGATATCCATTTCACCACGAGCACTACGACTCGTAAACTGCACTCGCTCAGTGCAGGCACTAGAGCAGTGATGGGATTTTCTCCACCAGGGCATCGAGTTTAGCAAAGCCTTCCCCGCCGCCTTGCGCGAAATCCGGGCGTCCTCCGCCGGAGCCGCCCATCTCGGCGGCCGCCGCTTTCGCGAGCTTGCCCGCGTCAAAACCTCTGGGTTTGAGGTCCGGTGTGACCGCGAATACAAATGAAACCTTCTCTTTCCCCTCATCATTGATCTTGGTGGCCGCGAATACCACGCCGGATTTGATCTGGTCTTTTAAGCGGTCGGCCAGCGTGCGGAGTTCTTTCACATCAAGTCCATCGGCCACTTTGATCGCGAGATTGGTCCCTTTGACTTCTTGCGTGGCCGGCGCGGACGCTTGCGTTCCCCCACCTTGGGCCAATTTTAATTTTAAATCGCGCAGCTCTTGTTCAAGTTGTTTCTGGCGATCGAGCAGCTTGGTAACGCGCTGAGTGGCCTCTTCGGGCAACGCTTTCAATGTTTCTGCGATCGCGGTCAACGTGGATTGCTGCTGTCGTAAATATTCAAGTGTCTTGAGCCCCGCAACCGCTTCCATGCGGCGAACACCGGCCGCAACGGAGGAGTCACTCACAATCTTCACGGCGCCGATATCTCCCGTGGCAGACACATGCGTGCCGCCGCACAGCTCAAGGCTGAAGGCGTCGGCGAACTGTTCAAATCCTTTTGTGGACACGAGCAAGCAACGCACTTGGTCGCCGTATTTCTCGCCGAAGAGCGCCATGGCACCCATCTTTTTGGCTTCCGCTGACGGAAACACTTTCGGCGTCACGTCCATGTTCTCAAGCACGGCCGCGTTCACGATGTCTTCAATCTGTTTGATCTGTTCAGCGGTGAGCGGCTTGTTGTAGGTGTAGTCGAAGCGCAATCGGTCCGGTGCGACGAACGACCCCGCTTGTGTCACTGTTTTGCCTAGAACGGTGCGGAGCGCGGCGTGCAACAAATGGGTGGCCGTGTGATGGCGGCGCGTTGGATCGCGGTGCAATTTGTCGACCACGAACTCAACATTGTCGCCGACTTTGATTTCTTTTTTCGATTTCACGATGTGAACAATCACGTCAGCCACAGGCTTTTGCGTATCGATCACGTCAGCGAGAATTTCACCGGAAGCAGATTTAATCCAACCTTTGTCGCCCACCTGGCCGCCGCCTTCCGGATAGAAGGGCGTTTCAGATGCGATGATCTCAGTGCCATTGTTCAACACCGCTTTAACAGCGGTCTTAATGGAAAGCGAGTCGTAGCCGCGGAATGTACTCGCGCCAATTTTCTTTTTCAATTCGTTGTAGACGGTCACGTCCTGCGCGCCGGAACCTTTCCAACCTTTGCTGGCGATCTCGCGCGCTTCTTCTTCGGCAACTTTGAAGCCGGCTTCATCGAGCGCCAAGCCTTGCTCGGCTAACATTTCCTTGGTCACTTCGACCGGGAAACCGTAGGTGCCGTATAGAAGGAACGCGTCTTTACCTGAAAAAGTTTTTGCTTTGCTGCTTTGAACCAAGTCGCGGAATTTTGCGAGACCGGTCTCGAGCGTCTCGTGAAAACGTTCTTCTTCTTGTTTAACGAGCAACGCGATGTTGTCTTGGCGCGACAGAATGTCGGGGGCCGTTTCTTTCATGAGCTTGGCGACGAGCGCAACTCCGGAATGCAGGAACGGCTCTTTCTTGCCGAACAACGTGCTCTGGCGCGTGGCGCGACGAAGCAGGCGGCGCAACACATAGCCGCGACCTTCGTTGGAAGGCAGAATTCCGTCAAAGAACAGGAACGTGACGGCTCGCAAATGGTCGGCGATGATGCGCATGGCGATGTCTTTCTTTTCATCGGAGCCGTATTTGTATTTAAACGTGCCCTCGCCGAACTCAACCAGCGGTTTTAAAAGCGAGGTATCAAAATTGGTTTTGGCATTCTCGACCACGGAAGCGAGGCGTTCCAGTCCCATTCCCGTGTCAATATTCTTTTTCGGCAGCGGAAGCAGCGTGCCGTCGGCTTGACGGTCAAATTGCGTGAACACGTTGTTCCAAATTTCCATGAAGCGGTCCGATTCATCAAACCCTTTGCCGTCCCGTTTCTCTTCGCGGTCCCAATAAATCTCGGAGCAAGGCCCGCAGGGGCCGGTCGGGCCCATGGTCCAAAAATTGTCTTTCTCCCCCAATCGAACAATGCGATTGGCCGGAACGATTTTTTTCCAGATGTTTTCGGCTTCGTCGTCGTCCTTGTAGACCGAGATCCACAAACGATCTTTGTCGAGCGCCATGTCCTTCGTGAGAAATTCCCAGGCCCACGCGATCGCGTCTTCCTTGAAATAGTCGCCGAACGAAAAATTGCCGAGCATTTCGAAGAACGTCAGATGGCGCGCGGTCAAACCGACGGACTCAATATCGGTCGTGCGCAAACAGCGCTGGCTCGAGGCCGCGCGCGTGAAGGTAAGTGGAATCTGTTGCAAGAAATGCGCCTTGAACTGGACCATCCCTGCAGAGGTGAACAAGAGTGTTGGATCACTCGACGGAACAAGCGAATCCGACGGGACAACTGTGTGCCCCTTACCTTTGAAGAAGTCGAGATAAGCCTGCCGGATGTTTTTCACTAGTGTTTAAAGTGCCTCGTGCCTGTAAAGACCATGGTCATGCCATGCTCATCCGCCGCCTGGATGGAATCCTGATCGCGGATCGAACCGCCCGGTTGAATGATCGCGGTCACGCCGAGTTTCGCGGCCTGGTCGACCACGTCGCGGAACGGGAAGAACGCGTCGGAGGCCATCACCAAGGACTCTCCCACGTCCAGCTTCGCTTCTTTCATTTTGATGGAGGCGATCTTGATCGAATCGATCCGCGACATTTGTCCCGCGCCGATGCCGACCGTTTGACGGCCGCGCGCGAGCACAATCGCATTTGACTTCACGTGTTTGGCGATGCGCCACGCAAAACCAAGCGAGCCTTTTTCGGTTTCGGATGGTTGACGCTTCGTGACAACTTTAAACTCGGCACCGGACAAAAGGTCCATGTCTTGGACGAGATATCCACCGGAGATCCTGCGAACATCCAATTGGTATGGAGCGGAGAGCAATGTTGGCTGCTCCAACAGTCGGACATTCTTCTTCGCTTTAAAAATTTCGAGCGCTTCCGGATGGTAGCTGGGCGCAATCACGCACTCGACAAAAAGTTTACTGACTTCCTCGGCGGTCTCGCGGTCGACAGCGCGATTGAATCCGATGATGCCGCCAAACGCGCTGACCGGGTCGCACATAAGCGCCCAACGGTAGGCCTGCGCCGGTGTTTCGGCCGTGGCCACGCCGCACGGGTTGTTGTGCTTGATGATCACGCACACGGGATCGGTGAAACTCAACGCCACCTGCCAAGCCGCTTCGCAGTCCAAGTAATTGTTGAACGAAATCTCTTTGCCCTGGAGAATGTTTGCTGACACAACACCCCACGACGGGGTTCCGGATTCGCGGTAGACCGCCGCTTCCTGATGCGGGTTCTCGCCATAACGCAACGTCTTAATTTTGCGCAGGCCGATCGTTTTCTCTTCAGCGAACTTGTCTTTGAGTTCCCAGCGCGCTTTGAGATGGGACGAAATCACCGCATCGTAATGGGCCGTGTGCGCAAACGCTTTGACCGCCATTTGCCGGCGAAACTCTTCGGAAACGCCTTGCGGGTTTTGAATTTGCTGTAGCGCCACACCGTAATCGTTCGGGTCGCAGAGCACGAGCACGTTCTTGTAGTTCTTGGCAGCCGCGCGCAAGAGCGCCACGCCGCCAATGTCAACGAACTCAATCAATTCATCATCGTCCATGGACTTGCCCTGGATGACTTTCTCAAAAGGATAGAGGTTGACCGCGATCAAATCGAATGGGGAAATACCGTGGGTTTCCATAGCGTTTACATGTTCGGGTTTGTCGGGCAGCCCCAACAGGCCGCCGAACACCTTCGGGTGAAGGGTCTTTACGCGGCCGTCGAGGATTTCGGGAAAACCGGTCAGCGCGGAAACCTCGGTGACGTTGATCTCGGCTTGACGGAGAATGCTGGCGGTGCCGCCAGTGGAAACAATTTCAGAACCCAAATCAGACAAACGATGGGCCAAATCTACAACTCCGCTTTTTTCAGTAACGGACAACAACGCTCGGCGAATCAGTGACATCGGGGACCTCCGGAATAGTGTCAGGAAGGCGCCGACGTTACTTTATTAATCATAGACAGAAAAGCCGCCTCGCTCAGCACTTTGACGCCGAGTTTTTCGGCCTTGGCCAGCTTGGAACCGGCGCTTTCCCCCGCCACTAGAAAGTCGGTTTTGGCGGAAACGGAGCCCGTGGCTTTTCCGCCAAAAGTCCGGATCAACCGCTCGGCTTCTTCACGCGAGAATTTCTGCAGTTCACCCGTGAAAACCACGGTCTTGCCGGTGAAAGGCGAGTTCTGAATGGTTTTCGGCGCCTCGTATTTCGGGTCGACACCGTTCTTTTTCAGCTTCTTGAGCGTCTCCGCCACGCGCGGCAGCGTGAAGAATTGGCGGATCGACTGCGCAATGACCGGCCCCACTTCGGACGCGCGTTGGAGTTCCGTTTCATCGGCCTTGCTGAGCATATCCAGGTTTCCAAACTTTTCGGCCAGCGTGATGGCGGTCTTCTCTCCCACGTTCGGGATGCCGAGTCCGTAAATCAAACGTTCAAGCGGGCGTGTCTTGGCTTTTTCGATGGCATTGACCAGGTTCTCGGCGCGTTTGTCAGCAAAGAGTTCAAGTTTCAACAGATCGGCTTTCTCCAGCGTAAAAATCTCGGCCACGTCTTTGATGCCAGGGTTCTCAATCAATTGGTGAACGACGGCTTCCCCCATTCCTTCAATGTCCATCGCGTCGCGGCTCGCGAAATGAATAATGGTGCGCTCGATCTGTACAGGGCAATTCGGATTGAGACACCGGATGGCCACTTCTTCTTTCAAATGTTTGAGCGGCGATCCGCAGGCCGGGCATTTCCCGGGGATTTCAATGACGCGTTCCTGACCGGTGCGTTTTTCAGTCAGCACTTTAAGGACTTTCGGGATGACTTCTCCGGCGCGTTCAATGACCACCGTGTCGCCAATACGCACATCCAACCGGCCCACTTCATCGTAATTGTGCAGCGTGGCGTTTGAAATTGTGACACCGCCGCACAAAACCGGCTGCAAACTTGCCGCCGGTGTGATGACACCGGTGCGGCCGACCGAATGGACCACGTCCAGCACTTTGGTCGTGGCCTGCTTGGCTGGAAACTTGTACGCGAACGCGAAGCGCGGTGATTTGGCCGTGTAACCTAACACGCGCTGCTGCTCCAGATCGTCGATGCGGACCACCATCCCATCGATTTCAAACGGCAGGTTATCGCGGCCGTCTTGCATTTTCAGGCATGCCGTGAGCACGTCATCAATGGTCTTAACGATTGTGAGCGGCCGGTCCACCGGCACTCCGGCGGCCTCGCAGGCCTTGAGAAATTCCACGTACGTTTTGAAGTGACTGCCGACCATGTCGCCATAGGAATGCGCGAAAAATTTCAACGGGCGCGTCGCGGTGATGTTTGGGTCTTTTTGGCGCAGCGCGCCGGCGGCGGCGTTCCGCGGATTGGCGAACGCTTGTTGACCGGACTCCTCGATCTGTTTGTTCATCTTCTGGAAATCTTTGATCTCCATGTAGACCTCGCCGCGTACTTCGAACTTCCTGGCTGGGACCTTTTGCAACTTGAGCGGTATGGCTTTGATCGTGCGCGCGTTCAACGTCACATCTTCGCCGGTGACGCCATCGCCGCGCGTGGCCGCTTTCACCAGCACGCCGTCCTCGTAGATCAGCGAGAGCGACAGGCCGTCAATCTTGGGGTTTAAAACGAATTGCGAGGGATGACCACCGAGGATTTTCAACACACGCTCGAGCCACGCGCGCACCTCTTCTTCAGAATAGCTGTTGTCGAGCGAAAGCATCGGCACCGCGTGTTTCACCTGTCCAAACGTGGTAACGGCCTTCCCGGCCACGCGTTGCGTCGGAGAGTCCGGCGAGATTAATTCGGGGTTCGCTTCCTCTAGGTCTTTGAGCCGCTTGTAGAGCTGGTCGTATTCGCGGTCGGATATGGTGGGGTTGTCGAAAACGTAATAAGCGTTGTCGTGACGCCGTATCTCGTCGCGGAGCTTCGCGAGCTCCGCCTCAGTCTTCTTTACCGTTCCCGTTGGCCTTGCGCTCATTTTTAATGCGGTCCAATATGCCATTCACGAATTTGGGCGATTCCTCGGTAGAAAAAGATTTTGCGATTTCGACCGCCTCGTCAATAATCACCGAGACGGGCGTGTCGGTCTCGTAAATAAGTTCGTAGGCGCTCATTCGCAATAAGTTGCGGTCGAGCGCCGCCATGCGACTCAGTTCCCAGTTCTTCGCGTATTTCTCAATCATCGCGTCGAGCTCCACCTGGTTCGCGGATGTTCCTTCCACCAGTTTGCGCGCGAAATCCTGCGTGGACTCTTCGGCCGCGGCCCCACGCACCACCGAACGGATGGCTTTCTCACGGTCCATTTTCGTGAGGTCCATCACATACAGCACCTGCAACGCGAACTCGCGTCCCTTTCTGCGCGCACCCATTACCGTGAACCTTTGTGATTCATATTCACCATTTCGACGGCTGCCTCGGCCAATTCTTTGCCGCGGTTAAGCGGGCCCGGCCGCACGCGCTTCCATGCTTGAGCTTCGTTTTTCGGCGTCAACACACCGAACAACGTGGGCACACCGGTTTCCAATCCCACTTGTCCAATGCCAACGGCGGCCCAGGTCGATACGTACACATCGTGCGACGTTTCGCCTTTGATCACGCAGCCGAGACAAATGATCGCGTCGTATTTTTTGGAGAGCGCCAATTTTTTCGCGACAAACGGCAACTCGAAGGCGCCCGGCACCCAATGCACGTGAATGTGGTCTTTATCAACGCCGAGGTCATGCAATTCTTTTTCGCAGTTATTCAAATAAGTGCGCATGATGGACGCGTTGAATTTTGAAACGAGGATGGCGATCCGCATGGATTTGGTCATTTGGATAACAGGTGCCCGAGTTTTTTGCTCTTGGTCTTCAGGTAACGCGCGTTGGCGGGATTCGATGGTATCACCAGCGGCACGCGTTTCGTGACCTTGAGTCCGTAGCCGTCGAGACCGACAATTTTTCGCGGATTGTTCGTGATCAAATGGATCGTGGAAAGTCCGAGGTCGGCCAGGATCTGGGCGCCGATGCCGTAGTCGCGCAGGTCCGCCGGGAAACCCAACTTCAAGTTGGCTTGCACGGTATCGAGGCCTTTCTCTTGCAGTGCGTAGGCGTGCAATTTGTTCATGAGGCCGATGCCGCGCCCTTCCTGATGCATGTAGAGCACCACGCCGCGGCCTTTTTTGCCGATCATCTCGATCGCCTTGTGCAGCTGGTCGCCACAATCGCAACGCAGTGAATGCAGCACGTCGCCGGTAAAACAAGAAGAATGCACGCGGACGAGCACATCTTTTTGCTCATCCACACGCCCTTTTACCAGCGCCACGTGATGTTCCTGCAGCACTTCGTCCTCGTAAAGGTGCAAATCGAAATCGCCAAAACGCGTCGGGAGTTTGACCGTCACGAGTTTCTTGACCAATTTTTCGTGATGGCGACGGTAAGAAATCAAATCGCGGATCGTGATGATGGCCAGTTTGTTTTTCTTGGCCATGCGGAGCAGCGCGGGCAAACGGGCCATGGAACCATTGGGACTCATGATCTCGCAGATGACGGCCGCGGGGGCCAGTCCCGCCATGCGGGCCAAGTCGACGCCCGCTTCGGTGTGTCCGGTGCGTACGAGCACGCCGCCGTCGCGGGCGCGCAGCGGAAATACGTGTCCGGGTTTCGCCAAGTCAGACGTCTTTGTGTTGTTGTTGATCAAAGCCAAAATTGTTCGCGCGCGATCCGCTGCGGAGATGCCGGTGGAAGTCCCCTTCTTTACGTCCACGCTCACGGTGAACGCCGCTTCGCGCAGCTCCGTGTTGACATTCACCATCGGTGCGAGACCCAGTTTGTCCAAGCGACTCCCCAACATCGGGACGCATATAAGGCCGCGTCCGTGCTGAGCCATGAAGTTGATCGCGGCCGGCGTCGCTTTCTCGGCAGCCATGACCAAATCGCCCTCATTCTCGCGGTCCGGATCATCAACAACAACGATCATTTGTCCCATGCGAATACGACGAATGGCTTCCGGTATGGGTGTGAAGGTCTGTTTCATTTTCCCTTTATATATTTTGCGGCATAGGCCGCGACGAATTTTCCGATCACGTCGGTCTCCAAATTGACTTTCTCTCCGGCTTTCAGCGTTCCGAGCGTGGTATGTTTGCGCGTAAATGGGATGACGGCAACCAGGAACTCGCCATCGCGGACCTCCGCTGCCGTCAAACTGACGCCGTCGATGGTGACCGAGCCCTTGATCACAATACCCTTCAAAATGTCCTTCGGGGCTTCAAACCAAAAATTTTCGCCAGAAACTTTTAGCACTCGCCCGGTGCCATCAACGTGACCTTGCACGATGTGGCCGCCCAAAGAATCCGATGCTTTGAGCGACGGTTCAATATTCACTTTCTTTCCGCTTTTCCACGCCGCGATCGTCGTTTTAGCGGATGTTTCCTTCGACACATCAAACACCAATCGTCCAGCTTTGTTCGCGACCACGGTCAAGCAGATGCCATTCACGGCCACGCTGTCACCCAGCTTTGCTTTCAAATTGGTTTTCACGGTCAAGCGCGCGCCTTTTAACCCCTCAACCTGCCCTTGATGATGAATCAGACCCGAGAACATCAGGCCGCCTTACGCGTGAATGCGTGGATAAGAATATCGTCTTTGATACGTACCACATTCACGTTGTGAAGCGGCAATGCCTTGCTGATGTGTTGAAATCCTTCGCCTTCCACCGGCGAGATAGATTTCCGCCCGCCCAAAATCTTCGGTGCAATAAAGAAATAGATTTCATCCACAAACCTCTCCTTCACAAATTTCCACGCGGTTTCGCCGCCGCCTTCCACCATGAGCCGCGAGATTCCGTTCTTCGCGAGTGTGGCCAGGTACGGCTTCAACTTCACGCCGCGTTTGAGCACAATCTTCATCGGATCGCGGCCCTGTCCATGACTGGTGAGTCTGGGTTTATCGATGCGCGCCGTGCGCACGCCCACCAGCACCGCGTCCGAACCCGCGCGCAGCATGTACCCGAGCTTGCGGGAATGTTCGTTTGAAATCCATTTGGAGTCGCCTTTTGCGGTGGCGATTTTACCGTCGAGCGTCATGGCCATCTTGAGCAGCACGTAGGGACGTTTCTTCGTCATATAAGTGATGAACGAGCGGTTAAGTTCGCGGGCCGCCATCTGTTCAACGCCCATAATGACCTTGATGCCGGCTTTGCGGAGCGCGGCAATCCCGCGACCGGAAACAATTGGGTTTGGATCTTTCACCGCCACCACGGCGGTGCGGATGCCGGCGTTAACGAGCGCTAATACACACGGCGGGGTCTTTCCCCAATGCGAGCAGGGTTCGAGGTTGACGTAGAGGGTGGCGCCTTTGGCGCGGGTTCCGGCGGCGCGCAGCGCGTGCACTTCCGCGTGCGGCCCACCGAATTTCTGGTGGAAACCTTCTCCAATGATCTCCCCATTCTTCACCACGACCGCTCCGACGCACGGGTTCGGACTGACGGACCCGCTACCGCGGGCCGCTAGCACCAATGTACGTTGCATGTAGAAAGAATGGTTCTGTTTCATTGAAAGATCGGGTGAAGCTGAAATAAAACGCCCCGGCAACATTGCTATTGCCAGGGCGTCAGGTGAATTTTTTAGTGGACGAAGCTTGGGTTGCGGCGGATAACGCGCGCTTTCATCTTAGCGATGGACTTCATTCCCTTCTTGGTGAGGGTCTTGATCGCCGCGGTGGTCAATTTAACAGTGATCCAGCGGTTTTCTTCGGGGATAAAGATCCGTTTCTTTTTCAAATTCGGCTCCCAACGGCGCTTGGTATGGCGCTTGGAGTGGGACACATTCATTCCGGTCTGGCTACCAACTCCGGTCAAATCACATCGTTTAGACATATCAATAAGACTCCTTGGATAATTAGCGAGCGCGGATGGTACTAAAAAGCACCTTTAACGCAAAGACCGGCAAAAGGGCCATTCGGTTCCAGCGCCAGGGTTCCTGATAGAACCGGTAGAGCCATTCAAGGCCCCGCTTTTGAAACCACGGCGGAGCCCGTTTGATCTGCCCTGCCCACACGTCGAATGTCCCGCCGACGCCCATGCAGATCGCCCCCGGCAAAGTCGCCCGGCGGGCATGGATCCACTTGTCTTGCGCGGGCATGCCCATCGCCGCCAACACCACCGCCGGCCGGGACTCACGAATCGTATTGATAATTAGATCATCTTTCGTCTTATCGAAGTATCCGTCGAGGGTTCCGGCAATGTCCAATCCGGGAATTTTGGCCATTAAAACGCGCGCGGCGGTCTCTGAAACTCCTGGTTTTCCCCCAATCAGAAAGACCGAACGTCCTTGTTCCCGCGCCATCTGACAGAGACGGAAAGCCAAATCTACGCCGGCAAGTTGATACGGATCCGGGATGCCAAGCCGCTTCAACGCCCAAATGGCGCCCGCCGACTCCGGAACAACCAACGACGCGGACTCGCAAGCCTGCCGCAACTCGGGGTCGTTCTCTGCCTCAAGAAACAGCAGCGCGTTAGCGGTAATGACTTGATGAAACCGCTGGGACAGCATCATGTCCTTGAGACTCCGGAAAAGTTGGTCTTCCGGCAGCGGGTGAACGGGGGTGGAAAGGATCCGGATCAGGCGGTGGCGGCCGCGACTTCCGCGGCTTCTTTCTTGTGCAAGCGCGCCGATAACACCTTGGACACGCCCAATTCTTCCATGGTGACGCCGTAGAGCGTGTTGGCGGCTTCCATGGTGCGCTTGTTATGGCTAATGAGCAGGAACTGGCTGTTCTCACTGAATTTTTTGATCATCTCAGCGTAGCGCAGCACATTCGCTTCGTCGAGCGGCGCGTCAACTTCGTCGAGGAGTGCGACCGGCGACGGCCGCACCTGGAAGAACGCGAACAGGAGCGCGATGGCGGTCAGAGCCTTTTCTCCGCCTGACAACAGCGAAATATGGAGAAGTTTTTTGCCCGGAGGCTGGCAGAAGATATCGACGCCGGTGTTGAGGATGTCGGTCTCGTCAGTGAAACGCAAGTCGGCTTCGCCGCCCTGGAACAATGTTCCGTAGAGAGCGCGAAAGTTCTCGCGCACCTTGTTGAAGGTCTCGCGGAAGTGGTCCCGCGTTGTGGAATTGATCTTCGCGATCACTTGTTTCAAATCTTCGCGCGCTTTGATCAGGTCGGCCTGTTGCGTGGTCAGGAACGTGTTCTTCTCGACCAGTTCCTCGTATTCCTGCGGAGCAGCCAAGTTGATCGGGCCCATATTGGCCACGCGTTTCTTCAGTTTCTCGAGCGTTTCCGCGTCAGCGGCCACCGGTGTTGCGAACTCGGCTTTGGCGGTGTCGAGCGTCATCTCGTATTGGTCTTGAAGTTTCTGCGTCAAGGAATCATGGCGGTTTCGGATGTTGGTCTCGCGGATCCGCTCGTTCTGGATTTCTTCCTGAACGCGGTTCGCTTCGGAGCGGATTTTGGAGAGCGCGCTCTCCCCTTCCTGCACTTGCGCGGAAATTTCCGTGCGGCTCGCCTGAATGTTCGCACAGGCGTCGGCCGCGGCCTGACGTTCGCTCAGCGAAGAGTTGATCAATGCGGTTGCTTCCGCCTGTTGCGATTTGGCCTCGTCAATATGCAGCGCCATCGCTTCTATGGCTTCGTTGTGACGGGCCAGGTTCTGTTCGACGTTGGCGATTTCGCTCTTATTGTGGGCCACAATCGAGGCCTGCCAGTTAAGTTTTTCCTGGAACGCGCTCAGTTTTTCTTTTTCGGCGGACAATTCGGCGGTGGCCTTGGCGTGGGACTGTTGGATTTCCGAAAGCTCCAGTTGCAACTGATCAAGGCGTTCGTGATTGTTTTTTTCCTCTTCCTGGATCTGGTTAAATTCTGCAAGGCATTCGTCGTGGCGGACTTGTGCCGCGGCGCGCTCTGATTCAATCCGTTCCGCGTCGAGATCGATGGCCATCTGTTCTTCCGACACAAATTCCTTTTGTTTCGCGATCCGTCCGAACTCTTCGAGCGCCAACTCCAAGCGGATGCGGACTTCCTCCACTTCTTTCAGCGCCTCGTCTTTATTGCGTGCAGTAGCGATCACTTCTTCTTCGAGCGCGATCAATTCTTTTTCCAATTTAATTTTCAACGCTTCCTTCTCGGAAAGCGATTGTTCGAGTTCCGGCAAACGGTGCGTGATGTGGCTCTGCCATTTCGACGGATCAATGCCGCCGTTAATGACCGCCTGGCCGTAGACCGAGGTGCCCTGGATCAGCATCGCCGAGCAGATATGCGTCAACAACGGGCGGAATTTTTCGTCGGTGCGGACGCAGCTGAGAAGCGACGTGCTGCCCGCGATATTTCCCACAAAGGCCGGTTTGGAGGCCGAACCCAATTTATCGAGGATCCAAATGCGGACGCGGCCTTTTTCCCCGTCACGCAAGAAATCAATGGCGCGTTGCGCGTCGAGCGTGCTGTCGGCCACCAAGTCACCGAGGTTTTCGCCAAGCGTCGCCGCAACAATATCGCGGTTGGCTTCGTCCGACTGGAAGAGATGTCCAATCGGCCCGTAGATACCGTCAAAACCAGCGGAAAGCACCGCTTGCGCGCCGGCCAGATACGGATCGGAAGCTTGTTGCTCGTGAATCGAATGGATTTGGCCTTTGAGTTTCGCGATGTCTTCGGCGCGCGAGAGCAACGTTTGACGGAGGATTGTTTCGCGACCTTCCAGTGTCTTGATCTGCTGAGACATGGCCGTGTGCGCGTTGGAGCGTTCGTTAAATTGTGCTTTTAGTTCGTTGGTCTGCCCTTCTCCAGCGGAAAGCCTGCCTTCCACTTCGGCCAACTGGCCCGATAGACGGGCCCGGTCTTTCTCAATATTTTCTTTCTGAGAACCCAGGCGCGCCACGTCGGAGGAAAGCGAACTCATCTGCGCTTGCAGCTCACCGCGTTGTTGTGTGCGGGAGAAAATGAGATCGCGAATGGTTTTGGCTTCCTGACGTTTTGATTCGAGCTGACCTTCGGCCTCGTCAAAAATCTTTTTCGACTCGGCAAAACCGGCTTCGATCAGCGCGCCGGCCGCTTTGATTTCTTCCAGAGCCTGGACCAACGCGACTTTCTGCGTGGTCAATTCTTCCAATCGCGCCGCTTCTCGCGAGACATTCTCCTGCGTGTGAAGGCGCTGCACTTCAATCTCTTGTTCGCGGCGACGCGCGTTATTAAGTCGTTCTTCGCCAATCCGGATATTGGAATCGATGTTGTTGAGCGCCGTGTTGGCCGTGAGCAGTTCCTCTTCTAGCTGCGTTAATCGCAAACGGTGCTCCGAAATCTGCGAGTCCATCTGATGGACCTGCGTATTGAGTTCTTCGGCGAGACGCTGGCCCTGTTCGAGCTTCGCGTTCACATCGGCGAGTTCCACGTCGGAATTCGTCAACTGGAACAGCCAGTCGCTTACTTCCATGACCTTCAGTTCTTCACGTATACGTTGATATGTCTTGGCCTTGTTAACGGCATTTTCAAGTTTACGGATCTGGTCCTGCGTCACGGCGACGATGTCGGCCAAACGCGACAAATCGATTTCCACTTTCTCTAATTTGCGGAGCGCCTCTTCACGGCGGGCGCGATACTTGGAAACACCGGCGGCCTCCTCAAACAGTTCGCGGCGTTCTTCGGGTTTGGCTTGAAGGATCCATTCCACTTTCCCCTGCTCGAGAGAGGAATATCCGTCTTCGCCCATACCGGTGTCGAGGAAAAGTTCGCGGATGTCGCGCAAGCGGCACTGTGTTTTGTTGATGAAATATTCGGATTCGCCGGAGCGAAATAATCGGCGGGAAATGGAAACATCAGAAAAGTCGATCGGCAAGCGTTTATCGGAATTATCAAAGGTCAGTGTAACTTCGGCCATGTTCTGCGGAGGGCGGGAGCCCGAACCGTTAAACACAACATCCAACATTTGGCTGGAGCGGAGAGATTTGGCGGACATCTCGCCCAGGCACCAACGGACGGCGTCAATGATGTTCGATTTACCGCAACCATTTGGTCCCACAATAGCGGTAATGCCGGGCTCCAAATCCAAACGAATATTGTCCGCGAACGACTTAAATCCAACGATATCTAGGCGCTTTAGATGCATGGGTTCTGGTTCCCCCCTGAGCTATATTTTGTGGTTATGGGTTCCCGGCCTACTACGGGTAGCTTATTAACGGGCGGCATTGTAACGGTAAGCGCCCAAATAGGCAAGAAAAAACCCTCCCGCCGGTCGTTGGGCGGGAGGGTTTTTGGTTGACAGAATCAGGAAACTTATTTCGGGGTGATCTTGATGGCCAAGACCGGGCAGACCGACTCGCATGCCATGCAGAAAATGCAGGCTTCTTCTTTGGCGGGAGCGGCCTTTTTGGCGGAAACCGGGTGACCCGGGGTGTCGCGCCACTCAAAAACGTTCTCAGGGCAGGCGTCGAGGCAGGCGCCATCGGCCAAACAGATGTCGTAGTCCACGGCGACCCATGTCCCATGAATACCAAGCTTTGCGGGCGGTTCAACCGGGCCCCAAATCTGATAACCCTCGGGAGCTGTGCCCGCAGGTTTTCTGTTTGTTTGAAAATCTGGATCAATACCGGCCATGATGTTACGCCTCCTTGGTCAAACTCAATTTAAATTTTAACAACACTAACAAATTTTTTTAACGCGACAACTCTTTTTGCATCGCCGGCAGGATCTCTTTGAAGTCCCCCTGCACGGAAAACGTCGCAAGTTTCATGAGCGGCGCTTCCGGATCGGTGTTGATGCAGACAATCGTATCGGATGAATTCATTCCGGCCAAATGTTGGATCTGCCCGGAAATTCCAACGGCGATATAAAGTTTTGGACGGACCACGCGACCCGTGAGCCCCACTTGATGGCGGTACGGGATCCAACCGGCGTCGACAGCACGGCGGCTGGCTCCGACAGCGGCGCCCATTTTCGCGGCGAGCTCGACGATCGGCTTGAAACCCTCGGCGCTTCCAACGCCATAACCGCCAGCGATGATGGTCTGCGCGCCGGAGATGTCGACTTCCTGGGCCGCTTCCGGAATAAATTTCACATGACGTTCGCGAGATTTGTATTTGGAGAGGTCCACCGGAACTTTCACTACTTCGCCGGTGCGTCCTTTTTCAGCAGTGCCTGCCGGGAATGCCATCGGGCGGACCGTGACCATTTCCGGACGATGACCGCGGACGCAAAGAATGGTCGCCATCAGCGTACCGCCAAATGACGGACGGATCGCGTTGAGAACGCCGGGATATTTGTCTTTGTTGATGCCGAGCTCAGTAGCGTCGGCGGTGATACCAGTGTTCGCTTGAACCGCGACGCGACTGCCAAACGAACGGCCCGTGATGGAAGCCGGCATCAAAAGCTTGTTGGGTTTTTCTTTGACGAGCAAATCAACCAAGACATTGGCGTAGGTTTCGTCGACAAAATTCTCGAGCTTGTCGTCTTCGATCACGAACACTTTGTCCGCGCCCAATTCAAAAAGCGCTGTTGTGTGTTGCGAAACATTTTTACCAATAACAACAGCGCAAAGTTTTTCATTGAGATCTTTGGCCAATGTTTTCCCCACATTTAAGAGTTCGGAGGCTGTCGACATTAATTTACCATGACGAACCTCGGCGAATACCCACACGTCTTTGTGATTTTGCGGCTCAATGGGGATGGCTAATATGGATTGCTCTGACATGATGTTCCTTTCTTAGATCAAATGCAGTTCTTTGAGTTTTGTTACCAAATTCTTCGCTTTTTCTTCGGCCGATGCGCCCTCGATGGTCGTTCCGCCTGTTTTCATCGGCGGACGGAAGCTCTTCGCAACGATGGTGGGTGATCCTTTTAGACCAACGCACGCCATGTTCGCGCCAATCGCCGCGCCGTCCCATTTCGGGATTTCCGCTTTCTTCGCATTCATTTTTCCTTTGAGCGAGGGTACGCGCGGCTCGTTGATTTCTTTGAGCACGGCAATAACAGCGGGCAAATCCATTTCCAAAACATCGGTTCCATCTTCCATCATGCGATGCACAGTAATCGTGCCGCCTTGGCCGTTGCCCTTGGACTTGATGTCCTCAACTTTCTTTACGTAGGCCACGTTCGGCCAATCCAACCAGGCAGCCAAACCCGGACCGATGTGGCCGGTGTCTCCGTCGTTGGTTTGTTTGCCGCAGATGATGAGGTCGATGGGTTTAAATTCTTTGTGGATTTTCTGAAGACCCTTGAAGAGCGTGTAGGAGGTGGCCCAGGTGTCGGCGCCGGCGAATTCGCGGCCGCAGATATGGAAACCTTGGTCGGCGCCGCGCGAGATGGCGTCTCGGAGCGCTTGTTCGGCCTGGGGCGGGCCCATGGTGATGCAGGTGACCGTTGAATCGCCGCCGACGCGTTCTTTGAGACGGACCGCTTCTTCAATCCCGTACTCGTCGAACGGGTTGATCGCGGCGGCCATTCCTTCGCGTTTTAGTGTTCCGGTTTCGGGATCAATCTGGACGTTGTCTGTCGCCGGGGTTTGCTTGATGCAGGTAACGATGTGCATTGAATTTTTTCCTTATTACTTTATTCTTTGGAACTCGCCAACTCCTTGGTGATGGTCATGCCGATTTCGTTCCGTTGGATTTGGTTCGTGCCTTCGTAGATCTGGGTGATTTTTGCATCGCGCATGTACTTCTCAACCGGGAAGTCGCGCATGTAGCCGATGCCTCCGGCAAGTTGGACCGCGTCGGTCGTGACCTTCATGGCCATGTCGGAGCAATACAACTTTACCATGCCGGACTCTTTGGTCCAGCGGCGTCGGGAAAGTTTTTTCATTTCGTCGGCGACGAAACCGCCGGACTTCTCGGCGTTGTCGATCGCCTGGATGAACGTTTTGTCCATGCCGCGGGTCACGCTGTACAAAAGCGCACGGCCGGCTTCGATGGAAGTGGCCATGTCGGCGATCATGTGCTGGCTCGACTGAAACGAAAGGATGTTCTGGCCGAATTGTTTGCGCATTTTGCCATAGGCCAACACTTCGTCGAACGCGCCCTGCGCAATGCCAAGCGCCTGGGACGCGACGCCGGGACGGGAAATGTCGAATGTCGCTTGCGCAACGAACAAACCTTTCCCCTCTCCGCCGATCACGTTGTCCTTGTGGACTTTGCAATTGTCAAAGGTGAGTTCGTAGGTGTTGCTGGCGCGGATACCCATCTTCTGTTCTTTCTTACCAAAGCCAAAGCCCGGAGTGCCTTTTTCAACTACGAAGCAGGTGATGCCGCGTGCTCCGCGGGAAAGGTTGGTCGACAAGAACGTCGTGTAGGTCTCGGCGGCTTCGCCGTTCGAGCAGAAGTTCTTGATGCCGTTCAAGATGTAGTAGTCGCCTTCTTTGCGGGCGGTGGCCTTGGTGGCGGTGGCGTCCGAACCGGCTTCGGGCTCTGTGATACAGAACGCAGCGAGCTTTTTACCAGAGGCGATGTCGGGAAGATATTTTTTCTTTTGGGCCGGCGTTCCGTAAAGAATGATCGGGAAAGCGCCCAAGGCCGAGGCGGCCAGCGCGAGAGCGATACCGCCGCAAGCGCGGGAGAGTTCTTCAACGGCGAGCACCAGTTCAAATCCGCCGCCGCCCAAGCCACCGTAATTCGGATGGAGATAAACACCGAACAAGTCAGCCTTCCTCATTTCCTCAACGATGGACCAGGGAAATTTTTCATGTTCGTCCGCTTCCATGCGGATAGGCTTGATTTTCTTTTCACCGATTTCGCGGGCGATTTCGATAATTGCTTTTTGCTCGTCTGTTAAACCGTAATCCACAATGTCCTCCGATAAACTTAACTGTTACGTAGGGTCTTCAAAGCTTCTTTGGCGGCCATTTGCTCCGCCTCTTTTTTCGAGCGGCCTTCGCCGCTTCCCAGCACGCGCTGCTTGATGTGCACTTCTAACGTAAACTTCTTCTCGTGGTCCGGGCCCGTTTCAGCGATCACATTGTACACCGGCGGGGCCTTGTATTTCTTCTGAACAATCTCTTGCAGCTTGCTCTTAAAATCGTTTTCGACGATGCGTTTTTTCTTCGACAAGTGCCGGAGAATAAAACGTTGCGCCGGCGAAAACCCCTGGTCGAGAAAAATCGCGCCGACCAACGCCTCGTACACGTTGCCGAGCAGGCTTTCGCGCTTGCGCCCGCCGGTGGCCTCTTCCCCCTGGCTTAAAAACAGATAAGCACCCAAATCCAAATCGTTCGCCCAGGTGCTCAAATTGGTCCGTGATACGATCTGTGATTTCATCTTCGACAATTTTCCTTCGTCGACATTGCCGAATTTCTTAAAAAGCCAGTGCGCCACGACCGCGGAAATAATGCTGTCCCCAAGAAACTCCAGCCGCTCGTTGCAGGCCGGGCTGTTGTGTTCGATGGAGTACGACTTGTGTGTGAACGCTTCTTCCAGCAGTTTCCGGTTCTGGAACTTGACTCGAATTTTCTTTTCGATCAGTCCTAGATCAGGCGTTGCCATACTTTTTAACGACTAGCACGGCGTTGTGCCCTCCGAAACCCAGGGAGTTGGAAACAGCGCACGTTATTTTTCCAGCGCGCGCTTTATTCGGCACATAATCCAAATCGCATTCAGGGTCGGGGTTTTCGTAGTTAATGGTAGGGTGGATCAAATTGTTTTCCATCGAAAGCAAGGTGGCAATGAGTTCAACACCGCCGGCCGCGCCGAGCAAATGACCGGTCATTGATTTCGTGGAAGAAATTGGGATTTTTTTGGCGCGCTCGCCGAAAACCATTTTAATGACCTTGGTTTCGGTTTTGTCGTTGAGTGGAGTGGACGTGCCGTGGGCATTAATATAGTCGACTTCCTCTTTATTGACTTTACCGTCTTCTAGTGCGAGCTCTATCGCGCGCGTGGCCGCTTTGCCCTCAGGGTTCGGCGCCGTGATGTGGAATGCGTCGTCGGTGGCGCCGTAACCGGAAAGTTCCGCATAAATGCGGGCGCCGCGTTTCTTGGCGTGCTCTTCTGTTTCCAATACAACCAAACCAGCGCCTTCTCCCATGACAAACCCCGAACGCTTCGCGTCAAACGGACGGCTGGCGACGGCGGGATTGTCATTGAAATCAAACGTGAGTGCCTGCGCCTGGCAGAAGCCCGCCACACCGAGCGGTGTGATGGCCCCTTCGGTTCCCCCCGCCACCATGATGTCCGCATCTCCATAACGAAGATGGCGGAGCGCCGCGCCAATCGATTGATTGGCCGTCGCGCAAGCGGAGGAGCAGGAATAATTCGGCCCGACCCAGCCCAGCGTTATCGCGATTTCACCGGGGGCAATGTTGGTGATCAACATCGGAATAAGGAAGGGGGTGACGCGGTTAATGCCCTTTTCGAGCAGCACTTTGTGTTGCGATTCGATGGTGGGCAGTCCGCCGATGCCGGAGCCGACAATGACGCCTGCGCGTTCCGGATTCACCGATTTTGGATCAAGCCCCGCGTCATCGACCGCCATTTTGGCGGCGGCCATCGCGAACTGGGTGAACAAGTCCATGCGGCGCGCGCCTTTTTTGTCCACGCCAAACTGCGTGACGTCAAAGTTTTTGACGTCTGCATGGATCTGAGCAGGATAAGTTGAAGCGTCGAAGCGGGTAATGCGGCTAACACCACTAATACCATTGGAAAGGGCGTTCCAATACGCCTCTTTCCCAATACCAATGGGACTTACCACGCCGACGCCCGTAATGACGACTTTTTTCACGGGGCGGTTATTTTGAAGGGTTGTCTATTTCTTGTGGGTCTTGATGTAGTCGATGGCTTGACCGACGGTCTGGATCTTCTCGGCTTGTTCGTCCGGAATTTCCATGTCGAAGGATTCTTCGAGGGCCATAACGAGCTCGACGGTATCGAGCGAGTCGGCGCCCAAGTCATTAACAAAAGATGCTTCCGGCTTCACTTCCGCCGCATCAACACCGAGTTGTTCAACGATAATATCTTTCACTTTCTGTTCGATTTCTGCAGACATTTGAGTCCTCCTATCCGCCTAGGCGGATGAATTGGTTGCTAGGGCTTGGGAATTAGGATTCTGTCCTGATTCCCAAATCCTGCTGCTACATGTACATCCCGCCGTTCACCGAGATCACTTGACCTGTGATGTAGGACGATTCTTCCGAAGCCAAGAACAGCGCCGCGTTCGCGACATCTTGCGCTTCACCGAGGCGCTCGAGTGGAATCTGAGCGGCCAAAGTCTTCTTAACTTCATCCGAGAGCTTGTCCGTCATCGCCGTCCGGATAAAACCGGGAGCAATGGCGTTCACTAAAATATTTTTCTTGGCGAATTCGCGGGCACAGGTTTTGGTCAGCGCTATCAACCCCCCTTTGGAGGAAGAATAGTTCGCTTGACCCGCATTTCCCATGAGGCCTACGATGGACGCGATGTTGATGATTCGTCCCCCGCCCGCTTTGCGCATGGGTGAAAAAACGGCTTTGGTGCAGTTGAAAGGACCTTTCAGGTTCACCGCAAGAACGGCGTCCCATTCCGCATCGGACATTCTCAAAAGCAAATTATCTTTTGTGATTCCGGCGTTGTTGACTAATACATCAATTTTCCCAAATGTGTCAACAACACGCTTCAAACCAGCTTCGACATCTTCGATTTTGGTCACGTCACCCTTGGCACCAAACGTCTCAACGTTGTACTTGGCTTTGATTTCATCGGCGGTTTTCTTCACGTTCTCTTCAGAAACGTCAAACAACGCCAACTTGGCCCCTTCTTTCGCATAGGTTTCAGCGATCGTGCGTCCAATTCCTTGTCCGCCGCCGGTAATAACACAAACTTTGTCCTTTAAACGCATTGCAAACTCCTTTCAATTGATTCAAAGTCATCGGTACATAAAACGGTTTTTTTGCGGTCGAGCTTCTTAATCATGGTGCTCAACACGCGGCCAGAGCCCACTTCTATGAAGGATTCCGCGCCCAACTCAAGAACTTTCTTCATCGACTCGTGCCAACGCACTGGATGGTCGATCTGTTTGACCAACTTTTGTTTGAACTCATCGGCATTGGTGGTCGACTGCGCGTCCACGTTGGTGAGGACGGGATAGGTGGCGTTGAAAAATGTTTTGGTCGCGAGGATTTCCTTCATTTTCTGCGCGGCCGGGCCCATCAGCGGTGAATGGAAAGCGCCGCTAACGTTCAGTTGGACCACTTTGGCGGCGCCGGCAGCGGTGGCAAGTTCCATCGCCTTTTGAACGGCGGCAATGGTTCCGGAGATGACGATCTGAGATTCGGAATTAAAGTTGGCGGGTGCGCAGACGTGGCCTTCACTGGAAGCATTGCGACAAACTTCTTCGATCTTAGCGGCGTCAAGACCAATGATAGCTGCCATGGTTCCAGGTGCCTGGATTCCGGCTTCGCTCATCAATAGACCGCGCTGGCGGACCAGAAACAGTGCATCTTCAAAAGAAACCACACCGGCGGCGTACAAAGCAGAATATTCTCCCAAGGAATGACCGGCACCAAAAGAAGCCTGGATCCCTTTCTCCTTCAATAATTCAAGTCCGGCGGCGCTGGCCAAAAAAAGCGCAGGCTGGGTAATGGCCGTATCTTTAAGTTTGTCTTCCGGCCCTTCAAACATGATTGAAGTAATTGAAAATCCCATAATTTTATCGGCTTGCTCGAATAATTGTCGAACACTCGCCGACTTATCGAAGGCCGCTTTGGCCATGCCGATGGCCTGAGAACCTTGGCCTGGGAAAAGAAATGCGCACTTCGTTACCATTGGATCACCGCCGCTCCCCATGTCAACCCGGCGCCGAACGCGATCAACTCAACAATATCGCCTGATTTCAGCTGACCATTGCGGCGAGCTTCATCCAGCGCCACGATCGTGGTCGCGGCCGACATGTTTCCGTATTTGTGGATGTTTAAGAAAACTTTCTCCATCGGGAGCTCCATGCGCTTCGCTATGGACTCAATGATCCGGAGATTGGCCTGGTGCGGAATGAGGAGAGTTAGGTCCTCGGGTTTCTTCCCCGCTTTATCAAGCGCTTTTTTGGCGGTGGCGATCATTCGGGTGACAGCGTGTTTGTAGACCTCTTTGCCGTCCATATGAATATAAGGAGGGTTATCCTTGAAATTGTCTTCTGTAATGGGGTGGCGAGAGCCGCCGCCGGGGATCTTTAAGATATCGGTCTCACTGCCGTCCGCGCCGAGATCCACGGCCAGGATTCGCGGCGAGTTGGATTTTGAATCGCCCGCATCCGCTTCCAATACCATGGCACCGGCGCCGTCGCCGAACAACACACAGGTGGATCGATCCTTCCAATCGGTAAATTTGCTGAGCAAGTCCGCGCCGATGACGAGCGCGCGTTTATTGGCGCCCGATTCCAACAGGCTTTTGGCGACGGTCAATGCGTAGAGAAAACCCGAGCAGGCGGCGGAAACATCGAAGGCGTATGCATTCGGAGCGCCGATGGCTTTCTGAACAAGGCAGGCAACGGATGGAAAGAAATGGTCGGGTGTGCAAGTGGCGACAATAATGACATCGAGATCGATGGCGGAGAGCTCGGCCGCGGCGAGCGCGTTCTTGGCGGCAATAATCGATAAATCGGATGTGGCCGTGGTGGCGCTGGCGACGCGGCGCTCTTTAATGCCCGTGCGGGTAGTAATCCACTCGTCGTTGGTGTCCACGATCTTCGAGAGGTCCTGATTGGTAAGGACCTTTTCGGGGAGAGCGGAGCCGGTGCCGGTGACGCGAACGTTAATTTTGGTCAAGAGAGGATATTCCTTTATGCGAGAACAATGCTTTGCGACGTTGATTTAAGCTTCGAGTCGATGTGGGAGTTGATATTGTCATTGATAAGCTCGGCCGCGACACGAATGGCGTTTTTGATTGCATATGCATTTGAACCGCCATGGCTAACAATAGAGATTCCTTGAACGCCAAGCAACGGGGCGCCGCCGTATTCGGCCGGATCGATCTTCTTTTTCAATTTTTTGAAAGCGCCTTTTACCAGGAGGCCGCCAAGGATCGTGATGGGGTGTCCTTTGATCTCATTTTTGATGAGTTTCATGATGGCGCTGGCCAGGCCTTCGCCGAATTTGAGCACGACATTTCCTACAAATCCGTCACAGACAACCACATCCGCTTTGCCAAGCGGGATATCACGGCCTTCCACGTTTCCGATGTAGTTGAGTCCGCTGTTCTTTAGCAACGAATGGGTTTCCAGAGTGAGTTCGTTGCCTTTCCCCTCTTCCTCACCGATGGAGAGGAGGCCCACAGTGGGATTTGTTTTTTTAAACATTGCCTGAAAATAGACCGAGCCCATCACGGCGAACTGAAGAAGATGTTTGGGTTTGCAGTCGACGTTGGCGCCCATGTCCAACATAACACAGTGGCCGTCGAGGGTGGGCAGGATCGTGGCGATGGCGGGGCGGGATATGCCTTCGAGGCGGCGCAGGTGAAGCAAAGAAGCGGTCATGGTTGCGCCGGAATTGCCGGCCGAAACCAGACCGTCGGCTTTTCCATCAGCAACCAGTTTCGCGCAAACCATGATGCTGGAATCGGGTTTGCTACGGCAGGCTTCCACGGGGGGTTCTTCCATGCCAACCATGTCGTCGGCGTGGTGAATTTCCAATTTCATACGTGGGTCCAATTTATGGGTTTTGAGTGCCGCGGTGAGCTTGGCCCGATCGCCGACCAGCACGATCTCTAAATCCGACCACTCCCTGCAAGCATCAACGGCCCCCTGGACGTTAATGGAAGGCCCCAAGTCTCCTCCCATCGCGTCCAGCGCGATTCGCATGAATTATTTCCCTTCTTGTTTCTTCTTTTGCTTGGGAGCCAGCACCAATTCTCCACGGTAAAAACCGCAGTATTGGCAGACGCGGTGAGGCAGGATGCCTTTGCCGCATTGCGTACAGGTGGACAAGCTCGCCGCGGTGATTTTGAAATTCGCGGAGCGGCGCATATCGCGACGCATCGGTGTATGTTTCTTTTTTGGATTGGCCATGGTTCTAGTTTCTCCCTACTTTTTAATAAAACGAAATTCTTTCAGAGCGCCCCACTTGGGGTTTTCTTTGACCTGTTTGCAGCTGCACGCGGCACCATTTTTATTTTTCCCACATGTGGCGCAAAGACCTTTGCAGTCCTCGCGGCAAACCGGGATCAACGGCAAATCGATATACACCACTTCCTGAATGTCGGGAGTGACATCAATTTCCTTATTTTCCGCACTGAAGACTTGCTGAAACTGTGCGGCATAAGGACGTTCAAATTCCTCAAGACAGCGTCCGCATGTAAATCCCAATGTGGTCGCGACGCGACCTGAGACCACAACATCCGAGCCTGTCATTACTGCGTTGGCGAACAAATTCAATGGGTGCCGAAAGTGCACGTACTCCGGGGGTTTGCCAAGGAACACAACCGGGTCGACCGTATCATTTCTTTCGATCCGGCCTGCGTTTCGGACTTCTGCGACCAGGAAACGCACAGAAACCTCCACAACTTCACTTCATGATTGATTTCTCGAAGGAATTAAAGCGCGCGGATACTAATGTTTTCGATGCGGATTGTCTACTTGGAGCAGGGAAGCGTAAAGGTCTTCTTGTTGCCTGACCATGTGGTCGATATCAAATTCCATGCCGATCCGGCCCTTTACCAACGAAGAAACATGCCGACGTTTCTCCTTATTATTAAGAAGATCGCTAACAAGTTCCGTCAATTGGTTCACGTGGCCCCGAGGAACCATTGTTCCTTCCCGCGCTTCAAGCAAGTCCAGAACACCGTCTGTCTCGTAACAGACCGGCGGTATTCCGAGGGCCATTGCCTCAACCAACGACCGTGGCAGTCCTTCCCACAAAGACGTCATCACAAAAATGTCAGAAACGGCCAGGAAACGGGTGGCGTCCCGCCGCCAACCCGGCATAAACAGCCGCCCCTTCAGGCCCATGTCGACGACTTGCCGCTCGAACTTCGGTCGCAGACCGCCGTCGCCGATAATAAAGAAATAGATGTCGGGAAGTTCGCCGCTGATGATTTTGGCCATCTCGATGAAATCGCCCAGGTTCTTTTGCGGTTTAAACGCCCCTATTGTTGTGACAACGCGCGCGGTGGCCGGCACGCCATGTTCTTTTAGGAACGTCGGCCGGTCAATGCCTTTTCCCTCCGCCACAATTTTACTCAACGGCACACCGCTGCGGATGAGTTGGTATTTGCCTGGTGTTCCGATGCGCAGACGGCGTGCCTCTTCCATATTCGACTTGGAAACAAATATAAGGCGGGTCGAAAATCGCGCGGTCAATTTTTCCACCGCAATAAAGAACCGGCGCGTCCAGGGCCGCTGTTGATCGTTAAAACCAAATCCATGGAACGTGTGAATAATGATTGGAACACCGGCCAGTTTTCCAGCGATCCGACCCAAGATCCCCGCTTTCGATGAGTGCGTGTGTAGAATTTTTGGCTTCGCGCGAAGCAAGGCACCCCACAAACAGAACAGCGCAATAACATCCATAAACGGATTCAGCGGACGCACCAGGCTGAAAAAGAACCGCACGCGCCCGTGTATTCCAAGGTTCCTCTCGGTGTCTTCGTCCCAGTAGGCGCCTTTGCCGGACCACAACAACGTCTCGAACTTTTCTTCGTTGAGGTTCTTGACGGTGTGGAGCGTGTTGCCCTGGGCCCCTCCAAATTCGAGGAGTGTTATGAGATGGACGACTTTAACGCGTGGGCCGGCCATGGATGATCTGCTCCGCCGCTTTTTTTCCGTCAAGGATCGCTTCTTCCATGAACGAATATTTCCAGGCGCCATAGCGGCCGATCGATTGGATTCCGTGCTGAGACAGGAAAGAAAAAATGGTTTTCAGCGCTTCCCGGCGATGACGGTCGTAAATAACGTAGGCATACTTGACCGGAATGAATTGAACGACGGGAAAACGGTCCGACTTGCGCAAGATTTTTGAAGCGACGAGACCTTTTCGCACATCGGCCAGCACCTTGCTCTTTGAAAAGGGTTTTGAAATGTCCAGCGGCACCTCAACGTACATTGAACTGCAGCCTTTCGGCACGACATGGGGAGTAAAATTCATTGGAAAACCGACGCGGTAGAAAGGGAATTGTTTTTCCGGAAAGTATATCCACGAAGCGTCCGAAATTCGCGCCCGATTGACACCGATATTCACGCAGAGGATGCTCGCAAACTTAAGCCGGCGTTTCGCTTTCTCCACGGCCAGCGGCAACTTGCCCATCAATTTTAAAAACTCGAGCAGAGGAATTGTGTTGACCAACGAAGAATAAGCGATGGTTTCTCCATTTGAAAGCGTGGCCCGCTTGTTCTTCCAATCAACATGGCGCGCCACGGTCTCGAGCAGCATGTCTTTCAGGGGGGCGGACAAGGCCCGGGCCAGCGCCTGAATTCCCCCGCGTTTCGGATAAATAAACGTGGCGTTATATCCGAAGGCCTTCGGCCTGTTTTCAATGGCCCCTTGGATGACGTCGGAAAGTTTCGGCATTGGGACAAACGGCCCACACCAGTCTGTCGTCAAGTTCTGGGCGGGCGTTTGATAAAGCTTTTCGTTGTAGGGAATCATGAAGTGTTTCGAAATCCCTTCACCAAACGTGCGGGTACACCAGCTCTTGAAATCCATTTTGGTCACATCGCGCTTGTCGGACGGCATCTTTAGAGTGGCCTCAACAAAACCCATCACACATTCGTTTATTACATCATCGGGCAATCCATAAGTGTAGGCCTGAAACGGGTAGCGGGTATAAACACCTTTTGAATAAATCCAGGTCTTCCGAATGCAAGTAAATATTTCGTTATTGAGCAGCTTGGGAATGAGTTTCTTGGTGTAGTCAGAATGAAGATGTAGAAGATGGCCTGTGATGTCGAATGTAAACCCGCCCACTTCGAACGAACGCGCCGTTCCTCCGGGCTCATTTTCACGTTCAACTACGATGCTCGGGCGGCCTTTCAAGTGATAGGCCGCGGAAACGCCTGCCAAGCCCGCGCCCAAGACCAGAGTGGGACGATCGCTCACGTAATCTTGGCCTTTATGAGGTAGGAAGTGAATAACATCAATAAAAGCGCCGTCGATCCGTAAATCAAGAAACTGGTTTGCGTGGAGCTGCGCGTCACAAAAAAAGCACCGATACATAGAAGGCAGGTAAAAGCCATGGAGAACGCAAGGATCATGGGACGCTTCCAGCCCAGAATTTCCATGCGCAGCGCGTAATGGTCCTTCGATCCCAAGAAGGGCGATGACCCCCGCAGAATGCGCATCGCAAAAACAAACAAGGTGTCGTAAATCGGCAAACAGAGAATCATCAGTGGCGCAAAAACACCCCACTCGGTTTGACGTCCGTAAGAGGTCCCCAACGCAAGCGAGCTACAGACGAACCCTAAAAACAAACTACCGCTGTCCCCCATAAACAAACGTTGTGATTTGGAAATGTTGTAAGGAAAAAAACCCATTGCCGCGCCGCACAACGCGGCGGAAGCCAGGTTCACATAAAGCTCTTCGGTCGGCAGAGCAATGAACAAAAAAGCCATGGTTGCGACAATCGTTACACCGGAGGCCAGGCCGTCCATGATGTCGATGAGATTAAATGCGTTTGTGAGACCAACAATCCATACAACTGTTAGAAGGCCCGCCAACCAGGAGGGATTAATGAACTGCAGTTTGACGCCGAACATAAACACCATCAGCGCGGCGCCGATCTGATAGACGAATTTCGTGCGGTAGTGGAGCCCGTGTGGTTTCACATCATCAATGAGACCGACGATGCACATCAACGTGGCGCCCACCAAAATACCGCGCAATGAACGCAACGTGCCGGAAGGAAACGACGTAAAAAAACGGATCAACAACATGGAAAGCGCAAAGCTCATACAGATCGCGACGCCTCCCAAATAGGGCACCGGGATCTTGTGGGTTTTTACCGAAGAGATCGGGTGGTCAAAAATATTGAACCGAACAGCGATCTTTCGGGCAAGGGGCGTTAGACCCAGGCTTAGCACGAGCGCCGCTGAAAACGCCATGATGGTGATGGGAATGCTTTCAGGTTTCATTTTTCAGGATTTTCGGAAAGACCATTATTGGAAGCGCGGCAAGGGCAACCAGTACCAACTGAAAAAAGTGCAGAAGGAAAACATAACTCAACGAAAGGTCCTCCGGTTTCCCCAGAAGCACGAGCGCGGTCTTTCCGAAAAACTCGTACGTTCCAACATAACCGGGCGCTGCTGGGATCATGACTCCGACGCTCAAACCCGTCAACAACGCCGCCGATTCGAAAAAACCAAGATTCAATGCCAACGTTCTTGAGACCAGCAAAACAATAATCAATTCTCCGCACCAAATCAGCAGCGATAGGCCCAGCACGCCGAATATCTTTGCCGGCGAGTTCAGCGCCATGAAACCGGACGTTAATTTATAAATCAATCCTTGATTGGATGATTTCTTCGAAATCTGGACCACAACGATCACTCCAATTATGCCGGCCACCAACACCCCCGCTATGGGTAGGACCGGCAATTTGTCCCACGGCAACAGCTTCGATGCCAGCATGATGACGCAAAACAAGCCCACCATATCCGTCAGGCGCTCGGCCACCACGGTGCCGAGAACGGAAGGCAAAGGAATTCCGGCAATACGGGAAAGTGACACAGTGCGCACGACCTCCCCGCCACGCGCAGGCAGGATGTTATTCATAAAAAAACCGAGCATCAGGTTGGGAAATACGCTGCGGATCGGAATTTCTTTTAGCGGAGACAAGAGAATTTTCCAACGAAACGACCGCATCAACATATTCAAACAGAACATGATGGTCGCAGGGACCAGCCAAACAAAAGAAGCGCCCGCAAGTGCGGCCCATAGGAAATTAAAATCGAATTTTCTGAACACGAACCACAGGCAAAAGGCGCTAACCAATAGCCCGAGCACGACGCGAAGGGTTTTATTCATCCGAGAGTCTATATGGCTTTTGTTGACGCACTTGGAAATAGAGGCGGACAAGCAGTTCGGCCAAAAGCCCCATCAACACCAAAAAGATGGCCCCCAGGCCGAAAAAAACCGCCAACAACAACAAAGGGATGCGAAGTTTATCGAAACGGTCTGCCCCAAACTTATCGAAGATGGCAAACCCGCCGGTCAGCGTACCCATGAAAATAAAAATAAGGCCGGTCCCCGAAAAAAGATGGCTCGGTTTGGAAAGATATCCGCTGAAAAATTTGATGGTGATCAAATCGATAAGGACCTTGTACGTCCGCAGAATTCCGTATTTGGATTTTCCGTTCACGCGCGCGCGGTGATTGACAGGGATCTCCGCGACCTTCCCCCCCTGCCAAACGCACCACGCCGGAAGGAAGCGGTGCATTTCTCCGTAGAATTGAACGTCCTCAATGATTTTTCGACGATAGGCTTTCAAGGTGCAACCGTAATCGTGCAGATGCACGCCGGTGACGCAAGAAATAAGTTTGTTGGCAAAAATGGAGGGCACGAGGCGAGAGAGGAACGGGTCCTTCCGGACTTTTCGCCAACCGGAGACCACATCAAAACCTTCCTTTAATTTATTGATCAGCGCGGGAATATCGGCGGGATCGTTTTGTCCGTCCGCGTCCATCGGTACAATGATGTCACCCTTGGCACGGTCCACCCCGGCGGCCATTGCGGCCGTCTGCCCAAAATTGCGTTTCAGCGACACCACGTGCACACGGGGATCCGAGTTGGCGGCCGCCAAAAGCTCCGTTTTGGACGCATCGGTCGACCCGTCGTCAACGGCGATCACTTCGAAATTCATTCCGGAACAAGCGGACAGAATGGAATCAATCAGCGGTTTTAGGTTTCCCGCTTCGTTGAAACACGGCAACACTATGGAGATCAGGGGTTCCATCTATTTTGTTTTCTTGGATGCTTTTAGCAACAAGCCATCAATTTGGCCAATGTCCACATTGAAAAGAAACTTGCCATAAGGCGTGTTTATCAACTCTTTGTTGTAGCCGGACATGGCCTCCAGTTCCGGTTGTTTTTGCTTCAACTCTTTTGCCTGGAGGAAAAATGTGCGCGCATCTTTAAAATTTCCTGCTTGAAAATGGACCAGCCCCTCTCCCATGTATGGCAACGGCGCACGCGGCTCCAAGAAACGCGCCATTTCAAAACTCTCCAACGCGCCCGCCAGATTATTCTTGGAAAGATCATAGAAGCCCCATTCAACCCAAAATGGCGTATGCGTTGGTGCCAATTTGACGGCCCTCTGATAGGCCGCCTGGGTCTCGGCTTGTCCGGAATTTACCGATAAAGCCGCTGTAACACCGGCGGCACGAGACCAAACAAAAGGATCTCCCGGGTTCATCAACAAGGATTTTTTAAGACGCGCGAGGATTTCTGCCTGCCCTGCTTTGCTCGTCCTGAAATTTTGGTCGTTCAATCCTTCCATGGCGTATTGATACCAGTACGAACCGCTAACTGGCATAAACTTGATCGCACGACGGACGTCTCCTTTGTCTGCATAATAGTCGGCAATCCCATAACAAACCGAAAATAAAGAAAAAAAGCCGGAGAAGAAGAGCAAGCTGGTTTTGAACTGGACTAGACTTATCCTCTGATCATCGTCCTCATCCATTTCCGATATCAGAATCCCGAGTGCTGCGCTGAACACCAACCCATTGAACGGAAGAAAAAGCGCGTAGTTAAACAATCCGACAATAAAAAAAGAAAACAGTGTAAAAAGGGCCCATCGTGCGGCCAAATCCTTGGTTTTAAAAGCTTTCGATCCCAGAACCACAGCACTCACCCCCCATATAAGGAAAATGCAAGCAGGAACACCTGACTCAACCGCCGTTTGCAACAACCCATTGTGAGCGAAGATCGTGGATTTGGCGTAGCGTAAAATCTCTCCAGATGGTTGATGGAACTTGAGAAAAGCGGCCTCGAAATTTCCGGCGCCGACACCGATCAGAGGACTGTCGATGATCGCGAGCAGATCCGTTTTCCAAATCGTCAATCTCCCCAACGTGGAGAGGATTCCGTAAGCGTCGATCTCCAAGTACTTCAACAAATGTTCACGCCCGGCGATTCCTATTGCGACGAGGACAACACCAGCAGAGATAAAAACTTTACCTCGCCATTTTGAAGGGACCAAGAACGGGACCAATATCGCCATAGAGAGCATGCCCGCGCGGGAACGCAATAGAAAAATTGTGTAACCAAAAAGAACAATGGCAATCACGCAAAAAAGGGCACGCCGCCGATCGCCTTTTAATTGAAGGCAGAGAATTGAGAAAAGCATCCCAACCGGAACGAGAATTCCCGAATGGAGCGGGTTTTTTAACCATCCACCAAACTGTTCCATGTAAAGCGGCGCCAATTCAGCGTAATTCCACCGCACCAGGACCGACTCGCTGACCGCAAGCCCCACTACCAAGATGGCAAGCGCGAGATGGTCTTTTTTGTGGTGAGCCACAAACGCGGCAAATATGCCGTACAAAGCAACTTTGGCCAGAGAAAACAGAAATAATTCCAACGGAGGATTTTTGAGGAGGGCTAACCATAACCAAACAAAATAAGCGGTGAATGGAAACAGGACTCTTTTTGGGAGTGTGATGGGTATATCGGATAACAACGCACCACAAAACAATGCGGCCGTCAAACAGAATAATGGGGCGAATGTGACCGGTACTTTCGCGCCCTGAAGAATATAGGCAACGAGAAGCGGCAATGCCCCCCAGATTATCCGGGGGTTGAGTGCGATGTTCTTACTCGCGGACAATCCGCGGGGTCACGAACACAAGCAATTCATTGCGGGTCTTGCGGGTCGTTGTGGAACGGAAAAACACACCCAAGATTGGGATGTCACCCAACAACGGCACCTTGCTGACGCCCTTGGTGTCCTGATCGTCGATCATGCCGCCTATGACCAGCGTATCGCCGTCGCGGACAACCACGGTCGTCTGGGCCGTGCGTGTGCGGATGATCGGACCGGCTTCCGTGCTTTCTTGCGTCGGGAAGCTAGACTCAGGATTGATCTTCAAGGTAATGCGGTCTTCCGCATTGATGGTCGGGGTGACTGTCAAAATAATACCGGCGCTCACGGTTTTAAAGTCGCTGGTGACGACACCGTTGGAAACGGTTGTCGTACGGAAGCGAATGTCCTGAACCGCCTGGATTTTGGCAGCCTCCCCATTGATTGTCACGACTTTCGGAGAAGACAAGATTTTTGCCTTGCTCTGGGTAACCAAGGCCTGCAAGCTTGCCGTTAATATGCGGTCCGCGCGGACCAATCCGAACGTGATCGCGGCGCTGGTTGGACCCGGCAATGCGACGCCAGTACCACCCGGGGGAGTCATTGCACCGCGGAATTCCGTCTCATCCAGATCATTTGGATTGGTATAAAACTCTCTCTGGACGCGAGTATTTTCCGCACTCGTGGTGACTCCACCGATGGAGCGGTCGCTTTGTTGACTAAAACTGGGGTCCACCTGATGATTATTGTAATACTCCCATTGAACGCCCATATCGAAACCATTGTTGAGGTTGATTTCGACGATGCGCGCTTCAATCATGACCTGTTTCGGTTTCCGGTCAAGCTGAGCAATGAGCCGCTCCGCTTGCTGCAACCCTTCTTCCGAATCCGTGAGCACGAGCGAGTTGCTCTCCGTTGCGACCGTAATGGTCCCTTTTCTTCCAGCGGAGGTCATCACGGCTTGGATATGCGATTGCATTTCTTCCGCTTTAACGTAATTGATTGGAATTGTTTTTGTGAAAACAACAGCCTTCAGTCTTTCTTTTTGGAGGATTTCCGGCGTTGTAATGCGAAGAATGTTGGCTCCCAACTGCGTTGGGACCAACCCTTTGAGGTTCATAATGGTGCTGAAAGCCTCATCAAACGGCACCCTTTTCAGATGCACCGCAATTGTGCCGGCGACTTCAGGACCGAAAATGATGTTGATATTGCTGGTTTCAGCCATGAGGCGGATGACATCGCGAATGTCGGCCCCTTCAAAATCAAGCGTCACTTCTTCCTTTGGAAGGCTCGCCAAGAGGTCTCTTTTTCGTGTGCGGTCGACCGCACGCGTGGTAACAGGCTTTTTCTCGACTTCGTCCGGCGTGGCCGCCAGGTTCTTGATCAATGACAAGATGATCTGGTTATTCTCAGCCGTCGCTTTGTAATCGACCGGGGCCGACAAGTCGATGACAACCCGCGAAATAAGCGGGTTTTCTTTGAATTGATATCCGCGAACACGACGCACCAACGTCCCCTCCACGTTTTTCTTGCTGAACCCGGCTTTGTAAACAACGCCCGGTATTTCAACAACCAAACGTTGCGGAGAGGTGAGAGTAAACACATCGTAGGGCATCAATTGCGAAAGCTCTAAGACCACCCGGTCCCCTTCCGCTTGAATATTCGTCAGCGATGGCACATCCGATGAGGGATCGCCGTGCAATGGTGTCCAAACCGCCTGGAGCATCAACACCACAGCCATGCAGGATCTGATTAAAAATTTCATAAGTCTTTTACCTCCTCATCTGACGTCTTAATTTTCAGTTCAAATACGTTGTCCGCTTCACCGGACAAGACCACTTTATCGACAAAAATCTTTACGCTGTATCCGTCGATGACTTTACCCATTACGTCGAAAATTTTTCCGCCCTTAATAAAATACGTGCCGCTGCCGCCAACCGTTACCATAGCGGACTTGTGCTCCTTGCCAAAAATGATGCCCTTCACAACGGCGCGTTGGGGATCAAAAACGGCGTCGGGTTGGTAATTCGTCGACTGCCCCGCCGGGATGAAAGGATCCCGGAAACGATCCCCCGAATATACGTACACCGGTTTTTCTTTTACCGGCTCCACCACCGGTGCCGGAGGTGGCGGCGGCGCTACTTCCGGAGCGCGCGCTATTTCGCCGTCCCCCTTTTTTGAACAGGCGGATAGGCCAAATAAAACCAGAAACAACCCCAAGAACAAGTGCCTCATATTCATCCGTTTGTTATCCGGCATAAGAATAGGTTTGAATGCTGAGATTGATATTCAAATTAACGACCCCTTGCTCCCCCTGAGTACCGGAAGCCGGAGACAAAGAGATATTCTGTGCTTGGAAAATCCGTTCTTGCTGCCCCAAGGACGCGAGGAATTTGGCCAAGGCGTGCATGGTCCCTTGGAATTGAACATCAAATGGAATGATTTCGAAAAATTGTTGCTTGTTGGCGGGCTTCGGGGCTAGACGCACAAATATCAACCCTTGCTGAATGGCCTCGCGTGTGAGGATCCGGATAATGTTCGGCACATCTTTGTCTTTCGGCAATTGTTTTTCCAAAGAAGCCAATTCCACCTCCAGCTTGGCAAGTTCATTCTGCAATGCTGGAAGACGGCGCGCCTGACGTTCCGCCGTTTGAATTTTCTCCACCAACTCCCGATATTTCTCTTCACGCACACGGATGTTTTCCATCGTAGGCTTTAACATGAAATTCCAATAGAAATAGCCGCCGCCAACCAAGAAAATAGCCGCCAGCACGATGGTCTGTTGTTGCTGTTTGGTTAATTTTCCCATGACTTAATTGAACTCCTGAAGTGGGAACGGGCCCTGGTGTTGGTAATTACAGGTGATCGAAAACGTCAGCGTCTGTCCGCCTTGATCATTATTGGAATAACTAATGGCGCTCAAATCGATACCCGTGAAATGAGTGGACTGCTGCAAATTTGTAAGCCAAGTGGCCAGCGCAAAGTTGGACAACGCATTTGAAGCCATGACCACTTTCATCGACTGGCCCGATTCCGTGATCTGAACATTGTTCACCCATACATCCGATGGGACAATAGGAAGCATGTCTTCAAAGAAGACTGGATAGATGAGCCGGCTCCGGTTCAGGTTACGGATAACGTCTCTTTTCGAGAGCAATTGTTTCTTGCTGTTTTCAATGGTCTCGATTTGCGAAATAATTGCCTGGAATTTTCGCAATTCAGCATCGGCCTCTTCGATCTGCCTCTCCAACTTAGCAGCACGACGAGACTGAATGAACCAGAAGAGGAACAAAAATAAAACCACAACACCGGCAACAGTGCCCAATATAATCTGCTGCTCTTTTTTGGCTTGTGCCGCTGCGTATTCAGGAGGGAGCAGGTTTATCCGAATCAAATGTCACGCTCCTTGCGGGTGGCTAGACCAACAGCCACAGCAAATGAAGGACGCAATGCCGGGTCTGGCAAGCTGCTACCCGCCAATCCCGTAAAGGGATCAAAAAGCTCAACGTTCACACGCAACTCCTGAGAGAAATAACGGTCCAATCCGTTGATCGCGCAGGCGCCTCCACACAACATGATCCGGTTGACCTGTCTTTCAGGATTTTGAGACAAAAAGAAATCAAGCGAACGTTGGATTTCCGCAACCAGGTCTTTCATAACGGTGACGATGGTGTTGGAAATCTGAAGGGAATCTTGATCATCTTGCGCCAGGGTTGCTTCTTTCTCATCCGGCGTAACGAGGATCTGGCCCTTCCGTTTCAGCTTTTCGGCCTCTTCAAAAGAGCAGTCAAAAATACGCTGAAGGGACTTGTTGATCGTATTGCCGGCAATAAACACATCGCGTACGACCCTGGAAAGGCCGTTTTCCATGATGATCATCGTCGTTACATTGGCACCGATATTTACCAGCAGGGCCGTTTCTTGAGATGAAACCCCACCCTGCGTTAAGCCATAGGCTTCTTCCAAAGCAAAGGCATCGACATCAACGACCACCGGCCGGATCCCGGCGGCGTTTAATACACCAAGGCGTTGCTCGATCAATTCTTTTTTCGCTGCTACGAGTACGGTCTCCATTTTCTGTTGCCCGTCTTCCACCACGTCCCCCAAAATATGAAACCCCATGTTCACTTCGGGAATGGCAAAAGGAATGTAAGGCTCGGCTTCAAATTGGATGGTTTTTTCGAGATCGGCGCGGGAGGACTTGGGTAACTTCACATAACGGACAATGACCGAATTCCCACTTACTGAAACGGCGCCAACTTTCGGCGCGCCGCGCTCCTCGGTCATAAACGTGGAAAGCAGTTGAGTCAACGCGTTCATGCGGTCGGCCGCCTGTGTTTCGGGTCCGGCGTCTTTAAGGTCCAGTTCTTTGTACGCCCAACGAACAAGCTTGTTATCAGAAATTTGAACGATCTTGAGGGAGGTGGATCCGAGGTCGATACCTAACGTCTCTTTCGAGCGAAGGAAGGACAAAGATGGCAATTTCAACTTTTTAATGTCGAACTTCATGTCCAATCACGAGAAAACACCTCGATTGCTGATGAGATATTTGCATCTCAGCAACTTTCAACACTCTCGGTATGTTGAAAATTTGCTGCGTTAATTCATTCAGAAGTCTATTTTCACTCCCATATATTGTCAAGGGATATTCAATATTTTGTCAAAAACCGATGCCCCGGCAACCTTGAGCACAAACTCACAAAGACCGGCCAATGACAAAAACGGACCAAACGGAATGTATTGGCGATGTTTCACCTGCTGAAAAAGAAGGGCAAACAACACGACAATTGATCCTGCCATCGAGCTTAAAACCAAAACAGAGAAAACGCTCTGCCAACCCAAGAACGCTCCCATGCCAGCAAGGAATTTCACGTCCCCCCCGCCCATGGCTTCTTTTCCAAATATAAATTTTCCAAACAAACCCACGGCCCACAACAGAAAAGCTCCTATAAGCACTCCTTGAGCGGCTGCGATGAACCGCATTGGGACAGAATGGTCCACAAAAAATGGGTTCCAAGGAGCAACCAAGAAACCGACAACCACCAGCGAGAGCGAGGTTTCATCCGGAATTATTCGCCAATCCAAATCACTCATTGGGGCGAC
>CAYOPN010000015.1:0-46088 GCA_964405835.1 uncultured Elusimicrobia bacterium | reverse complement strand
AGTAATGCGTTTCTAATTAGCTGGGCCTGGTACGATTTTCCCTTGGTGAGCACTAATGTCGATTTAAAATCCGGATAGGCCTTCTTGATATATTGATCGATAAATTTTTCGACCCCCGCCGCATCACATCCATCTTTGCGCCCGAAATGATTATTTAATTCCACCCAAAATCCCTTAAACCACCTGGCGGTGGGAAGATCAAAGTGGCCTTCTTCCCAACCCCCTTCATCGTCCATGGAGAATTTTCCGAGCGACATCCCAAAGAAGGCCGCGGCATAGGCGATATTGGTGTCGGGCGCGATGAACAGGGCCGGTAAATACAATAGCGCGATGACCAGCACCGCGGCGAAAATAACTCCGGATTCAAGTCGCATCCGCCGTTTCATGATGGTGGAACCAGTACCGCGTTGCCACTGACGGAACGAATAGAGGTAGAGGTGGTACGCCTGCGCTGCCACGATGGCCAAACCCCACGCGCCAAACATCGGGACCTGGGCCAGCGTGGCGACGCCGTAAACGACCGCGGCCACGATGCCGATTTTCACGAGGGAGAGTCGAAGGTACCAATGCACGCTGCGGATTTCGGCCGGTGTGAGTCCTGCCTTTTTTAATACCAGATCGTGCGATCCCACAAATTTATTGGAGATGAAACCCGTCGCCGCCAGCATGATCGTGACCAGGAAGCCGGCCATCCACATTTGTGTGCACAGAAGCGGCAATGAAATGACCGCCACATACCACCATTCGGAAACCGCGCCACGGAAAGTTTGATTGTAAGACGGCCCAAAACTACTGGGCATGGTTTCGTCCACGCGCTCGAAGAGCGGATAAAGTTGCTCAACAAAATGCACGAAGCGCCACTCGTCGCCGTCCGGCCAAAATTGCGTGAGGTTTTCTCGGAGCCACACAACCAAATGTTCCGGTTCCATTTCTGCCGCTTTGCGCAGGTCGCTCTCCGCGTGGAAACGTTCGAACAACAAATGCAGCAGAGGAACACCCCAGCCGTGTTTGATGATTGATGGCAGAGTACTGGGCAGCTGAACACCCAACTTCAGGCTGTCGGTTCCTTCCGATATCGATTTCCCATTCTTGATGAATCCTTCGTAAATGGACCGCATGAATTCTTCTTTGGATTGGACGTCCAAGCGTTCGTGATTGAGTTTCATCAGGTACCGTGCCCAGTTCGTCAGGCGGGTGTCTGCGGCATCTTTGGCGCGGACGGCATCCACTTTCGCCTGGATGTTTTCAAGCGACTTGGCTTCGCGGTGCTCACCGATCAATGTTCCCACCGTCCACTCCGCCGGCACGGCCGTCTCTTCCTTGGGATCGAACGGCAGTTCAAACTTAAGGCTGATTCTATTGTTGGTGATGGGGAGATCGTTCTGGATGTAGCGTTCCATGGCAGTCCTAAGCAAAATCGCTTTCACTTTCCATTTCCGTTGGGATGTCGCCATTTCGTAGAGGAACGCGGCCCAATTGCGCAGCAGTTGGACGCCGTTCGGCCGCGCGAAGACCCCGTTTAGTTTTTTCTCGAGGGCCAAGAGCAGCGCTTTGTCTTCTTCGGGGAAATTGTCCCGGAACATGGCATCCAGTGCGGCGCCATTCACCAACAACGCCTCCGGTTCTCCCGCGCCCACCGTGATTTCTGTTACCACGATGTCTTTGGTGTCGCGGTTCTTTAGCGTGAATGTTGCGACGGTTTCGGAAGCGAGCTCGCGGCGGTCTTGGAATATTTGGCGCTGAGGAAGCAGGCTGTGATGCAATGTTTGTTGCTCGCTTAAAACCAGCCGGATCAATTCGGCAAAGGCCTCGCGCCGCGCCAATTTCGGCCAGGGCAATTTGTGTTCGCTATCGACGGAATAATAATGAAGGCCGATATTGATGGCGTCCATCATGGCTCGGACGATGCGCGGCGTGGCGGCGGTGGCCACGGTAACGGGGACCTTGTCTACGTCCAGTTTTTCTTCCGGCCCATCTTCATCTTCCTCTGGGCTCTCGCTTTCCGCGAGGTCCAGACGCAGCACATGCTCCTTGAGAATTTTCGTGATGTCATCGATCGAACGGCCCGGCCGCGGATTGTCGGTTTGCAGGTTAAGCACCTGCTTTATGTCGCCCCGGTCGTGCTCCGCTTTTGCATGACGGTTCATTTCGTAAGGCCCGAACAATTTCATGATCAGCGGGGAGACGTCGCTGAGCACCATCGAGAGCCACGCCGGATTGGGCTGCGCGCTCATTACGTGTTGATACACGTCGATGATGTCGCTCTCGCGCGGCAATGTCAGTGCCGTTGTGTCGCTTTCGCCCGGTGACCACACGGGGTCGAACAGAATATCGTGGGTCGCGTCGAGCGGATCGTCTCCGCCGCGCATGCTCCATTGCTCGTAGGTTGAAATGAGCACATGGACCGACGGATCGTTCCGGAACTTTTCGGCGTTGGACTCGCGCTCTTTGCCGTCGTAAGCGACGGCGCCGGCCGGCTTCAACGCTTTGACCAAACGTTTAAGCAAGTCTGCTTGCTTTTTGTAACGCGTGCGGACAAGAATTTTTGCCGATGGGTTGTTATCGAGAATGCCGGCAATTTTGGTCCTCAGCGCTTCCACTTTTGGATTGGCTTCCGGGTCCATGTCGGCGTCCATGATGCGGCGCGTGACGCCGCTTTCGCGCGAGAATAGCGCCTGCGCGCGGTTCACCAGGAAATAATTAACGGTATAGGCGAACCACGCGACCATTTGGGCCGGGAGCGGTGTGTGCGTCACGGCAATGCCGGTTTGGTCCAAGTTCAACAGACGCGATGCTTTTGGCGTACCCGCCTCGGCGGGCTGCGCGTACAAGAAGCGGGGATCATGGAAGTACACGTATTGGCGGAAAAGTTGGTGCAGTTGTCGCAATTTTTCATCGTCGTCGGTCATGAACAACTTGTTGGCCGTGACCGGGAACATTTGGGGTGCAATAAAGTGCAACACGTGGGCGAGCGTGGAATGGCGAAATGCCCACGGCCGCCCGATCACGAGCTTGAACGTATTGGAGCCGGCGGTCAAATCTTCAAGCGTGCCGGACAACTTGTTGTCTTTGCTGACGCCGCCGCCCATGTCGTAGGGCGTGGCCAACACCACCATGCCCAAGCCCGTGCTCTTGAGCCAGTTCCAGAGGTCTTCATCGGCATTTTTGTCTTTGGATTTTGGATTTAGCGACAACAAATGGCCGGGGCTCACGAAAATAATTTTTGGGTTCCCGCTGTTCGCGCGCGAGGCCCGGAGGAGTTCCGCGCGCTCGGCCATGGTGCCGTGCATGAGATTAAGGACCGGTAGTTCATTTTCAAATTGCGCGAGTGTTTCCGCCCATTGAGACCACATGGCTTCATGGATCACCACGACCACGTTTTTCTTTTCGTCCGTCAAAATATTCTGCGAGAGGGACAGCGCAGCGCGGCGGGCCCAGGGTGACCAGTACAACACGCCGGAGCGCGCGCTTTTGAACATCGCATGAAGCCGGTGTGTGTCGCTTTTTTCCGGAAGCGACCGTTCAATGCGGGATTTGAGCGCCGCCAATGCGCCGTTGCGGTGGACGTTTAGTTCAGCCGATATCTGGAACAAGATCCGCAACATATTGGCGTGGCCACGTAAATCCCTCAGTCCGTTGAAGAAGGCGTCCTCTTGTCCCACGGGGAGAAGTCCGCGCGCGTCGGAACGGTCGAGGTAGGATTCGGTCACGTAATTTTCCACGTCTTTTCGTTTGATGCGGGCCAATTCCGTTTTCGCTTCGCTCCGCGACCACGCGATCAATTCATCCAACTTCTCAAAGCCGCGGTCCTCGTCTTGGACAAAATCCCCGAGCAAAATTTCTTCGATGGTGGCGCGCAGGCGTTCCAAACGCAACGAACGGTCGGTCTTGGTATCGAAGTCACCCTGTTCAAGGATGGTGGTCAACCGCGTCAGCGCTTGCGCGTAGGTCATCTCGGAGGCCTCGCCTTCAAACGTGATGTCGATGGTTTTTTTACGGCCGTGCACGAACGTGCGTGTGTCGGCCAGCGGTTGGCCCGCGAAGAACGTGATTTGGTTCAAGTCGTCTTTGTTCCTCTTCGGTAGAAGGAAGTCACCGCGGTAGGTCACCAGGCCGTTGTTGGATTCCTTGGCCGACAGCCGGCCGCTCAAGCCGCTGCCTTCAAAATAAATGAATGGGAAACCCCAATGGTCTTTGTATTTGTCGTCAATCTTGATCGTTATCACGAAGGGCACGATCGCGGAGCGGCTTTCCATGCTCGCGGGCCCGTCCAGCATGTCTTGTCCATCAACCACGAACGTCTCAATGGCGTAGGCGTCCGCAAATTCTTCCCATTGGATCGTCTGCGTGGGCCGGCCCAGCAATTCCAGTTCCGGCCGCAGCGTTGGAATATTTCCATCGCGCGTGAGCAGGCCCGGATAAATTTCTTGGAGATACGCTTCGATGGCCGCGCGGCTGGCTTCGCTCACGCTTTCGAGATGGTCCAGGATGTTTTGGATCATCTGGGCTTCGGAACCGAGCAGTTCTTTGCGGATCTCAAGCAAGGCGCGGACGAGCGCGAGATGCTCCTCGGTCAGGCTCGCTTCCCAAATCACGCGCTCAACGCCGAGCCGTTGTGCGAGCACGTTCAAGTCGCCCATCGCGTGGATGATCCAATCGCGCAAGGAATCCGCGTCCGGCGGGAATTTCTCAAAGAAGCGGCGGCGAAAGTCCGCGTTCACGTCGTTCAAAAACCATTGCTCGACCACTTGCGCTGTCACGCCCACATCGGCCGCAACGCTGGCAAAGCTTCCGCCGTGGCGCTGCAGCATATCGTCGAACGTCAACGGGGAAGGAAACTTGTTTCTCAGCCGCTCGGAGGTTTCTTTCAAATCTTCGTTACCGGCGGCGTTCAGCCACTCCACCACCAGCTCGCGCGTCAGGCCGTTCAATGCGGACATCGCGTCCAAACGGCCGAGCCGGCTGCGATGTTCGATCACAAAATGTTTGAGCCATCCGCGCGCCGTGCTCGCCGAAACCGCGCGTTCATCACCAATGTCTTTCGCAATTAATTTGTGCCGCGCTATGAGGTCCAGCATATCCGCTTCCGCGGGTTCTTCGTTGCGTAGCTCTCTGAGCGCCAAGTGCGTTAAGAAAATATCGCGGGCCGGTTTTCCCCAACCGATCAAGCTGTGTTTGGAAGCTTTGTAGCGCGTGGCAATCAACGAACCTCTTAAACCGTCGAAGTCCCGATGGGTGAGGAACAACTTCACGGCCAGCTTGCCGTCGCACGGCTCTTTTGTGCTGGACCACATGCCGGGAAATTCTTTTTCGATGGCGTCCAGATCGAATCCGACCGCGTCGGCGGTATCGGCAATGGCTTGACGCAATTTGCGGCTGGGGAACGGTTCGGTTTCTTCAATGACGGGGACTTCAAGTGGTTGGGGGAAAAGGCGGTCGATCAAGGCGGGCACATCGGCAGTGGCGGACATGTCGATCGGGGGCGCCGTATCAAAAATTGAGATGACTTCCGGACGCGCTTTGTCCGATTTCGGATCTTTTTGAATGCGCAAACGCAATTCCATGAAGAAGTTATCGTTCAACCAACGGTGACCGAAACGCACAAACGCGTCGCCGCCCCATTTTTTAAAGGCGTTCGCAAGTTCGGTCGAGAGCCACTTCCAGCGGGCAACATGGGCTTCCGGCAGTTTGGATTCCGCCGTTTGCAAAACAGCGTCCGGGAAATTGATTCTTTTCTTGGCCTGGGCCCGGGCCGCTTCTTGCGCAATTTCCGTGTACTTGGCCGCTTGTTCCGAAGCGATCGCGGCGCGGACCACGGGGACCTGCGACAATAGAAATTCAGCTATCTTTATAAAGTCATCCCGGAAAAACCGGTCCAACAGCGCGACATCGGAGTGCATAGAAAGCACAACAGTATCCCGTTTGAAATCGTAATCAAAGCGGGCAGCTGGCGATGTGTCATCACGGTGGACAAAAAATGTCCGCCCCGGGAAAAGCGGCGCGATGACGCCGCTCAAGAATTCCCGCATATCGGAAGAAATCCAGTCCCCGTCATCAAAGTCGATGCCGGTGGCGGGCGGCGCGGGCGGTGCGCTGTCGGGCGTGCCCAATTTGTACCAATCGTCTTCCGTGAGTCCCTCCGGTTTTTTCGGTCCCGAATCCCCGTCCTTTTTTAATTCCTCCATGTACTTCTCTGCTAGTTCACGAGAAGGCTGGGCTGAAATAATTTCGGAAGGTTTATTTAAATAAGGAGAATTTTTAAAAACAGCCACCTGAATTCCGTCAATAATTTTCACTAAGGAAAATTCAATGGAAGGAGACATCCGGGGCAAAGTGTTCTGTCCCGTTTTGAGCAAGATCGGCATATGAAACAATTTTTCTTTGATGTCCGTGGCATCGGAGGCGATGTTCCCGCAGTAAAAATATCGAACGTTTTCATTTTCTCCGGCATCGATCCTATACGATGCCCGATTTATTCGAAGCTCTTTTCCCACTTCGAACGGTTCTGTTGTAAAAACAATGCTCCCAAGTGGGACGAAAAGTCTGTCGTTGATCCAACGGAGGAATAGCAACACCTGCCCATTTTTATTGTTGGGAATTTTATCTTCCCATACACTCAGCGCGGTTTTCAGGTCGGATAGAAGCTTGGCATGATCTATGTTCTTCTCTTCGAGGATTTTGACGAACTCTGGCGGAAATGCAGGAATTAGTCGAGAATCCAATGATTTTCCAATCGCCTCAACGACCCATTTTGTCGGGTTTGCCGATTCCATGCTCGCGCGCCTTAATCGGATAACGACTTTTATGCTAACGAGGCTTTCTTGCAAAGCGTTTAAGGCTTCGACCAAATCGCCAATTTCCCTTCGGGCGGCGGTCACTTTGAAAGTTTTAATAATAAGAGTATTTTTAGCGGGATCGATCTCAATTGAAAATTGATTCAGATTTTTATGTCCGACCGTCTTGTTTTCTTCCAGCCGGATGTGCACATCCAAGCGCAAATCATCCAAGTAATTTGAAAGCACAAAGGCCATCTCCCGCGAAATCCAACCTGATTTGGGATCCAGCACTTCCACGCTTCGCTCGTATGTCCGCACCGCCGGTGTTTCCGGCACCGGCCGCGTGAGTTCGTAAACCTCATTAAGATATTTTTGGGAAAGCCGTTCTTTGGCCGCGTAAATATCGGCGATGCCGGGGACGGGCTCCGCGAACAGCTTCCGCATTTCCTCGAGCAATGCCGCTTTCGTGGATGCAGGACTTCCCAGCTCAATGGCTTGTTCAAGAAATTCCGGCCAGTCGATTTCAAAAGTGGGGATTCTTTTGAGAGCCTCAGGTGCCAGCCTCTCGATGTTGTGCAGTAAAGTAGGCCGGTAATCGGCTTGATTGAAATTCTCGACCGACGAATTATCTGCTTTCGATCGAAGTATCCTGTGCGGGAAATAACTAAAAAGAGAAGAGAGAAATTGTGGGTTATTACCCTCGAATAATTTTGCTGGCCATTTGTGGAGTTCCCAGATATCTTGCACGGCAACTCTGTGGATTTCGATTAACGTGTTTTGAATTGGCAATTCCGTTTTGGCCCACATTTTAATGGCTTTGTTGAAAACGTCGGCCGCCGGTGGCGCGAAAGCAAAGCGCGAGATCCAAGAGCCAAATCGGAGAGTTTCCGTGTTGTCACTTGGAAGATCCAGTGAATAGAACGGCATCGTTTCGCCATTAACAGTGAGGGGTTTGAGTTTTTTTCGGATCACGCCAAGTTCGTAAGAGGAAAAATCATCAATTTTTTTATTGGGGTCGGACGAGCGAACAAGCAGGCGCCCGCGGGGGATGAACCAAGATTGGTTGACGCGTTCCAAAAGAATTTTGAACTCGTCTTCCTTGGTCTTTGCCTCTCTGGGTTTGATCATTTCACTGATGAACACCCGCCATTGTTTTCCAGGAGCGGTAAAGGGCGGCACTCCTTCCGGAAGCGCGCCGATCCCAGCCCCTTTTTCATTGCGTGAATAACGCCAGAGGTTCGTCAACAATTCCTGCAAATGCGCGCGTTCACGTTCAATGGGGACCGTTTGACCGACAAAAACGGGCGGCGGCCCCTTTGTGCCTTTATAAATGGGGAAAAGCGACCCGCGCTCGGCCCCAAGCTGCCGTTCCACTTCGTCCAGCGGAAGGAACCACCGGTCGTACAATGCCGTCGCGGCCGCGGCCCTCTTTGCGGTGAATTGATCTGGGTTGCCCGCGTATTTTTCGAGAAGGGCCGTCCATTCTTCTTTTGAGCGCGGCGTGGCTGGATCGATAAGTTTTGAAAGGGCAAAAAACACCTTGGCATCGACCGTGCTTGGATTTCGGAATGCCGAAGACGCCATTTTGTCCAAAACAAAAATTCCAGTGGGATTGGAATTTTTTAACGCATAAAATAATACGCACAAATCCCGAATCTGGTCATTTGTTGCGTCAGCCGGGAAATCGCTATTGCGGTTTATAAGTATTTTAATATCGAAGGTTGCGCCTGTGATCGCGCGAAAGCGTTCGTCGATGACGTACCAATCAGTGGCCTCATGATGTGCATCCATCGTCAGTTTCAGTCGGATGGAGGTTGTTCTTTCGTCCTCATCCCCGGTCTTAATAAAGGGGCGGAGCACGGGCGGCACTGAGTAGACATCGTTTTGAATCCTATCTCCAAATATTGGCAAGGTGTCTTTTGAAAAAACGGCATTTTCTGTTTGATCGTGAAAAATCATGCGCACGGTGCGCCCACCCGATGTTTTCATTTCTTTCCACGCCCGCATCGACCCTTTCTTCTCCGGGTCGTTCGCGTCGTACAGTGTCCAACCTTCTGTAGTCAAAATTGCGTTCCAGTCCACGGCCGGAGATGTCCGTGTTGCCGGAAGAATGGCATCGAGCAAGCGCTTGGGAATCAGGTCGCCGGCCACGAATTCGTAGGTTTCTCTCCAATCCGCATCAATTTTGTCTGTAGAGAGATTCAATTCTTTAAGGGTCTTCACCAAGGCTTCCTTTATTTTTTCGTCACTGGTGTTGAATAATCGCGATAGCAAGACGTCCGGAGGTGTGGTCCGGAAATCCCGACCCGGCTCCAGTTGATTCATCAAGGGAAGAATAAGACTCGCAAAGGTAAGATGCCCATCCATGCCAAAAGCGAGGGTGCTGCGGGCAGCGATCAAATAACTTTTCGGCATATTTGACGCTATGGCCGCTCTCATATTGGCCCGGGTGCCTTCGAGCATTTTTGGACGGGTTGCTTCCTCTATCGTTGCAATTTCGTGGGCGCCGGAATACTGCAAGTTCAGGAGCCCTATCCTCGTATTCTTATCCATGGAGGACGGCGGCAGGTCGCGAACAAGTTGTTCATCAAAATCTTTATGCCTGGGGTATAAAGCACCGCCGGCCAGTACATCGTTGATGAGGTCACGAATAATGATTTTGTCAGTGATAAAAAATTGCCGGCCTTGTCGCTGCAGGAAGCGGTCCGTGCGCGGAACTGGAATTCGTTGTGCATCGATGCCGAAATGAGGGTAGGTTTTTCCACCAATCTTGACCGGAGCAAATTCTTTGGCGATTCGCTCCACGGACAACTCACCCAGTCTATCGAGATCGAATTCATTGTTGATCCGGTTAACGATGGTGAGTTGCCGCGGCCAATAAAATTTCTCATTAAAGGCACGGATAAAAGCGTCAAACTTTTCATTTTTTGACCAGGAACGAAACGTGGAAAGATTCATGACCTCTTGAACTCGTTGAATGGCGTTGTTGAGCAACTCCATCTCATTGGGTGGGAGCGGCAGGCCGATCATGACCCCGGGTCGGTCCAACTTGTCCTTGAGATACTCAACGATCCCGATGAAACGCTCTTTTTCGACTTCCAAATCCACTGGAGCGGTCTTTTCAGGCTGCGCGGGCGACAACAGGACGTCAAGAACGTCCTCTGGAATCGTGCGGTCTCCCATAAACCGAAAGAATTCATGCCAATTGACGGAAAGGGGCTGGGTGTAACCGGATTGCGCCACCACCGTCTCCATTCCTTTTCTCAGCACATCGTCCGGCATTTCTATTAAGCGGGCTATTTTTTCTTGGTGGTTATTGAGAAAGATGGTTTGTTCGTATGGAAGGATGGCTTGAAGGAGAGGGTCTAGAATCATGTTTTCAAAGTTGGTGGAATTCTCCGCCCTGATCTCATGCATCAAATCCAGGAGAAAGAATTTTGGAAATTTCATGTTTAATCCGATCGCGATGTCCTTTAGTCCGGCCGGGGTTGGCGACCTGTCAATTTCAAGAAGAAACGCTCTTTGTATATCGCGAAGATCCAAGAACAACTTTTTTTTGTTGTTGGGTAAGACGTGTGAACCAATCACAAAGTCCAGCGGCTTAAAGTTCAGCCTGTGGATGGCGGGTGCGATGTCCGATCCTGTGAAACTTGAAACGAGTTGTTTTATGCTTTCAATAGCGCTTGTTCCGCTAATAAAAAATTGGTCGCCCTGCAGTGAAATTATTTTCTTTAAGGGGATTCTTCGGTCATCGATGACCAAATGACTGAAGCTCTTGCCGTTAACAAAAATGATCGGCAGACGCCGGATGATTGGGGCGAGTGTAATGTTGGCCAATTTGTCCGGATCGAATGTCTCCATTTCCGGCGCGATGATGGTGAGGTTGCGTGGCCAATAAAATTCACGGTTGAAAATGTCGATAAGCGCGCCGAAGCGTTGTTGAACCGTCATCTCGTTGAATTCGTCCGTCTTAGAAATCGTGGTGAACTTTTTCATCGCCGTCAAAAATAGCGGATATTCCTCCGGCATGAATTTCGATGTGACCTCCTCTTTTTCTAATTGCGCGCCGGCTTTTAATACTTTCAAAATATTTTGAAACCGTGCATTCTCATCAATGTCACTGCCGCCGTTGCCGTCCGTTGCGGTCATAAACATTGCCCGCGTTCCGTGGAAAATATTTTCAGTGGCGCGGACCGGCGCTACAGGATAGGAATCTCCGGCGCCGGCGAATGCGAGCTGCATCTGCGGCGGTGTGCGGTAATAGATGAAATAGAGGACCACGAAGAAACCGGTGATAATCGTGAGCATTGGCAGGATTGAGATCAGGGCCCGCGCGTACACTTGCCAATGAAGCACCATATGGCCGGCCAATGCCACCCCGAGAAGAACAAGCGTCATGGCGATCGCCCGTTGCGCCGGTGTGTATTCGTATTGAAATTCATCGACATCGCTATTTGCTTCAACGCGGGTCGACATTCCGTTCGCATGTTCAACCAATCCGTCGCCGGATTTCGTGAACGAGAAGCGGATCGCGTAAATTTTATCGACCAAAAGTTTGAAATAGCCGGGGCCTGCCGGTTTGGTGATCTCGCCGGTCTGCGCCGCGCGCATAGTACAGAGCGCGCCAATATTGGCGGTTTGGGACGGAGTACCGATTTTTTCCGATAAGAACAATTTCTGGCCGTCGAACAATTTTTCTAGCGGCGTTTTCTCCCGCAGGAACACGTTTAAATACTCGGAGCCCGTCGCGGTTTCAATTTTGGTGATGGTGGGCGTATAGGTGACAACGGTGTAACCGGCCTCGCGCAAGCGGCGGTCGATGCCCGGAGCATGAAAACCGCCCGTCACCAAGATAGCCGTGCCTTGCGAGAAACCCTGCACTAAATTTTCAGCCATCGCCACGTCGCGAAGCGCGGCTTCGCGGTAGAAATCTTCGAATGGGTCTAAAGTCCCTCTCCCCTTGAGGGAGAGGGATTTAGGGTGAGGGCCGGCTGTGGCGCGTGCTCCGCTTGCCCTCACCCCTTGCCCCTCTCCCTCAAGGGGAGAGGGGAATGAGGAATATTTCGCCCACTCCTCCGGCGACAACTCAAAATTCACCAGCTTGCGTTGCAAGTGGAGCCGCCGGTCCGCTTGCACCGTTTGAATTTCTGATTCGGTCCGGGCCAGCGATTGATACGCGCGGTTTTCGGATTCACGGATTTCTGTGAACAGCTTAGGAGCATCGATCGAATCGGCCAGTTCGACATAAGCCAGGTAACGGCCGAAGTACGAGCTGTCATCGATCCCAATGCCGCTTCCTTCGGCCACGCGGCGCAATTCATTAAAAAATTCTTTGGGCGAGATTGTTTCCGAGCGGTAGGAAAGCGTCAGCGCGGTCAACCGTTCCATTTGGGTGCGGCCGGCCTTGGCCGCAATTTTCGCGATGAAGGCCGAACGTTCGCGTTCAACGCGCTCGAAGTCCATGGCGGTTTCCAGCATGGAGGCCTTTACGAATGTTTTCATTTGCGGCCTGGAGGCAGAGAGCGGATCGTGCTTGAGCAGCGCTTGCGCATAAACGTTCATGCGGATCTCACCTTTTCGGTACGCGTCCACGACCTTGTCGAACGACCGCAATTCCATTGAATAGAAACGGGCTTTATCGGTCGTGATGGTTTTTTCCTTTTCGTTGATGCGCTTCAGCGCATTGGGTTTCTCTTTTTGCGCGGCGCGATAGGCATCGACGTTGCGCGCGTGATGGGTTTCATCGTCGACACCGAACAAGGCCGGGCTGCCGGCATTGGACGTCAACGCGGCATGCAGGGGACCTGAAAGATCGTTTTTCTTGAGCATTGCATCAGCGACAATGTTTCGTGTTTTCTCAGAAACGTGGTTTTGGAAGGTGGTCAGCGAAAGCGGTCCGAAAGCCCCTTCAAGCGCAATCAAGGACACGGGCCGCATTTTGGCGATGGTTTTTACCGCGAGGCTGATGTTGCGTTGGGCTTCTTCATTGCGGTGGACATCGAGCACATGGACCACCAAACGTTCTTGGTCTTTCGGAAGCAGCTTGGCCAGTTTTTTCTCGACGGGATTTATCTTGGGGAGTGGTCGAAGTGCGGGGGGTGAAAGCGGCGGTTGGGCGAGGCGGCGTTGGGACCAAAAATTGATTTCCTGGGAATACGCCAGAGGGCCATTCGCTATAAATAGGAGGAAGCTCAAAAAGGCCGCAAAAAGCCGTGCCAGAAGGGGCGAAATTCTCATCCCCAAATTCTATCGGGATGCCCTTAAATTCGCTTTAAAATGGGATTAATTTTCGTGTCGAAGTTGTATCGGACTTGTAACGGAGGAGGGCGTTAAAATAACGAAGCCCGTGTCGGTTAGGGGTCGACACGGGCTTCACTGAGAGGGCTACCTAAATTGGGACTTGCGTTAGAGAGGGGGCCAACGCAAGCCCAAAAACTTGGTCGCCGCGCTTTGTGGCGACTATTTCAGATCGCTAAACTGCTCAGCGATCAAGCCACCCAAGCCAAGGCCAACTGCAGAATGGATGCCAATCCGAACACGCCGAGCGCGGTCCCCATCGCTAAAAGCGCTGCCATCCCGACGGTTTCAAGGGTCTTTTTGCGGCGCCGGCGCGAGCCGACGTCAGCAATGGTGGGCAGGAGCGGCAATTCCCTGGGAATCATGGCATGAAGATCATCCATGGTAAGGTCGTCCATCAAATCATCGGTTATTTTGGCCGTGGCAGTGCGGTCCAAGGCCTGGAAACGCTCCCGCATCTTGGCCTCCAGGACCATCAAATTCATCGCCAGGGAGCTGTTTTCTGATAGAAGCTGGTGCTCAATCGCCTCCATTTCTCGCAGCAAATCTTCATATCCCACTTGCCCTCTCTTTCTTACCTGGAACATGGTCTTAGCCCTCCTTGCCCGCCGATCCTTTTGGCGGGCCTGACTGCGTTTTACGTGCTCTCAGTCTAGGGGGGAGCTGTGATAAAGGGGTGACAGGAGGGGGAAAAACCTAAGAAATTGGAGGGCTTGCCTGCCCGCCGGTCGGCAGGCGGGCCCGCCGCTTGTTCGGCGGGGATATTCCTATCTTCTTTAAGGCTTCGGCGATCAGCTCTTGCTGTTCCTTATTAGAGGAGCGGAATAATTCAAGGAGGGCGGGACCTGCGGACGCGGCCGCCGGGCCAATCTGGCCCAACGCAAAAATGGCCTCTTCGCGGACCAGTGGATGGGGGTCTTTAAGAAGCAGGGTCAAGTCGGGGATGGCTTCGGGTGCCTGCGGGCCCATTTGGCCCAGCGCGCCAACCGCGCTGATCCGCACATACACATCGGCGTCGTGGAATTTCTTACTCAGCCCTTCAATGGCGGGCTTTCCGATGATTATCAAGGATTCCACGGCCCGGTTGGCAATGCGACTTTCAGGGTCAGTCAAATAGGCCAGTAGCGGCTCGACCAGGGTTGCTTGTTTTTCGGAGGGAAGTGAAATGAGTTTTTTTACGGCCGCAGCCCTTACCTTATCGTTCCCCGAAACCAGTTTTTCCGGAAGCGATTTGATGCCACAGGAAGTCAGTAATAGCAGAGAAACAAAAAATTTCAGAAAGTTTTGGCGCATTTGACAGGATTTTAACCATTTTTGTTACAATCCGCGGCGTTTGACCCAGCCTAAAGATTCATCCCCGAAAAAAACACCTCGCACCAGCAGTTGGGCCCTTGCTTCCGAAGGGATGCAATTGGCGGTCACGATGCTTGTGTTTATTTTCCTGGGCCTCTGGTTGGACAAGCACAAAGGCACGTCGCCTTGGTTCACGTTGACGGGTTCCATCGTCGGAATCGCCGTCGGTCTTTATGGTTTCCTGAAGAAGTTTTTCACAAAGCAATGAGCCCGCCGGTAACAAATGGAATCATGGTGGGCGTCGCGCTTGCGCTGTTGCAGGCGACGATATCGGTGCTGCTTCTCAAATGGGCGTGGAACAAAAAATCGTTTTATGCGGTATGGGGCGCGAGCACGTTCGCGCGGTTTTTGATTTTCGGGGCCACGGCTTTCGTGGTCCATCGTTTTACGGACTTGAATTTGGCGGTGACGCTGTTGTCTCTTGCCGGCGCCACCATGGTGTTTATGATTCTTGAGGTCAAGGTTTTTCTGAAACCGAACAAATAATGGATTTTCTTCACGTTCTTGAGCATCACATTCTGGATCACCGCATTGCGACCATGTTCGTCGCGGGCGGGGTTCCGTTCTACTTCAGCAAGCATGTCATGATGATGTGGATTGCCGGCGGTCTTTTGATTACCACGCTTCCGCTCTTGGCCCGCGCCTGGCCCACCGTTCCTTCCGGCCCGCGCGCTTTCCTTGAAATTTTTGTGGTTTTTATCCGCGATGAAGTCGTTCTCCCCAACACCGGCAAAGAAGGCCTCGTTTACCTCCCGTATTTTCTGACTCTTTTCTTTTTCATTCTCACCGTCAATCTGCTCGGCATGATTCCTTTCGGCGCTTCGGCGACCGGCAACATTTCCGTCACGGCGGCGCTCGCGGTCTGCACCTTCTTCCTTATTAACATCGCCGGTATCCGCGAGCATGGCTTCTTCCACCACATCAAGAATTTCATTCCGCACGGTCTGCCCGCCTGGCTCATCCCGCTCATGTTGCCGCTCGAAATCATGGGGCTTTTCACGCGCGCGTTCGCGCTCTGCATTCGTCTTTTCGCGAACATGATTGCGGGGCACATCGTGCTGCTCGCGTTCCTTTGTCTGAGTTTCCTGCTCGGTTCCATCCTGGTCAGCGTTGGTTCGGTGCCGATCGCGGTGGGGCTTTCGGTGCTTGAGACATTTGTCTGTTTTTTGCAGGCGTACATTTTCACATTCTTAACAGCGATTTTTGTGGGAGCTTCTCTACACCCGCATTAGCTTTAAGCCATAAGCTGTAAGCCGTAAGCCTAAAGCTTAGAGCTTATGGCTTATAGCCATCATAAAGGAGTTAAAAAAAATGAATCAAACATTGTTTATTGGTCTCGGTTATTTGGCCGCCGGTTTCGGCGCGGGTCTTTGCATGTACTCCGCCGCTTCGGGCATCGCCCGTTTGGCCAGCGCCGCCCTCGAAGGCACAGCTCGTCAGCCGGAAGCCGCCGGTGAGCTCCGCACGTCCATGATCATCCCGGCCGCGCTCATCGAAGGTCTTGGTCTTTTCGCGCTCGTTATCTGCTTGCTCTTGGCCCTCAACAAAGGTCCGCAAGCCTCCGGTAACGTCGCTGAAGCTCCCGCTGCCTCTCAAGCACACTAAGCACTAATTCGTCAGTAGGAGTCCACTATGGACAAGTTGCTCAATCCCGACATCGGGCTCATTCTCACCACGATCATCACGTTTCTATTGTTGGTCTTTATTCTTAAGAAGGCCGCGTGGAAACCGATCTTGGACGGGATCAATCAGCGCGAAGGAAAAATCCGCGGCGATTTGGACCGGGCTGAAAAAGCCCAGGCCGAGGCCGAACGCCTCCGTCAGCAATACGAGTCGCAGTTGAACGAGGCCCAGCGCACCATTCAAGACATGGTGAGCCAGGCCAAGAAAGACGCTGACCGTTCACGCGCGGAGCTCTTGGCCGCCGCCAAGGAAGAATCCGAGCGCGTGCTGGAAAAAGGCCGCCGCGATTTGGCCGGTGAGACCGACAAGTTGAAAGCGGAGCTCCGCAACGAAGTGGCGGGGCTTTCCATTGGGATCGCCGAAAAAATCGTCAACCGGACGATCGACCACCGCGTCCAGGACGAAATATTAAAAGACGCTCTGAAGAACGTCGGGGGGAACAACTAATGCGAAACGTGACCGTGGCCCGTCGCTACGCGCGGGCGCTTTACCAGATCGCGCAAGAAACCAAATCGGTGGACGACATCCTGAACGCGATGAACAACGTGGCCCACGCCTACCAGGCCACGCCGCAGTTTCAACGGCTCTTGTTGAATCCGCTCGTGAAATTGGAGCTCAAAGAAAAGTTGGTTAAGAGCATCACCTCCAATAAAGTGGTCCTCAAGTTCGCGAACTTGCTGGCGCGCCGGAAACGTTTGGATTTGATTCCCACCATCAATGAGCAACTGACCGCCATGGGCGATACCGCGAAAGGTCTTCACCGCGCGGTGGTCCGCACCGCGGCGCCGCTCACCGACATCCAAAAGCGCAGTATTGAAGGCGACCTGGCGCACCGGTTCGGCGGAAAAATCCTCGGTCATTTCGAGGTGGCCAAAGACCTGCTCGGCGGTGTTTGGGTCCAGATGGGAGACAAAGTGTTGGACGCGTCCATCCGTGGACGTATTGAGACGTTTCGTCACGCGCTGCTTCACAGCGCGAATTAACTTTAAGGAATTAACATGGCCATTCGACCAGATGAGATCACAAGTGCATTAAAAAAACAGATCGCCGACATCGACGTGAAAGCGGAGATGCAAGAAGTGGGGCAAGTCCTCCAAATCGGCGACGGCATCGCGAAAGTCTACGGACTTGAGAACGCATTAAACGGCGAGCTCTTGCTGTTTCCGGAAAACACCTACGGCATGGTGCTCAACCTTGAAAACGATTCGGTCGGCGTGGCCATCCTGGGCCGCGACTCCCATATTAAGGAAGGCGACACGGTCAAACGCACCAACCGCATCATGGAAGTCCCCGTCGGTGACGAGCTCATCGGCCGCGTGGTAAACGCGCTCGGACAACCGATCGATGGCAAAGGCCCGATCAAGACGAAAAAGACCCGCCCCGTTGAAGTCATCGCTTCGGGCGTCGTCGACCGCCAGTCGGTGCGCGAACCGCTCCAGACCGGTATCAAGGCCATCGACGCGATGATCCCGATCGGTCGCGGACAACGCGAGCTGATCATCGGCGACCGCCAGACCGGCAAGACCGCCATCGCGATCGACACGATCATCAATCAGAAAAACGCCAAGGACCGCCCTATTTGTATTTACGTCGCGGTTGGACAGAAGCAATCCACGATCGCTTCCGTTGTGCAGACCTTGACCGACGCGGGCGCCATGGATTACACGATTGTGGTCGCCGCTTCCGCTTCCGAACAAGCGCCGTTGCTTTATCTGGCGCCCTACACGGGCGTGACCATGGGTGAAGAATTTTCCTGGGCCGGCCGTCACGTGCTTTGCGTGTACGACGACCTGACCAAACACGCGCAAGCGTACCGCCAAATGTCGCTTTTGCTGCGTCGCCCCCCGGGCCGCGAAGCTTACCCCGGCGACGTTTTTTATCTGCATTCGCGCTTGCTCGAGCGCGCTTGCAAACTCGCCAAGGAACATGGTGGCGGCTCGATCACGGCGCTTCCTATTATTGAGACGCAGGCCAGCGACGTGTCGGCCTTTATTCCGACCAACGTGATCTCGATCACGGACGGTCAGATTTATCTCGAGAGCAGCTTGTTCTATTCGGGTGTTCGTCCGGCCGTGAACGTCGGTCTCTCCGTGTCGCGCGTGGGCGGCAGCGCCCAGATCAAAGCGATGCGCCAGATCGCGGGCCCGTTGCGCTTGGACTTGGCGCAATACAACGAACTCGCGGCCTTCGCGCAATTCGCCTCCGAACTCGACAAGACGTCGTTGGCAAAATTGGAACGCGGAAAACGCATGGTTGAACTTTTGAAACAAGGCCAGTACGTGCCGCTCGACGTCGCGAAACAAGTGGTTTCCATTTTTGCGGGCGTGAAAGGTTTCTTGGATGACATTCCGGTCAACAAAGTCCGCGATTTCGAAGCGGGCCTCTTGAGCGCCGTTGAAACCAAAGCGCCGGACATTCTCAACGAGATCCGCGGCGGCGAAAAAATGTCAGACGCGTTGATCGCCAAACTTTCAAACCATATCAAGGAGTTTAAACAAGGCTTTAAGCTCTAAGCCATAAGCTGTAAGCATGAAATTTATTTCTGGCTTACAGCTTAGAGCTTACAGCCTATAGCTATTCATCATGGCTTCACTCAGAGAACTACGCAGCAAAGTCAAATCCGTCAAATCGACCCAGCAAATCACGAAAGCGATGAAGCTGGTGTCGGCCGCGCGCTTGAACCGCGCGCAGGAACGGATTATTTCGGCGCGGCCGTTTGCGGACAAATTGGAAACGCTTTTGCAGGAACTATCGTACTTGCTCAACGCGAAAAGCCCCGAAGCGTTGAACGCGCATCCGCTGCTGCGCGAGCGCGCGGGAAACCGCCTGGACGTGGTGCTCGTCACGGCCGACCGCGGTCTCTGCGGCGGTTTCAACGCGAACTTGGTCCGCCGGGCGGTGCACTTCCTGCGCGAGCACAAGGACAAAGACGTGCACCTGTGGCTGGTGGGCAAGAAAGGCCGCGATTATTTCCGCCGCTTCGCAAAGAAAGTGGAAAAAGAATACGTCGGCATTTTCCAGAAGCTCAATTTCGTGCAAGCCGAAGTGATCGGGGCCGATTTGATTAAGGCGTTCTTGGAAACCGACACGAGCGAAGTCGTGATCATCTACAACGAATTTAAATCGAGGCTCAAGCAGGAGATCGTGATCAAGCCGCTCTTGCCGGTGAAGGGAATTCCGGCCGTGCAACCAAAGCTGGATTTCATCTACGAGCCCAATCAACCGGAACTGATCGAAGAACTTTTGCCGCGCTACATCAAAGGCCAAATTTTCCGGATCCTTTTGGAGTCGCAGGCCGCCGAACTGGCGGCCCGCATGGCGGCGATGGACAGCGCCACCAACAACGCGCGCGAACTAATCGCGTCCTTGACGCTCACGATGAACAAAGTGCGTCAAGCCGGCATCACCAAAGAACTCGCCGAAATCGTCGGCGGCGCTGAGGCACTGCAAAATTAATTTTTGCGTCACCCCCGCATGTCTTAAGCGGGGGTCTCTACCAGAGAAGTAGAGATCCCCGATAGAGACATTCGGGGATGACGAACTAGGAGAAGAATATGAAAGGCAAAGTCGTACAAGTTATCGGTCCAGTTTTGGACGTGGAATTTCCGGAAGGGCATTTGCCCCGCTTGACCAACGCGCTCATCGTCGAAGGTGAATACGAATCGGGCAACGTGAAGACCAAAGTGCACGTGACGCTCGAAGTGGCGACCCACATCGGCGACAATTGCGTCCGCGCGTTCGCGCTCGGTCCCACCGAAGGCATCGGCCGCGGCATGGAAGTTACCGACACCGGCGCGCCGATCACGGTGCCGGTCGGCAAAGCCTGCCTGGGCCGTCTCATGGACGTGCTTGGCGAACCCAAAGACAACCGCGGCGACATCAACGCCGCCAAGAAACTTCCCATTCACCGCGCTCCTCCCGCTTTCACGGACCAGGTGACCACGCCACAAGTTTTTGAAACCGGCATCAAGGTCATCGACCTGCTCGAACCGTATTCCAAGGGCGGCAAGATCGGCCTCTTCGGCGGCGCCGGCGTCGGCAAGACCGTCATCATCATGGAACTCATCAACAACGTGGCCAAGCAGCACGGCGGCGTGTCGGTGTTCGGCGGCGTCGGTGAACGTACGCGCGAAGGCAACGATTTGTGGAACGAAATGCAGGAGGCCAAACTGGCCGACGGCAATTCCGTGCTTTCCAAAACCGTGCTTGTGTACGGCCAGATGAACGAACCGCCAGGTTCGCGTTTGCGCGTTGGTTTGACCGCGTTGACCCAAGCCGAATATTTCCGCGACGAAGAAAACCAAGATGTGTTGCTGTTCGTCGATAACGTGTTCCGTTTCGTGTTGGCCGGCGCCGAAGTGTCCGCGCTATTGGGCCGCATGCCATCCGCCGTCGGTTATCAGCCGACCTTGGGTATGGATGTCGGTGGTCTTCAGGAACGCATTACGTCCACCAAGTCGGGCTCGATCACGTCTGTGCAGGCCGTCTACGTGCCCGCCGACGACTTGACCGACCCGGGCGTTGCGACCACGTTCTCGCATTTGGACGCGACCACCGTGCTTTCGCGCCAGATCGCCGAGCTCGGAATTTATCCGGCCGTCGACCCGCTCGAATCCACCTCGAGGATCTTAGATCCTCGTATCGTCGGCGAAGAACATTACGCGGTCGCGCGCCGCGTGCAGCAAATCCTGAACCGCTACAAAGAACTGCAAGACATCATCGCGATCCTCGGCATGGACGAATTGTCCGAAGAAGACAAGACGCTCGTGAACCGCGCGCGCAAAATCCAGAAGTTCCTCTCGCAGCCGTTCTTTGTCGCCCAGCAGTTCACGGGCCTCGAAGGCCGCTACGTGAAACTCAAGGACACGATCCAAGCTTTCAAAGAACTGTGCGAAGGCAAATGGGACCACCTGCCGGAAGCCGCGTTCCACATGGTTGGCACCATTCAAGAAGCAGAGGAAAAAGCAAAGAAGCTGGAGGCCGGTGTAGCCTAAATTGGAATTTGAAGCTTGATGATTGAGAATTGGTACTTGGTTTCATAATTCACAAACAAAGTACCAATCATCAATTCTCAAGCATCAAACTTTCAAACATTATTTATGACGATACATGCAGAACTCATAACGCCCGAGCGGTTGGCTTTCAACGAGGACGTTGATTTCATCGCTGCGCCCACGCCGCTCGGTGAAATCGGCATCCTGCCGCGTCATGCGCCGCTTCTCACCAAGTTAAGCCCGGGCGTCGTGCGCTTAAGGAAGGGCACGGACACGCATTACGTGGTTGTTACCGGCGGCTTTCTGGAGGTCAAATCCGGAAGCGTCGTTTCCATTTTTGCAGAGACTGCCGAATTCGCCGACCAGATTGATGTTGAACGCGCCCGCTTGGCCGCCGAACGCACCAAGGCCCAGCTCACCGCACCGCAGGCCGATTTGACGGCCGCCGAACTGGCCAACCTGGAAGCCGCGCTCACGCGCGCCGTGCTCCGCATCAAAGTCGGCCAAAAAACAAGTTGGCGCAAACCCACACCGCAGGGCGTTCGTTAATGGCCGTCCTCCGCATCACGCGCCATGGCGAAGCGGTGCTCCGCAAAGTCGCAAAACCCGTCCAAGATCTGGGCGCTGAGACCCAGAAGTTGATTGAAGATATGTACGAGACCATGTACGACGCGCAAGGCATAGGCCTCGCCGCGCCGCAAGTCGGCGTCGGTCTGCGTCTTGCCGTTGTGAACGTGACGCCCGAAAAGCCGCGAAACCAATTTGTCATGATCAATCCCAAGATCGTTAAGCGGGAGGGAAAAATCGACAGCGATGAAGGGTGTCTATCGCTTCCGAACGTGGGCGGCGCCATTGTGAAACGGGCCGAGAAAGTCACCGTTGAAGCGCTCAACGAAAAGGGTCTGCCGATCACCATCACCGGCGACGGCCTTTTGGCGCGCTGCTTGCAGCACGAAATCGACCATCTCGACGGAAAACTTATCTGGAACCGTGCTCCGCTGAAACGCCGTCTGCAAATGAGCTGGGCGATCCGAAAGTTAAAGAAAGAAGGACTGTGGTGAACGTCATTCCGGCGAAAGCCGGAATCCAGGCTTTAAACATGCTTTTAATTCAAGTTTACGACCTGGGCCCCGGCTTTCGCCGGGGTGACGAATGAAGGTCCTCTTTTTCGGTACGCCCGAAATCGCGGTCCCCTATCTTCATTGGCTCTCCCAGCACAGTCAGGTTGTCGGCGTGGTGTGCCGGCCAGACGAACCGGTCGGCCGCGGTTATCAGATCACGGCCCCTCCCACCAAAGTTTTTGCTGAAAAAAAGGGCATCCCCGTTTTTCAGCCCGCTGGTCCATGGAACGATGCGGTGGTCGCCCCGCTTAGAAATTTGAACGCGGACTTAGGTATCGCCATCGCCTACGGACGGATCCTGCCCAAGTCTGTTTTGGAAATGCCGAAACTTGGCTGCATCAATGTGCACTTCTCGCTTTTGCCGAAATACCGCGGCGCAGCGCCCATGCAGTGGGCGCTCATCAATGGCGAAGAGAAAACCGGCGTGACGGTTTTTTGGCTTGAGGAAGGCCTTGATTCGGGACCGATTTTTCAACAGGCGGACGTTGCGATCGCTGCCGACGACGATGCAACGCGGCTTGAAGCCAAGCTCGTGCCACTCGGCTTGCGCGTTTTGGATAACGTGCTGGCCGATATTGAAAAAGGAAACATCAAACGAACGCCGCAATCCGGCACGCCGACGCTGGCGCCCATTCTTAAGAAAGAACTAGGCCGCATCGATTGGGCCAAACCGGCGAACACAATTTTAAATTTGATGAGAGGCATTTCCGTTTGGCCGGGCGCGTCAACCAAGTTCACCGGGAAAGACGGCGCGCCAAAACAATTGAAGGTCATCCGTGCCAAAGAATTTTCACAGAACTCCGGCAAACCACCTGGGACCGTCATTGATGCGCTAAAAAATGAAGGACTGGTTGTACAAACCGGTCACGGATGCGTATTGTTGTTGGACGTGCAGCCCGAAGGGAAGAAACCGATGCCCGCTTGGGCTTTTTGGCAGGGCGCCGGTTTAAAAGTGGGAGACAAGCTTGGATAACGCCGCAAAAAAATCGCTGTTAAATATTCCGGTGGCCGAATGGCCGTCGATCATCGCGCAAATGGGGCAACCCCCATTTCGCGCGGGCCAGCTGGTTGAATGGGTTTTCAAAAAACGGGCCACCCATTTCTCCAAAATGTCGAACCTTCCGGCGCCGCTGCGGGACCAATTGGACAAAGCGTACACGGTCAACAGCCTTGAGCTCGACCACGCGGTGACCTCGCAACAAGACGGCACCACCCGGTATTTTTTCAGAACACAAGACAAGCAGATGGTCACCTGCGTGTATCTTCCTTTTGAGGAACGCCAGTCGCTGTGCCTCTCGACCCAGGTTGGTTGCGCGTGGGGTTGTGTGTTCTGCGCGTCGGGCCGCGTAAAATTTGAACGGAACCTGACGGCCGGCGAAATCGTCGACCAGATCATGATCGTCGAGAAAGCGTCCGGGAAACCATTGGACAGTTTGTTGTTCATGGGCATGGGCGAGCCGCTGGCCAATTACCGTTCGCTGGTCGACGCGCTGCACATGATCCGCTCCCCGCTTGGTCTCGGGTTCGGCGCGCGGCACGTGACGGTCTCGACCTGCGGCCTCGTGCCCCAGATCGAAATGCTGGCGGACGAGGCGCCCAAAGTGAACCTGGCGATTTCACTGCACGCCTCGAACGACGAACTGCGGAAAAAACTTTTGCCCAAATCCTCCAAGTGGACCATCAAAGAACTAATGACGGCCGCGAAAAATTTCTCTAAAAAGACCAAATCGCGGGTGACGTTTGAATACATCGTTCTCCATGGCATCAATGACGGGGAGCAAGACGCAAAGCGCCTTGCCAATTTGGTAAGAGGGCCCGCAGAGCACGGCGATTACTGGGTCAACTTGATCGCCTACAATCCGGTCCCGGGATTGCCGTACGAACGTCCCACGGACGAACGGATCGAAGCGTTTAAAGAAATTTTGGCCGACCGCCGCGTGCCGGTGCGCTTGCGAAAACCGCAAGGCGTGGACATCGGCGCCGGATGCGGCCAGCTGGGAGAAGCCAGGTGACCGAACAACCAAACATCTTCACAACCAACCCGGAGGCGCCGCAGCCGCCGCAAGACGGGAAGCACCGTCTCTTGGAAACCCTGAAAAAACCGTGGGCGATGATCGCCATCGCGCTTTTCCTGGTGTTTTCCGTCGTCGCTTTTTCCATCAACCGCATCATGATCGCGCTTTTGCATTCCCGCCCCGAAGTGGTCGTGCCAAGGCTTGAAGGAAAAAGCCTGCTCGAGGCGCTGGCCATTGTTTCCCCGATGGACCTCTCGCTTCAGCAAGACGGTACCGATTTTGACGATAGTCTTCCGGCCGGCACCATTCTCCGCCAGCAGCCGCCGTCGGGCATGCAGGTCCGCTCGGGCCGCTCCATTCGCGTGGTGATTTCCAAGGGCGGGCAGGTGGTCTTTATTCCGGCCGTCGTCGGAAAAGCGCTCGCCGAAGCGCAAAGCATGTTGGCCACCGACGGGATCCAGATGGGTTCCGTTACCGAAGCCTATTCAAACGACCTCGGGAAAAACGTGGTCCTGACACAAAGCCCGGCGCCCGGCACCGTGGTCACGCGCGGCGCGTTTGTGGATGTGGAAGTTTCGAAAGGACCGCCTCCCGTGGGTTTGCCGCTCGTTCCAGACTTCATCGGTAAGACCGCTGACAACGCGCGGGATTGGGCGAGCGGCGTGAACGCGACCGTAAAAGTCAAAGAAGACGCGCGCTCGGTCGGTGTTGCGGGCACCGTCGTGAAACAGGATCCGCCCGCGGGCCAGCCGCTCATGGAAGAACAAGACATTCTCGTCACCATCGTGCCGGTCACGGGCGGCCTCAAGTCCCGCTTCCAATATCAAGTGCCCGCTGACATGGGGGAAGTGACCGTGCGCATCAATGCGCGCAACACCCAGGGCGAGACGCAAATTTACGAAGGAAAACATAAAGGTGGCTCAATAGTGGAAGTGCCGGCCTATGTGAAGACCACCACACGCTTCCGCGTTTACGTCGACGATGTTCTCAAAGAAGAAAAGGTGGTCGAGCCGTGACGATGATTTCACCGTCGATCCTGTCCGCTGATTTTGCGCGGCTTGCCGACGAGGCCAAGCTCATGGAAAAAGCGGGCGCCGATTGGCTGCACGTGGACGTGATGGACGGCCACTTCGTGCCCAATCTGACCATCGGACCGGTCGTCGTGAAATCCCTTAGGAAACACACACGGCTTCCGTTGGACGTTCATTTGATGATCACGGACCCAATGAAATACGCGGAGCCGTTCGCGAAGGCCGGTTCGTGGGGATTAACGTTCCATATCGAGGCCGTCGATAATCCCGGCGCCGTGATCAAAGAATTTAAGCGGCTCGGCGTGAAACCCGGAATTTCCATAAAGCCAAAAACGCCCGCGTCGGCGGTGATCCCCTATCTCGGTGATTTGAACGTGGTGCTGGTGATGACGGTCGAACCTGGTTTTGGCGGCCAGTCGTTTATGGCGGACATGATTCCTAAGATCGGTGAGTTATCGAAAGCCATCAAAGCCACCAACGTCGCCTGCAAGATTGAAGTGGACGGCGGCATTGACGCGAAGACCGGCGCCGAATGCGTGAAGGCCGGTGCCCACGTGTTGGTGGCGGGGAACTCCATCTTTAATTCTCCCGATCCGGCCGCCTCGCTTCGGACGTTAAAGGCGATTGCTTAAAAAAACCCTCGTAGCCGTTGCCGCGGTCACGACGGCGCTGTTGCTGGCCGAAGGCGCATCGCGCCTGTTCTTCACCGATGATTGGTTTCCCGAGCCGCTGACCGCCCGCGGCGTAAATCCTGACAACTTCTCCATCCTCTCCGCTCTGACGCATCACACCGAGCCGGATCCCGCTGAGTTCCGTATTGTCATCACTGGGGGTTCGGCCGCCTACGGATGGGGAGCAAGTTCACCGGATAAACGGTTTTCATCCCTGCTCGAGAAAAACCTGGAGGGGCATTTTTCCGGACGCCGTTTGCGCGTGATCAATGCCGGTGTGCCGGACTTCGAAGCTGTGGATGAATTGGCGCTGTATCTGCACCACGTGCGCAGGCTCAAGCCGGACATGGTCATCATGTTTACTGGATTCAATGATTTGTGGGAGTCGGTGCGGGGTCAGTTGGTTAGCGGCCATTCCGCACGGCTCCAAAAAGCTTTCGAACACCGCGTCGTCGGCCCGAGGGAATCCGGTGAATTGCTGCTCGCTTTCGTGCGGTCTGTGTTCGCCAATGCCGGATCTTTCATGGAAAGGAATTCGCGGTTATACCGTTGGCTTAAATACAAGCGGGAGATGATGGGTTATTTACCAATCAAAAACCTTGCCGACTTTGACGAGGAGCGTGGTCGGGAATCGCTGCGGACTTTATTGGACGCCGTTGGCGCGTTTGAGCATGCTGCCTCCGTCAACAAAACCCGGTTTGTGTTGGTGGTGCAACCGGTGCGCGCGCTGACAAATCTCAAACAGTCGAAATTCCCCATCAGCCGCTACGAAGCGGTCATGGGCAAACTGTACCGGGAATTTCTGCGGCCCGGGCTTGCCGCTTTATCGAAGCGACAGGGCTTTCCGTTCTATGACTTGAACAACACGTTGTCAGGGGATTTGGCGGTGGCAGGAGACTTTTTGGATTTCTGCCATTTGAACGACCGGGGGAACGAGAAGATCGCTAAAGAATTGGCGACGATTGTCAGGAAGGAGTCGAAGCGGTAAGAACGGAAACGGGTTTGCCTTCTTTTCCGTCGTCTATCACGAAGTCGATCGCACCCACCACCGGAAACAACCTTCCTGCGACCAAAAGATGCGCCCACGTCGGCGCGCAACCGGTCAATTGGACATGTTTGCCTTGGTAGGCCGCGAGATCGAGCGCCGAGACTTTCTGTTGGAAGCTGGCCAATTCCACTTTGCCGGAGGCGATGTCGTTAAGGTCGAGAGTGATCTTTTCCATTAGACCGTGAACGATGTCCCACAGGAACATTCGGCGACGGCCTGGGGATTTTTCACCTTGAATCCGGATCCCATTAATGAGGCCACGTAATCAAGTTCCGACCCCGCCATGTAGAGCAGTCCCTTGGAATCCAAATAAACTTTGAGACCAAAACTTTCCACGACAACATCTTTGGGCGCGGGCGCGTCCCAATCGGGTTCAATCTTGTATTCCATGCCCGAGCACCCACCGGACACCACGCGAATGCGCAGCGCCCCGCCCGGTTTGCCGGTTTTCTCGAGGAGTTGTTTCGCCTTGTTGGCGGCGCGTTCGGTGAGGGTCAGGTATTGGGCCATTAGGCTTCGAAGGAATTGCCGCAGCCGCAGGATTTCTTGGCGTTGGGGTTTTGGATAGCGAAGCCTTCGGATCCGAATTCTTCTTTGTAGTCGATGGTCGACCCGCCGATCAATTGGCCGGTCTTGGTATCAATCACAACTTTGAACCCATCGTAATCTTGGGCGATGTCGTCGGATTTGGCTTCGTCAAATTTGAATCCATAGGAGTAACCGGAACATCCTCCGGCTTCCACGTAAACCCGCAGCGACTTACCCGCAAGGGCCTGGTCCTGGCTGTAAAATTCCTTAATTTTTGATACGGCGCGTTCTGTTAATGTAACACTCATAAGTCCTCCTGGCGGAACATCTAACCCGATCTCGTCGGAAAAGTGCCTGATCTTACCTAAAAAAACCCCCCATAACCGGAATCCGATTATGGGGGGCCATTTAAAGATGGGAGGAAGTGGGGGATTTTAATTGTTGGTAACCCACGCTCGGTTAGGGTGACCTCGCCCAGCATTCCTCCCAAAAGCTAGACCCAACGTAAGCCCCACCGTCGGAGAAGTCAAGTGAATTTCAGGTGACATTTTGCCGATGCGGGAAACGCAGCGAGAAATGAAGGTGAGTTATTAGTGACCTAAAGATTCGAGGTACTTCTCGGCACTGATTGCGGAGGCGCAACCCGAACCGGCGGCAGTGATCGCTTGCCGGTATGTTTTGTCCACAACATCCCCGCACGCGAAGACCCCTTCGATGTTCGTCTGCGTCTTGTTGTCGACGAGAATGTAGCCCTCCGCGTCGGTCTTAATTTTCCCTTTGAACAGCGAGGAGTTGGGAATATGGCCGATGGCCAAAAAGAGCCCGTCGACTTTGAGCTCGGACGTCTGGCCGTTCTTGGTGTCCTTCAGCTTGAGCCCGCTGACCTTTCCGTTGCCGAGCACCTCTTCGATGGTCTTGCTCAAAGCCAAGGAAATCTTCGGGTTCTTGCGGACGCGCTCTTCCATGATTTTGGATGCGCGGAAATCATCGCGACGATGGACCAGGGTCACTTTGTTCGCGAAACGCGTCAGGAAGTTCGCTTCTTCCATCGCGGAATCACCGCCGCCGATCACGGCGACTTCTTTTCCCTTATAAAAAGCGCCGTCGCAGGTGGCGCAGCTCGTCACGCCTTTGCCCCAGAGCTTTTGCTCGGATTCAATGCCGAGTTTGCGCGGTCCGGCGCCGGTGGAAATGATGACGGTGTCGGCTTCAACCTTGGTGTCTTCGTAAGTGATGGTGTAAGGGCGGGTGGAAAAATCAACATTGGTGACGTCTTTGTACAGGATCTCGGCGCCGAAGCGTTCCGCTTGTTTTTTCATGTTCTCCATGAGGTCGGGGCCCAAAATGCCTTCCGGGAAACCGGGAAAATTTTCGACTTCGGTGGTGGTCATCAATTGCCCGCCCGCGGAATAACCGGCAAGTACAAGCGGTTTTAAGTTCGCGCGCGCTGAATAAATGGCGGCCGTGTAGCCCGCTGGACCGCCTCCGATGATGACGACATTGCGTTTCATAAAAACTCTCTCCTTGGTTTGGTACGCTATTTAACAGGGGTTTCTGGCGTTAGGTTCCTGCGTCGGGCGGGAATCCTACTATAATCCGCGGGATGAAAATTCCTTCCCTTCCGCGCCCGGTATTCGCCTGGGCCATGTACGATTTCGCGAACTCCGCGTTTGCCACCTCCGTCCTCTCCGTCATCTTCAGTGTCTACTTCACAAGCGTTGTTGTGCCGCACGGTGGCGTTGTTTTCTTCGGCATGACCATTCCTGGCGAATCCGTGTGGAGCTACATTGTCTCATCGGTCATGCTGCTCGTTATTTTTCTGGCGCCGTTATTGGGGTCGATCGCCGACCGGCGCGGGTTAAAAAGACGCTTTCTGGCGCTATGGGCCGGCGTGGGCGCTTTGGCGACGATGATGCTTGTTCGCGCAACGCCCGACCGGTTGGGCTCAACAGTGTTGCTCGTTTTTGTGGCGATCCTCGGATTTGAAATGAGCCTGGTGTTCTACAACGCATTCCTCAAAGACATCTCCGGCGATGCCAATGCCGGCCGCGTCTCGGGAATTGGTTTTGCGTTGGGCTACATCGGCGGCGCGCTTTGTTTGATCATTAATCTAATGATGATCAACCGTCCGGACTGGTTTGGGTTTGATCCCGCGGATAAGACCTTGGCGGTTCGTTACGGCATGTTGCTTGTGGGCGCGTGGTGGCTGGTGTTTTCCATCCCGACATTGCTTTGGGTTAAAGACGCACCCAGCCCGATTGATCCGTTGCCCGCCATCCATCCGCGCGAAACCATACGCTGGCTCAAAACCAACCCCGCTTTGTTCCGCTTTCTTATTTCCTATTTGATTTACGAAGACGGGATCCAGACCGTGATTGTAATGGCTTCCATTTTCGGCGCGAAGGCGCTCGGCATGGGCGCGTCGGAACTGGCGATGTGTTACTTGATGATCCAGTTCGTGGCGTTTGTGGGCGCGCTCTTGTGCGGGAGATTGGCCGACGCGTGGGGCCATAAGAATGTGGTGATGGCGTCATTGGCGTTGTTCTCGGCCGTGACCGTGTGGGCGGTGTTCATGACGCGGCCCTTCGAGTTCTGGATCTTGGGCGTGTTCGTGGGGCTTGTGCTCGGCGGAAGCCAGGCCGCGTCGCGCTCACTTTTCTCGCTGATGGTTCGCAAGGAAAGATCGAGCGAGTTTTTCGCGCTCTTTTCAATTGTCGGGAAAGCCGCCGCATTTATGGGCCCGTTGGTGTTCGGTGTGACCGCGCAATTTTTCGGGCTTCGCGCCGGCGTGGCATCCCTGCTAATCTTCTTTATCGTCGGCGGCCTGGTCCTGCATGGGGTCAAGTCTGCGTTTTGCACTTTTCGGGAAAACTGAAAAACGCAGACTTGACCCCTTCGTGGTACAATCCGCCGCTATGAGTTTTAATTTCTTTGATGTGATCGTCGTCGGAGCGGGGCATGCTTCTGTGGAGGCGGCGCTTGCGCCGGCGCGCATGGGGTTGCGTGTGGCGATGGTCACGATGGATAGGACCAAGATTGGGCAGATGTCTTGCAACCCGGCTGTTGGGGGTACCGCGAAAGGCCAGGTGGTGCGGGAAGTGGATGCGCTCGGTGGCGAGATGGCGAAGGCCACCGACAAAGCGGGCATGCAGTTCCGCATGCTGAACCGCAGCAAGGGCCCCGCCGTGTGGAGTCCGCGCGCGCAATGCGACCGCGCGCTTTACCGCGATGTGATGACCGCGACCGTCACCTCCCAACCCAATTTGACCGTCATAGAAGATGAAGTGACCGATATTCTCACCGAGCAGGGGCGCGTGTCCGGTGTTATGGGGAAATCGGGGAACCGGTATTCGTCGCGGGCGGTCGTGATTGGGACCGGAACATTTTTGAAGGGACTGCTTCACTGTGGTTTGGACCATATGGACGGAGGCAGACGGGGCGAGCCGTCGGCGGCTTATTTGTCCGACGCGTTGCGGAAGCTTGGTTTCGAAGTCGGGCGACTAAAGACGGGAACGCCGATGCGGTTGGATGGACGCACCATTGATTATTCGAAATGCGAAATCCAACCCGGCGACGCGACGCCGCTGCCGATGTCGCATTTCACGCGCGCGTTGCCGCAAAAACAAATTCCCTGTTGGCTCACGCACACGAACGCGATAACCCACGACATCATCCGCAACAACCTGGACCGCTCGCCGATTTATTCTGGAAAAATTTCCACGACCGGCGTGCGTTATTGCCCGTCGATCGAAGACAAGATCGTCAAATTTCCGCACCACGGACGGCACCACATCTTCATTGAGCCCGAAGGTTATTTCACCGACGAGGTCTACATCAACGGTCTGTTCACGAGCCTGCCCGGCGACGTGCAGGAGAAAGTGGTCCACAGCATTCCCGGTCTCGAGCACGCGAAATTTGTGCGCTACGGGTACGCGGTCGAATACGACTATTGCCCGCCCACGCAATTAAAATCGACGCTTGAAACGAAAAGTGTTCCGGGTCTTTTTTTTGCAGGCCAGATCAACGGTACCACGGGTTACGAAGAGGCGGCCGGACAGGGTTTGGTCGCCGGCATTAACGCGGCGCTGTTGGTTAAAGGCGAAGATCCGCTCGTGTTGCGACGCGACGACGCGTACATCGGTGTCATGATCGATGATTTGGTCACGAAAGGCGTCGATGAGCCATACCGCTTGCTCACCAGCCGCGCCGAATATCGCATGCATCTGCGTTGGGACAATGCGGACATTCGCTTGCTCAAAATGGGAAACCGCGTGGGGCTCATCAATGACGTGGCTTTCATAGCGTTCAACAATTATCGCGACCGCGTGAACGCCGCGCTGGCCGACCGCGACGCGCTCGGCTCGCCCATGAAGTTGTTTGATGATCTATCGTTCACGTTCGACATTGCGGAAGGACCGTGGTCCGACCGGCACGAGGCGTACCAGGTGTGGGTCCAGCACAAATACAATGGATATCTCGCGCGGCAAGACGCCGAAATATCGCGTTTTAAAAATTTGGAAGCCAAGAAGATTCCCGGTGATTTTGATTTCAAAAACATTCCAGGACTGCTATTGGAAGCACGTGAGAAGCTGGGCCGGGTCAAGCCGGCGTCGCTGGGACAAGCGTCCCGGATTCCCGGCGTAACGCCGGCCGACATTAGTATCCTGCTGGTATATCTCAAGAAGCATACGCGCAATGACACTCGAGTTTAGACCCTAAAAAAATTTATGAATGAACAAATTGACGATTGGTATATAGCGCTGAAGAAAGCGCTGGCGCGTTGGGAAGTATCGCTTCCGGCGGATGGCGAGGACAACTTCCGCGTTTATCTCAACGAACTCTCGCTGTGGAACGACCGCATCAATCTTACAGCGCTCAAAGAACCCAAACATATCGCGCTCGGCCATTTCGCGGATTCGCTGGCGCCGATGATTATCGACAAAGTATTTAGCCAGAAACACGCGCGCGCGATCGACATCGGCACTGGCGCCGGTTTTCCGGGCTTGCCGCTCAAAGTGGCCAATGCCGACTGGCGCGTGACGCTGGTCGATTCCATCGGCAAGAAATGCGATTTCCTGCGCGCCGTGGTCAACGCCATGGAGCTCAACCACGTGGAGATTTGCCAGAAACGTTCCGAAGAACTGGGCCTCGATAAAGACCATCGCGAAAAATACGACTTCGCGTTTGCACGCGCGCTGTCCAGCCTCTCCACGTTGATTGAGTACGGCCTTCCGTTTCTGAAAATCGGCGGCCTCTTGGTCGCCCACCGCGGCCGCACCGCGGCCGACGAAGCGTCCCGCGTGAATGTCGCGCTGGAAGAGCTCGGCGGTGAAATCCAGGAAGTGCGCCATTACGAAATCCCCGAGCTCGGCGGTTCGCGCGCGCTGGTCGTCGTCAAGAAAGTGAAACCGACTTCGAAACACTACCCCCGAAGAACAGGTGTGGCTTCTAAAAGGCCGCTCTAAGCCATAAGCTTTAAGCTTACGGCTTACAGCGCACAGCTTTATGTTTCCCATTCGCGATAGCGTCCCGAGCCGCACATTCCCATTCGTCAATTACGCGCTGATCGCGCTAAACCTCGTTGTTTTCTTTTATGAATTGCAACTCTCCGGAGTGGGCCAACTCGATCCGTTCCTGAAAAGCTTCGGTCTCGTTCCAGCGCGGTTTCTCGCCGATCCTCTCACCCAACTCCCCACCGTTTTCTCCTCGATGTTTTTGCATGGCGGCTGGGCTCATATCATCGGCAACATGTGGTTTCTGCATGTGTTTGGCGACAACGTGGAGGACAACTTGGGTCACGTCCGTTATTTCTTTTATTACCTGCTCATGGGCGCGGGCGCCGCGGCGACCCAGATCGCGGCGAACCCGATGGGCCAACTGCCGATGGTGGGCGCGTCGGGCGCTATCGCCGGCATATTGGGAAGTTATTTTGTGCTGCACCCGGGCGGACGCGTGCTCACCTTTTTTGTTTTCGTGGTGTTCGTGCGGTTCGTTGAGATCCCGGCGTTTTTCTTCCTTGGTTTCTGGTTCGTGATGCAGGCGGTCAATGGTTATGGCGCGTTGACGGCGCAAGCGATGCGCGGCGAGATGGGTGGCGTCGCCTGGTGGGCCCACGCGGGAGGTTTCGCGGCGGGGTTCCTGCTCATTTTCCTTTTTAAGCGCCGTAAACCCTCTTATCTCTAATTGAAAGTTTGAAGCTTGAGAATTGATGATTGGTACTTCGAATGATCAATTCTCAATCATCAAGCTTCAAACTCTCAATTGATTTATTCCACCGATACCAACCACGGTTCTGCGGCGCGACGGCAGGAATATCCGGCCACGGCGGAACGCTCGGTCGAAACGCGCTGACCGGATAAGTCTCAATCACCACCGCCGGTTTAAACTTCTCGAGAAATTCCGGCAGCCAGATCCAATTGCGCGGGAAATGCGACTGGACAATGTCGATGGGTCCGGTTTCCTGTCGCATCAATGCGCGTTGGACCTTCGTGGTGAGTTTGTCTGCAATCAATATGGTTGTGCGGCCGTCGGTGATCCAGAGCGCCGGCGCCTCGACTGTCGCGACCGTGCTGACACGCACCCATTTGACCAGCGACTCGACGCCGCCCACGCGTTTTTGGTCGCGGTCCGTAATCAGCACGGCATCGAGCGAGGAAATTCCACGGCGCGTCAAAAACGGCATGAGCGCGCGCTCGGTGGTGTCAACCGGTCCTTTTGGTCCCGGATTGATCAGCAGCCGCGACCCATCCGGTGTTTGAACAATTGTCGTCAACCGTTTGCCGTTGTCGATCCAGGTAATTTCCATTTCGCGCGGAGATATTTTTTCAGAACGGCCGGCCATCCAGCCAATGGCAATCCCAAATAGGCCGACCCCAAAAAATATCCGGGCAAGCACAGATTTGTTCAACGAGACCACACTCAAACAACAAATGAGAAATCCCCCTGTTGTTAACGGATGCGGCGGCGCGACCCAAATGCTCGTTCCCAACCGTTCGGCGAAGAAACGCACCAGATGGATGAGCGTCGATAAATAAATTCGCGCAGCCCATACAACCGGCGCTGCAATCAATGGAAGGAAATCCACCGCGGCGAGCGCAATGCCGACAGTCAATCCCAGCGCGGAGAGCGGTACAACAATCAGGTTCGACAGAATGCCGACGGGAAAGAATCGTTGGAACGTGGTTGCTGTGACAGGTGCGATCCAAATTTGCGCGGTCAGCGTGGCGGCCAAAAGCCGCAGCGGCCAACGGGCGGGCCACGGTGCGCGTTGAATGAATGCTTCGGCCGGCGTCAAATAATAAATCAATCCAAACACGGTGCCGAACGACATTTGAAAACCGATATCGAACAGCGCGCGCGGGTCCCATAGCAAGATCACGAGAGCGGTCAGTCCGAGCGCGTGGTACGGGCGGTCTTCGCGGTCCGAGAGATAGGCAATCACGCCGATGGTGCCCATGAGCCCCGCCCGTGCGATCGGGGCGTCCGCGCCCGCGACCAGAACATAACCCCACACGGCGGGGACCGCGCTCGCAAGCGCCCAGCGCCGCGGTGTCCGGAAAAGCCGCGCCAGAACAAACCACAACGCGATCACGAAGGCGACGTTCGAGCCCGACGCGACGAGCACGTGCATTGTTCCCGACTCCACGAACAGCTGTTTTATTTCCGGATGAAACCGCGGACGGTTGCCGACGGCCAGTCCGGCCAGCACGGTTGCCTGCTCGCCGGACAAGTGACGGTCGTACGCGTGCACCGTGCGTTGTTTGATGAGCCATCCCCACCGCATGAGCCGGTGGGAACCGGCCGCGCCCATGTTCTCGAAGGAGCGGGCGCTCGTGTACATGACCGCATGAACGCCATGCGTGGCCAGATAATCTTGATAATCAAACGCGCCGGGCGTGAGCGCGGCCTTGGGTTTTTGCAATCGGCCCAACGCACGCACACGGTCGCCGGGATGCGCGACAGGAGAAGTCGAATTCATGACATGGACGAGGATTTGTCCGGAAGAGGAAACGCGTTTTTGGTCGAACAGATCGACAGATTCAACTTGCAAACGATAAACGCAGCCGGTCGGCCGCGGATCGGGTTGCGCTGCAACGACACCGGTGACCGCGCCGCGTTCACCGGCCCATTGCGATGGATCGTTGGCGGCAACGCGGTCGAGCAAACCCGCCTTTTTGCATATCAGGATGCCACAGCAATAAACCAGCAACACAAGCAGCACCGGCCGCCGGAACAAATAGAGCCGGCGCACATCCCGAATTTCAAAAAGCAGCTTATAAATGAAAACTCGTAACACAAAAAATGGTTACGAGATAACCTCCACTTCAATGGGCTTGCTGGGTTTCTTCAGCAAGTTCCGGATAGCCACAAAAACAATCCGGAATTTCTTGTCATATTTTTGTTCGAGCGCTGTTATCTTCTTCTTGAGAATTTCATTCCCAAAAAGTTCGGTTTTGACCTTTATGAAGGCCCGCATAATCTGAATGTTGACATGGACGGCTCGATTGCTTTTAAGAACGGAAGATAACATTGCTATGCCCTGTTCACTGAAAGCATAGGGTAGCCAGCCGCCGAGCTGTTTAATTGTTGGTATCACATTTTGTGATACCAGCATTGCCGCTTCGTGATTCGTCAACTTGAACATGAAATCGCCGGGGAAACGATTGATGTTTCGTTTTACCTGCTGCCGAAGCGCGATTGGTTTAACTCCATACAGATATGCCAGGTCGCGATCCAACATGATTTTGCGTCCGCGTATAACGATGATTCTTTGCCGAATTAAACTGCCTTGAGTAATGCTTTTCATATGGTTCTCCAATTGTTGATGTATTGGAGGGGGATGAGGGGATTTAAAGCGAGGGGGTTTTAAGACGGAGGGAGTGTAACAATTTTATGCAGCAACGAGCGCTTTGCGGACTGTTTCAATATCGGAGAGCAGAGATCCTTTAAATTCCATGACGCCCCCGAGTTCGTTCAGCAGAAGATTAACAATGATCAGCCCCCGAAGCTCCGGACCGGCCGAAGAGAAGTCAAAGAAGTTTCCGGGGAGGCCGGTGGTATTCGGGACCAAGAACCGCACGGTCGTGATATTGTCGGGTATTTTATTCGGGAACGCGTAGATCACATCCAGCGCAGTATCGGTGTCTTTGCGCAGCATCAGTTCGAGATTGGACTTGTCAATACCAAGGAGATTTTTAAATCTTTTCATAAAGTCGAAGACCGCAGGGTTGGGTGCGGTTAGTATCAAACGCTTGTTACGCAGCCAATTCTCGTCCGTTCCACCAAAATGTGTGATCCACTTTATTGCTTGTGTTGTGGCCGTTTCCATATCGGCGTCAAGCAACAGCGGCACGTCCTCGGGTCGCCCGTTCTTGAGCGTTTGGACAAACGTCGCTTCACTGTCAAATATCGGAACAGCCGGTGCCATTTCTTTGATGGCATTGATTTTAATTTGAGTCGGCGACAACGGCGCGGGATCGGACTGTTTTGCATCCCTGATCAGGGTGGCTTGTTCGAGGCATTTAAACGTCAACAAAGCGGCAAACAAACGCTGAGACGCAAGGCGGATAAGAAATCCGTTTCCATTCATGGCTTTTTGGGCCACGCGGTAGCTGCCAATCCATTTAAAAGTATCAATGAATCCTTTGACATTTTTGCTGCGATGAATGACCCAGGGGAATAATCCCTGCCCGTAGATCCGGCTATTTTCGGGTCCCCACAGCACAACGGAGATGTTGTTGCGATTTCCAAAATAACGGGCCGCCTGTTGAAGAAGAAACGGTTGAACGCCGATATCAGCCGCTTCGGCAATTTGAAGGGGTTGATCATCCGGGAATTGAGCTTCGAAATCGCGGTAGATTTTTTCCACGACCGTTTTGAAAACATTCCGGTTTTTAAGGAGCCCTATTTGGCGTTTTTCTGCTGGAGAAAGTTCGGTCGCCGATTCCTGGAATTTCTTCAACAATTGTTTTTGAAATTCTCCTTCCCGCATTTCATTGTCAAAGAAATTGGACAAGGTTTCGTTGAACAACCTGTCCCGTTCTTCCGGTGTTCTTGCAAATCGACCGATTTTTCCCGCACTGCTGATTAAGCTGGCCATGATCGTATAGGCGATACCGTTTGTCGGGTGCAGATCAAAGGAGAGTTCTTCGGCATCCAGCAAAGACACGCGCGTGAGGAAGAAGTAGCCCAGGTTTGATTTTTTGCCGTGAAGTACACGGTCAATGAGGTCCCAGTATTGGACATCAGTCCCCAGATAAACGCGTTTGGTTTCACGGGCGGGCCCCAGTTTGTGGACGAAATCAACCATCTGACGGGCGTCAAATTCTATCTCCGCCATGGACATGGAGGGGGCGGCCCCCTCTTCCGCGACCCCAGCAATATCGGAAATCAACGCGTTCAACGCTTGTTCGTCGGACATGTCCCGGATGGCTGTCGGGAACAAGCGCAGCACATCAAATAGCAGAGGTAAATTATCGCGCACCGCCGGTTTCGTTAATGCTTCGACCGTGTATTTTTTGAATCCGCTTTGCCGCACCCCAGCAACATCTCCACCAAGGACAGACCCCGCCGGCAAATAATTCTTCAACGGTGTGAAGATGATCAGCGCGTTGTAAACGGCGTGCGCGATGAACGCGGAAAGAAAAGCGTTGTTGCTAATAAAAGAGGGAATACCGTAAGCGGAAGGAACATCAACGAAAGGCAGGCCAAAGATCATGCCGAGCAGCATCAAGATGGGAAAATCAACAAGAATGTCACGAGCGAGGGTTTCTCCCTCAGGTGTTCCCCAAATGGCCCGGGCAATCCAACGCACAACCAGATGCGTGAGCGCGAAGGAGAGCGCCATACCCTCCAACCCCAGCAATGGTGTAAGCCCCATCTGGAACGCCGCGGTTTCCCAGAGCGGAGAAATGACGGCAATGAGGGGAACATAAAAAACCCAGAACTTCCACGTGCCCGGCGTTGCCCACCGTTGAAAGAAAGGTGCAACGATCGCGGCGGGAGGGCCGGATGGCAGATATCCACTTAGCTTTAAAAGTATTCCCCTGAGCGCCCTAAGAGCACCGCGGGAGCGAGAGGCCGGCGGTTGTGACAGGACCGGCATCGTTTCTCCAAACGTGGTTTCGAGGAAATTGTGGAACGGAGATGCATGATGTTTGTGATATTGGATGAATTCATCAAGGACGCTCGCATAAAGCAGGTTCTCGCGGTTAGGAGCTTGGTCCAACGGGGCAAACCAGTCCGGATAAACAGCGGCCAACTGCTCGAGAGTGGAATTTTGAATTTCTTCGATAAACCAATCGGCCGAAGGAAGACCGGCGTTCCAGAGTATTTTTCTCGCTTCGGCATTCGAACTGAACGAGGCTTTTTTAACGGAGGTGAGAAGGCGGTCGAGGTTCTCTTTATCTCGTTTCTCGCCACTGCGGAGATGTGAACGGAGGTCGTCTGTGTCCTTTGTAAAATCCTCCATAAATCTCTCGATGAATTCCAGGAAATTTTGCTTGTAGGTTTTCGGTTCCATTCGGCCCATGAGATAGGAAGCCGGAGGTAGCACCAACTTGCCGCCTGGCAACATCCCTGTTTCCAGCCATTCCGTATCAACTTTAAACCCGTGGGCTACCATAATGTTGGCGAGCATTTGTCGGGATTCCTGGACGGACTGCGATTTTTTAAGGGCGCGGTCGAGTTCAATCTTCATGAACAAATAGGCTATCTGGCTGGGAGAGTATGGATCGGTGACTTTGTGATCGGTCGAATCCAAAAACAATTGCAGGTTGGATGTCTCGTAATTGTTCATGAATTTTTTCCGTTCACTGGAAACAAAACCTTCGTTCTCCGGTCTTACCCGGTCGCTTGTGAAAACTTTGACATGAGAGATCTGTGCGGTGGGGGCGTCGGTAGGAATGTCTTGAACCATCATCCGGTCTTCGTCCCGCTCGTAGTCGGCGAACAGTGACAGTTTGCGGTATGTCCGCGCGCGGACCACAATCTGTGGACCGCCGGCAAAATTCACCCGGCTTTTCAGCGTGCCTTTCAAAAACATGTTGTTGCGTGATCCCAGATGGAAACGGTGATGGCTTGAAAATGCCTTTTTATCGTCTCCCCGGTAAACGTATTCCATATCAAGAAAGACTGCCTCCACATTGTCCTGTTCGGAGATCCGAATAAGTTCGGCAACATAATTGGGGGATACGGTTGTGTCGGCGTCCAAGTTGGCAATAAAACCTTGTTCAAAACCGACTTGCCGCAAACGGTGGTCCGCTTCCATGCCACCAATGCGTTTGATGCGCCCTATGATTTTGGGCATGCCGGCGGTCGATTTGTCGATTGCATGAACCACGATTTTCTTTTTGAACACTTTCGCCATCATAGGGCGGTACGCTTCGGGGATCATGGCAAGCGCCTCTTTGGTCTCCCCCTCGTTATAGGCCGCGATCATTCGCAGTAGTGCCTGGTTGTCAGCGAACGCTTCGTCCTTTTGCACGGCAACCAGCGGTGAATTGTTCACAACCAGGATTACTTCGAATATTTTTGATTTTGCGCCGGTTTGGTCCGCCAACGATTCCAACATGCGGAAGATGTTCCCATTGAAAAATTCACGGTAAACGGGAACAACGATGGACAGCTTCAATTCCTTATGGGGCAGCGTAGCTATCAGTGCAGAGTGTTCATCTTCTTCGGCGGGCTTGCCGTTCCTGGTTTCTGGGCGTAGGACAAGCGCTGCAATGGCCGCTTCCAGCGCGTCGAGTTTGGCCAACGTGTCTTCGACCGGCGCATCCTTGGCCCCTAGCAATGAAAGGATCGTCTCATCGGATTCGAGGCCCATTTCCGGAAGCGGCGTTTCCGGATCTACATTTTGAAGGAACAAAAAGAGAAAGCGGTATTTTTGAGGGTCCCATTGCTGAAGCCTGAACTTTCCGGATTTGATTTCATCCCGTGCTGTTTGAAGCAATAAAGATATCCCGGGGTGGATGCGGCGTCCGGAGCCATCAGCGACGGTGAAGCCTTCCATGAATCTGCGTCGGGCCTCAATATAATCGCTTGATAAAATTGTTGGGTATTTATCCCCTTCGCGGACAATCGTCTTGTCCCACAACTTTTTGTTCGTTTCATTGAAAGGCGCTATTTCAAGCAGGAGGCGGAGGAGCCGGCGACGCATGGCTTCACTGTGCACTTTTGGAACGGCGGGGTCGCTAATGGTTTCAAGCAAAAATGGAAGCTCGTCGCCAAGGCCTTGAAAATCCGCGAAGTCGGCCTCGTTTACGCCATGATGAACATGGAGCTCCATTAAAAACAACCCCAGTGCAACGGTTCGAACCCCGAAGGTTCCAGGAAGTTTTTTGATGTTGCTGGAAAGCCGAATAAATTCGGCATCGTTGCTGATGACAGGTGAGAGCGCAAAATTAAAAAGGACCGGAACGGTAAAAGCGGAGGTAGGAAGTTTTGGGTTTCCGGCGTCCCGTTTTAATGGGCCAATTTTCTGCAAAGCGGTTTCAATATTTTCCAGATCTTGATTGGTTATGCTCTCCGGATTGCTCAGGGTCGCTATTGCGAAGGAGGTCATAACGGTCAACATGGAAACATTTCCGGCCAGGCCGAGCTTATCGTGGACTTCTTTTAGTGCTGCCATCGCATCCCGGTTATTAATGGACGCTTTGATCCGGTCATTTAATGCCGTCAGCGCGTCACCCGCTTTATCTCCTGCAACCAATCGATCGGCGATGCTGTTGATTTCATTGGACCAAAGCTGAAGGCCTTCTTCGACCGGTTTCGCGTCCGGTGTCACAAGATCTTTGACGATAGCAACGGCGGCTTGGATCTTGGAGGGGAAGTTGTCCGTTTGTATTGCGGTTTCGGCCAGGACGCCGATGCGCGTGCCTTGGACGCTCAAGTTGTTCTGCGGCGCGAGGAACAGTTTTTCGCCAGCCAGCAGTTTTTCGAGCGGCGTTTTTTCGCGGGCGAAAACAGATAGGTAGGCGTTGCCAGAGGCAGCGTCGATTTTTGTGATCTTTGGTGATACGACCACATAAGGAATTTTCCGGTCGCGCAACAATTGCGTCAAATGCGGTGTGTGAAAACCGCCGACCACCAAGGCAGATCCTGGCAACACCTTTTCAATCATCTTGCGACTACGGGTGTCTGCTTCGTGGTAGAAAGTTTCAAACGGCGCAAGGCCACCCCACCCCGTTCCCCTCCCCGTCGGGGAGGGGCCAGGGGTGGGGTTTTTGTACTTCTCCCATTCTTTTGGGGTCAGCGAAAATTCCAGCAGCTTTCCTGTCAGCAACAGGTGCTCGCCGTGAGCCAGCAATTCTTTTTCATTTGGTGTGCGCGCCAATTTTGATGCGATCGCCGCTTCGGTTTTCTCGATGCTCGTAAAAAGTTCATCGGCATTAATGCCGTCGGCTTGGACCACGTAGCGAACGTAGGTCGCGAACGCCGGCGTGTTTGAAAGCGTTACGCCATGGCGGTCGAGCAGGTTTTTCAAATTGGCGTAATAGGCGCCGAACCCGAGGCGGCCCGTGCGGTAGGCGATGCTCATCTCGACGAGTTGCGTGGCTTCGCTTTCGGTGATGGTCCGCGCTAACTGCTCGAGAACGGTTTTTCGCTCGGCTTCCACGCGCCCAAAATCCAGCGACTGTTCCATTTCATACGCATTGAGAAATTGCGCCAGCGTGCCGTGAGGTTCGGATAGTTTTGCCAGCGCCCGCGCGTAGGCGCCCAGGCCCAGTGAACCTTTGGCGTAGGCGGAGCGGGCACCGCTGAACCGTTTTAGTCCAGGTGAGAAAACTTTAACGGATTCGCTGGTGTAAGCGCGTTCTGCTTTGTTCAGATCCGCGAGCGCTTTTTCTTTGAGCAGGCGGGAATCCAGATAGGCTTGCACATTGGCGTCGTAATGGGTCTGGTCGTCGATGCCGATAAAGCGCGGCGCCTGTTCCGCGAAGAGGCCCACATAGGAAGGGGCCGCCAACTTGTTCTTGTCAAAAAATTCCTGGGCCGCGGCGCGCACCGCTTTTTGGTCTTTGATTTCGCGGAACACGTTCACGTCGAAATCGGCAAACGCGCCTTCCACGCCGATGGCGTTGACCTGATGTTTATTGATGAGCGCCTGCAGCACCGCAGCAATGTTGGTCTGCGCCTCGTTGTTCATGTGCACGTCTTGGACCAAAACCACCGGGGGCTGTTTGTCGTCCCCGGAATCCTGAATTTCCTGAATGGTGGCGTGGGTTTGCGGGATCGTTTCAGCCAGGATCCTTAAACGGCTATTCGTCACCCCGGCGAAAGCCGGGGTCCAGGTTTCAGACTTTTGGTTGAGGGCCTGGATCCCGGCTTTCGCCGGGATGACGGGAAAATCGAGGGCGGCGTTCATTCGGCTGGAGAGGGGGAATGCCGCCGGCAAGGCCGCCACTTCGACCGGCCTGTGCGTCTTTCGGCGTTCTTGCCAGAAGTTTGATTCGGGTTGATTTCCCAACGCGATTTGCGTGGTGAAATAAACCAAGGAAAGGGTAAGTGAAACGGCCTTTTTTGCGGCGGAAGCTCTCATCTATTGATAGTACGGTTTTGGCATTAAGATCTCCTTTAGAAGGGGTTAAAAAATAAGGAAGAAAATGAAAAAAATTGACATTTTCTGAACGCTGTTCTATACGGCATGTCCAATGTCGATCAAATTCGGAACATCCGGCTGGCGCGATATTATCGCCGAAGGCTTCACTTTCCCCAACCTGCGCATCTGCACGCAGGCCATCGCGGAACAAATCTTCAAAGAGAAAAACCACAACAAGCCCGTTGTGATTGGTTACGACACCCGCTTCCTTTCCGAGCGCTACGCCATGGAAGCCGCGCGCATTCTGGCCAACAACGGCATCGAAGTCCGCTTTTCCAACCGCGATTGTCCTACGCCGGTCGTGGCGTTCGAAATCATCCGTTCCCAATCCGGCGCGGGTCTCAACATGACGGCCAGCCACAATCCCTACACCTACAACGGCCTTAAGTTTTCAACCGCCTGGGGCGGTCCGGCGCTCCCGGAGACCACACACGCCATCGAAGCACTCTGCAACGTGATCAAAGAATCCGAAGTGGCGGTCAAACCCAAATCCGACGACGGCCACCTGACCGAGAAACTGATCCACCAGGAAGATTTTCGACCAGCTTACATCCAGCACATCAAATCGCTTTTGAACCACCAGACGTTTAAGCAGAGAAAACTCAAAATTGTCGTCGATGTGTTCCACGGCACCGGCCGCGGGTACCTGGCCGAAGTGCTGCGCGACCTGGGATGCGAAGTCCAGGTCCTCAATGAAAACCGTGATGTGTTGTTCGAAGGACGCGGGCCGGACCCCTCCACGGAAGGTCTTGGGCCCATGATTTCGCTGGTCAAAAAAACCAAAGCGCACCTGGGGCTGGCCACCGATGGCGATGCGGACCGTTTCGGCGTTGTGGACGCGGACGGCTCGGTCATTTCCGCGAATGAAATTTTGGCGCTCCTCACGCGTTACCTGCACACCTCGCGCGGTTGGACCGGCGTCGTCGCCAAGAGTGTGATGACCACCCACGCCATCAACGCGGTGTGCCGCAAATACGGTTTGAGCATCAAAGAAACGCCGGTCGGCTTCAAACATATCGGTGAAGTAATGAAAGAAGCGGACTCGATTGTCCCGTCCACGGACGGCGAATTCGTGATCGGCGCCGAAGAGTCGGGCGGTTTCACGATGCGCGGCCATGTGCCGGAAAAAGACGGCGTGTTGGCCTGCCTGCTCGTCGCTGAGATGTGCGCTGAGACCGGTAAAACCATCAAGGAACAGTTGAAAGATTTGGCCCAAGATGTCGGCCTGTTTATTTCACGCCGCATCAATATTCACGCCACCCCCGAGATCGTGAGCGCGCTCAAAGACCAGTTCGCGACGAAGCCTCCGGTCCAGATCGACGGATTGCATGTCCAGCGTATTGTCGACCTGGACGGGTTCAAATTTGTGTTTCACGGCGGCAGCTGGCTCGGCATCCGGTTCTCTGGAACGGAGCCGATTGTGCGGGTTTATTTGGAAGGAAACTCCGAAGAACAGCTCAAAGTCCTCCAGAAAGCGGGCGAAAGCCTGGTCCATCCGAAGAAGAAGCTGGCCGCTCTCTCTCGATAAAAGTACAATCCGCCCCTCGTAAATTTAGGAGGCCGTGTGTCTACACTCACCAAACCGAAAGCCGGAGGATCCCCATCCTTGAAACCGTTTAGCGTCCGTCAGAAAGGCAAAGCAAAAATGCCTTGGGTCGTTGGACACCGCGGGGCCATGGGCCATGCTCCCGAAAACACCATGACATCCTTCGAAGCCGCCATCAACCTGGGCGCCGACATGCTCGAGTTCGATGTGCGCCTCACCAAAGACGGCATTCCCGTTGTGGTCCACGACGCCAACCTCGACCGCACTTCCAACAAATCTCTGAACTTGACCGATCTGGCCGCCGATGATTTGGGCGAGCTTGATGCCGGTTCCTGGTTCGACCTGCGTTTCGCCGGCGAACGGATCCCGCGTTTGTCGACCTTGCTCAAATGGGCGCACAACAAGAAGAACAAAGCGGGCGACCTGATTTCCTTTTTTGTCGAACTCAAAGTGGACGGCGACGAACGCCGCCGCGAGATGCTGATCCAGGCCGTGATGAAAGAACTGAAAGAGTTCAAAGTCACGAACCGTTCGGTGTTAATTTCATTCGACGAACCGACGTTGGCGCTGTGCAGCCGCTTGGCGCCGGGCATGGCCACCGGTTTCCTTTATTCGGACATGCTGTACGACGCGCTCGACCGCGCCAAGAGCCTCAAAGTGAACCATCTGTTGCCGCGCAAAGACCGCGTGACCGGCGACCTGGTGCAGGAAGCCCACGACAACGGCATGGCCGTCATGGCGTGGACCGCCGACCGGTTGGACGAATTCAGGAAATTGGTCGTGTGGCAGGTGGACGCGATCGCCACCAATTATCCCGATCGCTTGATCGAATTTTACCAACGGTAAAATTCGATAGTCTATGGACCATGGACTATTGTCCATAGTCAAAAGAGCAGCTTGGGACTTAGGTTTTGACCACTGTGCTCTCGCTCCCCTAGAAATTTCCGCTCGCGACCAAGCCGCGTATCTTGATTGGGTCGCCGCCGGTTCCGCCGCTGAAATGAATTACATGACGCGCGAACCCGCCAAACGCACCCATCCCGCCGTCACCTTTCCTGAAGCCAAGTCTGTCCTGACCCTCGGCGTCAGTTATTACCAAGGGCCTTTTCCGGAAAAACCGGGTGCCGGCTACGGCCGCGTCGCGCGCTACGCGTGGGGATTGGACTATCACACGGTCATCATGGAACGGCTTGAGAAACTGCTCATCCGCGTCCGTGAAATTCTGGGCGATACCGGCACCGCTTTTCTCGCGATCGATACGAAGCCCCTCCTGGAACGCTCCCTCGCCGAACAAGCCGGCCTCGGTTTTGTCGGAAAAAACACGCTGCTCATTATGCCGCGTTCGGGCTCGCTGCAATTTCACGTGGGGTCCTGGATTTTTTTGGCTGAGATTCTTTTGGATGTCCCTCACCCGGTCGCCTTCG
>CAYOPN010000014.1:0-46802 GCA_964405835.1 uncultured Elusimicrobia bacterium | reverse complement strand
AAAAGCAACTAATGGGAAGAACTTGGGTATGGGTTGTCGGAGTGATTGGTGGTTACGTTTTCGCGGTGGCGATGGCGTTGGGGGCGGTGTGGTTTAACTCGCTTTTTATGAGCCAAGCAGACCGGATCGCATCGTCCGGCATGACTGCGTTTGCGGATGTGATGCTTTTCATTTTGGTTTTCGGATTTTTCTCGATTTTTCCGACGGGGGCGGCGGTTTTCTTTCTGTGGAGAAAAAGGAAAGGGTGCCGCTGATGACAAGTGACAAAAGTTTGTCAGTTGTCATCAACGGCACCGAATTCGTTCGTTGACTCCGTCGATAACTCGTCAAAAAACTCGTCCCGGAGTCACGCTCTCAGGCCTTGGATAGATTCCCCCACCAACACAAGACGGCAGTTTTTCCATAAGTTGTTTTATCAATAATGCGATGGAATCAGCTTTTTCGTAAACCCTAGAGAGTTCAGCCTCAATCTTGGCAATTTCGCCTTTGATTTCTTGAATTCTCTTCATAATTTCCGTGACGAGGGCGGTATTATCGTAAGTGAGAATTGGTATGTTTCTATTCATCTCCTCATATTCATCCAATTCTTTTCTGCCGATCTCTAAACTTTTTTCAATGGCTTCTATAATTCCTGATAATCTAGCGAAATCAGCTTTACGTTCTTCGATTTCTTTTTTCATATTGATGCAGTTATCAACAACGGTTTCGAGCTTGATGCCAGGAACACCAAGATTAGGATACTCCACTGGTTCGTAAATATTACGCATCTCCGCACTCACCATTGATGGAACAAAACACAAGAATGCCCCGATAAATAAATTAAGTTTCATATCAGCCTCCCGAATTTTTAGCCGCACAACTTTTAATAGTATCGATTCGTTGTGATGCAACATTCGGTCCAACGCCTAAGAGGCGTGCGCACAGATGGGATCGGCGGATAATAATGAAAAACGAATGTAGTGTATATTTTTTCTTAAATTTGCCGGGATTCCCGCTATATTGACAATTTACCGGGATTCCCGGTAAACTTGCCATATGAAAATCCATATCCCCAATAGCGCTTTCCTGGGCAATATTGACCCCTTCTTTCGTGGATTCGACCCGGCTTCTCCGGAGTCACTGACAATTACGGCGAATGATAAATGGATCGCGGTCCATCCGGTCGTTCTATCCATGATCGCGGCGCTTGGCCTGACCCTCAAACCGGAAAATATTCAATGTCAGAAGTTGGAAGCGAAATCCAAACATTATCTGGTGCGAATGGGTCTTTTTAAAATCCTGGATATCGCGTCCGATATTAATGTTGTGGAGCATGAGGCGGCAGGCCGGTTCATTCCTCTCACCAAGATCCGGACATCCGACGAATTGACACGCTTCATAACCGAAATGATTCCCCTGTTACATGTTGATCCCGAGCAAGCCAAAACGATTGGATATATCGTCAGCGAATTAGGGCGCAATGTACTGGAGCATGCGGAAGCTCCCAACGGCGCTATTCTGTGCGCTCAGTACTACAAGAAGAGCAATTCCATTCGCATCGGGATCGCCGATACGGGTGTCGGCATTCAAACCACTATCAATCACTCTTATTCCGCCGCCAGTGATTTGGAAGCAATTCGGCTCGCCTTGCAACCAGGAATTACCGGTACAACCCGTCGGGAGGGAGGCACCGAACAAAATGCCGGGGCCGGATTGTTCTTCATCAAGTCCATTGCGACGGTAAACCGGGACTTTTTCGTGATCTATAGCGGTCGAGGTTTTTACAAGTTGCTTAAGAAGCCCACCAAAAAAATGCGTTTGTACGCGGACCCATTTGAGGACAAGCATTCAAAAGATGAGAACATGCCTTATTGGCGGGGAACCATTGTCGGGATCGATATCACTCTTGATCAAACCGAAGAGTTCTCTCTGTTACTCGATGAAATTAAAGAAATTTACAGTAGCGCTGTGAGGGATCGAAAAACCATGCGGCATAAGAAACCGGTGTTTGTATGAAACATATACGTATTCTTGAGAGAGCCGGAGCTTTCGCTGAGAATAAAGATGTTGCCCGTGAAATTCGGATTGCCGAAATTATTCCCGCGTTTGACCGGAAAGAGGACGTTACGATTGATTTTGAAGGAGTCGACGCCGCCACGCAATCGTTTGTTCACGCCCTTATTAGCGATGTTTTAAGAAGATATGGGGCGGACGCCATTGATCATATGGCCTTCAAATCTTGCAATGACACCATCAAGAAAATTATTTCCATTGTGGTGGACTACATGCAGGAAGGGAATTAATTATTCCAGCGACTCGTCGTTTTCGTTGACCACGTCTTTGCTGTGGTCGTAGGGGCAGAATTCGGTGGGGACCGTGCCTTCTTTGAAGGCTTCGAGGATGACTTTGGGGCAGCTCGGTAGGGCCAGGTAGCCCGTGTCGGCGTCGGTTTTTGCGAATTCGATTTTGGGCGGTATCTGAAAATCTTTGTTGGGATAGGACTTGAGCGCTTCGCGCATGAAGTCCGTCCAGAGCGGCACCGCGATGTTGGAGGCGCTCAACCCTTTCTTTAGCGGCCGGAAATCGTCGTAACCCACCCACACGCCGCAGACCAGGTCCGGCGTAAATCCGACAAAGAGTAAGTCGCGCTGATCTTGCGTCGTTCCGGTTTTGCCGGCGATCGGGCGGCCGAGGCGGCGCGCGTACCAGCCGGTGCCGCGTTCGACCACGCCCTTCATAAGATTAATCGTCAAATAAACCGTCTGCGGATTGAGACGCGCGGTCACTTTGGGCGCGGTCTCCTGCAAAATTTTTCCGCGGCGGTCGGTGACGCGTTCCACAAAATACGGTTCCGCGTGGAACCCGCCGCTCGCCAAGGTGCCGTAGGCGTTGGTGAGTTCAACGAGCGACACCACCGACGTGCCAAGACCAATGGAGAGCACCGGCGCCAGATACCCCGACAGTCCCGCCGCGCGCGCGAACCGTACCACGGCGCGCGCTCCGATGCTGTCGACGAGCCGGATCGTCACCAAGTTCCGCGACTTCTGCAGCGCTTTCCGCAGCGTGAGTGGGCCCAAATATTTTCCGTCAAAGTTTTGCGGGCGCCAGTAGCGTTTGAGCAGCGCGTCGCGTTCTTCTTTTTTCAGCGCGTCCAATTCTTTCTGCGTCATCTGCAAATTGTCGAGGATCGCCACTTGGGTATCGGCGTAGGTGGTGGTTTCGGCGAGCAGCGTCGGGTCGGACTCGACGTCAACGAACACCATTGGCATGTCTTCGATGATGCTGGCCGCCGTGAATTTTTCTTCCATGGCCGCGCCGTACACAAACGGTTTGAACGACGAGCCGGGTTGGCGGCGCGCTTGCATCGCGCGGTTGAATTGGGATTTTTGGAAATCGCGCCCGCCGACCAAGGTGCGGATGGCGCCCGTGTGCACATCGATTGCGACCAGTGCGGCCTGCACGTTCGGTGCGATCGTGGAAATGGTGATGGGCGCGGTCGAAGCTTTCGCGAGGTCTTTCCAATATTCGGCCAATGTCGCGGTCGCGAACTTCATGTCGTATTCGGCGCAGTGGCGCTCAATCACTTTTTGCGCCACCTTCTGCATCTTTACGTCGAGCGTGGTGCGGATGATGAGGCCGCCCTGTTCCAACGCTTCACCGCCGTAGACCGGCTCGAGTGTTTTGCGGATCTCTTCGAGGATGTAGGGCGCTTCCTTGATCCGCGAGGTCGCCGCTGATATGACCGGCATGTCGTTGGCTTGTTTCTCTTCGGCTTCGGAAATAAAAGCGAGGTCGCTCATGCGGCGCAGCACGGTGGAGCGGCGATCGCGCGCGAGGTCGGCGTTGTTGGCGGGGGAATAGCGGTTTGGGGAACGGATCAGGCCGGCCAGCAGCGCGCATTCCGCCAGGTTCAGTTCCTGCGTGTGTTTGTCGAAATAGAGCCGGGACGCGGCCTCGACGCCGTAAGCGCCGCCGCCGAAATAGATCTGGTTCAGGTACAGCTGGAGAATTTCATCTTTCGAATAACGGTTCTCGATCTGCAGTGTGAGCAGCAACTCTTTGAATTTCCGGCCCAGCGTTTTTTTTCGGGAGAGAAAAATGGTTTTGGCGAGCTGCTGCGTGAGCGTGGAGCCGCCCTGCACCACGCGGCCCGCCATCAGGTTCGCTACCGAAGCGCGCAGGATCGCGCGTGGGTTGATACCCCAATGCTTGTAGAACTCGGTGTCTTCAATCGCCATGACGGCCGAGCGCAGGTCGACCGGGATCTGGGTGAGCGGCACGGTGGTCCGCCGTTCCGTGAAGAATTCGCCGACGGGTTGGTTGTAGGTGTCGACAATCTGGGTGACGAGCGGCGGCACGTATTCTCTCAATGAATCGACCGACGGCAAATCCTTGATGGCGTTGCCGACGAACGCCAGCGTCAACACGGCCCACCCACCCACAAAAAAGAGCGCGGCAATGCCCATGTAGGACTTAAAGTGCTGTTTGGGATCGTTCATGAATGTTTGGCGAGGAACGGCCGGTCGTGCGGCCAATAGAAATCGAGCAGGAACCTCCAGCCTTTCATCGTGACGCGCTCGGCCTGCGCGTGCCCGACCAGCCGTTGCGCCACCAACAACGCCTCGTTGGAATGCGCGGTTTGTTTCCAGCCGTGGTAGCGGCGCGCCAGCATCAGCGCGAAGGCCGGTTCAAGATTGGCTTTGTTGAGCAGCCAGCCCAGTTCCGCGGGCGCGTGGGCGAGCTCCATAAAATCGGTCACGTCGTGGCCGTTGATGCCGCAATGCCGGCTGATTTCTTGCGCGGTCAGGCCTTGTTCAATGAAGTAAGAAAAAAAGCGGCCGCGTTCGATCATGCCGAACGGGTCCTTACCGGAAAGATTGCGTTCCCGCAACAGATGAAATCGTTCCAGCGGCGACAAACGGCCTTCAGGAATGACATGTGCGAGCAATTTTTCCCACGACCCGCCGCTTTCGCGGATGCTGCGCACGGCGTCAACGCGGCGATGGCCGTCCAGAATCCGGTACGAGTGCGGGCCGGTCTGTTCAAAAAGCGCCGGATGCGTTTGGCCGGAACGTTTGAGGCCCGCTCTCATGTCATCGATAAACGGACCGTAATGCCAGCGAAAGCGGTAACGGCTGTCAGCCAAGTCCAATTCGGAGAAGGGGACATAGACAAGATGCGCGTCATGGGATGCGATCACGTGTTGACTCATAGGGGATTTACGCCCTGTATCTTACAAAGAGTGCGACCGCGATCATCGACGTCAAAAGCGATAGCGCGAGGCCGATGCGAAACGAGTTTGGGGTATACGTGAAACGCACGTCGTGTTTGCCGGGCCCCGCGACCACGCTCGGAAATTCGTTTTCATACGGTGTGACGAGGCGCTTTTGACCGTCCACCGTGGCGCGCCAGCCCGGGAAGTAGGCCCACGAGGCCACCGCCGTGCCGTCGTTCAGAAAAAATTGGCGCGGAAGCGCGCCCGCATTTTCGCGCACCGTAAAATCCGCGAGCGCCGGCGATTGGCCGGCCTTGGCGGACGCGGAAATAATTTTGTTGATGCCAGCCATATCAAAGAGTGCTGATGTTTCTGGTCCCTGGTTGAGCCGCCGCAAAAACGCCAGGTGGCGCGCGGACACAAGCACGCTGTAGCTGGCCGCTTCTTCGATGCCGTAAGCGGTCCCGATGGACGGAACAAGCGCCCCTTTCATGGCGAGCCACGCCTCTCCGGAGTCGAGTTTCCATGTGTGCGCGTTGTCCACGATGGAGGCCGTGTGGAAAATCCGTGTACCGCGCACAGCGGTCTCAAGCCCATGAGCGCGCAATGGCGTCTCGTTGAAAAAAGACGGCTGGCCCCACGGCGTGCGCATCGGGAGCGAAAAGGACAGCAGGTCGAGCGCGGCCAGAGCGAAAAGCGCCCAGCGCAAGTTCTTATTGGGAACAAGCGAAAGGCCAAGCACAGCTGCAGCAGCCAAGGCTGTAGTGGCTGGCAGCAGCCAATTCGCGGGGAACCGGAAAATAGTGATGAACGGAATGTGGTTGTAAATTTTGATGTGTTCGCCGAGCGCCAGAACAAAGGCCGCGAGCGCCGCGCCTGCGAGCCATCGACCGGTCCGTCCGCCTTTGATCGCGGCCCACGCCGCGAGGCCGAGCGCGACCGGCCCCAAATAAAACCCAGTGATTGCAATATCGGAAGAGGTCACGGTCGGGAAACGGTCGTGAAGAAACGCGGGCAGCGCCGCTTGGCGCAGAAGTTCTAGCGGATGCAGTGAAAATTCCGTCGCCTGACCGGCCGGCAGGAACACGCCGCGCGCCGATTCTTGCATCAGCTCAAGAAACGGTACCCATTGCACGGCCGAAAGCCCCAGTCCGAGCGCGGCGCCTTTGCCGAGACAAAGTAGCGATGCTTTCCGGTCGTTTGAAATTAACGCACTCCCGAGCAATATCACCAGCGTCAAAATAAAAAACGGCGGAAAACCGGCCATCCATTGCGCGGCGAGCGCGAGCGCGAGCAAGGTCGGGCGCGCGGTCGTAAGAAAATACAGCGCGCAGGGGACCCATGCCATCGCCGCGTAGTGCGACGGAAGCGTCACGCGCGCGAGCAGGAGCCCGTTAAAACCGGCCGCGAGCGCCGCGAAGAAGGGGACCGTCAGGTCCTCGTGGTCTTTGGCTAATCGTTTGGCCAAGAGCGCGGCCGGCGCGGCCGCAAGCAACGTGTGGAAAACCACGAACAGGCGTTGGTAGGTCAAATACTCGGCGATAAGCGAAAGGAAACGGACCGGATAAAGCGCTTGATTCTGCGGATCGGCCAGGAATGGTTGGCCCAGGTTCCGGTACGGGTCCCACAAAAGCGAGAAGCCGTCTGCAAGCATGGTTTTGCCGATCACCCATGACGGAAAAAAGAGCCGCAGCATGTTGCCGTCAAACGGGAGCTGCGAGAACACGAGCAACCGGTGCCAATATACGAGCGTAAACAGCGCGCCGCCCACAATGGCCCAGATCATTTCAGAACGGCCACCACCGAGAGGCCAAGCGGATGATCGAAATAGGCATTCACGGCCTTTTTTATTACCGCGCGAACGAACCGGCGGACCGGCACTTTGAGCTTTTGCTTTATTGTGCGGGCCTCGAAATATTCCGGGTAATCGCCGAAATGAATGATTTCGAGGCCGGTCGCGATGCACAGCTGTTCGATGCTGCTGCGGTTGAACGCGTTGATGTGGGTCAGGTCGCCATGTTGATGGAGCCGGCCGAACGGGCTCGCGCCGTTGGGGAATGAGAGCAACATTTTTCCGTTGGGCTTTAGAAATGTGCGGAGTTCCTTTATCAGCGGGACCAATTCGTTCACCGGGATGTGCTCAATCACATCGAAGGCCGCGATGACGTCAAACACGCGCTCCTGCCCCGGCAAATTTTTGGTGGTGCCCAGATAAACATCCAGTCCGGCCGCGCGCGCGATGTCGAGGCCGGTCTTGTTCTGTTCAATCCCCACGCCCACGATCCCCTTCGACTTGCAGTAATGCAAATGCGAGCCCTGGCCGAATCCGATTTCGAGCAAACGCTGCCCGGATTTAAGCCCCACGATCCGGTGAAGTTCGTCCCAGATCTCTTTCTCGCCGGGTTTGGTGGCGGCCGGATCTCCCCAACCTTTCCAGGTTGCGTAAGCGTTGTCGATGTCTTCGGTCATGATTTGGCCGTCAGCTGGCACACGGTCCCATATTGGTGTTGATGAAAAAATTCGGGGTGGAGTTTGGTTGTGGGTTCGGCTTCGATATAGATTTTCCGGATTTTTGGAAGATAGGCGCGGTCGATGGCGGCCACGGTGGGGATCTCAACGCCCTCGGTGTCGATTTTCAGAATGTCGATGTGGTCGTTCTCGGCCAGCACGCGCTTTAGGACCGAGTTGATGTGCACGCATTGCACCGTCGTGAATTTTCCGAAGTCCACCTTAAGTCCGCCGTAGCGGCCCGAGGTTTCATCGAGACCGAAACGCACGATGCCTTCCTGGTCGGCGACCGCGCAATCGTTGATTAGCGTCCGGACCGAATGGTCTTTGAGATTGTCTTTAAGCCGTTCCACGTTGCGCGGATCGGGCTCATAGAGATAACAGCGCGCGTCGGGGCTGCGCGAGAGGAAGTAAAGCGCGCTGAGTCCGATGTTTGATCCGATGTCCAGAATCACGCGGTCATCGGGGCCGCTCAAATAGTCGCCGCGAAAAAAGATTTCGTTCAGCGTGAGCAAGTCATAATAGGAGTAGAGCGTGGGGCGAATAAGACCGGTTGGCGTGCGGACTTCAAAGCGGTGGGGGTAACTTCCTTTTCCTGTCAAATAGCGCGAGAGCGTATCCCAGAAATCCGCGGACTGCATCGCCATTTTCCCAAGCGCGACGTAGTGGCGTTTTTGAAAGGCGGCGCCGAGGATCTTGCCGGCGGAACGGTGGGCTAAGAGGGCCATATTCCGGCGATATTAGCACGGAGGAGGAGTAGAATACGCCAATGCTATTAAGGACCTCTTTCTTGCGGCGTTGGTTGGCCCGTTTGTTCCCGCGTCTGTTTGGTGGTGACGCCAGTTCCCGGCCCCGCCAGTGGCCGAGCCGCGAAGAAATTCAGGCGCTGCCGTGGTTTGACGGTGTCAGCCCCGACAATATTGTGGTGGTCACCACACCAGAGGGAGCGCGGCGCGCCTACGAAGAGTTGTCCCAATTGCAGGTTGTCGGGTTTGACACCGAGTCGAAGCCCACTTTTTTGCGCGGAGAAACATCGAGCGGGCCTCATGTGGCCCAGTTTGCGTCCCCCGAGAGGACATTTGTTTTCACATTGCACCTTCCCGAAATCCGCAAGGTCGTGGGCGCTTTGATTGGATTGGCTTCGTTGAAAAAAGTGGGTTTCGGGCTCGGCGATGATGTCAAACGCGTGCGCGCCAAGCTGCATGTGACCCCCGTGTCGGTGTTGGACCTGGAGACGTTGTTCGCGAAGAGTGGTTACGGGCGTGGCGTGGGGGTCAAAGTGGCCGTGGCCATCTGTTTTGAGCGCCGGTTCCGGAAGTCCAAAAAAATCGGCACATCCAATTGGATGCACCGCCATCTTTCCGATCAACAAGTCCTCTATGCCGCCAATGACGCCTACGCGGCGTTGCGCGTTTTTGAAGCTCTAGCTGGGTAGAAGGTGGATTGGAGGGTTACTGCTTGAATTCGAAGAACAGTTGTTCGGCGGCGAATTGATCGTCGGGGATGAGTGTCTCTTTGACCGTGTTGTTGGCGAGCACCACTTTCACGACCGACCTGCTGGCGGGCATTCCGATCCACGCCGTGCCAAGACCTTCCGCATTGATTACACCATCGCCAAGGTGCTGCCCATTTACGAAAACTTTAAAACCCATACCAGCCAATGGGGACTTGGCGGTGCTGCTTTTCCCTAGGGCGGTGACAATAATACGCGACTGTTGATTGGATGAAAGATTAACGGCCATCGCCGATGGGACCAATAACGCCACCAGGAGGGCCACGCCAAGAAGGTTTTTCATCGTATTAGGACCTTAAAGTTGAAAGTCATCTTATCGGCTTTATTCGGCATAACTTGGTTTTTCTCCCGTTTGTCTCCAAGGGTCATTTTCACGGTATCGCCCGGTGCTGGTTTGGGAATTTCAACAAAGCCAATGCCTTTGCTGGTCTTACCTTGGGCCGCAGGCCGGTCATTCACGCTGACGGTAAAAGAGATAACGGCGGGTCTCTCGACGTTCACAATAACGGGAAATAGGTCGCTATCGGGAGGGAGAAGGCCGGCTTTGGCGGGGTGGAAAAATTGGCTGAGCATCAAAACCAGGGCTGCCGGTGCGAATAGGCGTTTTATTTTCATCACCCAAAGATAACTGGAAACGCCCCACTTTCAATGTTCTTGATCGATTGGCATTTGTGCCGTATTCACGGCTTGAATTATTAACATCCGGTGACATCAAAAATGACCAAAGGAAGGAAAACATGACCACCCAAACAACATCCAACGAAATAAAGCTAACGCGCGTCTTTGCAGCGCCGGTAAAGACCGTCTGGGAAGCTTGGACCGATCCGAAACAAGCAGGGCAATGGTGGGGGCCGCGCGGCTTCACTATCACGTCCCACAGCAAAGACTTTAAGGTTGGCGGCATGTGGCATTACACGATGCATGGACCCAACGGCGCCGATTACGTGAACAAGACCCGTTTCCTCGAAATTGAGACCCACAAAAAAATGGTCTACGACCACGGCGGCAATGACGAACGCAAACCGCTCTTCCGCGTCACTGTGCTTTTTTCCGAAGTAAAAGGCGGAACGAAAATGGACATGACGATGGCCTGCCCGACCCCGGCAGACGCCGAGCAAACCCGCGGGTTCATCAAGAAAGCGGGCGGAGACGCGACCTGGGACCGTTTCGCCGAATATCTGGAAAAACAATCTTTGGGCAAAGAGGTCTTTGTGATCAACCGCGCGTTCGACGTGCCGTTGGACGTCATGTGGGACATGTGGACGAAGCCCGATCATTTCTCGAAGTGGCTCGCGCCGACCGGTTTCAACATGAAGTTCCTCCAAGCGGACATCAAGTCGGGTGGAAAGACCTTCTATTCAATGGCGGCTGATAACGGCGGCATGACCATGTACGGCCGCGCCGCGTACAGCAAAGTGGAGAAACCCGTGCTCGTTTACACGCAGCAATTCACCGACGAGAAAGGCAATGTGTCACGCCACCCGATGGCGCCCACGTGGCCCGAGACCATGCAGACCAACGTCAAATTCACAGAAGAAGCGTCGAACCGGACGCGTGTGACGGTCACCTGGGAAGTTGTCGGCAAAGCCACCAAGGAAGAGATGGAGACTTTCATTAAGGGACGCGCAGGCATGACGCAGGGCTGGACCGGCTCGTTCGACAAACTGGAAGACTACTTGCTTCTAAAAACCAAATAGAGACCGCCTCCCACGAGCAGAATTACGCCCGCTCGCAGAAAAACGTCCGCTGGGAAATGAAACATTAGTAGCGCGCTGACCAGGAGTCCTGTCCACGGCACAAACCGCGGGACGCGAAATGGCGCAGATTCACGGCCATTGAGGCGCCGCACGCGGATCAAACTCACGTGCACCATCGAGAAAACGATCACGAGCAACAGACTTGTGGTCTGCGCGAGTAAGCGCGTGCCGCCGGTCACAACCAATAGCAGTGTGAGCCCGGCCGCGACCAACACGGACACCCACGGCGTTTGATGCACCGGATGCACGCGTCCGAGTGCGCGCGGGACCAGGCCTTGGGCCGCCATTCCGTAGAGCAGTCGTGAGACCATCACGAAATTTGCGAGTCCCGTGTTGGTGATCGCGCAGATAGCAAGCACCGCAAAGCCCGCTGCCGGTAACGGCGTTCCGGCCGCGGCGAGCACGTCCAAGAGCGGCCGCGTGGATGTGGCCGATTGCTGCAGCGGAATCACCCAAAGCACAACCACAATGACGGCCAAGTAGAGCACGGTCGTGAATGCCACCGCGATCAAAATGGCGCGCGGCAAATCGCGCTGCGGGTCTTTGGCTTCCTCCGCCAAGTTTGCGAGGTCCTCAAAACCGATGAACGCGTAAAACGCGAGCGTTGCGCCCGTGATGAGAGGCGTGAGCTCCGGTGTGGGAGCGAGGCGCGAAAAGAGATCGGAGGCGTGCATGCGTGCCGCTAGGGAAAAACCGACGCCGATAATAATAAGGATCCCCGTTGTTTCGAGCAAGGTCAGCACGTTGTTTGTGCCGGCGGAAGCGGCGATGCCGCGCCACGCAACGGCGGTCAAAATCAGGATCAGCGCGATGGCCGCCATGAGCTGTGGCATCGGGAAAAGAAGTTCGAGATAACCCCAGAACGCGAGCGCGACAGTGGCGGTTGATGTAAGGCCGCTCGCCAGCACCAGAAAGCCCACGAGAAACGCCACAATCGGTTGCTTGAACGCGGCCGCGGCATATGCGGCGGCCCCGGCGCTTTTCGGGATGCGGGACGAAAGCTCGGCGTAGGAAAGACCGGTGGCGGCCGCCAATGCTGCGGAAATGAGAAATGAAATCCAAGCGCCCGGCCCGGCGATGCCGACCACTTTTCCAACCAGCGCGTAGATGCCGGCGCCGAGTATGTCGCCGACACCGATTAATACGAGCGCGCCAAGACCCAGCCGCCGCGCAAGTATGGGAGCAGGAGCGCTCATGAACGTTTCAGAAATTTTTCCAATGCGCCCCTATAATCTGCGTCGGAAAGCTCGTATCCGTCGTTGTGTCCACCGGTGAGTTCCACGAAAATCTTTTCTCCGCCGGCCGCTTCGTAAAGCGCGCGTCCCATCGCAAATGGAATGACTTCATCCGTCGGACTGTGCATCACTAAGAGCGGGATGTTCAGCCGCGGAACTTTGGAAAGCGAGTCGTGCCGGTACTTGGCGATCCAACGCACGGGGAGCCACGGCAACATGATTTCCCCCATGGCGATGGTCGATGTGAACGGGCTCTCGAGGACCATGCCCCGCAGAGTTTTTTGCGTGGCGAGTTCCACCGCCATCGCGGTACCCAGCGATTCTCCATAGACCACGATGTTTTCCGGATTAACTCCGCGTTTTTCCGTCAGATACGCATAGGCGGCCAGCGTGTCGCGGTAGGTCGCCTGTTCCGAGGGGCGTCCTTCGCTGCGGCCGTAACCGGCGTAATCAAAAATAAACACGTTTACGCCCAGCCCCGTAAGGCGTTGAAGTTTCGGAATGCGGTTGCTGATGTTGCCGCCGTTCCCATGGCAGAAAAGCAGTGTCGTTTTTCCGGGTGTGGCCGGCAGGTACCAACCATTAAGCTTGGTTCCGTCAGGGGCCTCGAAGGTCACATCTTCGTACGGCATGCGCACGTGCGAGGGCAGATAAAGGACTTCTTTGTCGGGATAATAAAGGTTGGATTGCTCAAACCATCGCAAAAAAATCCACGCCAGCGTAAGGGCAAAGGTGATGATCAACAGAATGAGAAGCGGCCGGGGCATGTTTTTGTTCAGCGGCTGTTCCCGAAGTCCGATTTGGTGTTTTCCATTTCCTGGGTCAGTTCGAGAACGTGTTGCGCAAGGACCTCGTTTTTCTTTTGGAGGGTCTCCACTTGCTCAAGCAGATACTGAAGGTCCCCATCGGCGTTGCTCTTGAGTCGTTTCTTGATTTCAGCGAGGCGGGTTTCGTCAATCATAGGTGGGATCTTACTTTTTCATTTGTAAATTGCACTTTATGAATCTCAACGAAATATCGGTGGTCACCGCATCCAAGCGCGCGGCGTTATTGGAAAAGATAAAGCGCCTTAACATCGACCCGCGCGATATCGAGGAAACATTCACAAGAGGCTCCGGCAAAGGCGGGCAGAAGAAAAATAAAACTTCGAATGCGGTCCAACTCATTTATAAGCCGCTAAAAATCATGGTTCGCTGTCAGCGTGAGCGTGAACGCAGCATCAACCGGTTTATTGCGCTGAGAACATTGGTGGATAAGATCGAGGAAAAATTTCTTTAGGCGTGCTTTCGTTCGAAGTTGCGCTTCTGCGCGATGCGGCGAAGGTCGCTTGAGAAAGTGGGATTTGAGTTCAGAAGCTCGTTGAAGTGGGTGTTCAACATGACGAACAGCGTTGTTGGCCCATCGGCCACGACCGTGGCGGTGCGGTGAGGCTGATCGAGCAGCGCCATCTCACCGAACAGGTCCCCCGGTTCCAATGTGGCGATGGTTTTGGCGGGCCAGAACGGGATCGGTAAGGCACGTTGGATGACGCGGGCATGTCCGGAATTGACGATGTAGAGCGCGTCGCCCACGTCTCCTTTCTTAAAAATTGTTTTTCCAGCAGAGAATTCGTACAGGTCGGTGATATTAAGGAACCGTTCCAAGTCGCCCATCGACATACCCTGAAAGAAAGACACTTTGCGCAGCGCGGCGGAAAGCCGGCCCATCTCCTCAGGCCCGATCGGGATTTTTTTCATAATAATTCCAGATTAAACGTCATGTCCGGCGGCGCGTTGATGTCGGTGGGTTCAGAACGCCACAGGCGAATGAACGCGTTCGCGGGCAGTTCCGGGATATCGATCAACAGCTCGGGTTGAAACGGGCTCATGTTGGTGCAGCCGGACGGATGGCCGCAGCTGCCACCCACGTGCAACATCTGTTGAATGCGGGCGGCGCCCGCCGAGGGGTTCTTCCAAACCACGTTGCGGGATTTGGCCGCGTCCACCGCCAAGTAGTTGTACCCAAAGTCGCGCGCGTTGTACGCGGCAAATGTTAATTCGCGTTTGTGGCCTTCGAAATAATTGTTCTGCACCAAGAAGGAAAAATGTTCGCTTACGTTGTAACGTGCCCATGCGTCGTTGCGCGCCCGGTAAACCAGCGCGATCGGCGTCGGATAAAACGCCACGTTGTAATTGGGCGGGTCCATGCCTTTCCACGCATGCGTTTCGATGAGCCCTACCAATAAATAGGGATTGGCGAGAATCCGCGATTCTTCCGCCGGGCCCGTGATGCTTTGTTCGCCCGGGCCGAGCCCGTAGATTCCCGAAAGACCCCACCACGGGTTGCCGTCGCCAACAGCGGAAAAAATTTCTGGCAGCGGTTCGTATCCGGCGGGTGCTAAGCGCGGTTCGCTGGCCACCCATTCCTTGCGCATTCGGAAGATGTCGTCTTTTGACAAAAAATTCAATTCGAGCGGTCCGCGCAGTGGAATGTTCAACGCGGTGATCGGGGATGAGTCCGTCTGAATGTTTGGAGAGATTGGTAGCGGCACGACTTCCGTTTGGCGGTAATGCCACCACAAGATGACCGCGGTTGTTAAAACAATCAGAGAGATGGCCGCGCGGTTGGTCATTTCGGTTCCCGAGCGAGAATGCGTTTGGCTTCCCGTTGCAGCAGCCCATCGGAATTTTTCTCAAGCCACTCAATGCGGGACGTGTCGACATGCCGTTTGTCCAAGGTCTGCGCGAGCAGCAATGCGGCGGTCCCCTGTAGTTTCCGGTTGGAAGACGGCAACAGCGCTTCCACGGCATTTTGTGTATCGATCGCCGAGATCCAATGTTTTAACGTCCGGTAGGCCTCGTCGCGCACATACGAATCAGGATCGTTCAACAAAGCGATGGCGGGCGCCACAGCGGCGCGCGGCGGCACGCGTTGGTTGCGGAACGCGATCAATGCCTCGTAACGGAACCGCGCCGATTCCTTGTTCTTCATGGCGCCGATCAACGTATCGTTTACGATGGTGTCGGGCAATTCCTCGCGGCGCGCAATAAAGAAAGCACCGCAATAACGCACGTACATGTTGGAGTCTCGCAAAGCGTCTTTCATGAGGTACATCGCGTCGTCGGCCGGCGATTGCAGTTGTGAGAACGCCCACGCAGTCCGGTAGCGTTCCATATCGTTGCCGTCTTTAAACCGCTCCATGAGCGCGGGGACGGCGGAGTCTCCATACGAAATCACGGTTTTCATCAACGCGTCCAATTCCACTTCGTCTTTGGCGTTGATCATTTTGTCGACGAGCACTTTAAAATCCGGAAGTTCTTCCCGCTTCATACCTGAGGGGAAAGTGCGATGACCGGCGCAAGCGGACAGTACCATGGCCGCAAGAACGATCAGGACGCCACGCCTTGCGGTTATGACGGCCATGCCATCATCGTTGGGAAGTTGCGCGCCGCCAATTCCCGGAGCTGTTGTTCGCAAGCCTTGCAGTATTCGTCGTGTTTCTTCATTTCTTGGATGACGTTGTTTCCCGATTCCATCACGCACTTGTTGGTGCAATGTGCCAGACCAAGTGTGTGGCCGATTTCGTGAAGCGTCAGCACACGCATGATTTTGGTGTGAAAGAAATGTTCGAGCCGCGTGTCGCCCAGGTCGAGGCCATACCCGCTGGTTGTTATCGCGGCTGTTTGACCGGGCTCAGCGCCGATGCCAAACACAAAATTACTGCCGTCATCAAATATATCTTCGCGCAGCACCACCAATGTCCGAAAATGCGGTCGCTGCATCTGGGCTTCAAGTTCTAGTTTTTCGAGCAACCGGCCAATGTTGTATTGCTTCCGTTTCGCCTCGTAGTGTTCTTTCAATTCCTCCGGATCTCTTGGAACGAGTACCGTTTTGACTCCGTAGACGGACTCAATAATACGCCGAACATATGCCAAGTCATCCGGCCACACGCTGTTCCCGTAGGTAACAATCCCGATGGTTTTTTCCGGACCGAGCGGCCATTTGTAAGAAAAGCTTTTGTTTCGTTGATGGACCCCCAAATACATTATCCCGAACACCGCGAAGATGGCGAGATAAATGTATTTCCGGACGCCCATCAGGGCAGGAATTTGGAAGGTTTCTTGAGCTTCATCGGCAGGTACTTTTCGATCACGTGGTTGAGGCCGTGTTTTGCGAAGGCTTGTTGTTCGACGCGGACGCCCATCGCGAGCATTTGTTCGATCGCGTGTTTCCATGGTTTGTGGAATTTGATGAACGGGTCGTTCTTGAGCGCGTCTTTGGCGCGTTTGATGTCCACTTCTTCGAGCGGGTGTGTGGCGTCCTTGAGTTTGTAGTCGATGATGTCCTGCGGCGTGACGCCCAGGTAGCTGGCTTGGGGGACGCAGAAGAATTGGTTGAGATGGGCGTTGTTGCCCGAGCCCACTTTCAGCGTGCGGTAAATGTTTGTGATGCCGTACGGGTCGCCGTCCACAAACGCGTAGACCGGCAGTTTCTTGTCGTCCGCCAGTCGGCGGATAAATCGGCGACAAGCCCGCGTGGGCACGCCACCCATGGAAATGAGAATGCAGTTCGCGGTTGTGTAGTAATTGTGTTTGACCAGGCGTTGGAACATACCAGCCGTTTCGATGGCGAGAATAAATTTGGCGTTGGTTTCGAACCGCAATTCTTCGCAGGCGGTCGGGATGGAGTACGAGCCGGTGCCGAACTTGGTGCAATCGATGCGGATTTCTTTCCCGGAATCCGGGTCCTTGTCGATCACGATCAGTTTGCCGGCGACGTCGCCGCCTTTCTCTTCGGGAATAAAGCCCATCTTCTCGCGGTTGAGCCGGAAGTGCGCCTCGATGTCGTCCATGATCGTGTCCGACTCGGGCTGCTCGTGGAAACGCGCCTCACCCCAGTTCTTCGAGACGTAATACGCCTCTCTCTTGGTGGCCATGTCGTCCTTGCGCACGATTTCGTGTGAGAGCGCCATCATGCGGATGGTCTGCGCGAAGGTTTTGACCGTGTTGTAGGTGAGTGCGCGTTCTTTCACACGGTCACCGATCTCGAAATACCCTTTCTTCTTGTCGTAGCTCACGTTCTCGAGGCTCCGGATAGGGAAATCCATCGACGGCGCCATTTTTTTTAAGACCTCGTGGTAGATGCGGTCCGCCGCTTCGTAAATGAGTTTCTCGGTTTTTTTATCCATTGGTGGGGGTCTTGTCCTTTTCCAGAATGTCGGTGAGCAGGTTGAGCACGCGCTTCTCTTCTTTCTGTTTCAGGTTCAAAATTTCTCTTAGTCCGATACCGATGTGTGGCAGATAGGACTTGATGTAGTCCTTTTTCCTTTTGGCTTCAGCTTCCCGGTAGCCGCGGCGCAAATACGCATCAAGCCGGCGACCGCACTCTTGTAAGGCCAAGCGGATTTCTTTGGTGATCTCCGCGTAGGAAGCCACGGCTTCTTTGGACTCAGAGGTGAATGGGACCCACACGCTGGCCATGTGCACCGCGATCATAAGCGGGCCGGTTGGCAGCGCTCCTTTGGATTGATCGACGCCATAATTTTTCCAGGCGGTCTGAAGCACGCTCTTTGTCACGGCACAGGCGGACTGTTGATATAGCAACGGCACGCGGTTCGCGAAGCGCATGACATCGGCCAATTCATCTTTCGGCATGTCGCCGCCGTACGCCACCGCCACTTCGATCTGAAACGGGTTACCGCGGTAGACCGAAGGCGGGCGTGTGAGCGCGGTATAGAAATCCGCGTTCACGTTCTTTTTCAGGCCCTGCAGCAAATTGTTTTCGCCGATCGGGGAGAGGCAGTTGGTCGGCGGGTTCATGAGTTTGGTTTGTTGGATGGCTTTGTGCAGTTTGTCCGCTTCGTTGTGGGCGATCTCGGACGGTTTCGCGTTGGGGTCAATGCCCGCGCCCTTGAGAATGCTGCCGGCCATGTTGGTCGACATGCGCGCAAAGTCGCGCGCGAGCATGGTTTTCACCGAGCGCGCCGCGGTGCTTTTCAGCATCTTCATTAATATTCCGAGCTCGACGCCGTGCGGATGGGGCTTGATTTCCTTGGGAGCGATGGGCAGCGAGCGGCTGGCCGGTTTGTAATGCTCTTTGGTCCCGTCCGGACCTTTGTAGATCAGTTCAATGTGCGGGTTCGCGAGCGCGGTCTGCCGGATGTAATCCTCGACAGAATGGCGGCCCTTTTGAAATTTCGCTTCAAGCTCAATTTCGACCTTGGTGCCGTGCGGGCGGTCCCATTTCACGACCTCGTCTTTCATTACGGTCGGCTGGTTCTTGGCGGTGTCGATGTGGATCTCAAAATAGTGCGCGGGTTTCTTCGCTGAGATGCGGGAAGTGATGCGCGTGGGAGAGCCGGTGGTGAGTTGGCCGTACATGCCGGCCGCCGAGATGCCGATGCCTTGCTGGCCGCGGCTCTGTTTCATCGAATGGAATTTCGACCCGTACAGCAGTTTTCCGAAAATTCGGGGGATTTGTTCTTTCACGACGCCCGGGCCGTTATCGGCCACAATCACCTTGAAACGGTCGCCGCTGCCTTCCACTTCTTTGATCTCAACGAGAATGTTCGGCAGGATCTTGGCTTCTTCGCAGGCGTCCAAGCTGTTGTCGACCGCTTCGCGCACCGTGGTCAAGAGCGCTTTCTTCGCGTTGTCGAAACCAAGCAAGTGACGGTTCTTAAGAAAAAATTCGCTAACGGAGATGTCACGCTGCTTCGCGGCCATCTTGTCGGCTTCGGTATCCCCCTTCGCTAAAGCTACGGGGGGCTTCGTTTCCTTTTTCACCCTGGGGGCCTTGCTTTTTTTCTTCACAGGAACTCCTTAATAAAATCCACGAGTCCCGTAAAGTTCTCCTGGTCGGCTTCTTTCATGGCGGCAATATAGCGCTTTCGAATACCGTCTCCTTTTTCCAATCGTTGGATCTGCGGCCATTGCGGAATCTTATGGTTCCGGGAACGAAAGAAAATGTCGGTGATAAGCCGCGCGTGGCGCCCGTTTCCGTCGTAAAACGGATGAATACGCGTCAAACGATTTTGGAGACGGGCCGCGATCTCGAGCACGGACATTGTGCTCCCTTCCGCGTTCCAATATTTGAAGTCGCCGCAGAGAAGATGCACTTGTTGTGGTATTTGGTGCCAGTCAATGCCGATATTGACCGGAACCGTCCGGTACTTGCCGGCCCACGTCCAAATCGCGCCAAACATGTCCGCGTGCGTTTTTCGAATTAATTCTTCGCTTAGCCAATCTCTTTTCCAACGCCGCCGTGTGTCGAACACGTAACGGTCGTACACGTGCACGATGGCCAATGTCTCGGCCGCATTTCGAGCGCGCGCACCAGAAAGTTTCGGATCGATTAAATGAGAAAGGTCCGGCCCCGCCGTCGCTCCAACAGGGGCGGTGCTTTCGTCATTCATCGGTTCTCCACAGATGTTCGCGGCGGTCTTCCAAAATCTCTTCGGTCTTCTTTTTTAATAAGTGCCGGAACGCTTCTTCATCGGGCGCCTGGTTTTCGAGCGCCATTGTTCCCATCGATTGTTTGAGGCGCTTAAGCGCTACAGACCCGGCTTGATCCTTTAACACTTCGTCCAGTTTGCGACGGGGTCGCGGCCGAATGACCAAGTCGCAGGAAAGGCCGTCGAATATTTTCCGCAACGTTCCAATTTGCGGATCGGTTTTGCCCGATTCGATGGCGGCCAAATGTGGCTGGGTTATCTTGGCGCGTTGGGCCAACTCGGCTTGCGTCATTCTCAGGTAGTTGCGTAGCGATCGGATCCAATCGCTATAAGCCACCGGTGATGGTTCGTCCGGTTTCAATTGGGAGAGATTAACGGAGTCGGTGAGATTCCAAGAAGATCGTTTGGCCATCTCAAATTTTATACTTATAAATATATTAAATCAACTGTTTTTAATATATTTGATAGGATTAAATAGTCTATTTATGATCTATATAAACAGATTGAATTCTATGTAAATATATGAATATCAAACTAATAGTGAAAAAAATGGAAAGCTTATTACAGGATCTTGAGAACTTCCTCCGGTGGACGCGAGATCACAGCGCGGTAGTCGTTAATAACAATCGGGCGCTGAAGTAGCACAGGATGTTCGGATATCGCGCGCAAGAGTTCCTCGCGCGGCGTGTTCGCGCTCAATTTCAATTCCTCATAGATGGGTTCTTTGGCCCGCACAATGTCGATAGGTTGCACGCGCAGTTTCTTCACGATGGCGTTTAGGTCTTTGATCGACGGCGGGTTTTTCAAATATTCGACGATGGTGGGTTTGATGTGGTTCTTTTTGAGGATTTCCAACGTGTTGCGGCACGTGCCGCATTTTGGGTTGTAATAAATGGTCCAGTTCGACATGGGCGCGATCCTAGCAAGTTCCACAAGCCTCAAAACCCATGAACTTCTCCGGCCTTTTTTATTTCTATAGTTACCGCATCCGATTAACCAATAAGGAGCTTCCATGAAAAAGTTTTTCTTGTTTTTGGCGATGGCGGGTTTGACGGGGTTGGCCTCGGCCAATCAGGCGGTGTTGAAGGCGATCAGCGGGACTGTGTTCGTGGAGACGGCGTCGGCTTCGAAGCCGGCGAAGGAAGGACAATTTATCAGCGGGAAAGACACCGTGCGCGTTGGCGAGGCGTCGGTGGCGCAGGTGGTGTTTGCGAACGGTGATGCGGTGCTCGTGAAAGCGAATTCCGTTTTCCGTGTGGACCAGGACCGGCAGGGAACGCTGGTGTCCTTCGATCAGGGGGAATTTTTGGTGGGCCTTCCCAACAAACCAGCCAAAGGAAAAGTCTTCCGCGTGCAGACGCCGAGCGCAACGTTGTCTTCGAGCGGCGGCGCGTTCTGGGGAAATATCGACGCTTCAAAAAAAACCAGCTGCGCTTGCTTCAGTGGTTCGCTGGATGTGCTGGCCTCGGAGAAAAGGGTCTCGCTAAAAGCAAATCAAACAATGGAAATCGCCATGGGCTCAGCCCCGAGCGGCCCCACCGTTTCGAAGATAGATCCCATTTACGTCGAGACTTTCGCGGTCAAAGGTTCGTTGCAGGGCGTCGATAAAGTGATCAAGTCAAAGCAGAATTAAAACCGAGCGAACTCCACGACTCCAACGCTCCTCGAACAACTGAAAAGGCCGATTTGGGAAGTCTGTTCGATGACCGTCAAAGTCGCCTGCCCGATTCCAACTATCTTCGAACAGACTCAACGTATTTTAACCGACTTTTCTGGGCAGAGGATGATTTAAACCGTGTCATTTTGCTCTGGGAAGATTTTTCATTTGGCCAGGTCAACGGGTCCAAGGGTGTTCGTTTGATTTTGACTCCAGCGGAGGTTGAGACTGTTCGGAACCGGCAACGGCGCTGGCAAGAGGCAAAACCGCCACCGATCCAAACTATGCTTAAACAAGCCTACGAACTTGGTCTTCGGTTGGATCAGACTCCCGGGCTCACACGAACCGCTCTGGCGAACGAACTCGGCATGAATCCCACCTATTTGACGCGTCTTCTGAATCTCCTTAATCTGGCCCCCGAGATCCAACTCCATATCCTTTCGCTGTCACCCAGCCAAACCAAAGGGCCCATCACGGAAAGCCGGATAAAACATTTGGCCAGGATCACCGATCCACATCTCCAGCTCAAAGAATTCGAGGCGTTAAAATGCCTACCCGCCAGATCGTCATTCGCGCTGGCATAGCTGGCATTACACTTGGTCGTTGATGGTCATAAACGCCTTATGAACTAGAGCTGTTTTTGGCATAAAATAAATGTATTGACAATAGATACACGTAGGCGTATATTCACTGTATGAATACACACAAGTCAACCCATACCAGTTCCACCAGGGATTCGAACCATGTGAGGGCCGTTAGCATCAACATCCGGGCCCGGCAGCGCCAGCGCGATCTCATTGATCGGGCGGCAGATGCGCTCGGCAAAAATCGCTCCGACTTCATGTTGGAGACGGCTTGCCGAGAGGCAGAGTCCGTGCTTCTTGATAAGCGCGTTTTCGTGCTTGATGACGACGCCTACAAGCAGTTCGTAGCTCGGCTGAACGCCCCAGCGAAAACCAACCGGAAACTGCAGGATCTTCTGGAAACCAAGGCTCCGTGGGGGAAGTAAAAGGGAACCCCACCGCGCCGGAGCGTCTGACCGTCCAGCATGAGGTGGCGGAGTTTGACTCCGGCAGTCCACCGCTGGATGATTGGCTGAAACGGCGCGCCCTTAAAAATGAGGATAGCGGGGCTTCGCGGACTTACGTTGTTTGCGTGGGGCGGAAGGTCATCGGTTACTACGCCCTTTCAGCGGGCTCCATTCTCCAATCCGATGTGCCCGGCCGGGTTCGACGCAACATGCCGGATCCGATTCCTGTCATCCTTCTGGGTCGTTTGGCAGTTGATCAATCATGGCATGGAAAAGGGATTGGAAAGGGTCTCCTGCGAGATGCGGTTATGCGGACAATTTCCGCGGCCGAGATCACCGGCGTTCGAGCCATCCTTGTTCACGCCATCTCGGAAGATGCCAAACATTTTTACAAATCCTGCGGTTTTCTAGAATCGACGGTTGATCCCATGACGCTCATGGCGACGATTGCTGACGCGAAGCTGGCGTTGGGTTTATAGCCTGCCACCAACTATCTTTCACTTCCCGCATTAAACCCTAAAGACGTTTTGGGAAGGCATCCCCCGTTTGGCACGACAACCACTCCACCGCATGTCAGAAAGTCGCATACGTTTTCCTGACAATAATCAAAGTCTTTCCACAAACTTTGACGCATCAACGGGAAACGCCTTTTTTCCCATACAAAATCAGGGCAAGTCTGCCCCCTGCTTGCAATCGTACGGACATTTTCGATGGTGCCATTGCGCCCACTTAATTCAGAACAAATGATTCCGTAATAAGACGCTTCCCGTTGATCTGTATTTCTATTTCATGCCTACCAGGATAAAGAGTCCGCGTTGTCATATGTTGGCGAAGCATGTGACGTTTCAAAACCACTGTGGGCGTATTTTTCTCAAGAAACAATTTCGTTAACTTAAATACTTTCTTGCTATTCAAACTTCCGGATTTATTTTGAAAATAGAGAACATAATCGATCAACACATCGACATTTTCTTGAGAATTAATTGTGAACGAAAATTCAAGTGCCGTGTTCATTTTGACTTGTTTCGGCACGAGAAATTTCGACACATTCACTCGCGATGAGTGCGAGAATCCAAGCATATTCATTGCTTTCGGATGGCCTTGCTTGACGAGCGTGCGAAGGGCGTGTCGAACAATGTAGTCCATTTCCCCCGATTTCTGCTTTCCAGACTTTCGCCACTTCGCGAGTGTACTCAATGCCAAGCTTGGGTCAATTTTTGATATGTCGTTTATGTGGTTTGCGACCGAACGGGTGACAAATCGTGTTTTATCAAAGAAGAGGTTATCGAGAATCAATAGTGAAGTTGCAATAGGAATATTGATTTTCTGTGACCATGGAAGTTTTGGGCGCGTTCCTTCGCTACACAACCTGCGAACATGATAATGAGAATCTCGTGTCCATTTCAAAAGCTCTTGCAGCGTTTCCTTTGGAAACGCGTTTAGAAAATACCGAACTGCATCCTCAGCGGAGAAGCGCTGCGTCATCTGATAAAGAGCGTTCAATGAAAATTGCAGATATTCTCTCGTACATCCATTTTTTGCGACATATTCCATATAAGGCGCATAGATGAAGCCACCAAAATCATCGTCGGATAAATCGGGATTGCTGGGCGGAGGAAGCGCTTTGACGAGAAGATCGATTGCGTGTTTATAGTTGTTCGGAAGATGCTTCATCAGGCATTCTGCTATCCAAGAAATACGCGCCTTGAGCTCAAGCTCGGGGAATTTAGCAACAGCATCGCGCACAAATTCATTGCGCTTAAACGAGGGATGCACACGATTTATTTCCCCTGCAATTTTCTCGATTTTCGATTTATTGAAGAGGATGTCTTTAAGTAGAACTTTCACTTCCTGGACTTTGAGATTTTTTTCTCCAACTTCTCGACGTTATCAAGAAGTTGAATCAATTGCCGCCCGAACGGCGTCAGGTGATATTCAACTTTGAGCGGTAAAACAGGAAAAGTTTTCTTGGTCAATATCCCAAACCGCTGCATTTTTATAAGGCGCTCGTTCATAACTTTGGTCGTCAAACCGTCGGCGCTCCGTTTCATTTTTCCAGGCCGCACAATCCCTTTGCGAATGATGCCCAATATATGCAGCGACCATTTGCAACCCAAAATGCTCTCCAAAATAAACGAAACACGCGGCGATTTCTTTGGCACAGGCACCGAAAAGTACTCCCACTACCGATTTGTGCTTACTTGTTGAACCGCTCCCGTCAAAGTAAAAAACAAGAATCAACGGCTGATTTAAAGCCGGAAAAAAGGAGCCATCAACATGAAAACGAAAGCGGTATTCTACCATGCAGGTTGTCCGGTCTGCACCAGCGCGGAGCAGGGAGTGGCAAGCTCCCTCGATTCAAACCGATTCGACTTGAATGTCGTTCACTTAGGAAAGGACAAGTCGAGAATCGGTGAAGCAGAAAGTCTTGGAGTCAAGTCTGTTCCTGCGCTCGTCATCGACAAGCAGGTCTATCACATCAACTTCGGGGCGGCGTTGGCGGATCTGAAGAAGTAATCCGTTCTTTCACTCTTTACTCTCCCTCTATTGAGAGCGACGGGAGCTCGTTACCCCGACAACACGCGATCATGCCAGAGCCGATTGCCAGCACTTCTGAATTGCCATACATCCAGGGCTGACAATCGGCACGGTTGCGATACACCACGTCTCACCAAAATCACAAAGAACCACATTCTGATGTATTCGGCTGGAAAGCCGTCGCCGCACGCCTGGAATCGTTTTGACCCCCCAACTTTTTTCCATACCAATCGAAGCGATCTCTCTGCCCTACTTGCAATCTCGTATGGACGATTTTCTGTATGACCGCCGTCATATTGCTCGAGTCGATAGGCTGATACGATTTCTGATTAATTATTAAGAAACGAGGGAGCAGCGAGCGATGAGATTAAGAAAATTTTTTGTTGTGGCAGCCTTATTGTGGCCGGCTTGCAATCTGGAAGCGGCTCCGATGGAATTTGGCGGAGAGCTGCGCCTGCGTCCAGAAATGCGCAGCAATCCTGATTTCAATAAAAATACGCATGAAAGCCAGCGGTTTGTCGGGTCCCGTCTCCGCATCAGCGGTCAGGCTCAAGCAGCGAGTGATGTATTGGTCAAGGTAACATTTCAAGACACACGCAATTGGGGCGAAGAACCTGGGACCTCAAATGGCTTAACCGACACCGGAGAGGCGGTTGATATCCATGAAGGGTACGTAGAATTTACGCGGTTTGCCGGTTCCATTTTCAATTTGAGAGCGGGCCGCCAAGAGCTTATCTATGGCGATCAACGATTGATCGGGAATTTTGGATGGAGCAATCAAGGGAGAGCTTTTGATGCGTTTAAGGCCTTTCTTGAGAATACCGTCCTTTCTCTTGATTTTTTCATCGCAAAACGAAAAGAAAACAATGGCACAACGGCGGCCAATTCCGACCAGGACCGCAACCTGTCGGGAGTCTATTCTTCGTGGAAAAAGCTCCTGCCCAAAACAACAACAGACCTCTATTTTTTCCAGGACCGCGAGGGAGACACATCGAGCGCTGCCAAAACAAAAAACGTCAATACCGTGGGGGCCCGGTTGGCGGGCAAGACGTCCGGTGTTGATTACACGATAGAAACTCCGTTCCAATTCGGTGATAACGGCACCGTGGTGGGTGTGTCTTCCGAAAACGTTAAGATCAACGCGTATGCGGTAGGCGCCAAAGGAGGCTATACGTTTTCAGGGTCCAAAGAGATTCGTATTGGCTTAGGATATGATTTCGCTTCCGGCGACGACAATGCATCCGATAATAAGGCCAAGACGTTCAACAACCTGTATCCCACCAATCATGCCTTCTATGGACAGATGGACAATCAGGGATGGCGGAATATGAACGCGTGGAGCATTGCGTTGAGCGGAAAGCCCACGCCATCTATTTTTTCATCGATCAATTTCTGGAATTTTAGATTGGCCCAGGAAAAAGATGGTTGGTACAACGCGGGAGGGTCGGCGTCCGGCTCCCTCCGTTCTGCCTCCGCCGCCAATACGAAGAAGGACATTGGGCGCGAGGTAAACCTTCTTCTCAGGTTCACGCAATCGCCGACAATCATTTGGGAAGCGGGATATGGTCATTTTTTTACCGGTCAATTTATTGATCAACGTGTTCAGAACGAGTCTGATTCCGATTGGGCCTACTTAATGAGCACAGTTAAATTTTGATGGAGCAGCGATGATCCGGCAGGCGGTAACTTGAATCGACGCCAAGGAGTGGCGATATCCGCCTTGGTCGGAATTTTTCTAGGTGTGGGGGCGTATACGTTCCACTATGGCGAAGGGCTTTCCTATTTCAGCAAGGATCCGCGGGCTTGCGTGAACTGTCATATCATGCAGCCTCAGTTTGACTCGTGGCAGAAGGCGAGTCATCATACGTCCGCCACCTGTGTTGATTGCCACCTACCTCAAGGAATGATTTCAAAATACATCGCGAAGGCCGACAACGGCTACCGCCACTCCAAAGGATTTACCCTGCAAGATTTTAATGAGCCTATTATGATGACTCCGCAAAACAAACGCATTCTTCAGGATAATTGCATGCGTTGTCACGATGCCATGGTTCATGATCTGGTTGGATCCGGGAAATCAGATTTTAAAACCCTTAGCTGCACCCATTGCCACAGCGGTGTCGGTCATGGCGAACGAGCGGGCATGGGACGATTTGAAAAATACGAATTTTCTCAAGGAGAAAGAGAATGAAAAGTTTTATTGACTGGCTGAGACAGAAGAATATTTTTCCCGCGCTGATCATCGCCACATTGGTGGCGGTCGTGGCCGTAACGGCGCTGTTGGTCAATATCTTTGAGAGAAAAAGCGAAGCGCGCAATCCGTATGTTCGCCTGGTGGATGTCACGGAAGATGACACCGACCCCGCCAAATGGGGCGTCAACTGGCCGAAGGAATACGATTCCTATAAATTGACCGCTGAGACCACCCGTACGCGTTTTGGCGGCCATGGTGGCAGCGAAGCCATGCCCGACGAAAAAATCGAACGAGATCCTTGGCTGAAGCGGATTTTTGATGGATATGCCTTTTCAATCGACTATCGTGATCGGCGCGGCCATGCCTACATGTTGGCCGATCAGGAGGCGACCAAACGGCTCACCAAACCCCAATCCGGATCGTGCCTGCACTGCCATGCCTCTGTCATGCCGCTTTACCGCAAACTGGGTGAAGGGGATGCCGATAAAGGATTCGAAAAGAGTTATCAATACTCATACCAGGAGATGAACAAAATGCTGCACGAGGCAGGCCACGCTCACCCCGTATCTTGCGTGGATTGTCATGACCCCAAGACCATGGGATTGCGCGTAACCCGTCCAGGGTTTATCCGGGGCGTTCAGGCTTTGGCCAAATCCACTGCGCCCGTCGCTCATCTGCCGTCCATTGAGCGATGGCGGTCGGGACCCCGCAAAGAGCCTTATGACCCCAATATATTGGCTTCACGTTCCGAAATGCGGTCGTTCGTGTGCGGTCAGTGTCATGTGGAATATTATTGTGGCACGAAAATGCCGCTGACATTCCCATGGGGAAAAGGTCTCAATGCTGAGGATCTTGAAGCTTTCTGGGATGAAACCAAGTTTAAAGATGGAAGCAAGTTCGTCGATTTTATTCACAAAGAAAGCGGCGCGCCAATTCTTAAAGCGCAGCATCCTGAATTCGAGCTTTGGAGCCAAGGCATTCACGCGCGAAGCGGAGTGTCATGCGCGGACTGCCATATGCCTTATATGCGGGATGGGGCCAGCAAGGTTTCGGACCATTGGGTTCGCAGCCCTCTGTTGAATATCAATCGAGCTTGCCAGACGTGCCACCGCATTCCCGAAGAGGAGATTAAAGCTCGTGTCGACGTGATTCAACAACGAAATCATAATCTGCTGCAGCGCGCGGCAAAAGCGCTGACCGATCAACTCGATGCCATTGCAAAAGCGAAGAAAGAGGGCGCAACCGAAGCGGATCTCCGGGCGTCTCTTGACTATCAACGAAAAGCGCAATGGCGTTTGGATTTCATTGCTGCCGAAAACTCAATGGGGTTCCACGCGCCCCAAGAAGCAGCGCGCCTGCTGGGTGAGGCTGCCGATTACGCGCGTCAGGGCCAGGTGGCCGCGGTCGATTGGAAAAACACAAAGCGGTAGATTTCCGCTTTTGATCAATCATGCAACTCAGGTCTTCTCGCCTCATTATTCTGTTGTCAGTCGTTCTGCTGAGCGCTTGCCAAGGCGACGTCATTACGTCCACATGGGTTCCCAAAGAGAACTCCGCGATCCATTCCACCGCGCATCACCACGGTGAGACAAAAGAACAACCGGTTCGGCCTGTTCACTGGACGAAGCCGCCTTCCTGGAAAGAAGCCCCCCCCGCCCAAATGCGGGTCGCTAGTTTTTCCTTCGCATCAAAAAGCGGTGAAAAAGCGGATATATCTGTTGTCCGCCTCGCGGGAGATGGCGGAGGTTTACTGGCAAATGTGAATCGCTGGCGCGGGCAGATCGGACTGGGGCCCGTGACCCAACAGGAATTGGAGAACACAGCCGAACGCCTCACCATCGACGGCCACCGTATGCTTGTGTTTGATTTCCATAAAGACGGATCGCGAATGCTGACGGCGGTTTACGAAGTCGACGGCGAGTCTTGGTACTTCAAAATGACGGGCGGTGACAAAACCTTGCAAGAGGCCCGTTCATCTTATTTCCAATTTCTTAAATCCGTCCATGCTCACCATCCATGAACTCTAAAAAAATCATCGAGACGCTGACCTCTTTACGTTTCACCGTGTTTTGCATGGGTCTGTCTTTGGCGCTCGTTGTTATTGGCACCCTAGCCCAGGTGGACATGGGAACATTTGCGGCGCAGAAAAAGTTCTTCAATCATTTTTTCATCTACGGCCCTTATGTTGGTTCCACGCGTATTCCGGTTTTCCCCGGGGGGCTTTTCGTCGGAATGCTGTGGTTTGTCAACCTGGCGGCCATGATGATCTTCCGGATGCGTTATCACCGGAGGAACACGGGCCTCGTGCTCATTCATGCCGGCCTCCTCTTTCTGTTGGTCGGTCAATTTTTTACACAGATCTGGGGCAAGGAAAGCCGCTTGTCATTCGAAGAGGGAGAAACGAAAAACTATATCGAGAGCTCGCAAAAAATCGAGCTAGCAGTTGTCATGGTTTCCGATCCGTCAAAGGACAACGTGGTAAGCATCCCCCCAAAACTTCTGAGGCAGGGTGGTGATATTTCCACCCCACACCTGCCATTTACCCTTCGTGTGCGACGTTATTTTGAAAACTCATCAATACGTATGAAAAAAGACGACGAGGCGCCCATCGCCACTCAGGGCGTTGGCGTTCAACTGGCGACTGAGCCGCAACCGGTCACCACAAAAGACGACGAAACAAACAACACCAGCGTTGTTTTTGAAATTTTAAAAAGCAAAGAGAGCTTGGGTTCCTGGGTCGTCTCACTTGAGCTGGGTGCGCCGCAGCCCACAGTGATCGACGGGAAAACCTACCACTTCTTTTTACGTCCCAAACGAACGGTCCTGCCGTTTAAACTGACCTTAAAAGACTTTCGCCATGATCGCTATCCGGGGACCAACATCCCCAGAAACTTCTCCAGCCAAGTGCATTTGGCCGATCCCGAAAAAAATGAAAGCCGCGACGTGCTGATTTATATGAACAACCCTTTGCGCTACGGCGGATTAACCTTTTATCAGGCCAGTTTCGGAAAAGATGACCGCCTCAGCATTCTTCAGGTGGTTGATAACAAAGCATGGCTAGCCCCCTATCTCGCGTGCGCAATGGTTCTCCTTGGTTTGGCCATTCAATTTTTGATGCATTTATCCCGCTTTAAGAGGCACCCTGCATGAGGCAGATAGACCTTTCTATAAATTGGCGCATTTTCTACGCGGTGGTAGGCATAGCCATTGCCGGTTATGTCCTAGCAGGATTGCGCCCCATTACATCACCGTCGGCCTACGACAGTCGCGCCTTTTCGCAACTGCCCGTTTTGGAAGGCGGTCGGACGAAACCAATCGATTCCCTCGCGCGAAATGCGCTTTTGATGATCTCCGGAAAGCAGACGCTTCGCGTGGATGGAACGAAAATTTCCGCTGCGGGCTGGTTGATGGATGTCATGTTCAAACCCGATATCGCCAACACCTACGAGGTGTTTGAAATTGATGACCCGGATGTTCGCGGCCTACTGGGTATTCCGCCCAGCGCAACCCGCCGTTTCTCTTACTCGTCCCTTGTGGATTTCCTGCCAGAAATTGATGCGCAGGCCCAGAAGGCAGATGCGATCAAAGCTGAAAAACGCAGTCGCTTTCAGCGCTCAATTCTCATTCTTTACAACAAGGCGTCTCTGTATAACCGTCTGCAAAATACTCTGCGCCTGGCTGGCGAAAAAAGCGCTTACGAAACCCTCCTGAACGCCCAAAAAAAAGTGCCGATCGAGATGCGGGCGCACGCCGCATCTCCAGGCTCGCTTAAGGATGGGGCCTCTCGGTTGTTTTTTATCCGGGCGCGAATGCTGGCGCAGTCTTATTATTTTGCTCCGGTTCCCTTGGGCAGGGATGAAACTGGAAAGGACGTCTGGGTGCCCTTGGGAGAAAGCCTGTTCTATGTGGCGTCTCACGGGCATTTTTTGTCCGTTTCTCTTCTCTACACAAAAATGGGCGATGCGTATGCCGAAGACAACCCAACAGCTTTTAATGAAAGTGTCAGAGAATTAATGGGTGAGATATCTCTCGCGGTCCCGGGATCCATGCGAAAGGCGAAACATGAAGTGATCTTTAATACATTCTCACCGTTTTTACGAAGCATGGGTCTCTATGTTTTTGTCCTCATTTTGATTGGGGCAACTTGGCTGTTCCCGGCTTCTCATTTGCGGCGGTTTTCGTTTGGGATCCTTGTCGCCGCTTTTGTCATTCATACATTGGGTTTGATCACGCGCATGGTTTTGCAAGGCCGCCCACCCGTAACAAACCTTTACTCCTCCGCCATTTTTGTCGGCTGGGCGGCCGTTCTTCTGAGCCTGATTGTTGAGAAACTGCATCGCACGGGAGTTGGCAGCTTTGTTGGGGCTTTCATCGGCTTCGTTACATTGATTGTGGCACACCACCTGGCCACCCAAGGTGACACGCTGGAGATGATGCGCGCGGTACTGGATTCCAATTTTTGGCTGGCGACCCATGTAATCACCATCACCATCGGCTATAGCTCCACTTTCTTGTCGGGTTTTTTGGGGGCGGCCTATTTGTTTCGTCGGGCCTTCGATAAATCGTGGACCGATGATACGGCCCGACGTTTAGCCAAGATGGTTTATGGTGTGATTTGTTTCAGCACATTTTTCAGTTTTCTCGGAACAATACTGGGCGGCATTTGGGCCGATCAATCCTGGGGACGTTTTTGGGGCTGGGACCCAAAAGAAAACGGAGCGCTCATAATTGTGCTATGGAATGCGCTGACCCTTCACGCCTGGCATGGCCGCCTGGTGAAAGAGAAAACCGTCATGGCGATGTCTGTTTTTGGGAACGTCGTGACCGCGCTGTCCTGGTTTGGCGTTAACATGCTCGGTATCGGGTTGCACTCGTATGGGTTCATGGACAAAGCTTTTATGTGGTTGGTGGTGTTCACTCTTCTTCAGCTTTCCATCATGGGTTTGGCAATTAAAAAGCGCAACTAGAATACATGAATAACCCTCAAAGGTTTTGGCCAATCCTTCAAACCAAACCTCCTGCAAAACGCGGTCACGCGGACAATTTTAATGGTGCCATGGCACGAATCATTGGGGATAAAAACGCGCCCATTCTTCTTTCGTGAATTTCGCTCTTATGGATAAGAACGTATCCATGAGTTCAACCTCTTCTTTTGCCGCCGCTTTGTGACGTTGATCTATCAACGCATTGATTGAATCTTGGTCAATTAAGCGTTGATCAATCAGCGGAGCCAATTCTTTGGCAAACTGCTTGTTGTTTTCAACATAAACTTTCTTCAACTTTTTGAATTCACCGAACGACGCTTTAATCGGCGCCAGGCGAGATTTCTCTTGAACAACTTTTGGAATCATCTTCTCAATTCGTTTGGCTTCGTTTGACATCGGCGTGGTTCCTCCGCCTCCGAACAACAGAATCGCCAACAGGGCCCAAATCATATTCGGTGCCTCAGGTTTGCGGCATACGCTTTAAAAAGGGCAGTTCGTGACTTTCTAAGCTTATTCCACTCTTCATCGGTCGTAATCTGGCCGAAATCCGCTGTTAGTTTTAGGATGGATTGATGAGACGCCAATCGCTCCTCGCGGTTCTTGGCTAGCAGAGTCTCATATTCCTGTTTGGATGATTCATAGTTCGCAAACAGGGCATGAAAACTCTGATCCAATTCAATTTGCCGCTTTTCGGCTTCACCACACATAGCCGGCACCTGTGCTACAAGGGCTTCCGCTTGCGCCGCCCGGTCGGGATCCTTGATGACTTTTTTTATCTGGGCCTGAAACTTTTGGACTTCAGCTTGAATGAAACGCTGGTTTTCTTGGGGAGAACTTTTCTTGCATGCCCCCATGAAAACACCCGCTAAAAGAGCGAATAAGACGGCCAGAGAAGCTTGAAAGTTGGAGTTATGCAATTCGATCTACTTTGCTGCGTCGGGAATCAAATTAATAACCACCTTGTCGATTTGGCCAGTGAAACGGAAGTGATCCTTTTCCTTGTAGTTGTTCGAGACGGGCGTGCCGTTGTCCACGCCGACATCGAAGGACTCGTTGAGCGAGAACAATGACGGATGGGTTTTATCAATGGCCCCTTCGGCCATCTTCTTGCCGTTCACCCATAGCTCACCGGTGCCTTTGAACATCCCGGTTTTCACGAAGTTGAACTTGAGGTCCACCTTCCCCTTGGGCAGCACGGGCGACACGACCGAGTAACGCTCGGCGTTGAAGAAATTGTAGTCGTAATGCAGTTTATTGTCGGCAATAAACAGGGTGTAGCCGCCGTTCACACCGCCGCAGGCCACGATGACGCCTTCTTCGTTGCCCTTCAGGTTGAGCGTGGTCTCAATGGTGTGGGATTTGTTCTTGATCGGCGCTGAAACCGACTCGACGATGCGCTCGGCCCCTGGCGAGTAATAGGTGAAACTCTTCCGGTCGCCAAAGGCACGACTAAACTGGATGGCGGCCCTCTTCGCAGCGTCATCGTAGAGCGGATACACGTTGTTCTTCCAGGCTTGCTCATCCCACAACTTCTTCAACTCTTCCAACTTTTCAGGATGCTTGGCAGCAAGGTTTTTGGTTTCTGAAAAATCTTCGTTCAAGTTATAGAGCTCCCAAACGTCATTCTCGAAAGGAAAGGTACCGGCGAGGACCCACGGCATGCGATTGCCGTGAATCGTTACGGCTTTCCAGCCATCCTTATACATCGCACGATTGCCGAACTGTTCGTAATACTGTTCGGTGCGGGCGGAGGGCGCATTGGCCTTGTCGAAGGAATAGACGAGGCTGATGCCGTCCACGGGCATCTGCTTTACACCGTCAATCTCATCCATGAACTTCGTGCCGGTGGCATCCAGCGCCGTGACCATGAGGTCGGTGACGTAGCCGTATTGGCTCCTGATTTCGCCCCTGGCCTTGATGCCCTTGGGCCAGGTGATGATGAGGCTGTCGGCGATGCCGCCATTATGCACGATCTGCTTGCAATACTTGAACGGCGTGTTGCCGGCCATGGCCCAGCCCGCGTGATAGTGTGGGTAGGTGCTGGAGTCGCCCCAGGTTTCGTAATGCTTCATGTTTTCCTCGAGGGTCGTTTGCATGCCATTGAGCACCCGCGATTCATTATAAGTTCCGTTCAACCCGCCCTCGCCGCTGGCGCCGTTGTCGGCGGTGAGCATGATGAGCGTATTGTCATATTGCCCGGTGCGCTTGAGGGCGGCGATGATGCGTCCGATCTGCTCGTCGGTCTGCGTCATCATCCCCGCGAAGACTTCCATCTGACGAGCGTAGAGCTTCTTCTGATCCGCGTTCAAACTGTCCCATTTCGGAATTTCGGGGATGCCATCGGAGAGCTTGGTGCCCTTGGGGAGAATTCCCATCTTCATTTGCTTCGCGAAAATTACATCGCGCGCCTTATCCCAGCCCATGTCAAATTTGCCTTTATACCTATCAATGTATCGCTGCGCGACCTGATGCGGCGAGTGCATCGCGCTCGGTGCCCAGAACATGAAGAAAGGCCGGTCGGGAGCGATCGAGACGTGCGAGGTGATATTTCTGATGGCGCGGTCGGCCAGGTCGCTGGTCAGGTGATAGTCTTTTTTATCCATCCATGTTTCCGACGGCTCGTGATCGTTGTAGAGCAGCGTGCGGTAATTATCGGCGTCGGCCGCCATGAAACCATAGAAGTGATCGAAGCCCTCGCCGCTGGGCCAATGATGGAACGGGCCGCTATGCGATGCTTCCGGGAAGGGCGTGTGATCCCATTTGCCCAGTGCGAAGGTTTCAAAGCCGGCGTACTGGAAATGTTTGGCGATGGATTTGGCGCTCTCGGGCGGAGTGCCATTGTAGCCGGGAAAGCCCATCGCGGTGGCCGCATGGGAACCCAAACCAATTTTGTGCGGGTTTCTGCCAGCCATGAGCGCTGCCCGTGAAGGCGAACACAAGGCTGGAGTGTGAAAATTGGTGTAGCGAAGGCCGTCGGCGGCGAGCGCGTCAATGTTGGGCGTATGAATGAGACCGCCGAAGCTGCCGTATTGGGCAAAGCCCACATCATCGAGATAAATTGTGAGGACGTTTGGCGTGCCTGGTTTTGGTTTCACTGTCTCGGGATACCACTCCACTGATTCAGCATATGTTTTCCCGATTTTTCCTTTGAATTCCTGGCCATATTTGGCAAAGGAATCATCGGCTGAGATACCCACCGCGTTGAAACTCATCAAGATACTGACCAACAGGGCCAGTCGTGCTCTTAGTTTTTTAAATGACATATCACCTCTCCTTGAATTTTCCGTAAAAAAAATTGCCGCAACGATTCCTTTCTAAGCGGGGGATCTTTAACTTGCTTCCGCTCGACTAAAAATTCACCATTAAATTTACGTGGAAGAGAGGACCTGTTCCTCCAACCGTGTAAGGCAAACTCAACCCGCCCACAGGCGACTGGTAAAGCTGAATATACTCAACATTCCAACGGACACTCTCTTTCTTCCAAGGGAAGTAATTAAATCCAGCCCGGGCATCCCAGGGGTCACCGTAATCGCCGTAAATCTTGGAACCCGAGACATACAATTGAAATGTTTTCGGTTTAAGCATCGCTGAAGCTTGAAGTTGAAAGCCCGTGTCTTGAATTTCATTGAGGAAATCAGTCCCGGGTCCGCGGAAATCGTTGATCCATCTCCAGTACGTCTCCCCTTCCAAGGACAGGCCGCGAAATTTCACGCCGGCATCGGCCGCAACCATGTGGTACATGGCATCGGTGACTTTAACACCGGAGCCAAAAAGATTGTTCTCGAAGATAGAATTTCCATCCGAGAGTCGAATCTGAACATTTTCAAAGCTATCGGTGTTGGCGGGTTGCCCCTGGAAGTTTTCATCACTCTGCGTGTAATGGAGTCCGAGCCGACTCGCCAGAGAGGTGTGAGATTCAAAATCGCCAAACCCTCCTGCTTTTCCAAACTCGCCAGTCGTTGGCATATAGGCCAATTTCGCTGAGAAAGTGTGCACCCCCGCATCTAATTGGCCCGCATCCACCCCGAGTTGACTGAGGTTGTTTCCCACCATAACATCGTAAATCAATCCGTCACGAATTTTCCCATTGGCCCAAACGCCCGTGGTGTAGGAAGGACGAAAGAATTCATCGGCAATGAGACGATTGTCAAGCGATAACCAGAATGGAAACGATCCCTCTGTGGAACGAACCCCCGGCAAGGAATTGATTCCGCCCCCCAATGTGAAGTGCTCATTAAACTGATACTTAAGATTCCCCGCCACAACAACTTGAGCGCCTTGCCCTAAGTTGGAGTTGGCGGTCCAAACGTAGAAGAGGTAGCGAAATCGGGGATCCATAAACCATCCCATAAAATTCAACGTCACCTTGTTGAGCTGAATATCGCGCCTTTCCTGGATGGAAGTCGTTTGGCCGAAGCTATCGGTATAAGAGTCATCGAGACCTTTCTGATTGAGATAGCGGATGTAAGTGAAAATTCGGAGATTCATTTCCCCGCTTTCCGAATCCGCCACCATAAAACCCTTACTGGGGGTGTAAACCGAGGAGGGCTTTCCATCCTTTTGTGCCGAAGATTTCTGCTCGGCTTCCAATTTTTCTATCCGCGCATCTCTGGCTCGGAGAGCCTCCTCCAGGCTCAATTGTTTTTCTTCGAGAGCCTTAAGCCGATTCTCCACCGGCGCGTCCGCTGCCTCCCCACCGACCCGCGCAAATACCAAGCCCAGCAGCATCAATATAATTGACCGTTTCAAAAAGACCTCCCTCTCAATTTCTTCATCACCTTTTGTATCGCTGCGCCTTTAGTTTCTCAACATCCGGCTTCGCAAACAACCATGAAGCCCCGCCCACCTTCATCCACGGTTTCAACATGCCGCTTTGCATCCAGGCATAAAGGGTTTGGCGAGTCACTTTTAGGAGCCGGCAGGCCTGCGGCGTTGTAAGGATGGCTTTGCGATCAGGGGTTCCATTCTTCACAGGAGACATTTAACCACCTCTTAACAATGCTGTCAAAAATTAAATCAATCGGAAGGCCTTGCTTTTGCGGGAAGCTGCTGTACGGTCCCAGTCCTGATAGGCGACACAACGCCGAATCACGGGAGATGGACGACATGGCCAGTAACTTTTCGATTCGCCGAGAATTCCGTAAGTGGTGGGCAAGGAACTATTACGAATTGCTGGACAGCGTGGTGATGTTCTATTTCGGGATGGCGCTTTTGTTGATAGCGTGCGCCATCGCTGAATCCTTCAAGGGATAAAATTTCCATAGCGTTCGAATGTCCTCCGGGTCCACGAGCGGGCAAATTATCGCATTCCCCATGCATCGTACCGTCCAATCGATTCTCCGTTAAAGAAATGACTTGATTACTTCGCGAACCCATTGTACTTGGGTCCCACCAAAGCGGAAAAAATAGCCCAAACGGTGCAACGGGTTGCACGAACGGCGCAACCAGCCTACGCCAAAGGCTACGGCGGGCAGGCGTGGGCGAATAAACGGAGGCTAAAAATGAAGCAACCTTACCTAATCGAACAAAGTCTCAATAAAAACGTGGTTTCTCACTCTCGCAAGGGATGGAAGATCGAGAAGAACGACAAGAATCACGTCCGCGTTATTAAACCCAAGGAATAATCGTTGTGACCTCGGATTTGCGCGAATATCTCCTCGAGTTTCGGAATCACCTCCGCTCAGAACGAGGGCTATCCGAGAGCACCATCACCACCTATGGCCATCACCTGAAGGCCTATGCGCGATTTCTCCATGAAGAAAATTTGGATTTTACAATGGTGGCTCACGCACGGGTTTCTGCCTACATTGGAAAGTTGAGGGGACGAGGGCTGGGCTCCACCACAATTTTTTGCGCAATGATCGCCATCCGGACGCTTCACCGGTTCCTTTTGGAAAGAGGTTTTGTGGAATCCGACCCGTGTATTGGGCTGTCGATGCCCGAATTGAAAATTCCAGTCGTGGAACCGCTGTCGGTGGCGGAAGTTGAGCGGTTGTTGGATGCGCCGTCACTGCACAGCTTCGTTGGCTTGCGGGACAGAGCGATCCTTGAACTTCTTTATTGTGGACTTCGCATCAGCGAGGCATTGGGACTGGACAGAGCACAGCTTCACTTTGACGAAAAATACGTGAAAGTCATAGGCAAGGGATCACGTTCGCGCTTGGTTCCGATTGGATCAAAGGCGATTGAATCTGTGCGAAACCATCTTCATCATCAAGCCGACAAATTTAACCAGCCCGACGGCGCGCTTTTCCTGTCACGTTCAGGCACCCGAATTAAGAAGAATGGATTTTGGCGCCGCTTCAAGCGTTACGCTATCCGGGCTAAAATATCACGACGAGTTTACCCGCATTTGTTGAGACATTCCTTTGCGGTGCATTTGCTCCAAGGGAAAGCAGATCTTCGTTCACTCCAATTATTATTGGGTCATTCAAGCCTAACCTCAACCCAACGATACCTGAACCTCAACCACCAAGCTCTTCAAGAAACATGCCAGAAATCCCACCCACGTTTTCTGCCTTCGCGAGAACAACCGGAATAAAAGTCTGCTTGACTTAATAAGTAGCGTATTGTATTTTAACGCTACTATGATTAATGGGCCGGATCGACTTCTCCCTTCCGAATACAAGACAAGGCTGGATTTATTGTCCACCATCGACCTCCTTCTATATATGCGGCGCAAATTGGAGGCATTCGAAGAACAGCCGCGCACAGGCATTCCCCGCGATGAAATCCGTCCCCTGACCCAAAAAAAATACAGCGCTCAATTGGAGATGCTTCTTTGGAAGTCTTCGCGGCGGCGGACGCTCGCGGACATCGGCCGTGTGGTGGGTTGCTCGGACACACAAATTCGCAAGTGGTTGACGGAAGGGCTGTTCAATCAGAGTATCGTTCAATTGAGGGATGAGTACCTCGACGCCTTCTTTAATATTTTCCTTAAGGATCTCAACCACTTCTATGCCTTCGTTGGGGTCGATGGGCGAAAAGATAACTATACGCGAGATTACGAGGCCATGAGTTTAAAGCGGCTGACCTTGCAGATCCGACTCGCTGACGACAGATGGGGTTGGCTTCTCCAAGAGGAAGCGCACAAACGAATTCAAAAAGTCATAAGTGATCTGTCCCACAAACAAAATCTCCCGCGAATGAAGGAAGAAGAAATCGCTCGAATCGAGGGTGAGAGGCTTCGCAACGAATTGTCGGATGTTCCTCTTCGGATACTCAATACTTCTGGGTATGCCGTGGATTCCCGTGTTGCCTTCCTCCAATTGTTGGACATGGTGTGTTTTGTCCGGTCAAAAGGAAAGTTGGACGTTGATCCTCGCTATCTTCTCCGCTTTCAAAAAAGTTGGGAGGACGTCACCCACCGGATTCACTATGACTTGTGCGTTGCCAAAGAGCGAAACCGAGAGGAAACCATCGAAGCCTACAGTGGAGCCCAGGCCACGCTTAGTGCGTTGGTGGCACGGACGCTGTGTCGGTCGCTCGCGATGGCCGCCAAGGGAGACAAAAAGATGAAGAAGGCCGTCGAATCCTGGACGATGTCCGAGGTCTACACCCCGGAAGGGCTTGAGCTTTATACGGCCTGATATTTTTTTGCCGTATGCGGTAGCATTTATATATTTATAGCTAATAAATAAGAAATGAGTGCAAATATGACAATAATGAAAGAGCGGAAATCCAAATGAGCGGCGGACCAACCATTTCTGAAGAACTCTTGCTTGAGTGGCTCCATCTCATGTGCCAACGCCGCTTTTACGGGAGAATGATTCTCAGTTGGGAGGATGGCCGCATCTATCGGATTGAGGAAGAACGGAGCATGAAATTGGAAGAGCTGAAACGAGAGCTGTCGAAAAAACAATAAACGTCTGAGCGTTGTCGGACCGACCGAGGCGCTGTTGTCTGTGGGCTTTTGAGTCCACGGGTGACAGCGCCTTTTTTTTGGTTCGACTTTGGTTAACCAGGAGAAATATGAGCGACATTGGAATACGGCCTATTCAAAGCATTCTTTCACGCTTGGAGGCCGTTAAAAAAGGCGGCAAAGGGTGGACGGCGCGCTGTCCAGCGCATGAGGACAATGAGCGAAGCCTTTCAGTAGGAGAACGCCGCAAGGACGATGCCGTACTCATCAAATGCTTTGTCGGTTGCAAAGTCCCGGACATCATGACGGCAATCGGGCTCAGCCAGCGCGATCTTTTTCCGCCCAGCCAATCCGCAGATTCCCCCAAGAGAATACTCTCGTTGTCCGACTTAGCGAATGACAAGGGGTTGCCGGAGGAATTTCTTAAAGAGTTGGGTGTAGCCCCGGTCATAAATGAATACGGGAAAACCGTCATCCGAATTCCCTATCGAATGGAAGACGGCACTGAGGCTCCACGCCAGCGAATCCGAACTGCGCTCAAAGCAAAGAAGGGAAGTTTATGGACGAAAGGGGAGGGGGCCATTGCCCCATACGGTCTCTGGAAATTGCCCGAAGCCCGCCAAACTGGGTTCCTTGTCTTGGTCGAGGGAGAATCGGACTGTTGGACGCTATGGCATCACGGATTCCCTGCCCTTGGTATTCCCGGTGCAGACCTTGCGAAAAAAATTCAACCCGATCATCTGAAAGATATTGAGCACATCTATGTGTTTCGAGAGCCTGACCAAGGCGGAACCACATTTGTTGATGGGGTGGCGAGGCGCCTTCAAGAGATCGGATGGAAGGGGAAAGCGTTTGAATTGAAATTGGATGGGATCAAAGACCCAAACGATCTCCACAAACAAAACCCCGCCGCGTTCAAAGAAATTTTCCAGAAAGCTTTAGATACCTCAGCGCAATTGCCTGAGCCTACCGAGCCAGTGGAATCCCCGGAGAATAATCCTGATCTCAAATTGCCTGAAATCAAAGCGAGCGAGGGCGACTTGAAAAAAATTACTGCCCAATCATGGAATGCACTTATCGCGGCCAATATCCCGGAAAGGTGGTTTCGGTGCGGTGGCATCGGCATGCGGATCGAAGAAGACGATGACCGACGGCCAGTGTTGAGGGAACTGATTCTTGACCGCTTAAGACACGTCATGGCTCGGGTGGCCAGGTTTAAGAAAAAGAATAAGTGGGGAGAGATTGTCTCAGCCGCGCCACCCATATCCGTGATCAAGGATATGCTAGCCACACCTAACCTTCCCTTACCCATCCTGATTCGAATCGTGGAATCGCCAGTATTTGCCCCCGATGGAATGCTTCAAACCGAGCCGGGATACCATGCGTCAAGCCGCACGTATTACGCGCCAGCCGAGGGATTTTCTGTTCCGCCAGTCCCCGATGTCGTTTCTCCCGCTCTTTGCTCGGAAGCGGTGGCCATTATTGACGATGTTCTCTGCGATTTCCCGTTTAAGGAAGCCTCTGAGAAAGCACATGCAATATCTGCACTTCTTCTGCTCTTTGTGCGCGACATGATCAATGGCCCTACGCCGCTCCATTTAATTGAGGCTCCGTCCCCCGGCACAGGGAAAGGGCTTCTTTCCATGATCTTGGTTTACATCGCGTTGGGCCGACCCATCAGCACCATGACCGAAGGCCACGATGAAGACGAGTGGCGCAAACGTATCACCGCCAAACTATTGAGCGGGCCTGCTTTGGTCATGCTCGATAATTTAAGGCGGCGGCTTGATTCCGCCGCTTTATCCGCCGCCATTACAACTCCGTCTTGGGAAGACCGCATTCTCGGTCAAACAAGAGTCGTGAGCTTGCTGGTTCGATGCGCTTGGATGGCCACGGGCAACAATCCGGCATTGTCGAGCGAGATGTCGCGCCGCACGATCCGCATCCGGCTGGACGCTAAAGTTGATCGACCCTGGTTACGAAACGGGTTTCGCCATCCGAACTTATACGAGTGGGTTCGAGAAAACCGGCCGAAATTGGTGTGGGCTTGTTTGACGATTATCAAATCCTGGATCGGTGCAGGCCGTCCTCTCTTCAAAGAGCGAACGCTTGGAATGTTCGAATCCTGGTCGGAAGTGATGGGTGGGATTCTGCAAGCGGCAGGAATCCCTGGATTCCTCGCCAATTTGGAAGAGTTTTACGAAAACTCGGATGCCGAAGGGGCGATGTGGCGCGGGTTTGTCCGTGCATGGTGGGACAAGTTCAGCGGAGACGAGATTGGCGTTTCCGAGCTGTTTGATCTGAACAACGGCATCGAAGATGCCCTTGATCTCGGCAAGGGCAATGAGAAAAGCCAGAAGACCAGGCTCGGCCAAGAGTTGATGAAAATGCGTGACCGGCAGTTTGACGACTGCCGGATTGTCTTGGCAGGAGAACGTCAACGCGCCAAACAGTGGAAATTGGTGCAGGTGGCCCCCCACCCCAAAAGTGAACCTGTGAACCTGAGTGAACCTTTTTCACCCCAATCCAATTCTGGTCAGGTCATTGATGAAGATCCAAATAATAGGACGAGAGAAAATAGTTCACCTAGGTTCACAGGTTCACTTCCCCTCGATCTTCCGGAACCCTCGAATAATGAGGGTGACGATCATGAGAAGGTACTTCGTGAGTATTACTCTGAGAAATCACTCGAAGTAATCAAGAAGGCGCAAGAGCATTTCCCTGGGTGTCGCGTTGTTGTGCCCCCTCCCAAATCAAACGAGGGACAACCTCAATGAAAAACAAAAGCCCTCAACGACACAGTCCGGAGAAAATAAAACGCGCATTGGCGCGGCTGGCATCGGGGAAGCCATTGACCGATGTCGCCAAAGAACTCGGAGTCAGCAAGGGGCTTCTCTCCTATTGGAAGAACCATTCAGCGCAGTCGAATCCGACTCAAGAACCAGCGAAACTGCGTTTCAAATCCGACAAGAGGTCGCTGGCGTTCATCGAGCATTGTTGGAAAAGCATTGGCCTGGCGTTTGGGCGGTTGGATGATGAACTCAAGAAGGAAAAACCTCAAGGAATCCGGGACTTGGCGCTGACTATCGCCGTTTTGACCGACAAAATGTCCCAGGTCACCCAAAATCTCCGCTCGAACGCCACTCCTCGAAGCGTCGGCTGGACGGCGAGCGAGGACACACTCATGATCCTTCGCCAGCACAAAGAAGTGAAATCCACCGACCCCCTGAAAGAAAAAATCGTTGAAACGAACCTGAGCGTCCCTGGCCTCGAACCACAAAAAAAGGAAGGGGTTGCAGATCCGACCTCGGCCAATCCTGCTTCCAATCATCCGCAAATAGCGCAACGTGGTGCGCCTGGAGGCAATTGAATGCACATTCAATTGACATTTTTCCCTATGAAAAATGGAGTTCAGGGGAGCGCATTTTGAAGAGCGTGAATTTTCCACCTCAACGCGGCGATGCTCCCCTCTGCCTCGTCTCTTTAACACAAAGGGGACCAAAAATTTACCTGTGCGTTCTAAAACGGCTTTTTTCTCCGTCGGGGATCAAACTTTGTGGTTTTAGAACGGCTTTAGAACTATCCAAAAGGAGGGTTTGACGGCATGGAATCAGAAACAAAGAAAAACAATGACTCAGCAACGAATCATCTGGTGGATCTTTTCACCTTCAGCCGCGATGTCCTGGAATACAAAGCATTGACTCGCCTGCATCTAGATTGGTTTCAGGCGCTCCTTGAAAACCAATACCTCCTCTTGATAGCGCCTCGCGGGCACTTGAAATCAACCGTCGTCACGACCTGCTATCCGCTGTGGCGGCTTGCCCGTAACCCCAACCTTCGGATCCTTATCATCGCCGAGACCCAGAGCATGGCGCGGAAGTTGTTGGATGCCATCAAGCAGCACATCACCATGAATGACAATTTTCGAAAACTCCACGGTTCGTGGGATGCCAACGCCGCCAAGTGGACAGAAGATAGCATCACAATTCCGCGTTCGCGAGTTGTAAAGGAACCCTCCATCGCTTGTTGCGGCGTTCTCGGCAACTTGGTCTCAATGCACAACGATCTCATTATTCTGGATGACGCTGTCTCCAACAACAATTCCCAAGCGCCGGGCCTTCGAGAAAAGTTTCAAAGCTGGTTCACTGGTGTGATCTTGCCTGCTCTCGAGCCGGACGGCCAGCTCTGCATAGTGGGTACCCGCTGGCATCAACTGGATTTCTATGGGCACATCCTGAGCAATCCTGGGTTCGACCACTGGAAGAAAATCGTTCAGCGCGCCGAGTGGAAAGACGATGACGGACGCCAGCACATCCTTTTTCCGGAACGGTTCTCGGCCAAGCGATTGGAAGTCCTGAAAAACATGATGGGGCTCAGCTCCTACTCGCTTCAGATGCTGAACGATGTTTCAGTCGAAGAAAGTGAGTTCCGAATTGAATGGCTGAACGCCTGCCGCTACACCGACCGGCCCGACGATATGAATATATACGTCGGTGTTGACTTGGCCTCCGGTTCCAAAGAAGCACATTCCAAATTCGGCTACGTGGTGGTGGGTATTCCAAAGGGCGATAAAAACGCTTATGTGTTGGATGCTCACCGGGCCAACATCCAATTCCCCGAACAGGTGAACACCATCAAACACCTTTGCAAGGCGCTCAAGCCCACCTTGGTTTGTATTGAGAGCAACGCCTACCAACAGAGCATGCTCCAGGTGTTGCGCGTGGATGAAGAAACGTCACGACTCCCCATTCGAGGCATCACTACGACTGGCGACAAGCAGCGTCGCATCCGAAGCCTCGCGGTTCTTTTCCAAAACGGAGCTCTCCGCCTTCCCCAGAGCTTGCCCGATCTCGAAGAGGAGTTGACCAACTTCCCGCGCGGCCGCGACGACCTTCTGGACGCGCTTTATCTGAGTCTTCAAGCGGTGCAGGAGATGAGGATCGCTCCCCGAATCAGCTTCGTCGATGACTTGGCGTGACATGAAACCCGTGGCCAGCGATTATTCCTCATGCGATCCGGCTGAGATGACGCCGAAAGAACGCCTTGACCGCGTGGTCGACCTTTTGGCGCTGGCTTCATTGCGTCTGATCGAGGAACAAAACGCTGTGGTCCCCAATGTCAAAACAAAAGAAGAATCAAATTCGCCTACGGTTCTCAAAGCGGATGCCGCGTGATTCCGCTTGATGTTCGGCCGAAGGGAAGGTAGCTGTGTTCAGTAATCATGGGCCATCGCTCTTATAAAAATGTCGACCGCGAAAAACCGGCCACCTCGTGGTGCGCCATTTACACCCGCAAATCGACGGACGAGAATCTGAACTCCGATTTCACGTCTCTGGATTCGCAACGGGAGTATTGCCAATCATTCGTCAAAAGCCGCGAAGGAGAAGGGTGGCGGGTCTACCCGGAGGAGTACAATGACCCTGGATTCTCTGGCGGTAACATCAATCGACCGGGCCTCCGTAAACTTCTCCATGATGCCCGCAATGGAAAATTTCAAGTTGTCGTTTGCTACAAATACGACCGCTTAAGCCGCAACACCAAAGACTTCCTTCACGTCCTTGATATCTTCGACCAAAATCAAGTCGCTTTCGTCTCCGTTACCCAGCCCATTGATACCACGTCCTCGGTAGGCCGTCTCATGCGCTCCATCTTGATGGACTTCTCCCAGTTTGAACGCGAAATGATCGCGGAGCGGACGAGGGACAAGCTCTATGCGATGGCGCAAAAGGGAAAGCGAACCGGCGGTCGGCCCATCATTGGCTTCGACATCCAAAAGGACACGAAAAAGATCCGTGTAAACCCTGAGGAAAAGAAAATCGTGGCTGATATGTTTGGCACCTACATCAAAACCAAATCGCTCAGCCTAACCGCCGAAGCTCTGAATCGGAAAGGGTATCGAATGAAGGAATGGATTTCGAACGACGGCCGGAAGATGGGCGGGCAAGAATTCAACAAGGCGAATTTGTGGTATCTCTTGAGGAATCCTCAATACGTTGGAAAAATTTCATTTCGGCAGAAAGAACTTCCAGGTGAGCATGAGGCCATTATTACCGAGGAGACCCGCGCCGCCGCGTTGAAATTATTGCAAGTGAACGGGAACGGAAAACTTCACAAGGAATTCCAAAATCGACGGCACTTGTTTCTATTAAAGGGTCTCGTGCGTTGCGCCTGTTGCAACACGTCCATGACGCCGACTTCGGCTCGGCCGCGAAAAGAAGAACGGTTTTTCTATTACAAGTGCCTCTCCGTGGTGAAACAAAACAAGTCGGCCTGCCAGGTGCGAAGCGTCCCGGCGCAGGCCATTGAAGAATTTGTCCTAAAGAAACTCGAACAGTTGGGCGAAGATAAACCGTTGGTAGAAAAAATAGCTGAGCGAGCCAGGTTGATGGCGGGAAACGACCTGCCCGTAAAACGGGATCAAAAGAAATTGGTGTCTGCCGAGCTGGGAAAGGTGGAACTCGAAGCGAAGAACCTTGTCTCCGTGCTGGCGGAGGAGGGCCCCCAATCATCACAACGAGCATTCATTTCTGAGCGGTTGGATGAATTGGCCACCAAACGCACCGAGTGCCAGACAAAGCTGATCGGCCTGGACCGCGAGATCGAAGAACTTGAAAAGCGACAGATCGATGCCGACGTAATTCGGCAGAACCTCAAGAATTTTTTGCAGGTGTTTCGAAAACTTCAGGATAGAGAAAAGTCCGAGTTCATCAACCTATTGATTCACCAGGTTGACTACGACGGCGTAAGTTCCAAGGTCCGGATAGGGTTAAGGCCATTGCCCGAGGCGTGGGGCGACCTGGACTACTTGGAAAGTGTGTTCGATGACCGTAAAAATCGCCTCCGGGACTAGGATTCGAACCTAGACGAGCAGATTCAGAGTCTGCCATCCTACCGTTAG
>CAYOPN010000013.1:0-48134 GCA_964405835.1 uncultured Elusimicrobia bacterium | reverse complement strand
GCCGTTTATGCCACGAATGCCGACGCGCTGTACGGCGCCCGCGTCACTGTCACGCGCGTGGAGAGCAACAAAATTTTCGTCAGAAAAGCATAGCCCTTCGAATTTACTTAGGGCAGGGAGGCAGTAATGAGCATCATCAGTACTTTGATTGGATCGGTTTTGTTTCCGTTTATCGTTTTGGGCGTGATCATCGTTTACAACGGCGCGCGGGTGTTGTCCGAGTACGAACGCGGCGTGGTGTTCCGGTTGGGTCGCTTGATCGATGTGAAAGGCCCGGGCCTCATCATTATTATTCCGTTCGTCGACCGCATGGTGCGCGTCGATTTGCGTACCATCACGCTGGACGTGCCCGCCCAGGAAATCATCACGCGCGACAACGTGACCGTGAAAGTGAACGCCGTTTGTTATTTCCGCGTGCTCGACCCCAACAAAGCGGTGGTAGCGGTACAGAACTACATCATGGCCACCTCCCAGATCGCCCAGACCTCCATGCGCAGCGTGGTGGGCCAGGTAGCGCTCGATGACCTCTTGTCCAACCGCGAGGAGCTCAATGCGCGGCTTCAGAAGATCATCGACCATCAGACCGATCCGTGGGGCATCAAGGTGAGCATCGTCGAACTCAAAGACGTGCAGATCCCCGAGAACATGCAACGCGCGATGGCGCAGCAGGCGGAAGCCGAACGGGAACGCCGCGCCAAGATCATCAACGCCGAAGGCGAACTGCAGGCTTCGCAGAAACTGGCGGAAGCGGCAGGCGTTTTGGGGAAGGAACCGGGAGCGCTACAACTTCGCTATTTGCAGACCGCGCGCGAAATGACCTCGGGAAAAAGCTCAACCGTTATTTTCCCGCTACCGATCGATTTGATCGGTAGCTTTATGAAGATGGTGCAGAAGTCTTAAGCGAAGCCAAAACTTTTCCAAACCATTCTTTGTTTTTCCAGTCGACTTTGATGCCGTTGGAGATGATCCATTTCTCGAACTGGATGTCAGAGAACCTGTCGGCATCCACGTCTTCTTCACTGAACGCCGCGTAGCCGGTGTCGGTCTCGTGGACGATGACCTGAGAAACGCGGGCGTCCTGCTCGCCGCTTAAAGGCGCCGTCGATTCGTAAATGGCTTTCGCCACGTAGAAAAAGGCCTTCGACAACATTTCCGCCGTCGGATTGAACGGCACCACGATGTGGCGGTCCGGATTGATTTCCTTGATGATCTTTGAACGCGGATCTTTGCTCCAAATGGTCACCGCATGGTCGAAGGAATCGAAAAAGTCGTTAATGCCGATGTCCTTTACCGCTTTAAAATCCGAGACCATCATCGCCGTGTTCGGCTTGTCGCTCTTTAAGAACAACTCAAATTTATAGCTATGCCCGTGCAAATGGTGGCAGCGCTTTGTGTAAGCGCCCATCGTGGTATGGGCCATTTCGGCCTTGAAGAGTTTTCGGATGAACATGGTTTATTCCTAGTAGTAGTAATTTCCGGCGGAAACTTGAAACGCGTCTGGGTAATGCCTGATCCCCGCCGCGTCGATGGTCACAACGTCGAACCGGATCGACTTATCTCTAACATTTTTTAGTTTGACGTAGAGCAGCGCCGTCTGCGTCATGTGCCGCACCTTGTTCGGTGTGATTGCTTCCTCGGGCTGGCCGAATTGTTCGGTGAGCCGGTTTTTAACTTCCACAAACACCAGCATGTCTCCGTCTTCCATGACGAGGTCGATTTCGCCGCCTTTGGAACGGAAGTTTGATTCCCGCCAGCGGTATCCCTTGCTTAACAAAAACTCTTTGGCCGTCTGCTCGCCCTGCGCGCCGAAAAATTGTCTCAGTTCGGACATGCCCAGCTCCGCACCGGTTCAAAGCTGCGCCGGTGAATGGGACAAGGCCCGTGCTTCTGGATCGCCTCCAGATGTTGCGGCGCACCGTAGCCTTTGTGTTCATTGAAACCGTACATCGGGTAAAGGTCATGCATGTCGTTCATGATGTGATCGCGCGTTACTTTCGCGATGATACTGGCCGCCATGATGGACGCACTCAGACCGTCCCCTTTAACAATCGTTTGTTCCGGATACCTGCTCCTGGGTTTCTGATTACCGTCGACGATTACCATGGCTGGCGTTAACGCCAAGGCCTCAACACAGTTGCGCATCGCGAGCAGCGACGCCTGCAGAATGTTGATCGAATCAATTGTGCTGTGGTCTATCACGGACACCTCAATGGCCAGCGCGGTTTCTTGGATTTCGCAATAAAGCGCTTCGCGCTGTTCGAGGGGAATAATTTTGCTGTCACGCAAACCGACAATGCGCGGATTGGGAGGGAGGATAACGGCGGCCGCTACAACCGGGCCCGCCAACGGTCCCCGACCGGCTTCATCACAGCCGGCAATAACCACGGGGTTTGGAACTTGACGAGACTTAATTATTTGAGATCGCAGGTTCTCGTCATAATCGTAACCGTCGATCTCCTCCATAGGAGGGAGTTTAAATTATTTCTTAACGACGGCAGCTGCCAGTTCTTGCTGGGCGGCAGCGGAAGGAGTGGAAATCGCTTTCTTCGCTTCGGCGGCAAGCGCCAGCGCGTCTTTGTCTTCGAGCTTGGCGGCGCGGCCGATACGGTCACGCAGGTAATAGAGCTTGGCGCGGCGCGCGTGGCCCGAGCGGACCACTTCAACTTTGTCCAAGGTCGGCGAATTCAACGGGAAGCAACGCTCCACGCCGACGCCGAACGAAATTTTGCGTATGGTGAAAGTGCGGCCTCCGCCATGGCCTTTGAAAGAGATAACAGTGCCTTCGAACGCTTGGATGCGGTGCGCATCGCCTTCGATAATTTTCACGAAAACCCGGACCGTGTCGCCCACGCGGAATTCCTTGGGTTCTTTCTTCTGATATTTTTTATCGATGTAGTTGAGCACTTCTTGTTGGTTCATGATTTTTTCCTCAATAATAATTTAGGGCGTTTCAAATTTGTTTGCTGAATGGCAGCGGCCTTCCGCCACGCTTCAATCTCTTTATGGTTTCCGGAGAGGAGGGCCTTGGGGACCTTCTGGTCCCGCCAGGTGCTTGGCCTAGTGTAATGGGGATGGTCCAGAATCCCAGTCGTAAACGACTCGTTTTTGACCGAATCCGGGTCTCCCACAACTCCAGGCACCAACCTTGCCAGCGCGTCAATCACTACCATCGCCGGCAGCTCGCCTCCGGTGAGCACATAATCACCGATTGAAATCTCTTGATCGAAATACCGCATCACGCGTTCATCGATCCCTTCGTAGTGCCCGCAAAAAAACACCAAGTGTTTCTTTTTTACGAGCTTCTCGGCCAACTTCTGGGTCAGCATGTCCCCTTGCGGCGACATATAAACGACCCAAGGTTTTGACTTCCCTTTTTTCAAACAACCGAGCGCTTTTAATGCCCGGTAAATCGGTTCCGGCCGGATCACCATTCCTGCTCCGCCGCCAAACGGCCGGTCATCTACTTTCCGGTGTCTAACGTCGTCCGACCAATCCCTTAAATTGTGCACGCGGACATCGATGACTTCCGCCTTGCGCGCCCGCCCAATCAAACTTTCGCTCATCGGCCCGTCAAACATCGACGGAAATAACGTTACGACATCGACCCTCACGGGATTGACGACGAGCGGCGGGAAAAAACTAAGCTTTCGCTTCTTTGCTTGCTGCGGCTTTCTTGGGTGCGGCCTTATGCCCCGGAGTCTTCGCGGTGAGAGGCTTTGCCACGGGTTTGACTTGGTCCCAGATTCCGGCGACTTTCAAAGTGTGAATAACAGAGTCCGAAGCTTGCGCTCCCACGCTGACCCAATGCTTGATGCGTTCAACATGAACGATTTCGGGGGTTTTCATATTGCGGGGATTAAATGTTCCAAGGACTTCGATCGGAGCGGCATCACGCGCCTGACGGCGGTCGATGGCAACCAAACGGTAGTATGCGGCGTGGGGACGGCCAATGCGATTGAATCGGATTCTGACACTCATTTATATTCTCTCTCTACAAAAGATAAGCGGCCCCCGCGTACGGTTAAATAAGCGGAGCCCGCTTTGTGAGCGCGGATTGTAGTCAAACGCGGGTCGCGGCGTCAACAGGAAATTCGACCGCCAAATCGCCCTGTAAATGCGCCTTGATTTCGGTGATAAAGGCGTCTCCGTACTCCCTTTGCTTCTTTTCTCCCACTCCAGTGATGCGGCCGAACTCCTGTTCGGTGACGGGGCTGAGCGCCGCCATCTGCCTCAATGTGGCGTCCGAGAAGACGATATAGGCCGGAACATTCCTGTCATCGGCCAATTGTTTGCGCAGCCGGCGGAGCCGTTCGAACAACGCTTGGGCCGGGCCGCCCCCCGTTGGCACGTCGCCGGACCGATAACGGGCCTCTTTCGGAGTGACCATTGGCTTCGTCAGCTCGAGGGTCCGTCGTTCGTTGAGAAACGCGCGGCCTTCCGGGGTCATCTCCAGCACGCCGGGCAAGTCGGGTTTGTGGCATATAAAGCCCATCCGCATAAGCTCCCGGCCGATGGCCTGCCATTCCGCGCGCGCGTGTTCTTTACCGATGCCGTACGTAGAAATCTGGTCGTGTCCCCATCTCCGGATCTTTTCGGTGTCCGCTCCCGCCAAGACCTCGGCCACGTGGTTGATGCCGACGCTGAACCCGCTCTTTTCCCGGATCCGGTATACGCAGGAGAGAAATTTTTGAGCGGAGACGGTCCCATCGAAGGTGGCGCGCGGCAAAAGACAGTTGTCGCATGCCTTGCAAGGAACGCCTTCGAATTTTTCTCCAAAGTAACCCAATAACACGGAACGGCGGCACTCCCGGCTTTCGGCGTAATGGACCACCTGTTGCAGTTGGCGGCGCGCGACTTCCTGTTCTTTGGGATCTGGCTTTTCATCGATAAACCGCATGTGGCTGACAATGTCGCTCGCGCGAAACAAAAGCAGGCACTCGCTGGGCTCACCATCGCGTCCTGCGCGACCGGTTTCCTGGTAATAACTTTCAATATTCTTCGGCAGATCAAAATGAATCACAAACCGCACATTGGACTTGTTGATGCCCATGCCAAACGCGATCGTCGCGCAGATGACGCGTGTATTGTCTCTTAAAAACGATTCTTGATGACGGGAGCGTTTGTCCGCATCCAAGCCCGCATGATAAGCCTGCGCTTTGATTCCTTGTTTCCGAAGCTGTTCGGCCAGTTTTTCGGTGCCGTTGCGGCTTTGACAATAAATGATGCCGCTCTCTCCCGGGCGCTCGCGCAGAAATGCCAAAACCTGAGCCGCCGCCTTGGCTTTTCCCAAAATCCGGTAGGTCAAATTTGGCCGGTTAAAACTGGCCACGTAGGCTTGCGTGATATTGAGTTTAAGATGATTGATGATGTCCGTACGGACGCGGCCCGTGGCGGTGGCCGTTAACGCCATGACGGGCACGGATGGAAAATGCGAGCGTATTTCGGCGAGCTTCCGGTATTCAGGACGGAAATCGTGTCCCCATTCGCTGATGCAATGCGCTTCGTCGACCGCGATGAGACCGACGTTCCATTTCTTAAGGTCTTCCAGAAATCCGGGAAGCATCAATCGCTCCGGAGCGACGTAAAGCAACCGGTATTGTCCGGTGTGAAGACCGCGTAACCGCGCGCGTGAGTCCTCGGACGACAGCGAGGAATTCAAGAACGTGGCCGCGATCCCGTTGGCGTTGAGCGCGTCCACCTGGTCTTTCATGAGCGCGATCAATGGTGAAACCACGACGGTAAGGCCCGGCAACATCAAGCCGGGCAACTGGAAGCAGAGGGATTTCCCTCCGCCGGTGGGAAGCAATGCGAACACGTCGCGGCCAGCCAGCGCGTCTTCTATGATTTCTTTTTGGAGCGGACGGAAGGCGGTAAAGCCGAAATATGTTTTGAGTGGTATGAGCAAGTCCATCTAAAAGTCCTTTGTTGTTTAAGCCGCGGGGGATCGGCGAAGGGAGCGGAATCTTAAGAACTTACGACAAGTGCGTCAAAATCCTCTGTGTTATGGAGGAAAGACCCAACTTTTTGATTTTGTCCGGCGCGACCCATTTGAACTTGGCGTAGAAAGAACCTTTCTTCGGCAAAAGATCGGGGCCGGTGGTCATGGGTTCGCAATGAAAAGCGCGGACCACGAAGACCCGGTGACTTAACTGATGTTCAAATGGCGGCAACGCTTCCCGCACTTGGATCTTAAATCCGATTTCATGCTGAACGGCCTCTTCCAGATACTGAATGGGCTCGACTCCGGACGGAGCATCGATTCCTGGAAATTCCCACAATCCTCCAAACAGGCCTTCGGCGGGTCTTTGACCCATCAGCCACTTTCCTTTGAAATTCAAAATTGCGAACAATCGCCGCACAGTCGGACGTTCCGGGGTTTCCCCTTTTAAGGGAATTTCGTTTTGACGACCGGCTTGGCGCGCCAGGCAATGCTCCGCGACCGGGCAAGTTAAACACAGCGGGTTCGACGGCAAACAAACGGTCGACCCCAAATCCATCAGGGCCAAATTGATGTCGCGCGAGCAGGATTGTCCGCGGCTCGGAATGGACGTCACCACGGGCTTGGTTGTCTTCGACAGGTCGAATGCGATTTTCTTGAGGATGATCTGCACCGCGCGCAGCTTTGGATCATCTTCGATTGCGAGCAACCGCATCAGCACGCGGATGATATTCGCGTCCAACACCGCCGCCGGTTTATTGAACGCAAACGCGGCGATCGCGCCGGCCGTGTACGGACCGATCCCGGGAAGTTTCTCGAGGTCTTCCACGTTGGACGGGATTTTTCCGTTGTGGTCTTCGTGGATGGATTTGGCCGCCGACCAGAGGTTGCGGGCGCGCGCGTAATAACCAAGGCCCGACCAAAGCGCGAGCACTTCGTTCAACTGGCCCTCGGCCAGGTCTTTTACCGTTGGAAAACGCTTCAGGAAACGGTCGTAATAGGGACGGACCGTGGCGACCGTGGTTTGTTGGAGCATGAACTCGGAAAGCAATACGGCATACGTGTTCTTGGTCTTGCGCCAAGGCATGTCGTGGCGGCCGTGTTTCTTGTACCAGGCCAGCAGGTCTTTAATGAATTTCTTTTGGTTGGACGGGTCGAGGAGGGACAAAGGTTATTGGCGCAACCCCAGTTTCTTGCAGAGGGCGTCCAAATCTTCCGGATTGTAGAACTCGAACTTGAGCCAGCCCTTTTTTCCGCCGACGCTCTGGATCTCAACGCGGCGCGCCAAATTCTTTTGGAGCTCTTCTTGATAGATCCGCACTTCGGGCAGCAGCTCTTTGACTTTGGGCGCGTTGCGCTTCTTGACGCCCGGCGTGTTGGCCAAAAGCGCTTCCAGGTCACGGACCGACAATTTTTCGTCGATGACCTGGACCAAAAGCCGCAGTTGCTCTGTGTGTTCGGAGAGACCGGCCAAACATTTGGCGTGGCCTTCCGTGATTGTGCCGGCGCGAAGCGCGGCTTGAACGTCCTCGTGCAAGCGCAACAACCGCAGCACGTTGGCCACGGAGGAACGGCTCTTGCCGATGGCGGAGGCGACGTCTTCCTGCGTTAGGTCGTATTCCTTCATGAGCCCGTCAAGCGCTGTCGCTTCTTCGAGCGCATTCAAGTCCTGCCGCTGAAGATTTTCGATGAGCGCCACTTCAAAGCGTTCGCGGTTGGTCAATTTTTTCACCGTGCAAGGGACCGTGGAAAGGCCCGCCATCTTGGAAGCGCGCAACCGGCGCTCACCGGCCACCAATTCGTATTCGCCCGGGACGGCGGTCTCGGTCACAAGCAAAGGTTGCGCGAGTCCGTGCGAGCGAATGGACTGCGCCAACTCCACGAGCGCTTCTTGATCAAACTCGGTGCGCGGCTGGTGGCGGTTCGGCTTGATGTTTGTGACCAAGACCTCACGGACCATATTGCCCGCCGCAACGGGCGCGGCTGCGTCCGTGATCACACTCGCTTCGGCCGTCTGCTTAGATTGATTAGAAGAAAAAAGGGCTTCGAGGCCCCGTCCCAACGCTTTATGTCCGGCCATTACGCCACCCCCGCAGTCTCAGCAGGCATCGGTTGCCGCGCCTCTGGAGTTGATTCCGCTGATTGGGTCTCATAGGAGCGGATTCCGTTATTTTGAAGAAATTCGTCGGCCAGCAATTTGTAGGCGCGCGCGCCCACCGATTGCGGATCGTAGACCACGCCGGGTTTCCCGAATCCGGGGGCCTCAGCCAAACGCACGTTGCGCGGGATCCAATTGCGATACGTTTTTCCTTGGAAATGTTTCTCCACTTCCTCGCGCACTTGCCGTGTCAGGTTGGAACGGCCGTCGTACATCGTGAACACGAGGCCTTCGATCTGAAGCGACGCATTGAACCGGTCGCGAATAAATTCGATGGAGCGGACCAGCTGGCTCAGTCCTTCCAGCGCGTAATATTCGCACTGGATTGGGATTAGAACGGTGTCGGCCGCGGTAAGCGCATTCAGCGTAATAAGACCCAACGACGGCGGGCAATCAAAAAACACAAATTGATAACGGTCGGCGACTTGCGCCAGCGCGTTTTTAAGCCGCGCTTCGCGGCCTTCAATCGAAGCCAACTCCAACTCGGCGCCGACCAAATCGATCGCGGAAGGAGCCAAATCCAAATTGGGAATACCGGTCGGAACAATCACTTCGGCCATCGGACGGTTGCCGATGATCGCCGCGTAAACGTTGTCTTCCAGGCCCGGGCGCTGGATGCCGAAACCGGAGGTCACATTGGCTTGCGGGTCCAAATCGACGAGCAGTGTCTTCACACCGGTCAATGCCACCGACGTGGCCAGGTTGATCGCGGTCGTGGTTTTTCCAACGCCGCCTTTTTGGTTTGTTATCGCGACTTTTTTCATGATTTCACCGTGGTGTCCTGAGGCAACTCTTCCGCCTGCTGCCATTCATGGACTTTTTTTGTGTACGTTTCCAAATAATTGCGTGCGTTCTCTTCCGATGTTCCTTCCACCCACAGGTGGCAATAGGCTTCGTTGCCGTCCGGCAACACCAACACCCAAGCGCCGTCTGGGAAATGGATTTTCACGCCGTCCAAAAGTTCAATGCGCTGTCCGTCTTTGGCGTTTTGCGCCAGACGCATGACCTGCCCTTTCCGGCCCCAGGAGCAGGGAACGCGGCGGTGCAACAAATGAATGGGGCGCGCGTGCTGTTCCCAGAACCCACCGAGGGACGTGTTGAGTTCCGCCAGCATTTCCAAAACATGCGCGACCGCGTACATCGCGTCAAACGCAGGTTGGAATTTCGGGAATATAAAGCCGCCTTCGGCATCGCCCACGAACCCCACGTTCGGACGGCGCGCATAATCAAGCAGATGGCGCGGATTGATCGGCGTGCGCAGCACGGTCGCGCCCTTCTGTTCAGCAAGCTGTTCCAAAAGCCCGGAGCCTCGGACCGGATAAGCGATCACGTCTTGGTTCCGCGTCTGAAGCACCAGCATGCCAATAAGCACCAAGGCTTCCTCGGAAGAAATGATTTTTCCTTTCTCGTTCACGATAAAAAGTTTTTCGGCGCCATTGTCGAGCAGGAAACCCGCATCGGCCTTGAGCGTGGTAACAATATTTGAAAGTTCGTTCAGCGAGCGCTGGAATTCGGCTTCGGTGCGGGTCACGTGCGCGGTCGACGTGTTCGCATTGATGGCGACGGATTCGATACCCAATTCGCCGAGAAGGTCCGGCAAAATCTGGGCGGCCGCCGAATGCGAATAGTCGATCACAACTTTGAAGCGGCGGTGTTTCAGCGTGGAAGGATTGATGTTTTTGAGGAAACCAGTCCGGTAATATTCCTGCACGCGCGGCGGCACCGTGATTTCTCCCACGTCCTGGACGCCCGAGCGCTTGAAGTCCTCGCGCATAAAAAGTTGTTCGATGGCTTTTTCTTTTGAAATTGGGAGGTCGTTGCCGTCGCGGTCGAAGATGCGGATGTCCACCATGCGAGCATCAAACGGGGACAAGCGCACGTGCACGCCGCCCGACTCGCCTTCTTTGCCCATTTCGTAGCGCACGATCGGGACCGGCACCATGCGGAGATCTCCGACGCGTACGCCTTGAGAAAGCAGCCCCGATATCATGGCGCGTTTAAGCAGCCGGCTCGCTTTGTGCGCATCACGCGACGTGATCACGTACGCGCCTTGGCCGAGCATTGCGCCGTAGGCCGCGCCGAGCTTGGCCGCGAATTCCGGCGTCACTTCAATGTTGGCGAGGCCAGTGATGCCGGCATTTCCAAAAAGTTGTTTGGTCCAGCGTTCGCCCCAGACGAGCGAACTGGAAAGAACGGCCCCTTCTTCGAGCGTTTTCTCGGGCCACATTTTGACGGAGGGTTTCAGCACCGCGTCCGCGCCGATTTCGCAACGGCTCGCCACCACGGCGCCCACTTCAATGCGCGCGCGCTGCCCAATGCGCACGCCGCGTCCCACAATCGCTTCGCGCAGGTCGGTTTCAGGCAGAATCAATGTGCGGTCCCACACCACCGATTTACGAATGCTGGCGCCGGAGCCGATGCGCACAAAATTACCGATGACCGACTGCGTGATCTCCGCGTCACGCCCGATGTGCACGCCTTTCCCGAGCACCACTTTGCCTTCAAAACGCACGCCGGGCTCGATTTCGCAATTCTCGCCAACCACCACGTTCGGAAAATCCTTCAGCGGTGTGCCATTCACTTTCACCTGCACCTTGTTTTCCAATACGTCGATGTGCGCGGTGCGGTATTCGGTCAGGTCGCCCACGTCTTTCCAATATCCCGGCGCGACATAACCGAACACGGACAGGCCCTGCTTCATCATTTTTGGGAACAAATTTTTGGAAAAGTCGAATGGCTCGTCGGAAGGAATTAATTTCACGGCTTCGGGAGAGAGAATGTAGATGCCGGTATTGATGGTGTCGGAGAAAACTTCGCCCCACGTCGGTTTCTCGAGGAAGCGGCTGATGCGGCCGTCCGATTCGGTGATGACCACACCGTATTGGAGCGGGTTTTTGGTGCGGGTAAGGACCAGCGTGGCCGAGGCTTTTTTCTCTTTGTGGAAATTCCAGGCCTTCATGAGATCGATGTCGGTCAACACGTCGCCCGAAATGATCATGAACGGCTCGCGGGTCAAATCTTTGTGAAGCTCGGTGTCGGCCGCAAATCGGATGCAGCCGGCGGTGCCCAAATCCACTTCGGGACGCAAGTAAGACATGTTCACGTCCCAATTTTTTCCGCTCTCAAAATGGCGGGTGATGACATCCGGCGAGTAGTGCAACATGCATAACAGATCGCGAAATCCATGCTTTTCACAAAGCCGCACCACGTGTTCCATCATGGGTTGGTTCACTACGGGGGCCATGGGCTTGGGAAGGTTGATCGTGAGAGGTCTTAGACGGGTACCAAAACCACCGGCCAGGATAACGGCCTTCACTGGTCGTTCTCCGTCGATAAATTGGTTGTGGCAGGGTTCAGCATAACGGCCGGGATTGTATCAAAATGCAGGCGGCGGTCCGGTTGGGACAAATGCTTTAATCCGCCCCCCATGAAGAAAGTATCGATCATCACGTTGGGTTGCGCAAAGAACACCAACGACACCGAAAACCTGAGCGGCCTGCTCAAGAAAGAAGGCTATTCGGTGGAGAAGGACGCCTCCAAAGCGGACGCCATCGTTGTGCATACCTGCTCGTTCATCGAAGCGGCCAAAAAGGAATCAATCCAAACGATTTTGGACGCTGCCCGGCTTCGCCAAAAGTCGGCTACGCCGGGGCAGGCCCCCGCCAAACTTTACGTGACCGGCTGCATGGTGCAGCAACATGGCAAAGAAATGATGGTGGAATTGCCGGAGGTGGACGCCTTTCTCGGCACAGGGCAGCTTTCCCAAATCCCCGGCCTTCTTAAGAACCCGCGCCAACGTTTTCTCGACCGCACCAACCCCGGCGGTCTGACCGATCCCGATGCCGAGCGCGAACTCTCCGACAAAGGGCCCACCGCGAATTTGCGTTTATCTGAAGGGTGCAGCCACCCCTGTTCGTTCTGCGTAATCCCAAAGCTGCGCGGCGGATTGCAGAGCCGGCCGGAAGAGAAGATTTTGGACGAAGCGCGGCATTTGGTCGCCAAAGGAATTGAAGAACTTGTGATCATCGGCCAGGACACCGGCGACTACGGGCGCGATCTTTACAAAGAACACCGTTTGCCGGCTTTACTCCGAAAAATGCGCGAGATCAAAGGCCTGCGCTGGATCCGCCTCATGTACATGCACCCACACTCGTTCTCAGAAGACATGATGAACGTCTTCGCGGAATCGCCCGAAATTTTTCCTTACCTCGACATGCCACTCCAACACATCGACAACGACATGCTCATCGAGATGAAACGCCTGCTCAACGAAAAAGAAGTCCGAAGCTTGCTCGACCGGATCCATAAACGGCTTCCCAACTTAAGCCTCCGCACCACGTTTATCGTCGGATACCCCGGGGAGTCCGAAGAACAATTCACGGCGCTCAATGCATTTGTCAACGAAGGTCATTTCAATTACATGGGCGCGTTCACTTATTCCAAAGAAGAAAATACGCCGGCCGCCGTGAGGGCCGATCAACTGCACGAAGACGTAAAGAAAGAACGGCTGGAAGCGTTGATGTCGACGCAATTCGGCGTGTCGCATTTTAAGGCGCAGAAACGGGTGGGAACGACCGAGACAATTATTATTGAGGACGAGGAAGGAGATTCGGTCTTGGGCCGCACCGCTCAAGAAGCGCCTGAAATCGATGCGATTGTCCGCTTACCTGCCAAAGCTGCGCGGGGCGGGAGATTTATCCGAGCTGAGATAACGGGGTACGACTCATACGAGTTTACGGGTAAGCCTCTTTAGAGTTTAGGGTTTAGTTCTTAACTCTTAGAGTTTTCTCTGCCGAGGAAACTCTAAGAACTAATTCTTAAATTCTAGACCCTAAGAGATTAGTCGATCCAATGAGGACCCGCTTTGCCGTCGATCTTCTGGTAGGAGAAGTCGCTGGTAATTTCAAAAACCTTCCGGTTGATCCGGCGCTTCAAGATCACATCGACAAGCGTGGTTTGATTGGGTTTCACCATGGATTCAACGCCCGTCGGTAAAACCAAAAGCGACTCGATGTACTGGATGAGCGGCGTGTTCGGCGCCGAGGTCACGCGGTACCCCATCTTCCCGCCTTTGATGTCCGTCATCCGGTCGTAATTCAAATAGTAAACGAATTTCTCGGGGTTCACCGCGTTCTTGTGTTTGTCGCCAAAGAACCCGCCCGGCAATTTGTCCCCGCGTTTGGAAGCGTCGATGATTTCAACCGCGTAATCGTCGATCTTCTGCCCCATGTGGTTCGTGATCCGAAACACCACCTGACAGTAACGGTCGAGCTTGGATTTGTCGTAATAGGGTTCGGTGCGTTGCGTCGTTGCGGTCTGCATAGCGAAATCGGCTTCCACTTCCTGATATTCTTCGCGCGAATCCACATCAAGCGCGGCCATAATCGCACTCGCAACCGGATGGCTCCCTTTGACCGGAATGCTGCCCATGATGCCGTGGCTTTCGTCCGAGTGCGACGCCTTGGGAGCAATCAGGAACGGGATGCCTCCCATCACTTCGCGAAGCACCTGCCCGTCGGCGCCCACCGTAATTTTTTGCATGTTCAAATTGGCCGCGGCCGCGCGCACCACGCCATCCGATCCACGTTCGTAGGTGGCGGGCACAATCGAGTCCCACAATTTTTTGTCGATCCACTGTCCGGCAATGACAAACGGATAAAAACCGGGCGCCGCATGAAGTTTTTTGCGCATCCAGGTCGAATTGAGGTCCCACTGGAATTCGCTGCCAAGCTCGAGCGCGTCGAGCACCTTGATGCCGGGTTCAATGCCGACCAGGCTGCGGATGCGGCTTAAGCGGGATTTTCCGAGTTCGGCCAAACGCGAGCCGTTGTTGGGCGGAGCCAGCATAATCAGGTGGGACATCGGCAACGACGCCATCGCATCGCCGTAATATTTTTCTACCCACGCGCGGGCCACCAAACCGCCCGTTGAGTGGGTGATGCAAGCGAAGGGTTTGTCGAGGGCGCCGCCAAACGTATCCAGCAGCGCCGCGTTGAAGGCCTGAACGATGTCGTGCAGAGTTATGTCGTCGTCGAGCGTGACGTACTTGCTGATGTAAACGTCTTTGACGTTATGGCCGGCCGCCTTGAGCCGCTGCGGCAAAACGCCGTACGTTTTTGTGGAAGTGACGTTGTAACCGTGGACGAGAACGACGTCCATTTATTCTGCCAAGCGGACCAAATCTTTGGCTTTCGGCAAGGACCCGGACACGACATTGGCGATCGAACCGTTGTCACCCAGGTACGATGCCACTTTCAACGTGCCGAGTTCCTCTTCTTCCTGACCGAGCACAAGACCCGTCGTCGGATCGATGATCTCGGCGCCCTGCGAGAACACTTTGAGTTTCTGTCCGACCTCAATGCCTGCCTCAAGCCCCGCGTTCAAATACACTTTGCCGTTCGAAACCTGGGCGACGCGGCAGCTCCAGGGTTTCTTGTTTACCTGCGAAATAATGTTGTCGGTGAATTTCACGATGGCCGCGCGCAGCGCCTCGCCTTCAAGCGTCTCGTCGTATTTGGACTGGTTGCCCATGCCCAAGAATTTTCCGGAGGCTTTGCGGACGACGCCTTTCCCCGAATCCGCCAAAAGCACCTGGCCGGTTTCGGCATCGACCACGCGGATGTCGACCGTGCACTCAACGATCTGTTGTTTGCTTTCGGAGATGATGAAATCCTTGCCTTCTTTCTTCACGCCGAATTGCGACACGCTGCCGGTCACAATCGCGTTAAGACCCAGGATCTTGCCGACTTTGGCCGCGGTGGCGGGGTTGATGGCGCCGGTCTGGCCGAGCTTTTGTTCGTCCAGCAACTTGTCCATCTTATCGCGCTCCACCACGATGAATTTCCCAGACTTGGTGAGTTCGGTGATCAAAATGTCCGTGGCCGTCTCGCCAATGCGGCCTTGCGCGTACGGGGCCTTGTTCTGAAACGCAACAACACCAATACGGCGCTTGGGGCCCGTGTATTTCGACGTTACTTTCTCGGTAACATCGATGGTGGTCGCGTCTTTCTGTTTGATCTTCGTCCCGGGCGCGCAAGCGGACAGAAACACCATTCCACCCAAAAGGGCCGATAAAAATTTTGATTTTTGCATTGAAGCCTCCCCTATTTTTTGTTGAAACCTTTAATTAAATCGCCGGTGGCATTGCGGACCCGGTTTATGGATTTTTCATCTGATTCAAAGCTGGTAAAAGCGTAGCCCGGCAGCGTGCGGAGCGCTTGAAGTGTAGCAAGGCGAGATTCCGGAGCCAAAGGGTTCTTCGAAGCCTTGTCGATGAGCTGATCAGCCAGGCCTTGCACGAGATTTTTTGAGGCCTGGTCCTTGTCAAACGCCACGTTCCGCGTGACACCGTTGCCGGTGTTTTCCCAGAGCAAATCCCCCGTCGCGACGTCCACCAACTTCAACTCCAGCACTACCTTCCGTTGCGAATAGAAACCAATATTGGTGTATCCAAAACTGGCCACGTTGCCGTACATAAGCGCCTGCACATTCAAATCTTTGCCGAGCTTGACCGGGTCAACGGCCGCCAGCATTCCACCATCAACAATCCCGGCCTCGGCGAGCTTTTTGTTGACGACATCAATGTCCATCGGTTGATAAGCCGAGCCGGTGAGCGCTTCGTAAACGAGGCGTTGCATGATGTCCGGCGCGTTGATGTTATTGGCTTCGGAATCAAACGGCAACACGGCCAGAGTTTGGACAAGCGCGGGTTTGGGCGGCGCGGGCGGTTTGCAAGCAACAACCAATAATCCAATGGTCATTCCCGCCAGCGCGGGAATCCGGGCGATGTTCAATCATTACTCCAGGCCGAGACGAAGAGTTTGCGGTTTGCTTTCGAGGACTTTGAGCTTCAGCGTTTTGCTTTGTTCCAGCGACGCCGCCAGCTCCGTGGATGAAACCGAACCAAGCAGCACTTCAAATTGGGCCATGCCTTCATCGTAGAGCCGTAGGCTCATGTCCTTTACGCCGGGCTGCGATATCAAATGTTTGCGCACGCGTTCCACGTCCGAAAACGATTTGACGCCTTCCACGAACACGAGCAAATTTTTCCCTTTGGACCACACGTCGGTCAGTTGCGCGCCAAATTCCTTGCCGGTGAGTTCGCCCACCGTTTCAAGCGACTTGAGCGCCGCCAAGTCGGCATTGCCGCCGAGCCCGCTGGCTTCGCGGTTCATCGACGAGACCACATCCTGAGTGCCAGGGCGGACTGCCTGGACCGCCAGACGGGCACGGTACGAAACAAAACCGCCGAGGCCCTCCGCCTGAAACGGAAACGACGACGCTTTTCCTTTAATAACGAGGTCCGCCTCCTTAAGGCGGTCTCCTTGAATGATCACAAAACCTTGTTCCATGAGAGCGCTCTGCATCGCCGTCTCGGCCGCCTCTTCATCAACGGCGGCCTTGTTCACCTGTTCGGTGATGTCGAGCGCCACCCGCGGACGCTTGAGTTCGTTGGTCTTGAGCAGCGACATGTCTCTTAAGTCCTGTTCCAAATCTTTGAGAGCGACCAATGCGCGGATGCGCGTGCGGTATAGGTTGTTCTCCACCACGCCTTCGCTAAGGATGTCGTACTTTTTCAGGTAGCCGTCGGTGCGAGCGAGAATATTGTTTTCGATCGCGATGGCCTTTTCAACCATGGTGCGCGCGGACACAAAAACGCCCACCGCTTTTTCTATGGCATTGCGCTGGGCGTCGATGAGCGAACCGCGTTTGGTGTTGATGATGTCTTGGGGATCGTTGGGAGCAAACCCCTCCGCCTCCACCACCTCGCCTTCGACGGTCTTACCGACCTTGAGACGGGACTTTGAGCCGGCGCAGCCGACCAAAAAAGCGACGCATGTCGCATGCAGCATGACGCATGATAAAAAGGATCTGACTTTCATTGCGCCGTTAACCATGCTTCATGCGACATGCATCATGCGTCATTTAAATTTGACGCCCATCTGCTCTTGGAGGCGCTTCTTGTCCAAGCGGATCGTGACCAGGCAACCATCGTCGTTGGTCCATTCGGATTTGACGATTTCGGCTCCTTTAATCGCCGCATCAATCTTGGTCTGGAGAACGGAATCGGTTTCCATGGCGCGCTCGACCCGAATACCTCCTTCGAGTTCGACACCTTTGATCATGGAAAGCATTTCGTACTGGGCGGCCACGATGGCGGCGTTGCGCGAGGTGGCGCGTTTCTGGGTGGTGTTGTTGAGGGTCTGGTCAGCGGCGCCGATACCGATGGCTTCAAGCGTGTTCTTTTTCACCGCTTCCTGGTCGAGGGTCCTTTCAATCTCCCCTTTCTTCACGTAAGACTTACTGCCTCCGCAACCGGCCAAAAAAGCCAGGGTCATTAGAGCGAATGCGTACTTCATCGGGTGGGCCTCCCCGCCTGCCGAAACTCACTACCCAATGGTACCGGGCTTGTGGCGGGCAGGCTTGAATAAACGTATTAAAAAATCACATTGAACCAAAACTACCATGACTCCTGGGGGCCATCAAGATGTATTTAGATATTCGCGGTTTCGTATTGATTTATGCTGATGTTTCCTGCGACCCGGTCGGCGATTTTTAGGAGTAATTGAGCTGTCGAAGATTTGTCATGGGAAACAACAATCGGGGTGCCGGTGTCGCCGCCGGTCATGATCCGCGGGTCGATCGGGACCGCCCCCAAAAACGGAATGCTGAGGCGTTCCGCCTCGGCCTTTCCCCCGCCCCTTGAAAAGATATCGGTTACGGTATGGCAATGCGGGCATTCAAAGCCGGACATGTTCTCGATGAGGCCCAGCATCGGCACATGGAGTTTTTGGAACATCCCAATTCCTTTTTGGCCGTCCAATAAAGAGACCGCCTGCGGTGTGGTCACAATCACCACACCCGACAATGGGACGGACTGGACAATTGTGAGCTGCGCATCGCCTGTGCCCGGAGGCAGGTCAATAATAAGGTAGTCAAGTTCCCCCCAAGCCGTGTCGCGGAGCAACTGCTGCACGGCGCCATGGATCATGGGGCCGCGCCAAATTTTGGGGGAGTCGGTGTCCATGACATAGGACAACGACATGGTTTTGACGCCATGACCGATGATCGGCGTGATCTTGTTGTCGCCCGACACTTCGGCCCGGCCGGATGTGCCCATCATTAAAGGGACATTAGGACCATGAATATCGGCATCAAGCAAGCCCACTTTCGCGCCGCGAAGGGCCAAAGCCGTGGAAAGATTGCTCGCAACCGTGGACTTGCCAACCCCGCCTTTGCAGGCATAAACGGCCACGATGTGTTTGACGCCTTCGATAGGGGCCTTGGCTTGGACGGGTCTGGCCTGCAGCACACGCGCCGTGAATTCCACAGTGATTTTCTTGACGCCCGGCAGAGATTGAACGGCCTTCTCAACGCGGGCTTTGAGCTCATCTTTTAATGGGCAGGCGGGGGTAGTGAGTTCGATGGTCAAGGCAACATCGCCGTTGTTGATATCGATGTTTTTGACCATGTTGAGCGACACGATGTCCTTGTGAAGCTCGGGTTCCTCGACTTTGGAGAGGGCTTGGCGTACTTCTAAAACGGTGGGCATTATTCCATCGACATGGCTTCGACGGCAGTGATCTCAGGGACCTCCATGAGCACAACGCGTTCGATGCCCTGTTTGAGCGTCATGGTCGACATCGCGCAGCCGCCGCAAGCGCCCATGAGTTGAAGCGTGACAACCCCTTGGGGTGAAATGTCCACGATCTCCGCATCGCCGCCGTCGGCCTGCAGCGCCGGGCGCACGCGGTCCAACGCCGCTTCCACTTTTTTGCGGGTCTCTTCAATGTTAGTGACTGTAATTGGATCCATTTAATTCTCCTGAAAGTACCTAGTACCCGGTACCTAGTAGAACAGCCTTTACCAGGAACCAGGTACTAGGTACGTCATTTCAATATATTCGGTCGCGGGATCCGGCGGTCCCAAAAGGTCCAGCGGGCCCTGCCGTATAGCAAACGTTTGCGTCCGTCGGCGGTTTCCATTTTGACCAAAATATTTGGGGATTTCTTTTCAAACCAATATTTGTCGGCCCTATCGCCCTTTGTCACGGTGACCAGCCAGCATGGCAATGAATTGCGGCCGCGAACGGTTTCCCCCGCGGAAATCGAAATAAGCGCTTTGGTAACGACCGGTCCCGATGCCGCCGTTATCTCCCAGATGCGGGCCGACTTCTCAACCCCGTCCTTAAACGGAAGCGACCGGAACGCCAAAGGAATCTGCGCGTCAAAATAATCGTCCTTTTCCACCCCGGCATCGCCCTCTTTATATGTAAGGACGGAGTTACCGTTCCAATCCTGGACCGCGTCCACAATCTTAAGCGTCTTGCGCGCGGTATCGCCATCGGCGGAAATTTCGGTCAGATAATGGCGGGAGTAATTTTCGAGTTCAATTGTCTGGGCCTGATGGAACCGGAAACCGCGCGTTTTTTTGGGCCCGTCGGTTTCTTTCATGGTGATCAAGTGCTCGCGGAACTTGCGCACTTTTCCGTCCACCACGCGCTCGGAATCATAGACCGCCACTTCGGCGCGGCCGTCGTTCCAGAGACCGTCTTTGGCCCATTCGGCGCGCAGCGCGGTTGCACTTAAGAGCGCAACAGCCGCCAATAAAAACCGGCGCATTATTTGGAAGGCGCGGGATTTTCCGAGGACGTCATTGGGCAGCCGCTTTTCATCATGCCCGTGTCGCAGCTCATCTTGGCGCATTTCATAGCGCAGATGCCCGCGCAAACGAGTCCGGCAACAGCGCCCAGAAGAACGAGACCGCCGATGACGCGGCCAAGAACGTCCAGCGGACGCTCTTGTTTATTGGAAATCACCAGCACCGCGTAACCCGCGGCCAAGGCCAAAAGAAGCAAAGGTACTTTTTCCATGGAAACCCTCCTGAATTAAACGATGTGAGAAGAACCGAGCAACACGTTGTCGCGCCGCCCGCTTAAAACTACCGAGAAAATCACTTTTAATATCGCCGCCGCCGGCACCGCGAACACAAGCCCCAACAAACCGCCGACTTCAACGCCAGCCAAGATAGCAAACAACATGGCCACCGGGTGAAGCCGCACACTTTGGCCAACAATGAATGGCGTGAAAATAAAATCGTCGCACAAACGCACAAGCACAAACAGGCAAAAAATTCCGAACAATGCCGACGGCGCCATGCCCTGGAAATATCCCATCAAAAGCGTAAGCGAACCTCCGACCAACGGGGCCAAAAACGGCACCGGGTTGAGAAACCCGACCAGAACGCCGATCAAAATCGACTGATCAAAGCCCAGCAACCAGAGGCCGGCCATGGTCAATGTTCCCACGCACAGTCCGTCGAGCAATTGTCCGCGGATGTAACCGCCCAGGGACGCGTTGATCTCTGAAATCAGCCCAAGCAGGTTTTCGACGTATTCGCTCGGCGTCAAATCAAAGATGCTTTTGACCCAGTCTTTTCCATTGGCCAGTGAGAAATAACAGACGAACGGCACGATCAGGATCCACATACCGAAATGGGCCAGGCTCGAAATATTTTCAGGAATAGATGTCACGAACCGCTCAACCAACGCGTCCGCGCGGAAAGGCAGTGTCACGGTTTTGGCCGAGGGTCCTTTGAAGCGGGCCAGCCATTTGTTGACAGAGTCGCTCAAACCGTCGTTGAGCGCGTTAAATTTTTCAGCATATGCCGGCAAAGATTGCAGCGATGCGTTGGCTTCTGAAATCATCCTTGGAATAAAGACGATGCCGAGCGTCACAACGGTCAACAGAATCAGCATGTACAAGACGAGGACGGTACGGTCACGACGCAGGCCCATTGAGACGAAACGGTCTACCAGGGGTTGGATCAAGTAGGCGCCGGCGATCCCCAACACGAACGGCACGACCACGGCCCAGACATGGAAAATGAAGGTCAGCGCAAAAGCCAACGCGAGCAGCGAGAAGACCGAGCGCCAGAACGGGACCGGCTTCAACCGGCGGCCTCTTCCTTGATCCGACGGTCCAATTCCTGGTTGGTCCGGCGTAACAACGCCGACAGCATGACCGCCATGTTCCGCAAGAGTTTGACGCCAATCTCCGGATGTTCGCGGATCAACGCGTCGAGCGTGGCCGTGTAAAGCAGGAACACGTCTCCGTCTTCGACCACGGTTGCGCTGGCAGTTCGTTTCATTTGTTCGAGCAGCGCCATTTCTCCAAACATTTGGCCGGGGCCCAAGATACCGAGCGTGCGCTGTTGACCATTGGCGTTGCGGGAAAGTTCGACTTTGCCGCTTTTCATAATAAAGACAGCTTTGCCGACATGGCCTTCTTCAAACAACATCTCTCCGGTACGGTAGAAGCGGGGCTGCATGGCGAGCATCACGCGGGCAAGTTGGCGGGAAGAAAGGGAGTGAAACAACGGGACGCCGCGGAAAAAATCGAGGGTCTCCGAATGCTGCTCGTTTTTAAAGAAGCGGCGGAACCAGCGCGGGAAAGCGGGCGCAATCATGCGTTACCCCAGATCGACTTGGATGTCCCATTTTTTTTGTTTCGAGATGTCTTCACGTTTGATCACGACCTCCCGGTCGGACAACCGGTCAAAAGCCACCGGACCGTCGGAACCGCTCACATTTTTGATCTTGGCTTTTTCGTTCGCCACGCGCCGCGGGTTCCGGTACGTCACCGTCACCTCCGCTCCCGCGAACCGGACCGCGACCTTCGCCTGGCCCTGTTTGTCGAACTGTTCCGGGACCAGCTTGGGCGCGATCAGCAAATCACCGTTAAGACCGCGAACACCGAAGGCTTGAGTCAACAACGTCAACACGTACCAGCTGGCCGAGCCGGTCAGGTACATATAACGGCCCCGGCCTTCGTTGTTGAAGTATTCAGGAAGTCCGGGGAAAATTCTACTGCGGTCACTTTTTTTCGCCATGTTGAAAAGGGAATGCAAAACGCGGTGGCCTTCCCCGGCGAACCCGCGCTGGTAAAGCGCGTTCGCGTACATGACCGCCATGTGGCTGAACACGGCGCCATTTTCTTTTTCGCCGAACGCAAACGAGAACGCGCGCCCAAGCTGGGGCTGGACCCCGCCAAAATCCGTGTTGAGCCGAACGCCGCCCAACTCCTTGTCCCACAAATATTTGTCGACCGCGCGCACCACCGAGCGAACGCGTTTCTCGTCAGCGACGCCGGCCATGATCGGGTAAACCTGGCCCGACAATGTCACGCGCACGCGGCCGTCGGAGGCTTTTCCTTCGACGCGGCGGCCGTTGTTGTCGTAATAGCCGTTGAACCAACCCTGGCCGTTTTCTTCGATCCACTCCTGCTTGTTGATCATCTGCTTGATCCATGCGGCCTTCGCACGCAAATCGGTGACCAATCTGGGAATAGAGACCGCGGTCTTTTTTCCGGAGAGGCCGCGGGCGGCCTGTTCAAAATAGGAAGCAAGGCGTTTGCGTTTGTCGGCGGCGCTGTCGTAATTGACATTTGAATCCAGACGGTCCAAAAGCAGGACCAATTCTTTCGCCACGGACACCTCTTTCCAACCCTCCGCGGACGCCAGCGACTCCAGCAAGTCCGCCAGCGCGCCGAGATTGCCGCCGTAAAGATTCGTGAACGCCACGCTCTCGCCGCGCTCGTGCGCCATGTCGAGGCCGTCGTTCCAATCGGCGTCTTCGAGGCGGATAATGTTGTGTTCACCGACGTTGAAGAACTGGACCACGGTTTGGATGAGAATATGTTCAAGCACCGTCCCCTGGCCGCCGTCGGGCCGGCCCGACGCGGACCACGACGGGTCCACTTTTTTCCCGCGGTGCGTCAACGCGTCGCGGAAATAGGGTGCCTGTTCGAGCAGGACCTTGGTGTCGCCGGTCTGGTGAATGTAAAGCAAGGTGGTGAGAAACGGCCAGGCGCCGTGGTCCATCCAGGTGCGCGTGATGTTGTTGCGGTCCGCGATGAATTCCGGCAGCCATTTTCCGTGGACTTTCTGACGGCCGATGATGGTGGCGTTCGAACCGTCCGCGCGCACGCCCCCGAAATTGTGGACGATGTCGCCGCGCACTTCATCCGGGTCCTGTAGCAGGAGCGCCAGGCAGTCTTGCCAGAGGTCGCGCCAACCGCGGCCACCGCGGCCGTAATCGAAATCGGGCAGGAACGAACAACCGAACAACTTCCGCAAAATCGGCTGGACCTGCACCCAGCGCACCCAGCCGTCGAATTCGGCGTCACCGGTCTTAAATCGGATCGTGGAAAGTTTTCCCTCCCAAAACTTTTTCGTTTCTTCGAACCACCCTTTTACTTCGGAGGGCCGGGGCGGACGCGGGCCTTTTTCCCAGGAACCGCGCTCAACGCCCAGCAACAGCGTGAACGAAGCCGTCTGACCGGACCTGAGCGTCACGGGACGAAATTGCAACGCGCCGATGGCCTCTTTGCCATGGTCGGTCGATGCGATCTTGGTGGATGGTTTAAGATTTTTGACCAACGCCTCCGGACGCTCCAAATCACCGCTCTCGCCCACGAACGCGGCGACCGTCGGGAAAACGCCGGCCGGCGCGCGGCCCTGGCCGTCGGCGCCGACCACATAATAGGAGGTGTTGTTGATGAGATGTCCGCGTTCGTTGAACGTCATGGTGGGGCAGAGGCGCAGCCCGTATTTTTCAATGGAAAGGCGGTGCAAAAGCGAGGTGACGTGGCGATGGTCGCGCAGGTTATCAGCGGAACGGCCGTAGAGCGGGACAGCGGAGGTGGCCGTGAAGACAACGGTTTTTCTGCCGGTATTTTTGATTTCAACATGCATGACTTCGGCGGTGAGCTCCCGCGATGGCACAAAACTTAAAACGCTGGCCTGAAGTCCGGCGTGCCGGTTGGTGCGCGTCACGCGTTGCCATAACAACCCTGCTTCCATCGCGGAGGTTTCGCCGATACCGTTGGCGCGCTGCCACGTCGAACGGCCCACCACCGACCAGGGAACATTCGCAAATTTGCCTTTGAACGTAAGCCAGAAATTTCGCGTGGCGCGGCTCAAATGCAAATCTTCGTATGAGACCGGAAGCGTTAAAAAGGAATGCTGGTCAACTTTGATGTCGCCGCCCAAGTCCGGCGTGATCGCGGACATAAGCCCCTGCTCGTTAACAAGCGGGAAATAAAGCGGCCCCTGGCGGTCGGCCGACTCCACGCGAAAAGACCCTTTGTCGTCGGAGAATCGGTAAAGCGGCTTCATGATTATTTCCTTTTTCTTTCGATAGCGCCGGGCGTTTGAGTGGGACGCGCAAACAGAAACCCCTGCCCCAAATAAACGCCCGCTTTTAATGCCAGGTAACTGTCCGACCTGGACTCAAGTTTCGTGCAAATGACTTCCGCGCCCGTTTGGCGGGCGAGGCCGACCGTCTTAAGAAATACGGTCTGCTTTTGATAGTCGTTGATCATGTCTTGGTAGCCCATCATGTTGAGCTTGATGAAATGCGGACGAAGCTCCGACAACAACCGGGAACCTTGATCGAGCATGGCCGTGGCCGCATCAATGCAGATTTTGAACCCTTTGTCTTTGAATTGGGCCAACTCCGCGAACAATTCCAAAGGTTCGTTGGAACGATGGGCCCCCGTCAACTCCAGCACGACCTCCACCGGCAATTTACCAAGCATGTTGAACATGTTCTGGCTTACTTTTTCGCGGTCGAGGAATGTCTCCGGGAACACATTAATGAAAAGCTTTAGGCCTTTGTGCAGTTTGGAAGAGGCGTCAACGATCTTTTTTAAGCAAACACGGTCCAAGTTCAGCACTTGGTTGGACGTGCGGGCGGTCTGAAAAAGCGCGTCCGGAAATTCCAGTGGCGTTCCGGCGGGACCGCGCACCAGACTTTCATGGCCCATTACTTCGTCGGTTTTCATATCGATGATGGGTTGGAAAAGAACGGTGATGGCTTCGTCTTTAATGACGTCCAGCAGTTGCCCCGGCAAAAACGCGCCGATCGCGCTCGTGATGTCTTCAAGCACCTTGCCGGAGCCTGCCGAAGAGCCCGGGCCCCAGGTAAATTCCGCGAGTTGGGCGGTCAAATTTCGACGGTCCCGTACAAAAGCGCTGCCATGAAAAGACTTCGCGTATTTTTTGAGCTGGGTCAGCGAATGGTTGATCTGCCCCAAATTCTTAAACTTCCCACCCTCGTCGGAGGCCATGCCGATCGCCATGGAAATCAATGGTATCTGGGACACCACGCCGCGGCGGTCTTCGACCACCACAAAACCTTTTTTCTTGTCTTCTTCGTTGTAAAACCCCAGGGCGCCTTTATCGAATTCCTCGGTAATCCGCTGGCAAATCTCCGACGCATTATCGTAACCGCAGATGAAAACAAAGTCATCGCCGCCGATATGCCCCACAAAATGTTCTTGCGGCGACATTTTCTCGACGATGTCGACAATGGTCTTGGCCGCGTAGCGGATCACTTCATCTCCGTTCGAAAATCCGTATTTATCGTTGAACGCTTTGAAATTGTTCAGGTCAGCGTACCCGACACCGTACGGGCGGTTGGCGGAGATACGCGTTTGCAACGCTTTCATGATGGCCATGTTGCCGGGGAGGTGCGTAAGCGGGTTCGCGTCCAGGTTCACCTGCGAACGTTGCACCACCAGCTGCGTGCGCAATAGCAGGTCCTTCGCGTCGATGGGTTTGACCAGATATTCGTCCATGATCACATCGAGACTGCGCATTTTGTCGAGGAAATCGATGCGGTTGGACAAAACGATCAGTGGAACGTGGCGGAACATCATGTTGCGTTTCAACTCACGGGCGATGTGGAAACCGTCCAGATCGGGAAGGTTGATATCAAGGATCACCACATCGGGCGGAGACTTAAAAATGATTGCAAAAGCCTCAGTCGAAGAAGCGGCAACGATAACCCGGTAGTCCGCCTCCTGCATGGTGGCGGTGATCTGGTTGATCAACTCGGCATTGTCTTCGATAAGGAGGATCGTGTTTATATTCTTAGGGGGTGAATCCGGCATAATTCCATTATACTTCGCTTTATGCGAATTCCCTTCCGTCTCGGATCCGCGTTGATTTTATTCCTGCTAAGCACCCTTGGCTGGGCCGATGTGCCGGAACAAAAACCCAACTATCTTTCTGATAGTGATGTTCTGTCCCCCTCACAACAGACCATCGCCAAAATCCGATCGCAGTTCGAAACGCTCCGGATGAACGAAAAAGATTTCAAACTTTCAGCGGGATGGGAGCTCCCCTTCACAATTCCGGCCGTTGAAAATTTCTTCGCGAAACCGCTCGACATTCCTGCCATGGCGGGTGAATGGGCCGATCGAATTGAAGAAACTTCCGACGTGAGCGGGTTGCTGGACACGGCCTTTCATGTTATGGGCATCACTCCCACCGAATCCTCTGCCGCCCCGCTTGTTCTCGGCACACCGTTGCCGGCGCAATTGAAACCCGCCATCACTGTTTTGGTCTCCGCGATCAAGGAAGCCCAGCCATTTTTGGACCGCGCCGTGGATTCACTGCCCGCCTCCGCCCGGGAAGGATTGCTGGGCCTTAACGAATGGCCGGACCCGCAAACCGGCGCGGTGCGCCAAGAAATCTCCGCGCGACGGACCAAACAGAAATACGAAGCGATGAAACCGTTTTCCCAACAGGACCTGGCCGAAGCCGGAGCAAGGGTCTTTGCCGGCGTCGACAAAGCGCTGAAGATGCTGCCGAAATCCGCCGATGTTAAAAAACAGGTCCGTTGGAAAACCGTCAATGGCGACATTCTCATCGGCGGCCGCGGGGACGATGTTTACGATAAAGCGGACCTGAAGGACGTGGCCGTTCTGATCGACCTTGGCGGAAACAACATTTACAAAGCGCCGGTCGCAACGGCGCGCGAGAAACAAATCCGAATCGTCATCGATTACGGCGCGAACGTGCAAGTTGATGGAGAAAACTTTTTGCACGGGAATGCCGGCGCGGGCATCTTCGGCATTGGGGTCATGGTACTGCCGAATGGTGAAGGGACCAAGATCATGAAGACCGGTCCGTTTTCACAAGGATTCGGGATGGGCGGCATTGGCGCGCTGGTTGTGAACGGGACCGCGCATCTTTCCGCCCAGCGGTCGGTGCAGGGAATGGGAATTTTTGGCGTCGGCATCCTATCTGCAAAATCGTCCAAAGGCTCGACGTATGTCGCGACACGGAGCGGCCAAGGTTCGGCCTGGACGCGCGGCGTGGGCATTTTCCTTCATGAAGGAGACGATGCCGACATTAAAGGCGGGCTGGTCCAACCCGACCCGCGCGAACCGCTCGGATCGGTCAGCTTGTGCCAGGGCGTGGGGTTCGGTCCGCGCGCGTACGCGGGCGGCGGCGTGGGCATCGCGGTGGTGAAAGGGAACAGGATTTCGGTCAAAGGCAGTTATTTCTCTCAAGGCGTCGGATATTGGCATGGGTTTGGGGCGTTCCGTTTGCGCGGCGACGGCAACACGCTGCAAGCGCGCCGGTACGACATGGGTTCTGGCGTCCACAGCGCGTTCGGACACATGGACGTGTTTGGAAACAACAACCGGATCTTAAACTGGGGCGTGGGCCCTTCCTACGGATGGGACCACGGGGTCGGGTCTTCCATCGTGTTCGGCAACGACAACGAGATGCAGACCGAATGGGGGTCCGGGACGGCGTCGATCGGCAGTTTGTCTTTCTCCTACATCAAGGGCGAACGCAACAAAATGAAGCTGTGTGATTTCGGCACCAACAATTTTTTCCGGGATGAACCGGCTTATTCCGTGCAAATCATCGACGGTGTCGGCAACCAGTTGCAATGCCATGGCTCGGCCGAGACCAACGGCGAACGGCTGCGCCGCATGCGGACCCCCTGGGGACTTTTTCAGATGCGCGGCACCACGCTCGTTGAAAATCTGGGTTTGACTCCGCCTGAATGGCCCGAACTCCCCCGCGAAGAAGCCGTGGAACGCGAAATGGTGGACCTCGGCGAACAAATCGAGCAATCGGCCGGGAAACCACCGCTGGATGAGGTGGCCGACCTGATCGACATCGCCTCCGCCTTTTCGCTCGACAAAGTGACGCCGCGCCGCGCCATGCACGAGTTGCTCGTGTTACCGCCGGAAAAAGCGGTCTTGATGGCGGACGTGCTGGACCCTTCGGCCGTCGACCAATTGATTTATCTCAGCGTGGCCATGCCGGCCCATGGCGACACGACCGCAAAGGCCTTGGTAAAAAGCTTGAAGGGTCCGGCAACACCTCAAAAGAAAGCCGTCATGCTCAACTTCCTGCGCATGGCGCGTCCGCGCACGGCGGCGCCGGCATTGATGGAGTTCGTGAACGGGCCCGCATCCGACGAACTGCGGTTGAACGCATTGCGCGCGATGGCCGCGCTTCTAAACAAGGACGCCGGGGCCGAGCCGGGACCGCGGGCCGCGTTGATAACAGTCCTTAACAATTTGGAACGGCCGTCGAAAAAGAACAAACAGGAAGCGCTCGGACTCATTGCGAAAATGCGGGTCGGAGAGGCCCTGGGCCTCGCGGCGACCATCGTTGATATGAGCGCGGACGACCGCGCGGAAATGCTGGAAAACGCGCCGGAAGACCTGACTTCGCCGCTTGGAGAAAAGGCCGGAAAAATATTTTTAACGATCGCGGCAAGAGAGAAGAAAATGAACATGAAAAACGTAAAGGACCAATTGGCCCAACTGGAAGAACTCGAACCCCAGGCCCGCCGGATGCTGGCGGAATTGCTCACCAGTTCGCGGGCCGCGACGGTGAACACGGTCGCGATCGGACTGGGCCAAATCGCGAACGGGGACGATGCAAAGCTGCTCGAACCGTTGTTGCGCCATGAAAACACGCGCGTGCGCGAATCGGCGGCGGTGGCGTTGGCGCGGATGGGAGATGCGGGACTGCCGGTGCTGCAGCGTGCGCTTGAGAGCAGTGAACCGAGGGACCGGGCCCTGGCGCTGGCGGGAATGACGCAGTCGGCAACCGTAAAATCCCTCGCGCTGGTAGAGAAAGCACTGAACGACGAGAACCCCAATGTGCGTTTGACGGCCGTGGCCGTCATTGATAATTTACCCGAAATTCTCAAACCCAAACGCGCCGGGGTCGTGGCGCGCGTCAAAAAAGAAATCCCCTCCGAAACGGACCCTGACGTCCGCCTTGCCCTCGAACTCTTAAGGTAACTTCACCACGTCGTCGAAGCCTTCGATTTGCGCTGCGCGCGCGCGCCGGACCGCATTGCGCATGCGCGGTTCGGCCACTTTCTTTAAACGCTCCGTGTGCTCGAGCCCCATGCGCGAAAGGGCCGCCATCGCGCGCGCGGCCACCGTCACATCCGGATCATTCAAAGCGTCCACCAGCATTTCCATCGCACCGATGTTCGGCGGGTTCATTTCGGAAATGACGTACGCCGCGCGGTAACGGACCACGGGATTTTTCTGTTTCAAATCAAATTTTAAATCCACCAACGTCCGGCGCCGCGGGTCGGCTTTTTCAAGGACCTTCGCCAGCCGCGGTCGCGGCGCGCGATCATTTTTATATCCGTCCTTGGCCGCCAGCAAGTCCTTCGATAAGCGGGGAACAGCGTTTTTGGGAAGCAGATCCAAACCCTGCAACACTTCAGCGGCACCCAACCGCAAATCTGGATCGGAAGACGCGAGCAAACCTTTTAACACCGGTTCCGCACCCTTCGCCGGCGCGCCGATGTCTTGCAACACCCGCAGGCCGTTGGCATGGCCTTTTAATGCCGGATCTTTTAAAAACACCGACAACGGCGGGACGGATTTCTCTTTCAATCCGGCCAGCGCGTGTATAACGCCGTCCAACACTTTTCCATCGGGGCGGCCAAGTTCGTTGATCAAAAAAGGAATGGAGGAAGCGGCGTAACGGGAAAGCGACACGGTCGCTTCCGCACCGACGGACGGATCCGGGTCGTTCAACGCTTTGATGCAAAAAGCCAATACATCGGAGTTGGCTTGGCCAATTTGCCGCAGCGCGTAGAGCGCGTTTCGCCGCACATTTTTATCGGGATCATTTTGGTACTGGAGCAGGTCCGTAACAATGACCGTCCGTTTCGCCGGATCCAGCTTCATAAGTTCCGGCAGCGCCATACTGCGCGTGTCGTTGTCGTTGGAAACCAGACGGGGCGCCAGAGGACGTTGCCACAAATAGAATTGATACGCGCCGGCACCAACAAGAACGACCAACAAAATGATCCGGACAAGCCATTTCATCTGCTACCTCCTGTTCTCCAGAGCCCTTAAAAGAAATTCTGACAAATGCAGCGCTTCGATTTTTGATCCGGCGGCGCGCAATCCCGATGCCAGTTGGACCTGGCATGATGCGCTTGACGTTATCACGATCGCGCAACCCGAAGCGACGATGTTTTTTATTTTTGCGGCGAGCACCTTCTGCGAAAAATCAGGATGGACAAAACTGTACGTGCCGGCGCCGCCGCAGCATTGGTCCGCGTCGGTGACGGGGACCAGATTTAGGCGCGGAACGGACGCCAATAATTCGCGCGGCGGGTTGGTGGTCCGCTGCGCGTATTGCGCCTTGCAGGGATCGTGGTAAGCCACCGGGCCGCCGCCCCATGGGACCAGGCGCAGATGTTCCTTGAGGCCCCGTTGCAAAAAAACCGAAGACAAATCGCGGACCTTTTGCGCGATTTCATGCGCGCGCTTAAGCATGGCCGGATCGTCTTTAAACGCGTCCGGCAGGTCTTTCAAATGGGCCGCGCAGGACGAATCATCGAGCAGAATCGTTTCGTAATGGCCGCGCTCAAGCCGCACGATGTTCTCTTTTGCCATTGCGCGCACCCGGTCCATCACGCCATAGCTCGCGGCCGGAAGCCCGCAGCACAACACGTCCGGGACCACCAGGTCGATTTTCATGCGCTCAAACAACTTCAGTGTTGCGAGCCCGATATCGGGCCGCAAATATTGGCTGCCGCAGGCCGGCATATAGGCAACCTTGGGACGAAGAATCGATTTCGAAGCGGGCGCGGACTTCTCTTGCTTGAGCGCTTTGGCGTGGTCCGCCGCGTTCAACGTCGTCTCGAGCCGCTTTTTTGCGATCGGATATTCGGCCAGAAACTTCCTTGGCACGCTGGGCAACAGCGCGTCGGCGGACTCCAGGACCGGGGATATTTTTTTCAAAAGTCCCGATTTTTTCAGCATCGCCGCGATGCCAAGATTTTTTCCGAGGAACGCCAGATGCAAGGCCATTTGAAACCGCTTTGGTTCCGGCAAAATTTTATCGAGGAAAAATTTCAAAAACCAGGGAATGCCCTGGGCCTGGTTCAGATAATTGCGCGCCTCCATCATGAGCCGCGCGGTGGGCACCTCGGAGAAACAAACCGACGTGCATTCGCCGCACAACAAACACGTGTCGATGCTTTCCTTGGTCTCCGCCGTCAGACCCACTTTCCCTTCAATCAATCCACGAAAAATCTGATTGCGGCCGCGGGGGCTGTGCGCCTCGTTCCCGGTCGCGTTGTACGTCGGGCAATAGGACGTACAGAAACCGCAGCGGTTGCATGCGGCGGCCGCGTCTTCGAACTTCTTTAGCAGCGAGAGCGGGCTATCCTTTTTTACATCCAAAATTTTTCCTCCAATGACTTGAACTTCCTCTCGTCGACCGAGGACTGGTCTGTGCGTTTGGGGCCTTGCGGGTTGGCTTCGAGTTCTTTTTCGGTCAACACCGTCATGCGCGGCGAAAGCAAGCCGGCGGGGTCGAACGCCTTCTTAATTTTTTTATGGATGTCGCGGAAAACAAATGGCCGTGGATGTTCGTCCTCTTTGACCTGGGCGGCCGGGTACGGGAACAGGCGGAAGGTCACATCGAGAATAATTCCTAATGTCCCCCACGATCCGATCAAAAGTTTTCCGGCGTCATAACCGGCCACGTTCTTCATCGTTTTAGCGCCGAGCTTCACCACTTCCCCGGTGGGCAACAACACGCGCATTTCCAATAGCAGGTCCCGGATGGCCGGGACCACGCTCGAACGCGCTGCCACAACGCCGCCGACCGTGCCGGGAGATTTCATCCACAAATAACGCTTCTCCTTGTCCACTTCAGCGCGGACAGCTTCCAAATTCGCGCCAGCCTGCACCGTCAACGTCAAGTTCGACCTGTCAAAGTCCAGCACACGGTCAAGCTTGAGCGTTGAGACCACCATGTTGTCTTGGACCGCGTATTTGGACTGCGACCCTTGAATACCGAACGAGGTCTTATCCGAAGCAAACTTTTTTACGGCCTCGATCATTTCTTGCTCTGTTGCCGGTGCCAGCAGGCCCTCATTAGCGGCGGGAGCGGCGACCGACGGCGGCATTTCGTCACCGTCAGGGGCCGCCGGCTTCGGGGTATCTACGGTGGCGGTTTTTCCAACGAGCGGTATCAATTTGTCCGGGTTGCACAGGTTCTCGGGATCAAAAATATTTTTAATCCGGCGAAACAAAGAAAGCGTCTCCCGCGTGAACAGCCAACGCATGGCCTCACGCTTGTCGGTCCCGATACCGTGCTCGCCGGAAATGGTCCCACCCAAGTCGACACAAACTTTCAGCATCTTTTGCCCGGCTTCTTTCACGATGCGCGTTTGTTTTTCGTCACGCTCGTCAAAAACGATTTGAGGATGAAGATTGCCGTCGCCTGCGTGGAACAACAGCGCCACGCGCAATCCCGCGTCGCTGGCAATCTGCTTGATCTGGCGGAGCGCCTCGGGCAATTGCGTGCGGGGCACCGCGCCGTCTTCCACCAATACGTTCGGCGCCAGGCGCGCCATTGACGGATACGCTCCCCGCCGTCCTTCCCACAATTTCATCCGTTCTTCTTCGTCCTTCGCAAAACGGAATTCCAAACGCCGGTTCTTTTCGCAGTGTGCGTGAATTTCGTCCACTTGTTTGTCCAGCTCTTCTTCGGAATCACCGTCGACCTCGATCAATAAGACCGCCTCGGCGTCGGTCGGATAACCGGCGTGGGAAAAAGCTTCGACGGCCTGGATGGTGGTCTTGTCCATCGCTTCCATGGTCGCCGGGAGCAACCCCCCGGCAATAATGTCGGTCACCGATTGGATCGCGCTTTCGATTGATCCGAAACTGGCCAGCATGGTCCGCACAAATTTTGGTTTCGGCAAAAGTTTCAGACGAATGCGCGTTGCCACGCCGAGTGTGCCCTCGGAACCGACCAAAAGACCCAATACGTCGTAGCCGGGATCTTCAATTCTTAAGTTCGCTTGCTGGCCGTCCGGGAACACCCACTCCAATCCCATCACAAATTGAGACGTCACGCCGTATTTCAAACAATGCGGACCGCCCGCGTTCGTGGCCACGTTGCCGCCGATCGTGCAAGCCTTCTGGCTGCCGGGGTCCGGCGGATAAAACAATCCGTCGGGCGAAACATGATTTTGGAGCCGCAAATTCACCACGCCTGGCTCGACCAACACTTCTCTCTTTTCTTTTTCGTATTTGGGAATGCGCGTGAGCCTGGCGAGGCCAATGACGACACCGCCCAGCATTGGCACGGGGCCGCCGCAGAGGCTCGTGGCCGCGCCGCGCGCAACGAACGGACGTTTGTTTTTGGAAAGAAGTTTTACGACGAGCGCAACCTGGTCGGGCGTTTCCGGGAGAACAACGGCGGCGGGAAGAGAACGATCCAACGCGGAATCAAACGAATACAGGTAAAGGTCGGAAGGGCGGGTGAGCACATTTTTTTCGCCGACAATCTGTTTCAACAGTGCAACAACAGACGGATTTAGCGCTGCGTTTTGAGTGGCCATGACGTGCTCGAATTATAACCCGAATCACGTCTCATTTCAGTGGCGAACATTAAACCCTTTAACACGGAATTTTCTTTTCGGCCCGTCAAACAATTCGTGGATTGCGCTAAAAACGATAGAGAATTTTTTATTGAAGCGCCGCTCAAGCGATTTAATTTTCATCCGAATATCTTCATGCTTGAGAAGTAATTCGCGTATTCGAACAAAGGCCCTCACTACAAAAACACTTGTTTGTATCGCACGTTCACTATGCAATATGTTCGCTGCCATGAGCGCCCCATGTTCAGTAAATGCATATGGCATGTATTGTGTGTTTCTGTGCTTGGTTGAACCGGTCGCAAATTGCGACCGGTTGTCACCTCCTAATTTACTGGACTCTTCCCGCGTCAATCGGAAGCAAAAGTCCAATGGAAATCGTCCGCTATTTCTCTTTACCTGCTCATTCAAACGTTTCGTCGAAATTCCATAGATCTCGGCTAAATCGAAATCCAACATAACTCGGTGACCACGAATGACAAGTATCTTTTCTTCGATTGCATGAACAACAACATCTAAGTGTTTCATAACACATCCTTTTGGAGGGGATGGTTTTTAGGAGGGATTTGGAGGGAGAAAAGAAACAGGCGAGAGCGGGCTTATACCCGCCCTCGCCTGCGTACTATTTACTTATTCGAATACTTGGTCTTGCCTTCGATGACGGCTTGCGCTGCGGCCAGGCGGGCCACCGGGATGCGGAACGGGCTCGCCGATACGTAGGAGAAGCCGGAGCGCACGCAGAACTTAACGGACTCGGCGTCGCCGCCGTGTTCGCCGCAGATACCGATCTTCATGTCCTTGCGGACCGAGCGGCCATCCTTGATCGCGATGTTGATGAGTTTTCCAACACCGGTCTGGTCGAGCGTCTGGAACGGGTCGTCCGTGAAGATCTTCTTATCGAGATAGACCTTCGTGAACTTGCCCGCGTCGTCGCGCGAGAAACCGAGCGTCATCTGTGTGAGGTCGTTGGTGCCGAAGCTGAAGAACTCGGCTTCGCTGGCGATCTCGTCCGCGGTCAAAGCAGCGCGCGGGACTTCGATCATGGTGCCAAGCAAGTACTTCACGGCCACGCCGGTCGACTTCTTCACTTCTTCGGCGACGATGCGCACGATGGCGGTCTGGTCTTTCAATTCTTTGATGTTGCCGACGAGCGGGATCATGATTTCAGGGACCACGTTCACGCCTTCTTTCTTGAGTTCAGCAGCGGCCAACAAAATGGCGCGCACCTGCATCTCGGTGATTTCCGGATACGTGATGCCCAAGCGGCAGCCGCGATGGCCGAGCATGGGGTTGAACTCATGAAGTTCGTTGGTCTTCTGCATGATCTTGTCGGTCGAAATGCCGATCTTCTCGGACAGTTCTTCGGCCGCTTCGCGGGTCTTCGGCAAGAACTCGTGCAGAGGCGGATCCAGCGTACGAATCGTAACGCCGAAGCCTTTCATCTCTTTCAGGAGTCCTTTAAAGTCTTCTTTCTGGAACGGCAACAGTTTGTCGAGCGCGGCGCGACGATCGGCCTCGTTGTCGGCAAGAATCATCTGCTGCATGAACGGCAAACGCTCCGGCGCGAAGAACATGTGTTCCGTGCGGCAGAGACCGATGCCTTCGGCGCCCAAGGCGCGGGCCATCACGGCGTCGCGCGGGATGTCCGCGTTGGCGCGAACACCGATCTTGCGATACTGGTCGGCCCAGGTCATGACCTGTTTGAAGGTGTCGAACATCGGCGCTTCTTTCGCCGTGAGTTCGCCTTTCAAGACGCGGATCACTTCGGAAGGAAGCGTCGGCACTTGGCCGACAATCACTTCGCCGGTGAAACCATCCACCGAGAGGAAATCCCCTTCTTTCATGCTGGTTCCGTTGACGCGAAGCGTGCGGGCCTCTTCGTCAATTTTCAGAACGCCGCAACCCACAATACAGGGTTTGCCCATTCCGCGCGCCACAACGGCGGCGTGGCTGGTGCGTCCGCCGATAGCGGTCAAGATTCCTTGAGCAACCACCATTCCTTCGATGTCGTCGGGGTTGGTTTCGGGACGGACCAGGATGACCGGGCCCTTCTGCGACATTTCAACGGCGCGTTCGGATGTGAACGCGATGCGGCCGGTGGCAGCGCCAGGTCCGGCGTCGATACCTTTCGCGAGAAGACGTCCGCCTTTAACGGCGCCGCCTTTCTCTTTCAAGTCGAACACGGGCGACAAGAGCTGGGCAATCTGGTCCGGCTCGATGCGCATAAGCGCTTCTTCCTTGGTGATGAGTCCTTCTTTCACCATGTCGACCGCAACGCGAACCGCGGCGATGCCGGTGCGTTTGCCGTTGCGGGTCTGAAGCATGAACAATTTTTTCCGTTCGATCGTGAATTCGAAGTCCTGCATGTCGCGGTAGGCTTTCTCAAGCTTGGCCGTGATGGTGCGGAGTTCTTTGTAGGCCTCGGGAAGGTCTTTCTCGAGTTCGAGGATGGGTTTCGGTGTGCGGATACCGGCCACCACGTCTTCGCCCTGGGCGTTGGTGAGATATTCACCGAAGAACACTTTTTCACCGGAGGACGGGTTGCGCGTGAAGCCCACGCCCGTGCCGGAGTCGTTGCCCATGTTGCCGAACACCATGGCTTGAACGTTGACCGCGGTGCCGATGTTGTCATCGATCTTGTTCAAACGGCGGTACGTGGCCGCGCGGGGATTGTTCCAGGAACGGAACACCGCGTCGCGGGCGCCCGCGAGCTGTTTGAATGGGTCTTGTGGGAATTCCTGTCCGGTTTCGCGTTTGATCAATTGTTTCTCAAGTTCGACGACTTCTTTCAGGTCGTTCACGTTGAGGTCGGTGTCCATGTGCACGCCTTTCTTGTGCTTGATGGATTCGAGCTCTTTTTCAAATTTCCCTTTTTCGATTTCTAAAACCACGTTGCCGAACATCGAGAGAAAACGCCGGTACGCATCCCAGGCGAACCGGTCGTTGCCGGTGCGTTTGGCCAAGCCTTCGACCGCTTGGTCGTTGAGACCCAAGTTCAAGATCGTGTCCATCATGCCGGGCATCGAGAACTTCGCGCCGGAGCGGACGGAGACGAGCAGCGGGTCGGTGGTCGAACCGAATTTCTTGCCCAAGTTCTTCTCTAACTTGGCGATGCCGTCTTTGTATTGCGCATCGAATTCTTTGGGGAGTTTCTTGCCGTTTGCGTAGTAATAGCGGCAAACGTCGGTGGTGATGGTGAACCCTGGAGGGACCGGAACGCCGGCCACGGACATTTCAGCCAAACCCGCGCCTTTACCGCCCAACAAATCTTTCAACTTTCCATTGCCATCGGCTTTACCGCCGCCGAACGAATAAACGTACTTCACTTTCTTTGCCATAACGTCTCCTTAAGTTGCGCTTAATAAAAAAATCGTCATCCCGGCGGAAGCCGGGATCCAGGTCTCAAACCTGCTTCAAAAACATGTTCAAGGACTGGATTCCGGCTTCCACCGGAATGACGAGTACTGAAAGTTTCTGTGCTTTTTTTTGAGTCTTATTTCTTCGTTTGTTCCGCTTTGGCTTTGTCCGCCAATTCCTGAAGTTGCTTCTCAAGATCGTCGCTGGTGGCCGCCAAATCATCGGACGCGCCATAATCCGCCGAGCCAAATTCGTTAAATCCACCGGGGCCGCCCTGCAGCTGACGTTGGGCCGCAATGCGCGCCGCGATACCGACCGTCATCAGCAATCCGAACAGGATCACACAGGTCACAATCGTGCGAACAAACGGCGTCTCAAAAACAATAATGATGCCTTTGACCATCACCGCGGTCGCCGAGATGTTGATGAGAAGCGCCAATAGCGAACCGACCGTGAAACCAAGGAAGAGATTGCCGGGGATCGGGTTGATCAAGGATGTGACGGGAGAGAAGGCGGCCAGAAGGGCCAAGAGACGGTAAGAGGTTTTGTATTCCGCCAACGATCCCCTCAAGAGACCGGAGGTAATCGCCCAGATGATGCCGGCGCCGATGAAGCTGCCGATGAAAGAAACCAGTGGAACAATGAGGATGGCCATGAGTGACATGGCTTTGGACGTGCCCGGAACCGCGGCCGAAGGAATAATCATGGAGAGAATGGCAGTGAAGATGCCGCTGATGACGCCCATGACAAGCACAAAAATCATCGATGGAACAATGCTTGCGTCCTGTCCTTCTTCTTTCACCTGCGCCATGGCTTGCCATGGGTGAAGCCAAACCGCCATAAACTTACTGACCATACTGTTCATATATGTCTCCTTGGTAGTTAATCCTTTTTTTCCAGGAAAGTGTGAATGCCACACTCTTTCTTATCAAGCCCCGCCCAACGACCACTGCGCTCTCCTTCTCCGGCCGTGGGCAGGCTGGTGCAAGGTTCGCATCCGATGCTGGTGTAACCTTTTTCCCATAACGGATGAAACGGCAGGCCGTGTTCTTTCATGTACGAATAAATCTGTTTACCGGACCAGTTGGCGAGCGGGTGCACTTTTACCAAACCTGAGTCGTATTTCTCAACAATCCGTATATCTTTTCTCGTAGCGCCCTGGCTGCGGCGAAGGCCCGCAATCCAGCAATCCAGTCCTTCCAGGGATTTTTCCATGAGCGCCACTTTGGTGTCGTCGCAGCAAATTCCCCCCTTCGCTGAAGCTTCGGGGGGCAAGCCCGGTCGGCTCTCCAAATTCTTTTTGGTGACCTTCATCTGGTCGGGTGAGGCGCGAAACGTTCTCAAATTCAAGTTGAATTGTTTTTTCAGCGTCTCTACAAAAGCGAGGGTTTCTTTGAAAAGAAAACCGGTGTCGAGGAAAAGGATGGGAATTTTTGGGTCGATTTGGAGCGCCATGTGGATCAAAGCGGCGCTTTGGCCGCCGAAGGAGGACGACAAACCCACCTTCGGGGAATAGGTCTTGATCGCCCAGGCCAGGATCTCCTGGGGCGTCGCGGACTCAAACTTTTGGTTGGTTTCTTGAATATTCATCGCGTTTTTTCAAAAGAGGTTCGAGCAACTCATCGGGCACATTCAAATGACCGGTCCCGGTGCCGATTTTAATGTGCGGCTTGTTATCGCCATGGAAATCCGAGCCGCCCGTGCGGATGAAGTCGTACTTATAAGCCAAACGTTCAAAATAGGCGGTCTGTTCCAATGAATAACTGGGGTAAATGGCTTCAATTCCGTCGAGACCCCACGAACGCCACTCCTTGAGCGAGGCCTCCAGGACATCCGGAGAGCGTTTTAAGAGCCCCGGATGCGCGACCGATGTGACCGCGCCGGCGCCGTGCAGCAAATCAATGCCTTCGCGCAGCGGCAACTCGTCTTTTGGGAAATAAGCGAGCCCATTGATGCTCAAATATTTATCGAACGCTTCCTGCATGGATTTAACCACGCCTTTCTCCATCAGGAGCCGCGCAATGTGCGGCCTTCCCACCGTGGCCGTGCCCGCCGCGCGCAGCACATCCTCTTCGGTGACCTGGATCTTTAAGCTTTGGAGCTTCTCGACAATTTTCTTATTGCGCGTTCGGCGGCCTTCCCGGAGGTAATCCAGCCGCTTTTCCAAATTTTCCTGAGGTCCGTCCAAAAAATACCCGAGCAAATGCACGGTCTGGCCGTTTTCACTTGTGCTAAGTTCAATGCCTGGGATAGCCATCGCGTCATTGGCTTTCCCCCAATCGCGGATTTCGTCGCGGCGCACGGCCGTGTCGTGGTCGGTGATCGCGAACGCGGTCAGCCCCATGTCCAGGCAGCGCTCGAGCACCAATCGCCAGTTCCACGTCCCGTCGGAATCGGTGGTATGTAGCTGAAGATCAATCATAGGTACTTCTTGGATTCCAGATAGCCCAGAATTTTGGCCGCACTCTGCTCAACGGTTTCCTTCTCGGAATTTACTTTCACTTCGGGGTTGGTGGGAGGTTCGTAGGGGTCGGACACGCCGGTAAAATTTTTTACTTCGCCAGCCAATGCTTTCTTGTAGAGACCTTTTACGTCCCGTTCGGTCAATTTTTCAATGGAGCATTCAACGTAGATCTCAATGAAATTACCGATCATGTCGCGGTTGAATTGGCGGACATCACGGTAAGGAGAAATAGCGGCGGATATGGCCCAGATGCCGTTGCGGGTGAGCAGGTGGCAGACATAACCGATGCGCTTCACATTAATGTCGCGGTCTTCTTTGCTGAAACTGAGACCCTTGCTGAGGTGGGTGCGGACTTCATCACCGTCCAAAACTTCCACTCTTTGACCGCGGCGGCGCAATTCAGCCGCCACGCGCTCGGAAAGCGTCGACTTACCGGAACCGGACAAACCGGTGAACCATAATGTGAAGGCCTGGGGAGTTGTCGTCATTGGTGGGTCAAGGGACCCGGAGTATATGTCTTTAGCGACTTTCCCGCATCTCGATTTGAGCGCGGTTGTAGGCGTTGCGCGCAAGCACGTTTTTGGAATCGTGCTGCATGGCGCGTTCCCACATGAACGCCGCTTCTTTCAGATTTCCTTCCGAATAGAACACGAGGCCTTTGCTGTAAAGAGCGCGACTCTGCTCGACATTACGCGGAATTTCATACACCGAGACGGACGGATCGCCGGTTTGTTTGGCGGCCGCTTGGTCCGCATTGGCCTGCCGTTCGAGCGCGGCAATCGCGGAAGCGATCAAATCGGTCGCTTCCTGGTTCGACGGATCGAGTTCTTTGACACGCTGGAAACCTTTAATGGAATCCAGATATTCGCCGCGCTCGAATTTGAGTTTGGCAATCTTCATTTCCCGTTCAATCGGCTCCATCAAACGTTTGCGCGCTTCCTCCTGGTAGGTGAGCGCTTCGGCGTCGTCGGGGCGGAACGCGAGCACTTTTTCACAAGAGGCAAGCGTGCCCTGCCAGTCGGCCTTTTCATAAAGGTCTTTCATGATTTTGTGCTCGGTCAGAAGAATTTCCGTTGTGCGTTCTTCGGTCAATTGCGCGCGCGCGGTCTCAAGATGCTGGGCAAGATCGATGTTCTCAGGGTCCAATGCCAGCGACTCCGAGAGTGATTGAATGGCGCGCTCGTATTCACCGGTGAAGTAAGAAACATATCCCTGCGCGGCATAAAGGTCTTGGGCGCGCGGCAACCCTTGGCGATGGATCACTTCACGCGCATCGGCAATCAAGGCATCAAGCTCAACACGGTTTGGGCCCGTCTCCCCCATCTTCAAACGCAATTTCGCCAATACCGCCTGTCCTTTTTTCAACCAACGATTGCTAGCAACCTGTTCCACAACGTTTTTCCCAAAGCTAAACCGGAAGCCGAAACGATGGGATGAGCCAAGGTCGCTGATCCCGGCGGCCGCATCGTGGTAACCGAACGCATAATCAAGGCTCCAATCTTTAAATTTTAATCCAATGCCGGTCGTGATTTCTTTTTCATTGAGACCGGCGCGCAGCACCAATAATTCGTTCGTTAACCACTCGCCGCCCAAATACGGTTTCGGAGAGCGGCCAACGGTCTGGTCCAAATCGAAAGCCACCATGAGTTTCTTGTGGGCCTGCCAGCGGGCGCCCACGCGCAAGTCGAGAGGATAAGCGTCTTTTTCGTTCCGGAGCTTGATGGCCGGCGCCAACACGTTGCGCAACGTCGCGCCCAAATTCAGTACCCGGTTAACGCGCATCTGCGCGCCGCCGTCCAAACCATAACCGGTGCCGGCAAAGGAGGCGACTTCTTCACGGATGATTTTAAACGTGGAGCCCAAAGAATAACGGCCATTTCTCAATTTAATCCCATGCGAGATCAACATGGCCAACTCCGACGTTGTAAAACTACCGCCCGGACGACCGCTCATGTCGCGGCGCTCGAATTTTTTCGATTGCAGGCTCACCAATCCGAGTCCGAATGTACCCATGTCGGACGTCGGCTGGGCGACATTCAAAACGCCGAAATTGGTGTTTTCAAACAAAGTGGAATAGCTCGAAACCACGTCGCCGCGTTCAAGCGTAGCCAAACCCGCCGGGTTGGTGAGCGCGGCGTTCGCGTCATCGGACACGCCGGTGGTGGCGCCGGCCATGGCCATGGTGCGCGCGCTGCCAGCGTATTCGAGGAAACTGCCGGCCAACCCCCCATCGTCCTGGGCAAAACCCAAGTCGACACCCGCGTTAACAGGTGAAGTACCAAGGCTCAAGGACCAAATGCCAAATACCAATGAATGTATTGGAATTTGAAGCTTGATGATTGCGCGGTTAAAGAGGGTCACTTGGCCACCCCCAACTTGCGGCGCGCGCGCGAGCCTTCGCTCGTGGTCAATACCGCGATATAACCGCCGTTGCCGACTTCGTCCCCGGAACCATTGCGACCATCCCATGGCAACGTGTTCGGTCCGGCGCTACCGGAGAAACTGCGGCGCAGCACAAGATTTCCCACTAAATCGTAAATTGTGAGCTCAATGCCCGTCGGGTCCCCGAGCAAGAAACTGAACTTTGTGCCGCCTTCGGACGGAGAGAACGGGTTCGGATAGTTAAAGAGCTCGGTAATGCCCGAACCCGGAAGCGGGGCCGTGGTGATGCGGTATATACCGAACTCCGTGAATGGCGCGCGCACCGTGCGGGCCGCGTCGGCAGAAGAACCGCCGGCGTTGCCGTTGTTGCCCAACTGTTGCCATGTCCCGTCAAACTTCCAGGCCGTGTCAAAATATCCGCTAAGTTGGGGCGCCGGGATCTGGTTGACCGGACGGGCGAACAAGAGCCGGCCGGCCGCCGATGCCGCTGTCATTTCAACGCCTTGGCTGTTGGTCGCCATCACTTGCACCGGGCCATAAACCGTTTCCTCGTTGGCACCCAAGTCCGGAGCGGGCGCTTGCCCCAGGTCCAGGGGCACAATTTCAACCAACGCGTCTTCGGTGAGTCCGTCGGGTAAGATGGTAATGGCAAAAAGGTTTTCCGGAAGCAGCGTGATGGTGCCGCCCAAATCCTTGTCCATTCCGCTAATAAACTCGTGGGTGCTGCGGACCAGGTTTCCGGCCGTATCGATCGCGCTTAGCACGCAAGAAATGCGGGCGTTGTAAGGAATGGTGCCGCGGAATTCCACCGTGTTTCCGTTCAACTGAACAACACCGGAAAGTTGTTGGCGGAGGCCGTCTTTTGTCGCGAAGACCCTCAAAGAACCGCCGTTAAGGAGCGCAGCGTCGACCGTCGCGCCGGCCACGGTTGCCGACACAAACGTATTTTCCGGACCCACAGCAAAGGTGACGGGCTGCATCGGTGCGGGCGTCCAGGCGACGGTGGCGTTGGACAATGGAATATTGGAATGATCGATAATAAAAGGAACGGCAGTCTGCGATCTGTTGCCGGCCAAGTCTTCGGCAATCATGGTGACCGTATACCCGCTTCCGTCCGGATAACGGCGGTCCCCCGAAAGAGTCGTCTCTTCGGTGTCGAACAAATAGGTGTACAGCGTGTTGCTTACCGGAGAGTTGCCCGGGAAGAACGCCTTGTCCTCCCCGTTAATTTTCATGGTCACCGATTGCAACGGAAACGCGCCGTCATTGGCGTTTGCAATCAAGTTTTGGGCAAGGAACAATACTTGGTTCGTTGTCGGGTTTACCGCCGTGATGGAGGGCGGCGTGTTATCGACGCGAGCAAGGATCGAAGTGGAAGGAGCGTTTCCGCCGCTGTTCGCCGCGAAATAGCCGATGGTGTGGAAACCGTCCGGATAAATGCGGTTGCTAACCACATCGATTCCACCGGTGTCCCACAGCATTTCATAGATGCCGGGCGCCGTTTCGGTCGCCGCCATCAACGCACCGCCGTCAATCGTAAAACCGGCGCTGAGGATATTGGCGCCCGTGACACGCATCTTGATGTTCGTGATTCCGCCGACCACCTGGTTGTTCGACGGAGAAAGGACTTGGATCGTCGGCGCCGGGTCCGGGTTGCCGCCGTTGTTCATCACGACGATTTGGCGCGTGAAATTTCTCGTGTTGCCCGCGCGGTCCACCGCCACGCCGAGCAGCGTGGCGGGACCGTTTGCGAGGAGCGTGGTATCAAGCGTGTAGCCCAGATCGCCGTTCGGAGACAATGTGCTGAACGACCGTGACGCTAAAGCTTGCGATTGGTGCGAGATGAAGATCTCTAAGCTGCTCAGTCCCAAATTGTCGCTTGCGGTCAAGTAAATGTTCTGTGTGCCGCTCAAGGGGACCGTGCCGTCCGGCGAGAAACCGATGATCCCGGGCAACACATTATCAACGGTGATTGTGACAGCTTTGGAAACAGTAAGTTGCGCCGCGTCTTCCACCGTCGCTTCCAATGACACTGAACCTTCCGATACGAACAACGCGCTCATGTCCAATTCGTAAACACCATTTCCAGTGTCATTCATTGCTATTGAGGCGCCGCCATTGACCTTTAAGGTCACACGCTCAATCGAATCGTTCCCTTGGCTGGCGAGCACGCGGACCACGGAAGCGCTGTTCATGATCGCGCCGTCCGTGAGCGTAATGAAGTCAACGGAAAGCGTGTTGTTCCCGCCCGCGCCGCTGTTCACGACGAATGTGCGAGATGCTTCGCCCTCGTTGCCGGCAGCGTCCGTTCCCCGCACGGTCAGCGTGTGGATGCCGTTCGTGGTGTAGGGCGAAATCGTATAGACATTGCCCGAACGGGCAACGTTTACAGGAGTCCCGTCGATCAGGATGGTGCGGGCGGTGATACCGTTCGCATCATCAATCAAAGCGTTAATGGTCGTCAGCGCGGTTGTGACGACTTCGCCATCGGCCGGCGCTTGGATCGTGACCGTGGGCGGCGTGTTGTCGATGGTGATATCGGAAGTAACGGTTCGCTTTTGGCTTAAATTGTCTTCCACTTCAGCCTGGATTTCCCAACTACCGTCGGAATAAGCGGCCGTGTTCAAATTAAAAACGGTTGATGCGCCGTTGCTTGATCCGAGCAAAACGGGCGAGCCCGCTCCGTGCAAATACAACCGAACGGATTTCATTCCGCTGCCAATACCGTCGTCGCCCGTCGCGCTTATGGAACGCATGCCGCGGACCAAGCCCGACGCGCCCGTCGGAGCAGGAGTAATTGCGACAGCCCCGTTCGGGGCCGTGTTGTCGATTTTGATCGGCTGCGTGACATCGCGGGCATTGCCGACCACGTCGGTGCAGCGGGTGATGAAATCGGTCGGAGCATCGCTGTGCACGAGCGTGTTGTAATTCAGGACCGCGTAATTATCCGGTTGCGGGTGGGCGGAATAATCGCGCACAGAAGGATTCACGAGGCGGACCAGCCGGATTCCGGAACCGGAATCGGTGGCTACGACCTGGAGACCAATATTTCCTTTTTGAAAGCTATTGGCCGGCGGCGTAAGCGGCACGACATAATCGCAGGTTTCGGGCGGCGTGTTATCAATGGTGATTGTGCCGCGGCCGGTGGATGAACCGCCGGCGCTGTCTTGGACGCTGAAAATGATCTCAAGCGGACCATCCTGGAATTTCGTCGAATCAAAAACGCCCGAATGACTGCCGTATCCGGACACACTGCCTTGGTATATGCCGCCCGCCCAAACACTAATTACCGGCGTGGGTGGTGTGACTGTTACTTCTTTAACAACAATTTTACCGGTGGTGGTATCGCGGAATGCAGTAAAGTCTTTACCAAAGAAGTCCGCTTGCGGTCGGTACTCAAACTGGCCTGCTCCGACTTGCGTGACGGTTCCATGGGCGCCGGGCACAGGCATGATGGAGGGAGTGGATCCGTTGGAAATGGAAAGTGATAGTGCTGTCGGGGACCCGAACGGCATTTCCGCGACATTCGGCAAAACGCTAAATGGCAGTTCTTCGGTCGGGTTTCCCACCCGCACTGTGATGACAGCAACGCCAATACCTTCGAGACCGTCGTTTCCGGTGTATGCAAAGGTGTCAGTTCCTTGATAACCAGCATTCGGCGTGTAGATGTAATCATCGAGACCCGTCGAGACCACTGTCCCATGCAGAGGAGGAATGAAGAAATTTCGCGCGCTCAAGGGATCGCCATCGCTATCTGAATCATTGGCGGTAAAGGAAACTGGCGTATCAATTGCGGTAGAAAGAGATTGGTTCGCAAACTCGGGCAGATGGTTCACCTCCACGCGACCCACTTGGTAGTTGACGGCAACCGCGTTGGGACCGCCAACCCATGACATCCATTCTTGTGCCTCAATAATAGGAGCACTTTGCCAATGCGGCGGCGTGGGCGACGGAGTGGGATTCGGGGTAGGCATCGGAGTGGGGGCTTGCGTCGGCATCGGGTCCGGATTTCCAATCTGCACATCGGCGTGAAGCGGCCAATACGCCAACATCAGCAGCGTCCCCAACACCATCCAAATATTATTGCGGGAGAAACGGTTCACCGGGGCCTCGCTTGCGCGATCATGACCGGTGTGCGCGGCGTGGCCGGCAACGGCGGCAATGTCGCGGTGGCGGATTGCGACAGGAGCGACATGGCAACAGATTGGACCTGGGCCGGCGCAAACGGCAATTGGAAAATGAACGTTGAACCTTTGTTCATTTCACTCTCGACCCAAATGCGGCCGCCCTGCGCCTTGATGGAATTCTGCACGATATTGAGACCGAGGCCCGAACCCGGCACCGGTTTATCGACGCGGTCGCGGGTGTCCTTCAGGCATTCAAATTTCTGGAAAACATTGTTGAGTTTGTCCTGTGGGATGCCGACGCCCGTGTCTTGCACTCCGATCGTGGCCATCCCTTCTTGTTCTTTCACCCAAAGGACAATGCCGCCCTTGTTGGTGAACTTAATGGCGTTATGAACGAGGTTCGAAATGACCTGCCGGGTCCGCTCGGAATCCGCCATGACCAGCGGAAACTGGGGCGGAACAATGGCAGAAATTTTCAGGCCTTTCTCCATTGCGCGCGGCTCAAAGAAATCCGCCATCTCGCACACGAGGGCGCCCAAGTTCACGGGCCGTATATCGAACGGCATCTTGCCCGCTTCCATGCGCGTCAAATCAAGAATGTTGTCCACAAGACGGTTGAGACGTTCGGACCCGAACACGAGCCGGTCGATTGAACGGCGCACTTTCGGGTCTTTGTTCGCGATCGGCATTTCAGCCAAAAGTTCGACGGTGGCGATGATGCTGGTAAGCGGCGAGCGGAGTTCGTGACTTACGTGCGACATGAAATCGTCCTTGAGGTGGTCGAGCTTGATCAGCTCTTCGGACATGTGATTGAAAGTTTTCGTCAGCTGGCCAAGTTCATCGTCGCTGCGTTCGGGGATTTTGATGCCTTTGTTGCCGTCCGCGATCGCGTCGGCCGCCCGCATCAGGTCTTTGATCGGACGCGACAGCGCGGCGCTAAACAATTGGGCCAGGATCAGGCCGAACACAATCGCAATCAAACCAACCACCACAAAACGATGCGCGGACTTTTTAATGGTTTCGTTCAGTAACGCCGCCACCGCGTCGTTCGAATAGCCCAGCCGGACATGGCCGACGCGGCTTACCGGCTTGGAAAGCTCGGTTATTTTCTTTCCGTTAAAACGGGTCTCGCGGACCATCATTTTGCCGGAGTCTTGCACCGCAAGAATATCGGTGTCGTCGGTATCCACGTAGGAAATCCGGTCGGACCCCTGCTCCCAAACCCAGGAACTCCCGGAAACGCTTTTCGGATAAACCAGGCCGGCGTAGATGATCTTCGGGGAAGCCAACGCGACGAGGTTTTTGGCGTATTTGAACAAGGCGGGTTCGTCAAAAAGGATCATCGTGTCCTCGCAAACACGGGCGAGCTTGTCCAACTCTTCGACTTGCTGGCGCTCGATGTCGGCGCGCAGGCGTTTCTTCTCAAAAACAAGAAGCGAGATCATCATTCCGATGACCACGGTGAGAATCAAGCATGAACTGGCTAGGTGAAACTTCGTGCGTAAGTTCATTGTCGCTCCTTGCGTCCAACGATGCCCCCCGTATGGTTAAGACGGCCTTAAAACGAGGTTAAGATTCAATTAAGGTGTTTTTCCGTCGGAGAACTCACCTATGGAATATGCATCAAAACGGCCAAATCGAAAAAATGGCATACTTTTCGCTATGAAAATTGTTTGGGAGCACATTGGTTTTTGGGCCGCCATTCTGATGCCGGTCTGGAACATTCCATTGATCTGGCGGATTGTGCGACGGAAGACTTCGAGCGACATCAGCCTGGGGTGGCTTTTTGGAGTATGGATTTGCATCTTGTTGATGCTGCCCGGAGCGCTCTTGTCAGACAATCTTCAACTGCGCGGGTATTCGTTTAGCAACGCGCTTTTCTTCACGGCGGTCGTGGTTGTGGTTTTGATGTACCGGAAAAATGATAAAAGCCCACAAAACACAAGCTCGCCAAA
>CAYOPN010000012.1:0-48622 GCA_964405835.1 uncultured Elusimicrobia bacterium | reverse complement strand
CGATCAAGGTCTTTTTCGTAAGTGTTGTTCGGCCAAAACCGGTGTTCCAGCTCGCCGAGATAATCATCGAGAAATTCCCCGTAAATGGACCGGGCCGCGATGCGGAACACAATGAGCGGCAGATATTTTTCGAGTTCCGGCGTGAAAAAATCGACGGAAAATTCCAGGGAACGCGTGTCTTTAAAGGCCATCAGGTAGTCGTTCCGGCTTTTTACCTGACGGTCGAACACGCGCACTTCGACTTGCTTCGATTTCAGGTCGAGGCGCAATTGATTCAGCCACGCCGAAACACGCTCCAGGTCTTTTTTGAAGGCGGTATTTTTCCTGGTCTTCGCGCTGAGCCGCTTCAACGCAATTTCGATGGCACGATCAATGCGGTTGTCCCCCGCATCCCATGTAATGATTCTGGTAGGACCAAGCCGGGAACTTCCCTGCCCCAAGGACACGAGGTGCCTCATCTCGGCGCGATCAAGAAGCAGATGCCATCCCACCGCAGAAAAACCGAAAACAAAGGCGAGTATAAAAACAAGCCTTTCATTTGCCCACGGAACAACAAACGCCAATGAGTAGATCCCGTATACCAGGAAGTGCACAAAATAAAATGTGCAATACCCGAGGAAGCCCGTGTCAAACAACCAGACGGTTTGGGGATTGTTTCTGAGCGCCAACCGCCTTGCAATCAACACCGACAACGCACTATGGACAACGGTGAGCAATGCAATCGCCAACGCTTCCACGAGAACAATACTCCAGAGGTAACCGTGATGACGCATCACCAACGGAATTAAAATCAGCGCCGTCGCTTCGAGGAGCATGACGATCCATGCAAAATATTGGATTTCGGCATGCGTAATTTTTCGTCCTTCCACCCGTTGGTAAAATTTCACCAGGTACCCCAAACTCATCGGACGCGGCTGGGACACGAGGCCGGGCGCAGGGGCCTCAACAACGCCGACACCAAGCTGTTTGACGGGCCCAAGCAAAAATTGCGCAAATTGATTTTGCGACAGATCCACCGCCTCAGGTGCGGCCTTTGGAACCAAAGAAAAATGTTCATTTGACCTGACAGAATGGACAAAACGCGTCATGATTAATTCGGTAGTTGTTGGCCTGTGAAGTTTCACGTAATCAGGAGAGCGCCCTTCTACACTGACGGCTCCTACATCGCGCTTGTCTGACCAATTTAAGTCGGTATCATCAAATACATAGGAACTGATATAGCTACCATGTCCGCTGAGCACGCGCGTACCATCAGGCATAAAATACGTATTGTCCTCGTAATATTTGTCTCGCTTGTAATGAAATTCCCATTTCTGAAGATCAATCTCAAAAATTAACCAACGCTGAGAAGCGCTCCCGGACACGTTATACTCACCGCGCACCAAAAGCCATTTCCCGTCAGAAGATGAAATCAACCAAGGAGAAGGATGGAATTTGAAGTCGGCGGGAAGGTCCAATACAAAGATCTCGGGATTCTGGAACTGTCCGTTAAAAATGTCGTACTTGGTTAGGGCTAATTTAGAATCATTGCTTGCCATCGGCACAAGAACATAGTTTCCAGCAAAGACAGCACCGCTGGGCAACGGTTCAAGTTGGGCCCCTTTCCCTGTTTTTTTAGAAAACAAAGTTAATTTTTTGTCCATTTGGACCAGCGCTGATTCTCCATCGGGGCTGATGTCGAAAATCTCCGCATCATTGGGAATCCAATGCGGCGTAGGACCGGGCACAAGCGATTCAAAAAATTTGGGTTTCGAATAATCAATTGGGCCCGTCGATGCGGCTGGAGTTTGCAGTTCGACGAGGTTTTTCAGGAACATTCCCAATGTCACCGGTCCCTTTCGATCGGGTGATGCCGCGATGAACGCGCGGACCAACTTCACAAGGCTTTCAAATTGTTCCCTCATCTCAACGCTGATCACCGCTTCCGTTTTTTTCTTCGGACGCAAGTGCCAGGATTTGCCACCGCCCGTCAAAAGGTATCCGAAATTCAACGGCACAATACATAAAGGTTCTTCTCCGCCGATTCGTTCTGCCATTGCCTCTCTCCACAGGAAAACATGCGCTGAGCCATCTATTCGGAATTGGCCGTTCGATAACTTTCCGGAGACAGGATCTTGATCGAAATACATAAGACCGTCGTCCTGATTCCAGATCAACACCTTATCCCCATTTCTTGGAAAATGGATAGCCGTTATTTTTCTCATGTCTGCCGACAATTCAATTTCGATAGGCGTCATATTCGCAAGGACAAACGTTTCATTGGTTTTTTGTAAATCAAATTTAAGAATCCCCAGTACGCTGTCGACAATAACGACTTTCCCTTCCGGAGTGAAAACAGCAGGACAAGCAGTCAAGCTCCACTTTTTTCCGTCCATTGAAGCCGATAGGCCGTCGATATCCACATTACTCCTGGCAAGAACGCCCAAATTTTCAAAAGGCTCATCAAATGATCCCCTTGTCAACAAATTGACGTGAATCGATGAGGGAGAATTAAGGTAAGAATGCTCGTGAGTCACTAACATCTGAAGGCCATCAGCAGACATATCAATGCTGAGAATTTTTCCCCAAGAAGGAGAAAAGTTAATTGGACTCGTTTTGTGGCCTTCAACCGGGAACCCCGCGATGTCGGTGGTCGGGATGATGTCGAAGTCGGAGAGTTGCGGTGGACCAAGGGACGCGGCAACAAAGCGGCCGAACAACGCTTCGAGTTCTTTGAGCCAGGGCGGGGGCAGCAGGTCCGGCTGCTGGAGAATCCACTCCAAAAATTTCACGAGCGTTTTCCTCAACGAAAACTCCGCGTTCTCTTCCATTGGGTTGTTATCTATGGCCCCGGCGGAAACAATGGCCGTGGGAATCCAAGACTCGTGCTTCTGCTGCGGTGTGCCGGCGTCAACCGTTCTGATTATTTCGGTCGGACCCGGGCGATGCAGAACCGACAAAGGAACGGAACTATCGGTGGAAAACCGCGTATTTTTCACTTTGGTGCTGGGAGAGACTCCCCATGAAGTATGGCGTAAATCCAATTGCAACAAATGAAAGTCTGGGCCACTCTGCATAAGTACACCCGTACCATCAGGTAAAAATTTGAAAGGCCCTACGAATTTTTTCTCGCCTGCGAACGTGAGCTTTTCTTTCACAAAATCAACATAGAAGAAAAAATGTGCATCTACGCCTTCTGAGTTGCTTCCACAGAGATGGATCAGCTTTCCATCGGGAGATGCGCCAATCTCGGGCTTATTGGGGATGTTGCAATCAACTGGGATGGGCAGCTCGATATCTTTAAACCCTTCCCTCCCAATGCGCAGATGACCTATTTTTATATTTCCATTGAATTTCCTGATGGCCCAAGCTTGAAGGATGTCGTTATTTCCAACAAAGGTGACTGGCGTCACCTGACTCAACAACGGAGCTGATTCTCCATTTTTATAGAGGAGATGCATGGTTCCGTCGGATTTCAGAACAATTGCCTTTTCTCCGTTGGGACTAATATCGAGAATCTTCGCGTCATTGGGAATCCAATTCGGCGGTGGCCCCAGAGAAAGTTTTTCTAAAAAATCGAGCTGCGTGTAATCAATGATGTTGGTCACGGTGGGAGGTGTTTTCGGTGCGAGGATATTCCTAAGCAACGCTTCGAATGTCATCGCCGGTAAACCGGAGAGAGACACGGCCGGGGCCATGAACAAGTCCGTCAGCGTGAGTTTGTGGGGTTCGGATCCTTTTCGGCCGAGCCACGCGGCGATGAACACGCGGATCAACTTCACGAGGTTTTCGAAAGCGATGGAATTCAACTCGAGAGGAAGTTCGCCGGTCAGTTTTTTAAATTGCTCGGCAGTTTCAGCAGGCGACGGCAGGGAAGAAACAACTTTTATCTTCGGACTTAAATGCCAGGATTTATTGGTGCCTTTTAAAAGATATCCAAAACTCAACGGCAGAATAAGATCGATCGTTTCGTCTGCGAACCCCGCCTTTTGCGCTTGTTCTTTTAGGGAAAAATGTTCCAGCCTCACTTTTTCGAAATTGCGGTTCGATAGTTTTCCGGATACCGGATCCCAATCATAAGGATGGAGGATCAGACCCTGATTCCAGCCATTTTCCCAGAGCAACGCTTTCCCTCCGTTTTTAAAAATATGGATATGCATTATCTCTCGAAGATCCTCCGGCATTACAATTTCAATTGATTTTTGATTTGCGAGGTAAAATTCACCCTCGATCAACAGATCGAACTGAAGAAGCTTTTGTTCCATGTCATAAATGAGAATTTTCCCTTCCGGGGTGAATACCGCGGGGCAAGGCATCAGATTCCATTGCTTGGGAGATAAAGATTTGGAATTTTCTTCCGTTGAGATGACGCCCCGTTCGACGGCAATAACTTTGGGATTTTTGAATGGTTGATCAATAGATTCTCGCTCCAACAAAAAAATCTGACTCGAAACAGAAGAAGAATAATGAGTTACCAACATCCGTAAGCCATCCGGCGACAAATCGATTCCCTTGATTTTTTCCCAGACGGCGCTTTTACCGGGTTCTATGAGCTGCCCCGTAACCGGGAACCCGGCGATGTCGGCGGTCGGGATGATGTCGAAGTCGGAGAGTTGCGGTGGAGCGGGTTTTGGATTTGGCTTTAGAAAAACAACTTCAGCGCCATCTTGGACCAGAAGCCCGTCGCCGAAAACCTGTATCTTCTTTTTTTGATCGCTCCATCTCCTGTTATCCGCGCGATTGGGCATAGCCTGGCCGGCTTGGATAAATTCAGTCCTACCGACACCGCGTTCGAAAAGAATCGATTCATCGGCGATGAATACACCCCGGTGGAACGGATATCCAACAGGATGGGAATCTTGCCGAGGTTCATGCACAGCCCCTGCATAGGTGTACGTTTCGTTGGCCGGGTCCCGCTGATACAAATGCTCCGCGTATCCTTCCGAACTTTCAAATTGGATTATTGCCTGCCTCCCATTGGGGGACAACTGAATGTTAATCGGCTTAGAATCGGTGGGCCCATGTGGAATCGGACCAATATTTAAAGGAACCGGCCCTTCGTGTTCAGTGCCCTCCCGTTTCCATTCTCCATCTTGAAAACGAATGACCGCATTCTCCGGCGTGAAAAAGCGGATATTAGGGTTGCCGCTCTGATGGAAAAACCTCATTTCCCCCGTTTCGAATGAATCAGTTCTTGACAGGTAAAATACATCCGTACCGAGACCATTGAAGTAATTGAAAATTACATCCTGTCCATCGGGTGACAAAGAAATACCATGGAGAGTTCCGCTATTATTAATCCCACGAATGCGGGACCCAACAAATTTTATTTTTGGATCATCGGACTCTTCTGGAAAGACCGCCGTGTAATTCTCAATATTGGAGCGCTCGGCCAACTGGGCGTCGGTGAGTAGGACGGCGACGGATGGTTGTTCAAAAATCACGTTGCCATCGTTACCGCTCGTCTCCTGGACAAAGCGGCCGAACAACGCTTCGAGTTCTTTGAGCCAAGCCGGCGTCAGCAGGTCCGTCTGCTGAAGCACCCATCCCAAAAATTCCGCCAGTTGCGCTCGTGACGGAGCCACTTCCCCTTTTTCCGGCTCGATACGCAGAAGCTTCAGCAATTCTTCGAGCGTCATCGGCGACAAGCCAGCAAGGGAGAGCGCGGGGGCCGAAAACAGGTCGGCGAGTGTGAGATTATAAGGCTCGGGTCCTTTGCGGTCGGGCCAGGCGGAGATGAACGCGCGAATAAACCTCACAAGGTTTTCGAAAGCGATTGAATTCAATTCGAGCGGAAGCCCGGTTGTTAATTTCTTGAAAAGCGCCGTTCTTTCGTCAGCGGTTAGGGGAGTGGAAATGGTGGCCGGCGCGGTGACAACGGGCGTTTCTCTATTTTCTTTCGGACTTAAGTACCACGTGTTGCCGAGGACGGCTCGCACGAGATATCCAGAACCGATGGGTCGAATGGAAGCAATGTGCTTATTTTCAAAGTCCCGCATATCTGCAAATTTGACGGGGCCATCAACACTCTTCAACTTGGTATACATTATCCCTCCAAGTTCAAAAACTTTCCAAACAAAGGCGCCATGCAAATTTCCATCCGGCATGTAGTGTGAATCATCTAACAAGCTTAGCGCCTCCTTATTTGAAAGATCTCCCGATTTCACGTCGCGTTTATACAGGAACCAACCCACATCCCAAATTAATAATGCTTTAGTTCCATCATTGGAAATTCGCATTGCCTTGATTTTGTTATTTGAATTAAGAGGATGGTTTTCATAATCCACCTTTTTCTCAGGACCAAAAGAACCGGCGCCAGGAAAGTCGTATTGAAGAAGGCCGTTCGCGATAGAGAAAATGAGTACCTTGTTCTCTGGGGTAAAAACAGCCGGACACGTTGCCTTGTCAAATCTTGCACTGGAAAGTCCCGCTCTCACTTTAAAAGGAGCATTCAAAGACGTTCTCGAAAGAACAAAAAATTCAGTTTTATGTTTTCTTTGGAGTTCATGTGTCACCAACAAATGCAAGCCATCCAGCGACATATCCACTCCGATGATTTCGCCCCATTGTTTCTTTTCACCAGGAATCCGCTCCCCCTTAACCGGAAACCATGGAAGTTCCACGATGGGAATAATGTCGAAGTCGGAGATATGCGGCGCGCGGCCATCATGGGTTACAGCACGGACAACCGGCGCTTTTTTCTTTGGGTTCAGGAAGTGGGTTTTGCCGGCGGCTTTTACGAGATAGCCGGAACCCATTCGTTCGAGAGACTCAAGGACCGGGTACTCCGCGGGCGCGAACTCCAATGGCTTACCACGTTCCCAGGAAATCAATTTATCGAGATCACCGGTGGGCACCTCCGATCCGAAACCGATTTCGGTCGGAATGGACAGCTCTCCGGAATTCAAGTCCCGTTCATAAAGATAGCTATTTTCTGTTCCGCGTTTGAGCCAGGCCTTTGTTCCATCAGCGGAAATCCTGATGGAGAAGATCGATTCCTTAAAGCCATCAGGGCGGTTAAAAGGATCTTCGATTTTGATCTTTGTCATGTTCGACAATCCCTTGCCACTTGCAAACTCAAATTGCAACAACCCGTCGTACTCATCGAGGATGAGGATTTTTCCATCCGGTGAAAAAATGGCGGGCCCCTCGGCCAGGCTCCACCTAATTGTTTGGCCACCGACTTGGCCGATCCTCGCCGTCTTCGCGAGAGATTTTGGTTTTCCAAACGGCTGATCAGAAGACGTTCGCGTCAATAGAATAACCTCTCTTGAAATAGAACTGAGTGTAGGAGATATGGTCACCAACAAACTCAGCTCGTCCGGAGACAAATCCCATCCGGTGATGTTCCCCCATTTCGTTTTACGGTCTCCGATGGGTGTTCCAATGACCGGAAAACCCTTGATATCCGCGGTGTCAATGACATCGAAGTCGGACAGCTTCGGCAACCTGGCTGGAGCGGCCGGGGCGGCTTCCAAGAAAACGATATCGTCGCCGCTCTGAACGGCCAACTTATCTCCGAGCGGTTGGATATTTTTTATTTCCTGCCAGACCCTCCCGTCTTTGCGGCCCGGAAGGGGGTCTCCCTTCGAAAGAATTTGTTCTTCTTCGACAAATTGCGCTTCGTCATCTCCAAACGAAACCGTATTTAATGAAAGCTTGTCGAATTGCCAGACCAAGAACTTTTCGTTTTCAATAAAAAAAGCACCGTTACGGTGATGAAAGGCCCTCCCATCACTTCCCCACAATTCGAAAATCTTTTCTACCTCGTACGTTTGTTCATTCAACTTTAAAAGACTAAGGAAACTCTCTGCGCGGAGTTCGGCGATTGCCCATTTTCCGTCCGGAGATAAGGAGAGAACGGATTTAACTTTCGAATTAGAACCATTGAGCAACTTACTGAGATCGTCCCCATTAGGGAAAGTAAGCGGTGGCATGAAGTTAAAGTTATTAACCTCCGAACCCAATATTGCAGTTCCCGTCAGGAAATACTCCTTTACAGGGCGTTTTTTCTGCGGGCCCGTTTCACTGGAAGCGGGCGCTACAATCGTTTTTCGGCTCCAGGGGGGTTGCACCTTTTCGATGAAAGCGGTGAACAATTTTTTAAGGTCGTCGATCCAGGCGGCCTTTTGGTCCGACGGGATGCGCTTTTCGAGGAGGGTTTGGAGGCCGGTCTTTTGGATCGCTTCTTTGAGGTCGTCTTTGTTCCAAGGGTTTTTCAACACGGCTTGGAATTGTTTGACCGTTTCATCCATGGTTTCGAATTTTTCGGGACTGTTCTTGATGGCCGTGATGAGCGAGAGCAGAACGTCTTCCGGCGCCGGGAGATTCAAATTTTTATCCACGCAAAGCGCCAATGTTTCGCCCAAGGCGACAGCGAAATCCAGATCGATATCATTCCTTAAGGCCGCCTGGCGCGCCGCCACTTTAACTTCGATTCGACGCAGCGGTTTCAAGCCATTTTCGACAAGCTTTTTCTTATCGGCGCTGAAACCAATGGTTGAATCCGATTTCTGACGCTCAATGAGACGCGTTCCGTAGTAACGGTTTGATCCGAGCGATTCCAATGTGCCTTCGAAGTGCCGGACCACCGGCGGGTTCGGAATCACTTCCGGTGGAATCTCACGGATGGCCAGAAATGCTTTCACATAGGCCGCGATGTCGGTGTTGGAAGGAGGAATCCAGTCCCTCCCCGTCTTTTGATAGGTGGTTCGGAAATTTTCGGACTTTTCATTAAATATTTGGGTGAGCGTTTCCTTGTTGAGCGGGGGCACAAACCAAAACCACATCCGCGACGCCAACTCGGAACTGAATTCTCTGGAACTGTGGTGCGAGGCCACCTGGTTTCCATCCGCCATGATAAAGAATTCCTTTTTCGCTCGAATCACCTCTCCGCTGGTCGCCGTATAAAATCCGCCTTCAAGCGGGTTGTTGAACGCGGCAATGACTTCCGGCGTGCCCTGAGTGATCTCCTTCAATAATAATGGGTGCCCATTTTTAGCGGCGAGCTCCAAGTGGGATGGAGGAAAAACAATCCGCCCATCCTGATAATCGTAGGTCCCAAGGATGTCGGTGCCGCGCGTCTTATTGGTAATTTGCGGTGGAGTTTCCACCCGTAGACGCAACAGGTCCTGCATAAAATAACCAATGGCCTTGGTTTTTCCCGTGGAAGCCTCTCCGATCAAGCCTCCATGCATGTACAGCTTCGCCCTCTTGGCCATGATCCACAACATCAACCGGTTGATTTTCAGATCTTCAAAATCGCGAACGTCGGCGGGAATAAGGTTTTCCGGCAGATCCCCTCTTTTAATGCGCACTTCGCCAATTTCTTTATTTCCGAAAACCATCTCGTCGGTGGCCGGATCCAGCGAAGGCCAGCCCGGATTGATGAGCGGTTCGAATGTTTTCGGGTCCATCCAACGGGGTTTCGACAAATAAGAAGTCAAACCGGACTCTTTGAAAAAATTGTCGGGATCCGAATAAAGCTTCTTCCGGAATTTCTCACGATAAAGTTCGGGGATGACCTCCAATGGATAATCCAGTTCCAACACATTGATCAGAAACTGAATGTCCTTGGGGAAATACAAGATGTGCTTCAACGTTCGCTGGAGCTGCCGCGGATCCAACGGAGGAATTTTGTCGCTGCGTCCGCCGGGCGTGTCCGAATGGGCGCGGATCAAGTTGGCCAACATGACCAACCGTTGCGTCAAATCTCTAAAATCTTTCTCAGAAAGACTGGTCTTGCGGACTTCTTCGGGGGCTTTGTAGTAAACCGCTTCCATGAGCATGTCAGTTTCGTCCGGTCCAGAGGGGTAAAAAAATTCTTTTCCTTTAAAACGGCTGATGAAAGCGCTCCGGCGTTCGGCCGGATTGATGCCCCCATAAATTCCCCCCGGCGGGTTCCATAAAATAAATATGCGCCAAAAACGGCTGGCCTGCACGTCGCCATCCATCCGCGACTGAAGCATGGTGTTCAAAGACTCCAACACGCTCGGCTGAAGGACCTTCGTAATTTCATCCACCACGATCCAGTCGCCGAGCCGGGCGGCGTCGTAGAGTTCGGCCGGCACTTTTTCGAGCGTGCCCGGCCGGGTCGCGCCGATCAAATAGCGCCAGCGCAAATCCTGTTCGGTCGTATGCGCGTGCAGTTGCAGAGTGCGCACCGGCTGCTTGAGCAACGCGGCCAAAACATAAACGGCGGTGTTTTTCCCCGTGCTCTTGTGGCCGTCCAAAGCCAGGTTCGTTTGAGCGGAGTTTGTCCGGTTGATGACTTCCCCCATTTCATAGAGAACATCGATCAGTTGTTGGGTCAATTTGATGCTTTTGGTCCCGCCGGGCGTGGTGAGGGAAAATGCGTCCGGAACGATTTTTCCATCCCGCTTAATGGATGTAATAACGGGAACATTGTCGATGAGCTCTTCCGTGTAAAGCGGTCCCGGCAAACTTCCCGGAGACCACAACCAAAAATTCTCATAGGGTTTGCCTTCGAATAAAACGTTGTCTCCGCTGCGAAGGACGGTCTTGTTGGGAACGGAGAGGTCCAGCTGGAAAAGTTCGGATGGCGGGCCTTGCGGTAAAACGGTCCGTTCGTGGTTCCGTTTGTTCTGGACGATCCACTGCCATTCTTTTTTCAGGTGGTCCCAGAGCGTATAGTAAAGGACGTCGGATTTGGGATCGGTGACGGTGATTCTGTGCCGCTCAACGGAATATTGAAGCCCGTTGTGGTCCACCATTTTTCTCATCGTGTCGCGCCGGACGGGAATCCGGACGATATCGTCCTTGGTTTCGCCGCTGATCTCGAGCCATTCCAGCCCTTCTGCATCCGTCGTCCATTCGATCCGCTTCTGGCCTTTGTAGCTAAAACTCACAAACCAAAGAGGCATAAGCGCAAAAATCAGAATGCCGACGAAAAGAATCGTAAATGGAGAAAACCCCGTCACCCGGATGATGAAATGTACAATCAACGCGGAACCGATCAGAAGCGGCAGCAGAAAATAAGATTTGTCCGGCATCACCGCTTGGTCCAACAGCTTTTTATAAGAAGCCAGCACGTGGCCTGAGATGATCCGTAGGAACTGATCAAGCCGTTCAACGGAAACGACGTGGACATCCGAATATTTCGTGGTGCTGTAACTCGTCACAATGTCCTTTGCTCCCTCCAACAATCCCACGTGAATAAATTTAATGCCCGATGTTTTGGCTTTTTCATACACCTGTTCGATTTTTCCGCGATTGGCGCCGGCATTCCCATCCCCAATGTTGATCAGAAGCATGGCCCTTTGCCGGTCGGTTTGCGCCTGAGCGATCAAGGCATCGGTTAATCCCAGCAGCGTCTTATCGTCTTCAGTGGCTCCGCGATCCGTAATTGAAAAAAATCCGTTCGGCCCAAAGATTGAATTGTAAATGGATTTCTCCGAAGGGTTTTCTGTTTCAAACGGATAAACCGGAATATTGTCCCGCTCCGCGTAGGCGCGGACCTCGAATTTATAGGTGATGTCAATCTGAGCCGTCCGCGCAAATTCCTGCGCCTTTAAGAGCGCCAGGCAAACAATCGCGTAAGCGCGGGCGCTTTCATAAAACTTGGTCCCCGGCTCCGGCCTGCCCATGCTGCCGCTGGCATCCAACATGAAACCAACAATCATCAACAGGTCCCGTTTTTCCGCTTCGTTTAAAAATGCGCGTTTATCGGTCGCGAGACGGTAGATCTGGTCCGGCGCCAAGGCGACGCCTTCCATCGGGAGAAAACCCGTCATCTCGTTCAGCGGAACCTCCAACAACAAACCGGCTAATTGCTCGGCCAGCGTATCAACGGCGCTTCGCCCATGGTCCCCGAGAAACGCGGTCCACTTGCGCAATTCGGCTTCGGTGAATTGCTCGCTTTTTTCCAAGGTCCGTTTACGAACAAATTCTGCGCGTTCCTGCGGAGTCGCTTCAAAGATTTTTTTTGCGTCATCACTCACCTGCCCGAAGCTATCCGGAGGAAGTTTAAAGTGTTCATCGGAAGGGGGCGCCGACTCTTTGGGATCACGGTTCTTTCCATTATTAATCTGCGCTTGGGCGTCGTTGAGAGCTCCTTGCAATTTGTCCGCGGCTTTTTTTAATGAATCCAGGGCCTGTTGCAATTGGGAACCGGCTCCACTCGCACTGCCCGCAGCTTTATCCGTGAAGGCGGACTTCGCCGTCAAATCTCCTGAAGAAGCTTCCCCCGTTTTCCTGTTTTCGAGTTCATCCGCCAGCTTTTCTCCAGCCTTGGAGAGCTCTTCGGCGGCTTGCTCCAGATCATCCAAATCGCGCGTAAGTTGTTCGGACTTCTCATGGATTTCGTTCCCTTGTTGTTGAACTTTTTCATCCGGAACCGATTGAGACTGCTGGCGCGCCGTCGCCGCTTCCTGGTTTAAATCATCCAGGTCGGCTTTAATCTCCGCGATGGCTTTCTTTAATCCCTCCATTTCTTCCTTTAACTTGTCCGCTCTCCCCGGTTTGCCCGCCGGGTCGGAACGGGTTTGCGAAACGTCTTTGGCTTCCTGTTGAATTTGCGCGGCCGCGTCCCCGATCTCGCCGGCTTTCTTTTTGGCGTTGTCGGCCTTCTGCTTAAGGGATTCCATGCGCTCGTTCAGGTTTTCCAGCCGTTGCTCCAACGTGGAAGCGGAAGGTTTGCCTTCCTTGATGCCTTGTTCAATTTTTTCTTTGGCCATTTTTTCCAAGCGCTCCCGGACTTTCTGTTCCAGTGCCTGCAATACCTGCTCCATGGCTTGAAGAAAAATCGCCTGTTCCTCCGGAGACAAACGGTCGAGCACGTCTTGAAGCGCCGCATTGTCGGGAGATTGGCCCTGAAAATCCAGCCGGCCCTCTTTTGCCTTGAGATCTTCCAACAACTGATCGCTTTTCCCGCTCTGCGCCGCTTGTTTCCAGAGTTCGTCCGCGGACAATTTCTGCAGGTCCTTCTTAATTAAATCTTGGACTTCAACCGCGTTCCACACATCCGCCCGGACGGACTCTCTGATCAGCGAATAAACTTCGGCGTTCAATCGTTGGTCCGTTGGCGCCGTAAATCCGGCTTCCGCTAATGTCGACCGGGCCTTGCTTTCCCAAAAGGATCGATTCTCGGCGTTAAAGAAGGCCAGCCGTTTTTCTTTTGTCGCAACCAACGCATTTAAAACCAACGGGTCCTCGATTCGGGGGTCTGGTTCGTTTCTTCGTCCCTCATACATCAGTCCTTCGATGAACTGAAGAATGAATGGCCTCTCCGCCATCAACCGCTTAGAGCTTTTTGAATGGGGGTTCGGATAAGCGAGCGTCACGAACCGCTCTCTCGCTTCCGCTTCGCCGGGCAAGCGTGAAACCACGGCCTCTTCGGCGCGCACGGTTTCAACGGCCCTCCAAAAGCGGATGAACAACGGATCGTTCGCCAAGGGGTCTATGAGCGGGGACGCCGCCTTATTATTGACCAGTACCATGAGCTGGACGAAACCTTCAAACAAGCTCAACTCTTCTTCGGCTTGAGAGAAGAGCGTGCGCGGAAAATAAATAACAGTGGTCGACAATGCCGCCCCATTCGCCGGAGGCGTCCAACTCCAACCTTCACCGATGCCGGCGCGATTGAGCTGCGGGATGTCCGTTCCCAAAAACATTTGCATCCACGCCGACAATGTTTTTAGGAGCCGCTCCTCGCGTTCGGGGTCGAGCTTTACGAATTCCACCATTTCTTTAAAAGCGGGCGTCAATATCTCATCGGTGAAATCAAATAATTCCCGTAAAGCCGGGAAAGGATTCCCTGGCGTCGCCGGTGTGTCTCTTGTCCAGGCCAACATCACTCCGCTTAAAAAAAATCCGAGTTGCCGCTCCACATAAACAGGATTGGCCCGAATCCCGTGCAGCGCGGATTCAAGCGAATCAAAATGAAAACCCTGCCAATTCTTTAGGATGGTTTGTTCGACAATTTTGTTCGATTCTTCCATCCATTGTTTTGCCTGCTCAACGGAAGGCCGTTTTACAGTTTCGGCCCAAGCCCGGCCCGCTTCAAACAATGGGAGACTTTCCCCTTTGGACCCAATGCTATTGAAGTCTTTCTCCGTGGTCCCTTTTTTGAGCGTAATCAAAATTCCGGTAACGGCCTCGGTCAGCACCTCCGAATAGGAAGAGATGTGAAAAAATTTGCGCGCGGACAAGGCATGAAACAATTCGTGGGAGTAAATAATCGCGGTGGCAGCAGGATCCTTCCGTTTCTTCAAATACAAGGTGGGTTTCCCTTCCGCATCATCCATATGGTCCGGAAATTCCGCATGACTCAATACGGAGAATACGAGCCCGATCCTCTTGATCAGGTCAAGGTGTTCATCGATCTTGGGGACACTCGCCAACCGCTCCACCTTTTCATCCCATCGATTCGCCAAGATGACATTCACGCCATTGGCGGACTTCACGTCAATCTCACTAATGATCCGACCCGCTGAAACTTGTTGGTCCTCCGGCAAGCTGGAAATTATTTCCGCGGATTGATTTCTAATCACCGCGTGTGTTTCGGGCCCCAACTCCTCGCGGTCTCCCATATTGATAATTTCACCCGCCGTGGGGGCGTCGAAAGTGAACCCGTTCTGCAAAGCGATTACGGAAACTTCGCCCTTCCGCTTCATTTGACTTAAGACTGTTTCGAGCGTCCCAGCGTCGCCGGAAACGGCGAGATAAATCCGGTGGGCAAAATCCACCAGGTCTCTTTTCGATTTTTTGAATTCAGCGGGTTTTAGATTAATCAACGCTTTGAAAAACCGGAACCGCGCGTCCGCATAATTTTGAATGAGGGTAACCAGCTCCCTGTCCGCGGTTTTGTTTTCCGGTACCGGCAACATCGACAAGGAAAACAACCGAAGCCACCCGGCCGTTGGGAGCGGTATCCGCGGCCATGAGACCCCGTATCTCTGCATCAGGAGGTTGAGAGTCCGCCGTCCATCGACCGAATACAAATTGAGAGCCGCTATAAATAAATTGACTTGAACAGCGATGAATAAAAAAGTCCGGAGAGATGAATCAGCAGGTGCCGCCAAAAGAAGAACGCCAAATGCGGCCGCGATCATCAAATTTGAAAGCGGACCAGCTAAGAAACCTAACACAGTGGGTTTGTTTCCATCAAACGGGACGGGTTTCGGTTTAAGTAAGAAATAATCGAAATGCTTTAACGGATTGATGGTCAACCGACCCGCTTGCCGGGGCGTTGGATCTCCCAGGTAATCCTGAACGAAGGCATGAGAATATTCATGAAGAGTCTCAGAGAAAATTTTGAGCGCGAGAAAAGTGATGGGGTTGTTCCAGGCAAAGGTAGCAATCTCCAACAGAGAGTTCATCACGGCCGGAATAGCCAGAGTGGAAAGTAAAAAACCATAGAAGAGACCTTTTTTAAACCAAGTCTTCTGGATGGCGCCTTTCGCTTTGAATTGGAAGTTCATCGTCCACGTTTTCGTGGTCAGCGATAGGACGCTATTTCTGAGGCGGGCCCCGAAATTTATTTTCGATGCGACCTCTGCATTCAAAGTGCGCAGCGCCGGGGAAAATTTCTTGGCGTCGTCCCAACTGTGGGAAGCGGCCGTGTTGACGGCTAATTCGCCCGGGCTCAGCGGCGGCGGAGCCGTGAAAAGACGTTCGCGCTGAAAAAGGCCTTCAAGCGGCGTTTTTTCCTGCGCGAAGAAACTCAAATACGCACTGCCGCTGTTCTTCTCCACTTTCGTAAGGCGCGGCGTGAACTGCACAATCGTCGCGCCGGTCTTCTGAAGGCGGCGAACGATGCCGTCCGAATGGAAACCGCCGGCCACAAGCACCGCGAACTTCTCGTTCTTAAACGCGGACAAGAAATTCTCCGCCAACTTCTCATCCCGCGCCACAGCAGAACGATAGAACCGCTCATAGCCGTCATTCCCGCGAAGGCGGGAATCCAGTCCGTAAACATGCTTTTGAAGAAGGTTCGAAGACTGGATTCCCGCCTTCGCGGGAATGACGTACTCCTCCCACTCTGCTCGCGTCAGTGAGAAGTCGGTGAGTTTCTCCGTTAAATAAAGCCGGCGCGATTCATTCACGAGTTCTTTTTCAAGGTTCGTTTTCGCCAACGTTGCGAAGCAATCTTTTTCGAGCGCCGCGACATCCTTCATCAGTGTCTCCCCATCCAGAGCATGCGCCAAATTCAGGTAACGCAGATACGCGGTGAAAGAGGAAAATGATTTGGACGCGATGCCGTGCGCGTCGCACAATCCGGTAAAGGACTGGTAGAAATTCTCATCAGACATATGCCCCTGGCGGTATGCGAACCCCATTTTCAAGAACGCATCGCGATCGGCGCCGGAGAGCTTTGGAAGAAGTTGATTTATGAGACGCGTCCGCTCGGCTTCGACTTGCGGGAAACGGATGGACGCTTCGAGTGCGGCGGCTTCGAGGAAGTGTTGGATCGCCACCGATGAGGTTGGGCGGATTTTCGTCAATGAACGGACATAGTCCGCCATCGATAACGTACCGGCAGCGTAGGACTCCACCGCGTGGTCCAAGGCGGCCAGGTTTGGATTAAAAGCATTGGATTTCTTCCGGGCAAGCGCGGCTTTCCACTGCCGGATTTGCTGCTTGGTCCTTGCGTGAGAGGGCAGCGTTTCGCGGTACGCATTCACGTTCGCTTCGTACAACGCGGCGTCGTCGACGCCTTGAATTCGGCCGGGGAGGCCGGGCGCGTGCAACAGCGCGGAGATCGGCCCCGAAATTTTTCCTTGTTCAAACAAATAGTTGGCCGCGTTTTTGACCGCGTCTTGGTCCGGGAAGCGCTTGTACGGCGACAAATCAATGGCGCGCGCCGCCCCTTCGAGCGCCAGCAAACCGGTCCGCATGTTCCGCGGCAGCGACGTGATCGCGCGGCCGATGTTCAACTGCGCTTCCGGGTTCACGTGGATGTCCTGGATGTACAGAACGATTTTGTTCGAAGACCCCGGAATTATTTTCCGGACGCTGCCGGTGGCGGGAGAAAGGGCTTGAAGCAGGGAACGAACGGTCTCATTTTGGGCGTGAGGAACATCGAAAAATTGGCGGGCTAAATTAAGTTTTGGAAGCGATGGAAGATGAAACGGAGAGGAGGGCGAAAAAGCGCTGGCCAGTTGAATTTTCCGCGCGTTTTGGCGGTCTTCCCAGACCTGCGTTTCCTGCGCGTAAAGAAACACTGCCTGCGTGAAAAACTGAAGAATTGCCAAGGCAAAAGCCAGGGATTTTAAGAGGAGGCGCTTCATACGCCCCATTAAACCGAAACAACATTAAAAACCCCTTAAGGACAGGTAAATCAATTGTAAACGCCGGCCACCGAGGAGGGGCGTGTTATTTTCGCATTGGAAAATAAGGGCGTTTTTCTGCTTGATCGGGAGGTGGAGGTGGTGGGGCCGGTTTCTTTTTCTGCCGTTGCGCGTCGGCAAAAGCATCGGCATAGCCGTCTTCGTAAGCGCGCTCTTCTAGATGTTCGCGGTCTTCCCGGTCCACGGTCCCAAACTTGGGCTTTTTCTTATTTGGCTTGGGTTGGTTGCCGTGGTAAATGCGGCGACCGGCAGGAAAACTTTCGTTCGATAACTTCATGGCCGGTTTCTTTGACGTGGCTGGAACGGGCGCCGGCGCGGCTTCTTCCAAAACTTGGGGCGGTGGCTCTGGCGCGCGCGGCATGGGGCTTTCCACTTTCTTCGCCATCATTTTTTTCTTGGGTTCCATAGGCGCGTCGGCCCAGGTCCGCGTGATGGTCTCTTGTGCGGCCGACAAGACTTCTCCCGAGTCGGTCCGGATCAAGCGCGCATTGATCTCGGTTTTTCCACCGATCAAATCAATCAACGTTCCAGTGACCACCGCGTCCGCGTCGAGCACTTTGCCGATGTCTTTTAAATTCTCCTGGCTGACCACGCCGGTTTCGCTCAATTTCTTTTCGCTCAACAACTGCTCAATCAGGCGCCGCTCAATGACTTGGATCCCCTTCTTGCCGACGAGCTGTGTGGTGATCCGCTCCGACACAACCGTGGATCCGCTCGACATACGTCCATCGTGATAGGGAAAAACCAATACCGCCACCTTCTTGTTTTTCAGGGACGAAGCCCCCTTGGAGAGACTTTTCACCAATGGGTCCAGCGGAGCGGCAGAGGCGTTCTGAAAAGCGAAAACAGCGATGAGCCCTGCCGTCAAAAGTCCTTTGCTCCTCACTTATCGCCCCCCATAATAACCGCCGCCCCGGGGACCGCCACCACGCCCCCCTGGAATGCCCACTTCAATGGCTTCGTTCGGGACGGGTTTTTCTTCGGGTTCATCGGGAGGCAAAGCGTATTCTTTCTTTTGGTTCGGATAACGGGGTGGGTCGGTCCAGACGCGCTCAACAATCACACTGCTCGCGCCCAGGATTTCGCCGGTGGTGGCCTTGATCGCGCGCACATTGACTTCGGTGCGGTTCCTCGACATGTCGTTCAGCGTGCCCGTGATAATCACGTCGACGCCGGCCACTTTGCCGAGCTTTTTAGCGGCCGAATCATCGACGACGCCGGTTTCCGACAAATGCTGTTCTTCCAACAACTTCTTCAAAAGGTTCCGTTCCACGACCCGGATCCCTTTGGATTCGGCCATGTAGGTGGTCAGCCGTTCGGACAGAATGGACGAGCCGCTGGAAATTTTTCCGTTGTGATAAGGGAAGGTAAGCAACGCAACGCGCGGGTTTTCGAGGGTCCGGATTTCTTTGCGAATTTCCTTCGAGACTTTGCGGAGCGGATCACCGGCCGCGAACGATGCCGAGGAAAGGGTGAGACATATGAAGGCGAGGACCGGCCGGTTCATAATAATTAGAGTAAGGATGAAGGAATCGCCTCGAAAATCAAGGCGAAAAACGACTAGATTTTACCGAACGAAATGACCGGGGCCTCGCCTGGGAACCGGCTCTTCGATATGGCCGAGGATTTGCGCCAAAACCGGTCGTTTCTTTGGGGGTGGTCGCGGTTGTAATGGAGTCCACGGCTTTCCTGACGGGCCAGAGCTGAGCGGATGACCAGTTCCCCCACCAGCGCCACGTTGCGGAGCTCAAGCAATTCGGCCGTCACGTGGAAGTCCCAATAATATTCATGGATTTCCTGCTTTAACAGCTCCACCCTGCGCAGCGCGCGCGCCAACCGTTTGTCCGAACGTTCGATGCCCACATAGTTCCACATGATCCGGCGAATTTCGTCCCAGTTCTGGGAGATGACGACCTGCTCATCCGGATCGCGCGCCTGCCCGGGGTTCCACGCGGAAATGTTCACGGGCGGTAACGGTTCCCGCTCCACTTCCACGGCCTTTAGGGCGGCCCGGTGCGCGAAGACCACGCACTCAAGCAGGGAATTTGAGGCAAGACGGTTCGCGCCATGAAGGCCCGTCGACGCCACTTCGCCCACCGCGAACAGACGCGGCAAATTGGTTTGGCCCCAAGCATCCACCTTCACTCCGCCGCAAAAATAATGGGCGGCGGGCACCACGGGGATCGGCTGGGTCGTGATATCGATCCCGAACTCAAGACACTTCTTGTAGATCGCCGGAAAGCGCTTTTTCACGAAGGCCGGTTTGCGGTGGCTGATATCGAGATAAACGCAATCCTCCCCACGCTTTTTCAATTCCTTGTCGATGGCCCGCGCCACCACGTCGCGCGGCGCGAGTTCCTTCTGGCTGCTATAGCGCCGCATAAATTCCTCGCCCGAACGCATCTTCAAGACGCCGCCTTCGCCGCGCACCGCTTCGCTGATCAGAAACGATTTCGCGTACGGATGATAGAGGCATGTGGGATGGAACTGCACAAATTCCATGTTGGACAACGGAACGCCGGCGCGAAACGCCATGGCCATGCCGTCGCCGGTCGCAACGTCGGGGTTGGACGTATAAAGGTAGGTTTTGCCGGCGCCGCCGGTGGCGAGGATCGTCACCCCCGCGAGCAGCGTGCGTACTTTGCGTGTTTTCCGGTCCAGCGCGTACGCGCCCAAACAAGCATCGAACGAGCCCAGCCCTTGGTGGCGCGTCGAGAGCAAATCAACCGCAAAATGGTTCTCGAGGATTTTAATGCGCGGTGATTCTTTTACCCGGGCGATCAATGCGCGATGGATCTCGCGGCCCGTGCGGTCGGCCACGTGCAGAATTCGGCGGTGCGAATGACCGCCCTCAAGCCCCAGCGCAAATGTTTCCGGTTCGTCGCCCGATTTTTCGCGCAATGAAAAGCGCACGCCTTTCTGGATCAACTCCTGCACGCGCTCCGGCCCTTCGGTCACGACCAGGTCCACAATTTTTTTGTCGCACAGCCCGGCGCCGGCCATGAGCGTGTCGTCGACATGGGAATCAAAAGAATCGTCCGGATGCGTAACGGCGGCGATGCCGCCCTGCGCGTATTCGGTGGCGCCATCTTCCAGACGGCCCTTGGTAAGCAACATAACACGCCCCGAACGCTCAAGCTTGAGCGCGGTCAATAGACCGGCCAGGCCAGAACCAATAACAAGGAAATCGCATGTGAGCGCCGTGGATTTTTTCATGTTTGGAATTTGAAGCTTGATGATTGAGAATTCTCAAGAACCAATCATCAAGCTTCAACCGTACAATGAATTATTACTTCTTTTTGAGGTTGGTGAGGTCTTGAAAAAGGATGCCCGCGCCGTGCACGGCGGAGTCATTGCGGACCAAAAATGTGCTGTATCCGATCAAGAGCGCGGTGCCGTCCGGCTTCTGCAATTCAATTTCCTGGCGGGACACGTTGGTCTGGTGTTTTTGGGTCAATTCCAGGATGGCCGCGAACGCCGGGAAACCGGGCAGCGCTTTGACAAGCGGCTTATTGATCACGTCGTTCAAGTTGACGCCCAAAATCCGGCAGGCGGCGTTGTTGCAGCGGGTCACGTTGCCTTTGACGTCCGTCGACATAAAGCCGCCGCTCAACGAATTGATCACGCTGTTGGTATAGGAAAGCAAATGTGTGGTCTCTTGGTAGAGGCGGCAGTTCTCAAGCGCGACCGCCACCTGGTTCGCCAGGTGTTTTAAGAAATCGAGGTCGGGTTCGCGGAACACGCCGTCCACCCGGTTCACCAACTCCACCACACCGAGAAGCCGGTCTTTCCACAGCACCGGGACGCACAATACGGAGCGCGTGCGCACACCGGTGATCACATCCACGGCGCGGTTAAAACGTTCGTCGGTCTGGGCATTTTCGACGACGGCCGCTTTTTTGTTGACCGACACCCAGCCCGAAATACCCAACGAAGTCTTGAATGGGATCTCGCGGATCAAGGAAAGCGCCACGCCCTTCGTGGCTTCCGGATACAGTTCGCCGGTGTCCTCGCGCACGGAGAAAAAGGTGCCGCCTTGGGCCTTCAGCACGTCACTGCAGCGATTGAGAACAAAATTGTAGAGAAGGCCTTCTTCATGGATGTAATGGAGGTCGGAGAGCGCTTCCAACAGCGCATTCATGTGGTAGGTCCCAAGCATGGGCTATCCCCTCAGCAGGGAGACGATTTCTTCTTGGGTGATTTGTTTTTGTTCGCGTGTTGAAAGATTTTTCACGGTCACCTTGTTGGCTTTTAATTCGTCTTCGCCAACAAGGATAGCCCAGTTCGCCCCAATTTCAACCGCATTGGACAACTGGTTTTTAAGTTTCTTGGACGCGGTCACCGGAGAGACCGAGATGCCTTTCGCGCGGAGTTTCTGCGAAAGCGCAAAACAGGCCGGCACGGCCTCTTCCATAAGGGGTATCACAGCGGCCACCGGATTTTTATGGTTTTCCGACGACGCCGGAGCCGCTTTACGGGCGCCCACGACACGGTCCATACCGAGCGCGAACCCGACCGCGGGCGTGCGGGGCCCGCCCAGCTGTTCCACCAACTCATCGTAGCGGCCGCCCGCCGCCAACGCGCTCTGCGCGCCGAGATTGGGCGAAATAAATTCGAACACGCTGCGGGTGTAATAATCCAAACCGCGCACGAGCCGCGGGTTTTCTTGGTAGGACATCCCCGCGTCTTTAAGCAGTCGCAAAAAGTTTTGGTGGTGCGAGCGGCACGCATCGCACAGGAAATCGGTGATGGCAGGCGCGTCCTGCAGTTTCGGGCCATCAACTTTGGAGTCCAAGACCCGCATCGGATTGATGGTCATGCGGCGTTTCGACTCGTCCGTGAGCTCATTCTCTTTTTTCTTGAGATAGGCGAGCAGCGCTTCGCGGTGTTTCGGACGGCAATCGCGGCAGCCGAGCGAGTTGACCTGGGCCGTGAAATTGGTGAGGCCGAACCCCCGCAAGATTTGCGCGATCATGAGCACGGTGTCAGCGTCCGCGGCGGCATCCGACGGACCAAAGTGTTCGCTGCCGATCTGCCAGAACTGGCGGTATCGACCCGCCTGGGGCCGCTCGGCGCGGAACATGGGGCCGATGTAGAAAAACCGGTGCGGACCGCCTTTGACGGCCAGGCTGTTCTCAACGAAATGACGCACCACACCCGCGGTGCCTTCGGGGCGCAGCGCAAACGTGCGCTCGCCGCGGTCGGTGAACGTGAACATTTCTTTTTCAACCACGTCGGAGGTTTCGCCGAGCGAACGTGAGAATAGTTCAACGGCTTCAAAAATCGGCGTGCGGATCTCGGAAAATTGGAAAAGGCGGAAGGTCTCGCGCGAAACGTTTTCGAGTTCGGTGAACGCCAACACCTCGGACGAGGTCAAATCACGCGTGCCCTTCGGGACTTGGATATTCATCGGGAGTTCGTCATCCTGGCATGTCTTAAGCCAGGATCCAATTTCAATTTGAAAGTGGGCCCTGGATTGAGACATTGCAGGGCGACAACATCGGTCATTAAAATATCCAAGATTTTAATTTGTCGTGGTCGGTGATGATGAGTTTGTTGTCGAAGAAGCTGACGCAGCCGATGCGACGGAAACGCGAGATGACGCGGCTGATCACTTCGCGCGCGGTGCCGGCCATTTCGGCCAGTTCCTTGTGGGAAAGCTCCATTTCGATGCGGATGCCGTCGTCGGTCTTTTTGCCGTAGCGATCGGCCAGGTCGAGCAAAATTTGGGCGATGCGGCCGAGCACGTTATTAAACGAAAGCGCTTCAATTTCCTTGTTGGCGCGGCGGAGACGGGACGAAAGTGTTTTCAAAACTTCGAGCGCGATGGCCGGGCGCATCAGCATCAGTTTCCGGTAGTCTTCGCTCTTAAGCATGATCAGCACCGAATCTTCAAGCGCGGCCGCGGAGGCGGAACGGGCTTCGTCATCGATCAATGACATTTCTCCAAAAAAATCGCCTGGCTCGAGATACGCGAACGTTTTCGCGCGCCCTTGAGAGGACGATCCAAAAATTTTAACGCGGCCCGACATCACCACGTACAAACAAGCTCCCGGCTGGGATTCGGAGAAGATGCGCTCGGCGCGGCGGAATTTGACCAATTGGCACAACTGGGCGAGGCGGAGAAGGTCGTCGGAGGAAAGGCCCGTCATGAGCTCGACGCCCCTCAAAAAGGTGGAGAGCTGGTGGACATCGACGGGTTTTGAATTTTTTGCCTGTTTCATGGTTTCAATTCGCCGGCAAGTGTATCACTTTGTTTTTTCGGCCCAAATTGACAAACCGAGTGTACCGGGGTTAAGCTGCGGATTGCAATGGCTTCATCGACCGACTGGCTTCATTTAATTCGAAAAGTATTCTTGTTCTCGAGTTTCACCGGGAACCAGCTCACCATCCTTGCCAAGCGCATGACGCTCGTGTCATTCCCCAAAGGCGCCGTGCTCTTCCACGAAAACGATCCGGGCGATTCGCTCTATATTGTGCTCTCCGGGTCTGTCCGCATTTTAAAATCCAACGCCGCGCTGAAAGACCTCGAAAAAAACACGCTGGCATATCTCAACCGCGGCGATGTGCTCGGTGAAATGGCGCTTCTGGCCGGTGAACCGCGCACGAACACGGCCCTTGTGGATTCGACAACGGAACTGCTCGTGCTCACGCGCAAAGACTTCAACGCTTTGGTGGAAAAAAATCCGACGATGGGCGTGCACCTCTCCCGAATGCTTTCCAGCCGCCTGGCCTCGATCCATCGAAGCGGCAGCCCCGGCACCAATCAGCCGGCGAAAATTTTCGCGTTGACCCCTTCTCTTCCGGCCGAAGACCGCGTGGTTTTTACCGTCAACCTGGCGATGTCGCTCGCTGAACAAACGCGCCGCCGGGTATTGCTGTGCGTGGTCGATAATGACAGTCATCTCATTTCAAAAAGCCTTGGGCTCCCTTCCAACGCCGTGTCCGACCGGGAATTCCGGGACGGGCTTTTGCAGGACACCGAACGCTTCAACCACACGGTGGCTGTGCATCCGTCGGGATTGGAACTGCTCGAACTTGACCCGCGCATTTTCACCGGCGTGATCAACAACGTGCTGTACTCGCTGTTTGCGCTGGTGCGGGATCTCTACGACATCTGCCTGTTCGTGCTGCCGCCCGACAACAAAGACAACATGGCAATCCTCATGAACGAGTTCGACAAAGTAATCCTCGTCGCGGGCCCGCAGAGCCCGCCCGAGGAACTAAACGCGGTGCGCCAACTCGGCGGCATTTTCGCGAAAAAACCAGAACGCATCTGGCTGTCCGTCCGCCCCGACTCGGCCCCCGATGATTTTGCGCCCGACATGCGCATCGATTGGGGTGTGGACTGGAGCCGCCAATTTTTTCAGAAAGGTTCGCCATTTTTTACGCCGGATGCCGCCACGGGCCAGCGCTCGATGGACCGGCTCGCGCGCAAATTGACCGGCCTTTCAATCGGTTTCGCGATGGGTTCGGGGGCCGCGTTTGGGTACGCGTTAATCGGAATGCTGCGCGTAATGGAGCGCGAAGGGATTTATCCGGACGTGATCAGCGGAACGTCGATGGGCGCATTGATAGGCGCGTTTTACGCGGCCGGAAAACCGCCCGATGAACTGGAAGAAATCGCCAAGTCCATCACGCGCCGCCGATTGATTTTCTCGTTGATTGACCCGATTTTCCCTCGCACCGGCCTTATCCGCGGCAACAAGATCCTCGACTTCCTGCGCTCCCACTTAAACGACCGCACTTTCAACGAATTGTTATTGCCATTCGCCTGTGTCGCGACCGATATCCAGACCGGAAAGGAAATCATTCTTGATCGTGGTAACGTGGCCGAAGCGGTCCGCGCGAGCCTGTCTTTGCCATTTTTCTTTCAGCCGTATTATCTCGACGGGCGTTACCTGGTGGACGGCGGCCTCGTGAACCCGGTGCCGACATCGATTGTGGTGCAGCTTGGCGCGAACGTGTTGATATCGGCCAATTTAACGTCTAAGGCGGGAGAGCGGCGCGTGCCGCGCATGGTGGGTTGGTGGCGGCGTCATTTGCCGTCGGTGCTGCGCGGCCCGAGCATTCCGGAGACGATGCTGAAAACCATCTATATCATGCAGTACGAAATTTCGCAGGCGCGGTCGGAAATCTCCCATGTGGTGATGAACGTGAAGTCGCACGATCTGTTGTGGTGGGACCTGGACCGGGCCAAAGAAATGATTAAGATGGGCGAGGCGACCGCCGAAGAAGTGATTCCAAAAATCAAATCGCTGTTGCCGTTCTACTCCAACTCCTGCCAGGTCCGACTGGTCCGCAAAGGGCGAAAAAACTATTAAACACACCTTTAAATTACTCTCGCTAACGCTGCTGTTGTTAATTTCGACCGGAGGCATTGCTATGGGATTCTGGTATTTCGGCATCAACAAAATTAAGCCGACCGCAATCGTTGACAATTACTTCTTTTTTCAACTCCCCCACGCGCACTCATCCTCGGCAGAAAACGCTGAATTGTTTTGGCTCGCCCGCACAAAAATACGAATCTCGCAGACCGACACCGAAAAACTTTGCGTGAATGCCACGTTGGTCTTGCCCGATGGAAAAGCCTATGCCCAATTTGCACAACCGGACCACGCATCACCTCAGGAAAACAAAGTGGCCTTCTTCCGCTATATTCCCCTAGGCCGACGCGATCCCTCCGGAAAAATTATTTTCGACAACTTGCAAGCAGTCGGCACCAAGCAGCATTTCACGCTCGCCGGCGATAAATACGATTCGTTCCTGATCGTGAAAGACGGAAAAAGCTTCAGCGCCATCGAGGTATGGGAGAGCCTGTCAACCGAACACAAAAAGAAGGTTGCCATCTCGCGGGCGGAATTCCCCTATTCACTCGACAGGTCTTCCGCCGAAACCTATTACGTGACGAACAAAAGAATTGAGGAATTTAACCAAGATGATTTGGCAAAAGAACCTTCCAGGGCAATACAACTTCTGCTAATGGACAAAATCGAGTTCAAAAATTATCCGGAAACCGAGTTGGGCGATGTCATGAAGGAAACCCGCCCTGTCTACCCGTTTCAGCGTCTTGAACTTGGCCCAATCGCACCGGGGATGGTTCTCATTGATGGAAAAGGCCTCGCGGCGGGCCCTGACAACAAAAGGAAGATGGATGTTGGCGCGCTGCGGCGGGTCGCCGAATCGTACTACGGGATCAAATTTCCGGAACCGAAATAATTACTGACCGCCGACCACCAGTTTTTTGATGTGGACCGTCGGCAACGCGTCCGAAACCGGAACGCCTTGACCTTCTTTCCCGCAAGTCCCAATCGCCCAGCCGTGATCGGAGCCCACTTTATCGATGGAGTGCAGCACGTCGGGCCCGTTTCCGAGCAACGTCGCGCCGCGCACAAGTTGCCTCTTCCCGTCCTTCACTTGAAAACCTTCTTCCACTTCAAACACAAAGTCCCCGTTCGCGGTGTTGACCTGCCCCCCACCCATTTTTGTTACGAGTAGGCCGTTCTGAAAGCCCTTTAGTATTTGTTCTGGGTCATCTGGCCCCGGGGCCACAAACGTGTTTGACATGCGCGGGATTGGACGGTGCGCGTAGGATTCGCGGCGTCCGTGGCCGTTGGAAGCGCGGCCCGCTTTGATGGCCGACAGACGGTCGTACAAAAAGGTCTTTAAAATACCGTTCTCGATCAAGCGCGTCGATTCGGACGGCGTGCCTTCATCATCATAATGGAACGAACCGCGCGCTTGAGGAACGGTGGGATCGTCTAACACCGTGAGTTTCGAGTTGGCCACGACAGTACCGACCTTTCCAATATAGGAAGGGGACGTGCCCTCCAGCACCGCGTCCGCTTCCAAGGAATGCCCAACCGCCTCATGAATCAAGGTCCCGCCGGCCGATGAAGCGATCACGACCGGCATCTCTCCGACGGGCGCCTGCGGCGCGTCCAATTTCAAATGCGCTCGTTTGGCGACCGCTTCCGCGATTTTTTCGACCCGGTCTCCGTCGAATTGTTCAAACCCAAGCAAACCGCCCAACGATTCGTAGGCGGTCTGCATGTCTTTGTCGCGCTGCGCGGTGACCGTAATGCTGAACACCACATAAATGCGCCGCTCATAAAATGTCTCGCCGATGGAGTTCACATAGGAAACCAGTTTCATTTTTTCGCCGTAGTTGATTCCGATCTGACGGACATGCGGCCCGGCGTTGGCCGATTTAAAGGCGCGTTCAAGCAGGTTGATTTTCTCTTCGAGCGGGACTTTTTCCGGGGAACGGACGATCAACGGTGAAATCAGATTGGTGGGAGAACCGGGACGGGGGCCTTTTTTGGCGAGACCCGAAACCAACGGGTCCCGGATGCGAGAAAGTTTGGATTGAAGGTCGTTGTTCCATTCGCCCGTGATCGGCAGCGCAAGGTCGGTGTGGCCGAAACGGGTCTCGATGCCGTTTAAATACCGGAGTCCGATGCCGGAATCTTCCGAGCGGGTGATGTTTTCAATCCGCCCTTCCTCCCAGCGCAACGCGAGCGACGACGATTCTTCGGCGTAGATGTCCGCAAAATCTCCGAAACCAAGGAATTCAGCCGCCGAGGATGGGCTTAACATGCGCGCGGCGTCCAGTTTTTCTTGGCCGGCAAGGCCACGGCGACGCGGGTCCCCTTGCCGATCTCGGACTCAATGGATATCGAGCCCCCCATTGCTTCGACGACTTTCTTGCAAAGCGAAAGTCCCAGCCCGGCGCCCGGCACCTGCCCCGTGAACGAATTTTCCACCTGATAAAACTTTTGAAAGACTTTTTCTTTTTCCTCGGACGGGATCCCGATGCCGTTATCGGACACAGTGATGATCACCTCGCCACTTTTCTTTTCGGCGCCAATCACGATTTCCTTGGCGGCCTTATCGTTAAACTTGATCGCGTTTTCAATGAGGTTCTTGAACACTTCGGTGATGAGTCCGGCGTCGACCGGCAACGGCGGCAGCGACCCGACAGACGCTTCCACTTTGATCGAGGCCTTTCCACCGGCGTCCGCTTCCATGGCCTTGGCCGTTTCCTGCAGCAAGGCCCCGAGCGCCGTCATTTCCATTTTGCGTTCGATGGTTTCCGATTCGACGATCGTAAACTTGAGCAATTTATCGACGAGCCCGCTTAAATTCTCGCCCTGGTCTTTGATGGACTTGATGGCCTTTTTCTGCGGCTCGCTCAATCCGTCCATTTGCATCGCAAGCACCGGCGCGTAACCGACAATGACCGTCAGCGGTGTTTTTAGTTTATGGGATATCAACGAAAGAAAGTTACGTTTCAGCATCTCGCCGCGTTTTTCCTCGGTGACATCGCGGACGATGACCACATGGTTATCATGAAGGGCCAGAAACAAGGCCGAGAGCATCAGGTCTTTGCCGGCGCGGCGGACCATTTCGACGTGGGTCACTTTCTCTTTAAATTTCGGAACGTCCGAAAGCGCCGGCGTGGATTCAAAACCCGGCAACAAACTGGCTTCGAAGATCTGACCATCGAATTTTCCGGGGAGCGCGCCAAAAAAACGCCGCGCGGCATCGTTGGAAACCAGGATCCTCTGCTCCCCGTCGAGAAGCAAAATGCCGTCCGACATCTGGTTAAAAATGGTGCTAAGTTTTTCCTTCTCGCGCGTTACTTCCGTGAACAACCGCGCGTTCTCGATGGCGATCCCTGCCTGGCTGCCGAACACCTCAAACGCTTCGCGGTCCTGGTCGGAGAAATGCCCGTTGTGCTCCTTGTTGATGCCTTCCACCACGCCCACCAGTTTCCCTTTCGCGATGAGAGGGACGGCCAAAATCGATTTGGTTTTGAAACTGGTCGACTTGTCCACTTTCGTCGAGAAACGTTTGTCGCGCGAGACGTCGTTGACGATCAGCGGCTTGCGCTCCTTGGCCACCCATCCCGCCACGCCCTCGCCCACTTTCAAACGCAATTGTTTCACGCTCTCCTTGACGCTGCCGAGCGCCACGTCAAAATAAAGTTCATTCTTGGCTTCGTCGAGTAACAGCAGCGAAGAGGCCTCCGCGCGCACCACTTTTGTCGCCAATTCCATGACAGCCTGCAAAACATCGGCAGAATCCAACTTGGAAGAGAGGATCCGGTTGGCCTGCAGCAGCAATTCAAAATCAGCAGCGGAAAGCGTCATTTGCGGGTCCTGTTCCTCTTGTTCACTTTGTTGGTGTGTTCGCGGTACGTGGTTGAGAAGGTGTGGCGCCCGTCTTCCTGCGCAAGGAAGAACAGCGCCGGCGTCGTCGCCGGCCAGAGCGTTCCCTTGATTGCCTCTTCACCGGGGCTGCAAATGGGCCCCGGCGGCAGTCCGAAATTCAAATAGGTGTTGTAGGGCGAATTGGTGTTGCGATAGTCGTTGTAGGTCAGCCGCGATTTCCAATACCCGAGCGCAAATTGCACCGTTGGGTCGGCCTCGAGCCGCATGTTTTTTTTGAGGCGGTTGTGATAGACCGCCGACACCAGTGGATACTCCTCTTTCGCGCGCACTTCGCGCTCAACAATGGAGGCCAGAGTGACGACCTGGGCCTTGGTCATGCCGATTTCTTTGGCGCGCGCTTCCTTGTCCGGCGTCCAGCGCGATTCAAATTCAGCGGTCAACTGGCGCGCCACGCTTGCCGGCGATAATCCGTTCGCCAACTCGTAGGTCGCCGGGAACAAATAGCCCTCCAGTTTCTCTTTGGCCACGTGCGCCAGAAAGGCCTTGGCATCACATATTTTCAAACTTTCAAGCCGCTCCGCGATCTGCCATGAAGCGAACCCTTCGGGAATGACCAATTTCTCTTTTTCGGTACGACCTTGGATCAAATCGTCCAAGATCCAATAGGACGAACGGCCGGCGGAAATACGGTAACGGCCAATCTGGATGCGCGGACCCGCACGGCGGACCTTGGTCCAAAGCAAAAATGGAATTCTCGACCGGACCGCTCCGGCATCCACCAATTGGCGGGCCACCTGGGCCGCTGTCTGTCCTTCGCCGACCTGGATCTCCACCCATTTCCGGCCGGTCCCCGGCCAAAAAGCCACGGTGCCGGCCAAAAGAAGCAGAAGAAAAGTGCCGAAGCGCATCAGCCTTGCAGGAACGCGGTACGGCGCGCGGACGCCTCGCTGCTGGAGCGTTGGCGAAGCAAATCAGTGACGGTCACAAATTGAAAGCCGCGCTGTTTCAACGCGGGAATGATGATCTCCAGCGCGTCGCGCGTTGATTCAAACCCGTTGTGCATGAGCACCACATCGCCGTCCTTTACCTGGGAAATAACGCGTTCGGCGATCCGCTCCGCCGATATTTTTTCCTGGTCCAAACTATGCACGTCCCAAAGCACCAATTGATAGCCGGACGGGACGCGAAACGAATTACGCAAATAGGTGTCCGTGCCGCCGGGTGTGCGGAATAGAAACGTCCGCTGCCCCGTGACCGCCTGGATCAACAAACGCGTTTGATCAAGCTCGTGGCGGAACGCCGATGTGGAAATGGAACGCACATCGGGGTGGTTCCAGGTGTGATTGGAGATTTCATGCCCCGACGCGGCCAATGCACGGAGGACCTCCGGATACCGGACCGCCACCCTGCCCACGACGAAGAAGGTGGCCGGCGCCTGATGTCGGCGGAGGACTTCCATCAGCAACGCGGTGGGCTTGGGATGAGGGCCATCATCAAAGGTCAAGGCGACTTTGGGAGCGGAGAACCAGGAGAGCCATTCAAGAGGAACTGCACGGGCTGGAAAAAGGAGTGAAAAAGTGACGGCCAACAAAATAATTTGGGTCGTTCGCACGGGCGCGAAATATATCAAAAAAACGTTGTTTTTCTCTCTTGCAAGGACCTTTGAGGGCGTTACACTTAGTCGACATGTTCGGCTTGAATTTACGCCTATTTCCGCGCTTCCTCATCTGGCTGCTTCTTATCGCCGTGGTCCCCGTTGCCGTTGTCGGGAAAATCGTCGTCGGTATCAACAACGAAAGCCTTCAGTTCGAAGTGCAGCGTTACCATCTCAAACTCGCGCAATCGCTGGCCGAAAAATTTGATGAACGCCTCGCCTCCATCGTCGGCCAGCTCGCCCTCGCCCTCGACACGATCAAAAATCCCTCCGCCAGTTGGGAAGACCGCCAGAAAATGCTCAGCGCGCTCATCGACGCATCCCCGAATTTCGGGATCATCTCGGCCGTTGCTTCGAACGGAAACGAGGTGATCAAGGCCTACAACCCCGTCTTGGCCCCCGATGTCGACAAAAACCCCGCCCTCATCTCCCACGCTGCTCTGCCGCTGTTTGCGGCGTTCAAAATGTCCGGCCACCAGGAAATCCAACTGACCCGCGAAAACGACCTTACTATGGCGGAGATGTACTTGCCGTTTGAGACCGCGGGCGGAAAAAATGCGCTCTACGTAAAAATGTCGGTCAACGATTTGTGCGAAATGATCTCGCGTGAAAGCATCAACCAGACCGGCTTCGCCACCTACATCGGCAAGGCGGGCGAACGACTTTCCCCCGCCAGGGCGGGAAACAACGGCGCACTCGATCAATCGATGGTGGAGACCGCGCTCTCGGGCAGCGTGGGCGCGCGCGAGTTCACGGACGCCGAAGGAACGCGCTGGGTGGGCGCTTCGGCGCCGGTCACGAGCCTCGGCGGCGCGATCTTTACCCAACAGACCCGCAATGAAGCTTTCCAGAGGAGCATCGAAGGACAAAGGAAGGCCATAATGGTCACGCTCATCACCATTTTTATCGCAATCGTGATCGCCTATTTCCTGACCCGCTCGCTGGTCCGCCCACTGTTGAATATCACGCGCGTCGCCAAAAGCGTGGACGTGGGGTCCGGCAATTTCCCGGCGCCCGTCGAGATCAACACGCGGGATGAAATACAGGAACTGGCCCAGACATTTAACGGCATGCTCGAAAAACTGAAAGGGTACGCCGAGCTCCAAGTCGAGCGGTTGATCATCGAACAGAAGAAGACCGAGGCGATCATTTTCTCGATCAAAGACGGCATCATCATGACGGACTACCAGGGAAAGATCCAACTGATCAGCCACATGGCGAAAAATATCCTGGGGCTCAACGAAGAAGAGGCCGCGCTCGGCCAGCCGTTGTGGAAATTTCTGCCGTCGGCGGAGCTCAAGACCGCGTGCATGGACCTTTTGACGAACCCGGTCGCCGGGAAATCCATCGAAGTGAAGATGACCAAGGGCGAGCGGGACGAGTTTTACACGGTGTCGTCCGAGCAGGTGAAGACACCGGGCAAACAAGAGGCGTTGGGGTTGGTGACGGTGCTGCACGACATCACGCTTGAAAAAGAACTCGACTCGATGAAAGAAGAGTTCCTGCACTCGATCACGCACGACCTGCGGAACCCGCTCACCGCCATTCGCGGGTTTATCCGGTTGTTCCAATCCGGCCAGACCGGCGAGCTTTCGCCAATCCAGACCAAAATGTTCGAGACCATGGACAAGGCGTCCTTGCGGCTGACCAACATGGTCAACGACATCCTGGACCTGGCCCGGCTCGAATCCAACCGGCTCACGCTCCATATCGAGCCGTCCAAGACCGACGAAATTGCAAACCGCGTCATTGAACTTTTTATGCCGCAAACAAAATCCAGCGGTGTGGTGCTGACGCTGGAGACGACCGGCGAGATACCGTTGCTTCCCGTTGACCCCAACCTCATTGAACGGGTGTTCACGAACCTGGTCGGCAACGCCACCAAATTTACTCCCGATAATGGGGCCATAACCATCCGGATCCGCGACGAGGGAGAAGCCATCCGTTTCTCGGTAGACGATAATGGCGAAGGCATTCCGGAATCGTACCTTGAAAAGGTGTTCGACAAGTTCCGTCAGGTGGAAGGCCATTTCAAAGGCGGCGCCGGGCTTGGCCTCACGATTTGCAAACGCATCGTTGAGGCGCACATGGGCCGCATATGGGTGGAATCCCAGGTTGGAAAAGGGTCGTCGTTTATTTTCACGCTTCCAAAGAACCTCCCCAAACTCCTGGAGGCAAAAGCCGCATGAAAACCCGTCACCCCGGCGAAATTCGTCATCCCGACGGAACCCGTCATCCCGGCGAAAGCCGGGATCCAGGTTTTAAACCTGATTTTAAAGACAAGTTAACAGCCTGGATCCCGGCTTTCGCCGGGATGACGATTCTGTTTGGGATGACGATTCTGTTTTTGTTGTCATTTAGCTCGGTTCATGCACAAGAAAGCCTTCAGGAAGTGGTGGTTAGTCCTGGCGACACGATGTGGAACATCGCCAACAAATATTTGAAAGACCCGCAGAAGTGGCCAGAGATCGTCAAGGTGAACAACCTTCCGACGGCCGACCCGACCATCGCGCTGCCGGGGAGCCGCATCAAAATACCGGTGAGCTTGATCCGCGAGGAATACCGCACGGCGCAGTTGATCAACATGGTGCCGGAAGTGCGTTACAAACGGCGCGACGAATCCGATTTTAAAACGGCCACGACCGATATGACGCTGCGATATGAAGACAGTTTGCGCACCATGAAAGGCGGCGCCGCGCGCGTGCGTTTTCCATCGAAAGAAATCGTGCAGATCAACGAAAACTCCTATGTGGTGCTGAAACCCGAGAAGATCATGCAGGAAGTCCAACTTTTGCAAGGCGACATTAAAGCCTCGCGCGCCAAAGTGATCATGCCCGGCGGCACCGTGGTCAACCCGCGCGGCTCAAATTCCGAATACCAGGCGAAGATCCGCGAAGACGAGACCGAAGTGGTGTTCGTGTACAAAGGCGAAGTGAACGTGACCGCCAAGGGGAAAACCGTCCGCGTGAAAGAAGGGTTTGGTACGCAGGTGCCAAAATTCTCGGCGCCGGTCGATCCAAAACCACTTACGGAATTTAAAGATTTTGATCCTGCCAACATGAAAGTCGAAGCGCTGAAAAAAATCCCGACGCAGGCGGGGGACAAGCCGATCACGTTTAAGCCGCCCACGGTCGCCAAACAGCTCGGCGACCAGGCAGCGGGAAAATCCAAGACCGTGGTGGCCGACACCAGTCTTTCCAGTTACCACGTGCAACTGGCGGCCGACGATAAATTTCAACGCATCTTGGTTGAGAAAACGGAAACCACCGCGAAATCCTTCGATATCAAAGCCCAAGCAGTCCCCGACGGCACGTATTACATGCGCGTCGCGTTTATGGACGCGCTCGGCACGCGCGGCGCTTATTCGGCGCCGGCCATGATCATCAAGGACACGGTGCCCCCATCCCTCGAAGACATCAAACCAGCGGAAGGGGCGTCATTTTCAGGAACGGAGAGTTATTGCGACGTGACGGGAACGGCCAAAGGCGCCGTGTCAATTTCGGTCAATGGGCAAGTGATTTTCATCCAAAATAACGGCCGGTTTGGATCAACCGCTTATCTTAAACCCGGCGCCAACAAAATCCGCATCGTAGCGCGGGACGCCGGCGGAAACGAAGTGGTCGTCACCCGGCAAGTGACGTACAACAAGCCTTAGTATTGCTCGAGGATTTTCCGTATACGGTCTTTGACGGCGTCGGGGCAGGCATGGTCGGTTTTGGTTTTGCAGTTCTCTCTTAAGAGCTTTTCGAATTCACAGCGTGAGAAGCAGGCGCGGCACAATTCCAAATGTTGTTTGACGTAGATGAGTTGCTCTCCTTTCAAACCCTGGTCCAGATAGACCCAAATCTCCTGAATCACCTGCTCGCAACTCAACATCATCTCCCCCTCATTGACCGGAACAGCTTGTTTGACCAGCGCTTCATGGGGTTCATTTCTTTGTCGGTCACGTAGCCGGACTTGACCGCTTCGTCCCAGAGGGCCTTCTGCAAATGGCGGCGGCCCCGGTTGAGCCTTGAACGGACGGTCCCGATGGGAATGTCCAGCGCCTGCGAAATTTCTTCGTACGTCAAACCTTGCATGTCGGACAGGATGACCGTTTCGCGGTAGCCGTCCGGGAGTTGCTCCATCGCGTTCACAATATCCTGCTCCGCGAACTTGGCCAAGATAGCCTTGGCCGGATCTTCGGTGTCGGCGGACTGGCCGGCGGTGCCATCAGCGATCTTGTTGTAAATGTAAAACTCTTCCTGGTTCTCGTATTTGTCGATGTCAACCGGATTGCCCTGTCTTTTCTTGCGGCGATATTCGTTGATGTAGGTGTTGGTCAGGATGCGGTAGAGCCACGCGCGCATGTTGGTGCCGCGTTCAAACTGATGGAACGCGCGCCACGCCTTGGTAAAAACGTCGGCTGCCAGATCTTGGGCGGCCTGGGGGTTGCGCGTCATGCGCATCGCGCCCGCGTACATTTCGTTCATGTACGGCAGCGCAATTTCGGTGAACTCTTGGCGTGTTTTATCGTCGACGTTATTCATTGGTTTTTCAAGAAGTGCATTGACCATGCGCAGTATAACAAAAGGCCCCCGCGCGGGTTCCTGTAGGTTTAAGCGGCTTTTTCCGTGGCTTCGTGCGCTTCGCGCTGCTTATCCCAATCGTTTTTGGGAAGCGGTACCGATAGCAGGTCCTCGATTTTGGCCTTTATGGGATCTTGGACCGGCGGCTGTTTGGATTCTGGTCTCCTGTCCATATCGTCTTTGGTCTCATTAAAATCAAATCCTTCACGGAGCAAATCTTTTTCGACCGCGGGAAGCCTTGCATAGAGAAGCTCGTTTGTTCGGTCCTTCAGAAAATTGATCCGATTGCGAAGAAAATCTTCCTCTTTCCAAAATTCCTCAGGGCCACCCGACCAGCCGTCGAAGGATTGGGCATTTAAATGAGAGTTGAGAATTTTTTGAAGCGCATCGATATAGGATGCTAACGTCTCAATGCGGGTTTTTCGCGCGGCGTCCAAAATCTCTTTTCCGTGTTCGTTCCACAACCGCATAAACCGGCCGACTTCAGGTATGCTCTGTACCCGTTTTCTAATAGAAGGATTCAGTTGATTGACCAGGTCAATTAACGCCGATTCACCCCTAGTAAGTTCAACCGGCAAAGTGAAAGTGGAATCCATGCCGAGGCTATCCAAGTAATCTTTCATCCGGACGCCGTCAACGCTTATTTTAATGCCGGGACGCAATTGAGTCCGATAAAGCTCCCGCAATGTTTGATCCATGACGTTGGGAGCAACTTCATATCCTCTTTGGACACTGCGGGCGAGATTTTCCGAAGATTTAAAATACGACCCGGGCAAATACGCTAACGGATCGGCGATCATCAACCGGTGCTTCAGATTTAAAAAGGGGTCACTTATCTTAAATTTAGTGACCGCGGTCATGACATCATGAAGACGAGCCCTTACTTCGCTCATGGGAATTGCTGTTATGGGGATTCTGTGCTTTTCCATTAACATCCTCATTACATTCTGCCCAACACCATGCAAAATCAAATCTTGGATCCTGTCCAAACTATGCGAAATTGCGTATGTCAAATCGAACCCTTCATAACCCAGTGAATACTCCAGTGGATATCCATGGGCTTCGAATTCCAAAATTTTTAATGAAATGGGATCCTTTGCCAACCTTTCAACATATTGCTCCCAATGCCCCAACTCTTCCTGGTCGGGAACAATCATGCTTTTGAACGGGGCTAAAGGACCGGCCATGAATTGAACGGCAATACCAAGCGTTGTTTTTATCGAGCTGCGACGACCGACCAGGCCCATGTATTTTTTTGCCAGAAGTGGATCGAGCATCGCCTCAAGGACAAGGCGCTCAAAGGCTTTTGGCGGGTTGACGCCGGCCAGCGCCGGAACATTTTCAAGCGGGGTGACGTCTTTTATTTGTTGGACGATTTCACCGGCCTTGGCTAGCGCCTTTGGATTCGCGAGCAGAAACCGTTTTATTTGTTCAGCCAATCTCAAAGGTGATTGCGAGGCCACATAACTTCGGAATTCATTGGCCGGGACATTAAATGCTTCCAGAACCCACACCGGCACGCGGTCTTGCTTCGGAAGAGGTGGTCCGCTATCGCCAACGGAATTGCCGACCATGCCGACACCCATTATTAATAACCCCACAACAAGAAACAGACCAGAAACCATTGCGAGGATTGGGAAACCGGCCGTCCCCCCCGCCGGGCCGGCGCCCATAAGGGCGATTGTCAAGAAGGCGAAGCCGGCTGCGTTCGCGATGCGTTTGCCGATTTGGAGACGTTTTCCGCTCTTGCGGATTTGGTCCGAGACGCTCGTGCGATATTCATTATTTGGGTCGAAATATTTTTTATGCGCGATCGCTTCGCCCAGCACCCTTTTGACCCGGCCCACCTCATCAAATCTTTCGAGATAAACCGGGCTCGCGTTGAGATCGAGCATTTCGAGGACAAGGGGTGTTAGGTCCTTATCTGTCAAAAATGGCAGCGGGATCCGCAGCGCTTCTTTTCCCCCCAGACTCAAAACCAAGCACCAGACCGGCGCATCGTTTTTTTTCCGAGGAAGGAACGGGTCGCCGCTGAACGTGGGCTCATCGGCGGAAGATGTACGGAATGTCCCGGTCACCACATATGGGACGTCCGGAGCGTCATCGGGATGAAGCAATCTTCGCGCGGCCTCTTGCGCAAAGTTAATAACGAGGTCGCGCCGCTTGTTTAATGGCCGTCCCGGCCGGAGCGCACGCGGGATGTCCAGAACCAACATTCTCTCCCCCCGTTGTCCGCTCGCATTCCATTCAACTCGATCTTTAAGCGTGATCTCCGGTTCCCAATCCTGTCTCCATTCGCGCCTTGTTGCATCGAACTCCGACTTGCCCAATAATTCAATGGGCTCCGCGGTGTAACACTCGATTCTGTCCGCTTGGAGACGCAAGTAAGGCTCCTTATATTTCAGGAATTTTGCGTAAGCGGCCATATTGGAAGCTTCCTCGATCAGATGCTCCAATTGACCTTCAACTGTCTCCGACAACGATTGTAAAGTGATTTTTGTGCCGGGAGGCCGCGCCTCAAAACGCTCAAAAAAAATCTTAGTGACATCAATGCTGGAAAAATATTCTTGGTAGGCTTGCCGGAGAAACGACCTTGATTTTTGCGAAACCAAAAAAGCGAGAGGAACATAAAGAAAAGGGGCATGATTGCGTCCTCTTTTAAACATCAAAAATGGGACGTCGTCCAATGCTTTGGCAAGCTCAGCGTTGTCGGAGATTTTTTTGGGAGGGATTGAGTAGGGGTTGATCTCATCGGGGCGGTACCGGAGTCCACTTAGGTTCGTTAAAGAGACGTGATGGATTTCCTTGGACGAAAAATTTATTCCGGCATGTTCGACAAAGGCATAAATCTGTTTCCCAACATCGGCATATTGCTGATGAAAGGCCCGCGGCAAAACAATTTCAATGGAGACGTTCTCTCCCCATCTGTTTTGGACAACGATTTTTTCCGGGACCATATACCAGGGGTGGCCTTTCCCGTCAAAATGCATGAGGTCCCCCGCTAACCGGTCAAGATCCCGAAAGATTTCCGTGTTCGCCAAAAGATCCAGCCATTTCGTCACCGGGCGATCTTTCATGATGCCGGCAACCAGTTTTCTCACTTGCGGACTCGCGTCACTCAAGAACCGGCGGGCCTCTTTCAAAACCGAGTCCTCGCCCCGACTGGCCGCGCGCCGGTCGACAATGTCGCGGAATTCACGCATAGCCTCCCCCGAAACCCCTTCGTCCAATAAATGCCTAAACAGGTTCGCCCACGCATCTTGCTCGTTGGGGAAATCAAGAAAGAAAGGAATTCCGCCCGTCATCCTCTGGCCAAAATGAATAAGAATAAAAACTATTCCCATGAGCCCCAGAGCCGCGCTAATAATCTTCGAAACAAGGAATTGCGCGCCTCCCGCCGGTTCGGCGGCCATCAAACCGAGCGTGGTAAACGCGGTGCCGATCAATAGCAGTCTTGAAACATTTCCAATGGCGGTTGGGGGAGGAGGGGGCGTTTTTTTAACCGGATAATTGTCGAGCAAATATTGCAGGGGGTTCTTGCGATCATAATGGTCCGGATTGGACGGCACGTTTAGCAGGCAGACCGTACGGTTGGTGACGGAGCGTATCATCGACCCCAAACGCTTCAGGTCTCCCTTGATGAGATATTTATACCGGGACGGGTATCGCTTTTTTAACTTCAACTGATTGGACCAGGGAAAATTAGCACTGCCGGGCTCCCGGCGCGTATCCAGGATCGTTGCGGTCCCCATCTGTCCAAAGAGTTTTGAGAAAGATTCCAATTTCATGCCAGCGATCCCAATGCCGTAGACCGTGTAGATCTCACCGTCGATTTCAATCTCGTTCATGGTGACGCCTGCCATACGCATCGCGTCCGTCAACTTCGGTTTCTTCGGGGATTTGGCTGGTTTGGTTTTTTTGACTGGAGCAACAGGGGCACGAGCCACCGGGAGGGAAGGAGTGGGTTCGGCTTCCGGCACAGGAAGTAACGGGTCTATGTTCGTTTTCGACCACCGCATTTGTTCCATGACCCAGGCCACATTTAACTGTTCCCAGGTTTTAACTTTTGAGAAATCCACGGATATATCAAGAAGGCCAGGATCGTTGGGTGAAATAGCGATACGAATTATATTTTCCCCTTCCAACGGCTCGACTTTATAGGGTTGTTTTGGCCTTACCACCGGTATATTCAATCCGGGGAATTCATTTCGAAGAGCGTTCAGTCGCATTGAAAAAAAACCAATGTTAAATTTCAAATCCCGCTCCAAATCCGCGCGCGTTGGCGATGGAACGCCATCAGCATTGATCGGTGATACCCCCAAAGCATGCCCAATCACGAATATTACGCCCATTACGAACAAAACGAGCGAAATGACGCTTCCGGCCAAGAAACTTTGCCCGTTCACAGGCCCGGCGCCCATGAGGCCGATGGTGGAAAGGGCGATACCGGCCAATAGAAGACCGGGAATTTTTTTCTGATCGTTAAATGTGGCCTCGCATTTTTCTATAAGAATCGCCCAAAGCTTTTTGAGCCATCTCTCGCGGGCTTTTTCATTCTTAAATCCCTTACTCAGATAATGGAGCGAGTCGGCAAAGACAACAGAGACAATTTCCGCCTTTTCTTGTTTAAGAACTTCAAAAACAGGAGACTGCTCAAGCCGCTGTCTTATTTTTTTTGGCGTATCGTAGTGATACCCGCGCTTCCCATCCAAACTCCAAAAATCCGCGTCAATGGTAAGAACGACTTCCTTCCCTTGAATTAGCCGGCGGAAATTTTCCCATCTAAGCGCATAAAGATACTCATCCGACCGGATCGCCGCATCCGTGAAGCGAAAAATATCGAAACCACCGTTATCGTCTGGAACAACATTTAAATATTCTCTCGCCAATCCGTCCTTGAAAAGCCACTTTGCCCAATTGGCGGTAGTGACCTCGTTATCCACATCTTCCAACGTATAAACATCCGTATGAGGATCGAAATTTATCACGACAGGAGAATAGATGCCTCTCCTACGCAACGATTGGAGGACAAAATACGCTCCGACGTGCTCGCGGAACCTCAAATATTTCCGGGAATACACTTTAGCCGGAAGTTGCGCATAAGGGTGTATCGACACTAAAAATTGCCGCAAGGATTCCTGGTCAAGATCAAACCGGGCTTTTACGAAAGCCGCCCACGCTTTCCGATGACTCATCCCGGCGTTTTTTGCCCACGCAATGACCATTTTTTGCCATTCATAATCTGTCGTTGATTCGTCTGGCAACGGCAATTCCGGATCAACCAAATCCGTCGGAACATAATCTCCCGTAAAACGGCTATTCATCCCCACCATTTGTGCCGAAATAATTACCACGCCAACCAGAAGTGCGATGGTAACGATGACGCTCGAAACAGGAAAACCCGGTGACCCCGCCACCGGGCCGGCGCCCATGAGGCCGATGGTGGAGAGAGCGACGCCAATCAACAACCAGCTGGAAAATCTTTTTTTAAGGGATGTGGAGAAAGTCTCCGCTTTGCCAGCTGGCAATGTCGCGCCCGCGCTGGTGAAAGCGTTGCTGACCACCGCTTTTGAAAAATCTCCTTTGGCGAACGCCTTCATTAATTTCTGAGCAATCACTTCCGGTGCATTTTTTCCTTTTGCACCTTTTGGAGCTTTCACTCCGGGCTGACGTAGCAATTCGTTGACCGCGGCCAGCATATCTTCGAATTTCAATGGCGGTTTTGTCGGCGGGGTCTTTGCCATGAGATAACGTTCCAGCGCCAAGAAATAGGCTTCTTCTGGGATAGTTGCTCCTCTGGCAAGAAATCCGTCCCATATACTTCTGACCACGGCACTTTTTTGAGCAAGCAGGATTAAATATTGGTCCAAAATAATCCCTGCTTCAAGTATGGAAACTTCGTGATCGTTGAGTCCTGGAACAGGCACATGGCGTACTTCTTTTCCGAAGCTTCCTAACCATGCAAAGAAAGGTCTTTCAATGTGATGGATAATTGCGGTGACAGTTTGTTGAAATATTTCTTTACCGCCTGGGGCCAGCCCTTTCAAGTACCCGATTTTCCTTAAGGTATGGAAAGTCACGCCACCCGTATCAAAAAAGGTCAACAACTCACCAAGGCTCTGCTGCTCTGCCTTGCTCTCCCTAATAACCTGGATCAACCCGGGATATGTGGCCGCAGCTCCGGTCAAAAAAATGTCCAGTATGGTGCCCAGCCTGTCCGGGTCGACGTTATTTTTTCCCCACCTTTCACGGGCATCGCGCAAAATATCCAGAAACTGCAAAGCGAAACTTTCGATTTCACGAGCGGCATTGCGACCCATGGCACTCTCATCTCCGGGAGTGCCGCCGTCCCCCCAAAGGCGGTTTGTATCGCGCTCCGCGGACGCCTTCGCCAGCGCAATGCTTGTATCCAACCGCTGCGTGATTTGATCTTGCAGCGCGATAAGGGTTGCCTCGTCTATCTCGCTGATTCTTTTGACTTTCTCGGGATCCAGACCGTTGCCGGCGGGAATGGGGCAGGTGCCCAAGGTATTAGTGAGAGAGATGCGCGGGGACTCAAATAGTTTTTCGAGTGGGGTCTTCTCGCGCGTAAAGACCTCGAGGTAATCGTTGTCCGCCATGTGCTTGACGTCTTTCAGTTTCGGGCAGACCGTGATGAAAGTGGCTTTCCCGTCGGCCAACAGATTGCGGAGGCCGTCCGTATGAAAACCTCCGGCAACAAGCACGGAGATTTTTTTACCTTGATGAGCGCGGAAATTTTCGGACAAGGCGTGGTTGCGCTGCTCCGCGAAGCGATAGAAAGCTTCAAACGACTTCGTCGCTCCCGAAATTTTCAATCGGGAGCCTCTATTATTTTCGCGCCAGGGCGACTCCTGGTAGAGGTCCCCGCTAACGACATGCGGGGACGACGAATATTCCGTCCACTCCGCCGGAGTCAGCGTGAGGCGGACCAGCTTTTCTTTAAGAACGAGTCCGGCGGCTTCTTTTTGAAGATCGCGTTGCATGTTCGTTTTGCAGAGGATTTTCCACACTTCTTTTTCGTAGCGGGACAATTCAGCCAACAACGTTTCGGTGTGAAGAGACTGTGCCTGTTGGATGTAGCGCAGATAGCTGGCGAATTCCGGTGTTTTTGAATGAGGCGCGCCGGCGAGGATTTGTTCGCGTTCTTTTTCGGCGCGCGCGTAATCAAGCGTGTTCTCCAGTTTCCACGTGTCAAGGAAAAGCGCCACTTGCGGATGTTTGGCGGGAGCGAGGATTTTCCCCAGATAAGAAATGTAATCAGCAATGTGCCTGTCCCCGGCGTGATAGGCGGACCATTCGGCGTCCATGGCCAGAAGCGCCGGCGAATAGACCTTGGGTTTCCGGGCCGCGATGGACCGGCGTCCGTCCTCAATTTCTTTCAGCCGGGCCGGTTGCTCGGCCAGCGCAGCGCGGACCGCGGCCACGTTCTGCAGATACAGCTGCGGAACTTCCAGTCCGTACATACGCGGCGCTGTTATCGCCGCAAACCCGGCATATTCTCCGCCCGTGAGAAGCCCGTTCTCAAGAAGGAAAGAACCGGTTTTTCTATTGGCTTCGTTGGAAGGCACGAGAAATTTTTCAATCGGCACGCGCCCTGCGCCGCCCTCGAGCCCGATGACCGCATCGGGATCGATCTCCAACAACTTGAGAATGAGGGACGAAATATTTTTTTGGGCTTCGAGACGGCCGTGCACGTCTTGGATGTGGACAATGATCGCGGGCCCTTTGCCGGGGCGGACGTCGAGGACCGTGCCATATTCGGACAGCGCGGCGAGGAGATCCGTCATCCTGGCATGTTGTAAGCCAGGATCCACTTTCGATTTGGGAAGTGGGCCCTGGATTGAGACATTCCAGGGCGACGACTTTGCGGTGGTTTTTCGGGATGCAGTTCTCTGTTCCCAGAAGCTCAATTCAGGCGTGTGCCCGAACAGAACCTGGTTGAAAAACAGCAGCAAAGCGAGGGAAGCGGCGAGGGTTTTCTTCACCGCACAATTCTAAAAAGTCGGGATTAAATCCCCCTTAAAGAGCCGTAAATTAGTTGTAACAAAAAAGGGGTGGTCGCCTAGGCGACCACCCCTTTAACTTCATTATTGAGAGAGTTTTAAGCTGCCACTGCCGCCAATATGGGGCCTGCCGAAACCAGCTGTTTTCGACGCGGATCCACGCGCAGATTTAGGCCTTCCAATGACCGAGCTCCTAAAATTTGGAGGTCTCCTTCTTGGCCCAAAATGATTTCGTCGATGGTTTCATAGTCGCCTACTTGCACAATCGCGTAGGCAACACTGCGAGTGATGACTTTGCCATTGGCCATGACGAACGACAGGTCCTTTTTTTTCTTTTCGGGAGTGATACCGATGCTCTTGAGGACAGCTTCCGAAATCCATGTACATTCAGCCCCGGTATCAACCAAGACTTTCGGTATTTCGACGATACTGTCCTTATATAGGTGATGCTGAATTTTGCAACTGGTGTAGAACGTGCCCATTTTTTCTCCTTGGATAAGCCGGAGGGGTTGCTTCTTTTTCATGGGAGAGGTCATAATGACCGCGATAATAGAAGTTATTAGAGCACGCGGCGCTTGAGAAACTGCAGGAAAAGCTCATTGAAGAGGGCGGGATTTTCGAGATTGATCAGGTGGCCGGCCGCCGGAATGGCATGAAATTCGGATTTGGGCACCCGTTTGGAGAGACTTTCCATCTCACTGGCCGGGATCACCACATCTTCTTCACCGGCGAGAAACAGGGCGGGAACTGGCAGCGAATCCAACACTGCAGTCGTATCGGGCCGCTCGGCCATGCCGCGGAGCGCGGCGCAAATGGCTTTCGGGTCGGCCGCGGCCACCCAGTCTTTGACCTGTTTGACCAACGCCGGGTTCGTGGCTTGCGTGGTTTTTCCCAACAATGTCTGGACCATTCGTTCCGCGAACGGACCCGCGCCGTTTTTCTCCACGAAATCAATATTTTTGAAGCGTTTTTCGCGTCCCTCCGGCGAATCGGCGCCGGAGCGGGTCGAGAGGAAGGCCACCGCCCGCACGCGATCCATGGCTTTCTTCAATATTTGCAGCGTCACGTACCCGCCCATCGACAGCCCGGCGACGATAAATTTTTCGGTGATTTTTTTCGCGTCGAGTTCGCGCAACACGTGGTCAGCCATGCTTTCCATCGTGGAGGTATCTCGGGCGAGCGGCGTTTTTCCGAAACCGGGCAGGTCAACGGTGATGAAGCGGAAGTTTTTTCCGAGCGCCGCCTGGTTCACGTCCCACATCCGCTCGGAGAGCGGAAACGCGTGGACGAAAACGAGCGGGATGCCGGAAGACATCAGTGCGCTTCGGAAGCTCCCAAGGCCAGGCGAATCCATTGCGACGTGGCCCGCTTGATGCCCGCCTCGTTGTTCTGGCCGTCGGTGGCCGTGAATCCAATCAAGCGAACGGAACCATGTTCGAGTTTCTCGGCGCCGTCCAAATCAAGCGGCCGCACAAACACAAGTGTCCAGCGGCCATCTTCATAAGCGGCCGAAGCGGATAAATTCTGGTTAGCGGTCCAGCCACTGCGGATCGCGGAAGAGAGGTTCGATTTTTTCTGACCGACTTTCCCTGGGTTAGAGGCGTTCCATTGCATGATGTCCAAAGCCGGGTCGTCGTATCCATACAGCGTGTAGAGGTTGCCGCGCGGGTCGCCGTTGTAATCGCTGGGGCGGAACGCAACCAGCAACGCATCGGCGAGGCCTTTGGAATTTTCGACCGGGTCGTCCCAGAATATACGGAACGCGACCGCGCTTTCGTTCGCGACCGCCTGGACGGAAACCGCGTTCACTGTCAACGCCGCGCGTTTGCCGCCCTCGTAAATGTAGTTCTGCAAATTAACATCGGTGCGGACCGCTTTGTCCCATTGCGCGTCATCGGCGCGCGTCGGAAGCTCGCCCGAAACCATGTGCGCCTTCACTTCGCCCGACCAATTGGTCTTGAGCTGAAGCGACGCGACATAGTTGCACATCTGCCAGATGTCTTCGTGCGAGGCCGCGCCTTCGTAGGACGGCATCGGAGCGCCTTCAATTCCGGCGAGGATGCGATGATATATATCGATCGGAGCGCTGCCGCCGCGGTACGTCCAACCATGCTGCAGGTTCGCGACTTTGATTGGCTTGTCCCAAGCGTCTTTCAACGTAAACGCGGAGGTCCCGTTCGCGCGGCCGTTCGGGCCGTGGCAGGAGCCGCATTGCATCTTCGTGAAAACTTCTTTTCCTTTTTCCAGGTCGGGCTTCGCGCGCAAGTTTGCGGGCGGGGCGATCGGCTGCGGTTTCTGGCCGTTATGGTAAATCGGAGAAATGGTCTTGATGTAGGCAACAAGGTCACCGCGCACTTGGGGCGAGAGGTTGCCGAAGCTCGGCATGCCGCTGCCGGCCAAACCGTGGCCGATCACGCCCTTGATCAGATCGTCGTCGGAAGGCGGCGTTCCCCAGGCGGTGCTTTTAAATTTGAATTTGCCGGAGGTGAGGTCGCGCGGCGCCACGGTCATGCGGTCCGCGTCGGGGCCATTTCCTTTGGCTTCCGGTCCATGGCAACGCGCGCACTGCGCGATAAAGACCGCTTTTCCGTTCTCAGCGGAAAATTCCGCGTGAAGCGGTGCAAGCAAAAACAACACAAGCGTTAACATCATCGGCAATCGGCGTTTCATTTGTGAACTCCAGGTTCTGTTAAAGATTTTAGATTCAGCACTTCCGCCAGTTTTTCCGGCGACAAAATATTTTTTTCTTTGATGGTCTCGACGATGGTTTTCCCCGTCGCCATCGCTTCTTTCACGATTTCGGCGGCCTTGGCGTAGCCGATGATCGGGTTCAGCGCGGTCGCGAGCGACATCGACATCTCCGCGTAGCGGCGGCATTTTTCCTTGTCGGCCGAGATCCCCTTCACGCAGGATTCCGTGAACACATGGATCGCGTTCTTAAAAATTTCCATCGAGAACATCAGGTCGTAGGCCATGAGCGGCATCATCACATTCAACTCGAGCTGGCCCGCCTGCACCGCGAGGGACATCGCCAGATCGTTCCCAATAACCTGGAAACAAACCATGTTCATCATTTCCGGCATCGACGGGTTCACTTTGCCGGGCATGATGGAAGACCCGGCGGCCAGGCCCGGCAGGAAAATTTCGGCGAAACCGGTGGTCGGGCCCGATGATAAAAGTCGTAAATCGTTGGAGATACGCGTCAATTCCAAGGCCAGGTTCTTGACGGCGGAGGACACCTCGGCGACCGCGCGCTGGCTTTGCATGGCCTCGCGTTTGTCTTCGGCCGGACGAAACGAAACGCCGGTTTCCTTGTGAATCAAATCGACGACGCGCTTGGCATATCCGGCGTGCGTGTTAAGGCCGGTGCCGGCCGCGCTGCCGCCAATGCCGAGCTCTTCAATTTCTTTTCCTGCCTGATAAATCCGGTCGCCACAGCGTTTGATCGCGAGGCCATAGGCAGCGAATTCCTGCCCGAGGCGGATCGGCACCGCGTCCTGGAGATGCGTGCGGGCCGATTTGATCACGTCGTCGAATTCTTTCGCTTTGTCCGTAAAAGCAGTCGCCAACGCGTTCACTTCCGGTAAAAATTCCTTGAGATACATGCGCGCGGCCACGCGGATCGCGGTGGGGAAAACGTCGTTGGTCGATTGGCCGAAATTCACGTGGTCATTCGGGTTGACCTTGGAGTAGTCCCCTTTCTGTCCGCCCAGGATTTCAATCGCGCGGTTCGCGAGCACTTCGTTCACGTTCATGTGGAGCGCGGTGCCAGCGCCCATCTGAAAAACGTCGACGATAAACTGGTCGCGCATTTTTCCCGCGAGCACCTCATCACAAGCCTGCGAGATCGCATCGGCCTGTTCGCCCTTGATCAAGCCCAATTCTTTGTTCGTTTGTGCCGCCGCTTTTTTGATCCGCATAAATGCATCGATGAAACGCGGATGGGCCTTCAGTCCCGAAATCGGAAAGTTTTCCTGGCCGCGGAGCGCGTTGATGCCGTAATAGGCGTTGGCGGGAATTTCTTTGGTACCGATCGAGTCTTTTTCGGTTCGGGTCGCGGGCATTTTAGCGGGAATCAGTTCCTATTCTCGAGGGGCACGTAAACCTGGTCGCGCGGGCCCGTGTAGAAACATTCGGGACGAATGAGACGGTTCGATGCGTGCTGCTCAAGCACGTGCGCGGTCCAGCCCGACATGCGCGACATCGCAAAGATGGCCGTGTAAATTTCGATCGGGAGTCCCATCAGGTAGTAGGCCACCGCGCAATGGTAATCCACGTTCGGGAAAAGTTTCTTTTCGGCTTTCAGAAAATCCTCAATGCGACAGGAAAGCGGGAAAAGATTTTTATCTCCGACGCGATTGGCCATCTTCTCAGCCAAAATTTTCATAAGCGGAGCACGCGAATCCTGATGTTTGTAGACGCGATGACCGAAACCCATGATTTTTTCTTTACGCGCCAAGGCCGAACGCACCCAGGTGTCTGCGTTGGAAACGTCGCCAATTTTAAGAAGCATTTCGATGGCCGCTTCATTTGCGCCGCCATGCAAGGGGCCTTTAAGCGTGCCGATCGCGGAAATGATCGCCGAATGAAGATCGGACAACGTTGACGCGGTAACACGCGCGGCAAACGTCGATGCGTTGAACCCATGGTCGGCATAAAGAATGTTGGTGGCGTCGAATATCCGGGCAACCGTCGGATCGGGTTCGGTTCCAAGCGTCATGTAAAGAAAGTTTGCGGCATGGTCCAGTTTTGGGTTCGGCGCGATCGGTTCTTTTCCAGCCTTAATCCGCGAGATAGCGGCCACCGCAACGGCGGTCTTGGCGACGAGCCGCAGCGCTTTTCGCAAGGAAGCCTCCGGATCGGCCTTGTCTCCATCGGGATCTTCCATGCAGATCAATTCGACGGCGGTGCG
>CAYOPN010000011.1:0-48819 GCA_964405835.1 uncultured Elusimicrobia bacterium | reverse complement strand
AGCGACCCGGCGGTTAAAACCCACCACAAAGACGGGGCATGCCGATAGGCCTTGTACCGTTTTGTCCAAGCGGTCGATTTCCTCATTGGTCAGCGCCAGCGGTTTCTCCAGAAAAACATGTTTGCCCGCGCGCAACGCTTCTTCCGCCATCGAGGCGTGTTTGTCGTGGCGCGTCGCGATAATGACCGCGTCGATGTCCGGGTTCTTCAGCAATTCGCGGTAATCGGTAGCAATTATGGAAGCGTCGAGTTGTTTTCCCATCGAAGTGGCGGTGGAACTGTTGGCCGCGCAAACCCCGGCAATGGTGACGGACCCTTTCAATGATTTTAAATTGGGGATGTGCGTGGTCTGCATAAAGTTGCCGACGCCGATGAGGCCCACGCGCACGGGAAATTTTGTTTTCGGGACCGGCGTTGCGGTAAAAACGGACGCGGTCTTGGACGCCGCGCTGTTCACCCCCATGGGATAGGACAACACCACGGCCAGCGGTTTCGCGCCTTCTTGTCCGAGAAATTCGTACGCGTTGGCCGCGTCGTCGACCGGGAAGACTTTCTCGACCAGCGGCGCCACGCTCAATTTGCCCCCGCCCAACAACTCCAGGAAAGCCTGCATGTTGCGGTTCTCCGTCCAGCGCACGTAGGCGAACGGATAGTCCTGCGCGCCCGCTTCGTAGTTCGCATCGTACCGGCCGGGCCCATAAGAGCAGGAGATCAGGAAATCTTGCTCTTTCTCGTAAAAAGGAGACCGTTGCAGGTCCATGCCAACCGCGCCGACGACCACCACTTTCCCTTTTTTTCGCGTGACGTCGAACGAAAGCTGTGCGGGCTCGCTGCTGGAGGTCGAAGCGGTGATCAACGTGGCGTCCACGCCCATTCCGCCGGTCAAATGGTCAATTTGGGGCTTGAGCTGCGCGTTGTCCGAAGATCCGGCGGTGAGACCGTGTTTCATTGCCAAGCCAACGCGCGATTTGTCCGGATCAAGTCCGATCACGCGGCATCCGGCCGCGCTCAAAAGTTGCACCGTGATTTGCCCGATCAAGCCCAAGCCCAGCACGCACACGGTTTCGCCGATGCGGACGTCCGCGCGCCGCACGCCTTGCAGCGCAATAGCTCCGATCGTCACGAACGACGCGTCGGCGTCGGAAACGCCACTGGGAATTTTTACCGCGAGCGTCGCAGGAACAGAAATGATTTCGGCGTGATTGGCGAGCCCGGCGCCCGCGCAGGCCACGCGGTCTCCCGCCTGAAAACCGGTGACGTCGCTGCCCACCGCGACCACGCGGCCGGAACAGGAATATCCGAGCGCTTTCCATTCATCGAGTTTGTTTTGCACGAGCGCGAAGGTTTTCTTGATGCCGCGCACGCGGATGGAATTCAAAACTTTGGCGACTTCCTGGGGGCGTTCCTTGGCCTTGGTCAATAACGATGCGCCGGAAAGATTCACGCTCGCCATCTCGGTCCCGGTGCTAATCAAGGAAAGCGATACTTCAACCAATATGTTCTTCGGTGAAATTCCGGGGGCCGGAACATCAAGCACAGAAACGCGCCCCTTCCGAAGCAACACCTGTTTCATCGAAGGGAAACGGACGCCTTGACTTGGGAGGGAGTGGAGCCGCTGCCGAGCACGTGGAGTTCAAAACCCGCTGGGACCCAACGTTCGGCTTTGAGGAAATTGTGCGCATCGAATAACACGCGCGACGCCATGAGGCTGCCGATTTCTGATGGATCCAAGAAACGGTATTCATCGTGTGGCGTGAGCAACACGGCGAGATGCGCGCCTTTGAATGCTTCCTGAATGCCTTCGGTCGGAAATTCCTTGGAATTCACGTGCGGTTCGTAGATGGCGAGCGTAGCATTGGGCAATTGTTTCTTGAGCAACCGCACCACCGCCACCGCCGGCGATTCGCGATCGTCGTCCACGTTGCCCTTATAAGCAAGCCCCAGGATGGTGATCTTGGGATGGGACACGTCTTTCAGCAAACCGGTCAACACGCCCGCCACATAATGAGGCATCTTGTCGTTAATAGTGCGGGCCAAATGGATCAGATTGGCATCGTTGGGAAATTTCTCAACCAGAAACCACGGATCAACGCTGATGCAATGCCCGCCGACGCCGGGGCCGGGTTTGTGCACATTCACGCGCGGATGACGGTTGGCGATCTGAATCACGTCCCACACATTGATTTTGAGTTTCTCGCAGATGAGCGCCACTTCGTTCGCGAGCGCGATATTCACGTCGCGGTAGGTATTTTCCAGAAGCTTCACCATTTCCGCGACCGTCGGCTCCGTGATAAAAATTTCGCCCGAAACAAACGTCTTGTAGAGCTTACGGGTATGTTCCCCCCACGCTTGGTCGATAGCTCCGATGACACGGTCGTTGCCGATGAGCTCTTTAAGCGCCTGTCCCGGGATCACGCGCTCGGGACAATAGGCGACGCCGATGTCCTTGCCGGGCTTGAAGCCTTTCATTTCGATCAAAGGAACAATCAGATCACGGGTGGTGCCGGCGGGCGAAGTGGACTCAAGAATGATCAAGTTGCCCTTTTTCAAGAAAGGCAGGATTCCCTCCACAGCACTTTTAACGAAGGTCATGTCGGCAGACGGAATTCCGTTTCCGGCATGATGATAGGGGGTTGGGACCGCGATGATGAAAACGTCGGCTTCGGCGGGTTTTAGATTGACGGTCAGGTTGCCGGATTTGATGGCCGCGCTGACCACGGTGGCAAGCCCCGGCTCTTCAATGTGAAGGCGCCCTTGCCGGAGCGTCTCAATGACGGTGGGGTTGATGTCCACGCCATGGACTTCAAATCCTTGGGAGGCAAACATCGAGGCGGTGGGCAGGCCGATGTAGCCCAGTCCGACGACGCAGATCTTTTTAACGGGGTTTTCCATGCGAGGACGCATCCTCTTATTTTTTTTTGACCCAAGCAAATATTACAATGCGGCCCATCTCACCTCGAAAGGAAAACCAAGGAAACTCAATGAAAAAAGCACTTATTACCGGAATCACCGGCCAAGACGGCTCGTATCTGGCGGAATTATTGCTGCAAAAAGGATACGAAGTCCACGGCATTGTCCGCCGTTCCAGCAACACGAGCTTCGGCCGCATTCAGGCCATTCAACACCGGCTTCACATCCATCACGCCGACCTCTACGATCAAATGTCACTGATCGAAGCCATCGAATCCTCCGAACCCAACGAAATTTACAACTTGGCCGCGCAATCCTTTGTGCCGGTCAGTTGGCGGCAGCCCGTCTTGACGGGCGAATTCACGGCCCTCAGCGTTACGAAAATGCTGGAAGCTGTCCGCACAGTGAACAAAAAGATCAAGTTCTATCAAGCCAGCAGTTCGGAGATGTTCGGAAAAGTCATTGAGACGCCCCAAAAAGAAACCACGCCTTTTTATCCGCGCAGCCCGTATGGCGTGGCAAAAGTGTACGGCCATTTCATCACCGTCAATTACCGCGAGAGCTATGACATGTTTGCTTGCTCCGGAATTCTTTTTAACCACGAATCGCCGCGGCGCGGGCTCGAGTTTGTCACACGCAAAGTCACCGACGGCGTGGCGCAAATTACGGCGGGAAAATTAAAAAAATTGGCGATGGGAAACCTGGACGCGAAACGCGACTGGGGTTACGCCAAGGACTACGTGGAAGCGATGTGGCTGATGCTTCAACAAAAATCACCGGACGATTATGTGATCGCCACCAACGAGACCCACTCGGTCCGCGAACTGCTGTCGGTCGCTTTCGCGCGGGCGGGACTCGATTACAAGAAGCACGTTTATATCGACAAGCGTTTTGTGCGTCCGGCCGAAGTGGACCTTTTGATGGGCGACTATTCGAAAGCCAAACGGAAAATGGGCTGGAAACCCCGCACCACGTTCAAAGAACTCATCAATCTCATGGTCGACGCGGACCTGGAAGCGCATGGAGTTTCATTGAGGTGAGAGTCCTCGTCACCGGCGCGTCCGGTTTTGTCGGCCCTCACCTTATTCAAGAGCTGGAGCAACACGGGCACATCGTAATCCCAACGTCGCTGAAGAATTCCCCCAACCCTTGCGACCTATTGGATGAAAAAGCCGTTGAGAAGCTCGTTCGCCGGACAAAACCGCAGGCCGTGGTCCATCTGGCCGGCATGAGCAACCTCGGGAAGTCCTGGAAGAACGTCGCTTTCACGATTGACGCCAACACCGTCCCAACACGTCATCTCTGCCGCGCCTTGGAAAAAACCCACTCTCCGGCGCTTTTTCTCCTGGTCAGCACCGCCACTGTCTTCGACCTGAGAAGCGAAAAGACCTTTGATGAAAAGAGCCGGCCGAAACCGAAAAACCCCTATGCCGCGAGCAAATTGGCCGCCGAATACCTGTTGCGCAGCTTTGAAAGCCGTAGATTAAAAACGTATATCGCCCGCCCTTTGAACCACACGGGGCCTGGCCAAACCACGGAATTTGCAGTGCCGGCCTTTGCAAAGAGAATTATTGAAGCAAGAAACGGCGGCGTGATAACGGTGGGCAACATCAACGTCAAGCGGGATATTTCCGACGTTCGCGACATCGTACGCGCTTACCGTCTTATACTTGAGAAGAAACCGCGGGAACGGCTGTTTGTTCTTGGAACGGGAAAAGCGGCGGCCATGAAAGATATTTTGAGGGAATTTTCGCGCCTGTCAGGAAAGAAGATTTCGCTTCGCGTGGACATGAAATTATTGCGGCCATCAGACCCAAAATCCATCACGGTCAACCCCGCTCTTGCAAAAAAAGTCTTGGGATGGAAAGCACAGATCCCGCTCAAACAAACGCTGCGGGATGTTTACAACAGCGTGTCAACCAGGTAATCGGCAAACGGCAGCGAACAGGTAAACCCGGGCGATACGGCGTTTAGCACGTGTATCGATAAGCCGTGCTTCTCAACCAGGATGTCGTCGACCATTTTGCCGGACTTATCGACCACTTGGGCGCGGTTTCCGTTCTTACCTGGAACAAAGTCCCCCAGTTCCGCCCCCTTCACAAGCCGTTGGGCCTCGCTAATAAACTTTTCCCGGCTGAATGACATCGCAATTTGCTCGCGCGCCAGCCGGCGGAAATCCTTTGATTGGAACAATCTCCAGAACCCTTGTTTGGTGGACATCTTCAACATGTCTTTCCACCCGATGGAAAACGCGCTATACGATTCCCGGCCGAAAGCCATCGCGGCGCTGGGGCCGATCATCAGGTCTCCCGTAATCATTTTCGTCCAATGCACGCCCAGGAACGGATAATTCAAATCGGGCACCGGATAAATCATGGAGCGGACCAGGTCTTTTTTGGCGGACTTTAATTTGAAGTATTCGCCCCGGAAAGGAACGATCGTGTAATTTTTTCCAACGCCCATCATATGGGCCACTTCGTCCGCATACAGGCCGGCGCAGTTGAAAAGGACGGGGGCAATGTAAGAGCCCCCGTTGGTCGCGACGAGGTACAAATTGTTTTTCTGGGCGATCCCCCATACTTTTTGCCCAAACTGAAACTCGGCCCCGAGCGCTTTGGCATCTTCGACAAGCGCGTTGGTCACTTCCCGTCCGCTCGTGATGGCTCCCGATGGAGCATAGAGCGCGGCAATTCCCATGGCATTTGGTTCCTTTCGGAGCAATTCGTCTTTTTCAATAAGCTCAATATCCGGAACGCCGTTGGCTTTCCCGCGCTGGTAAATCAATTCGAGAACCGAAAGCTCTTTGGTGTGGGTGGCGGTCACCAGCGTTCCCACCGGCATCAACGGCACGGATTTTTCCACGCAGAATTCTTTCAGCCGCGCGTTGCCGTCCACGCAAAATTTCGCTTTAAGGCTCCCGGGTTTTAGATTGAATCCGGCGTGGACCACGCCGCTGTTCCGGCCGCTGGTGTGCATCGCGGGGGCGGGCTCTTTTTCCAAAACAACCACGCTTTTCGCGGCATTTTTAAGCAGGAGGGAACGCGCCACCGCAGCGCCAATAACGCCGGCGCCTATAACAATGCAGTCAAATTCGTTGTTATTGAGACTTTTTTGATTCAATGGCGAGATCACAAACAGCCAGTAGCCATACCAGGTGGGTGTTCTCCACTATATTATAGGAGGAACTATCAACCCACAGGTTGATGCCCCCCATGGTCCGCAGCGGATTGGAACCGGAAAAGCCGGAAAGCGTGGCCAACAACAAGCCTTTTGATTTCGCGTACTGTGCGCCATTGATCATGTTGGGAGACTTTCCGCTGGAACTGATCAAGACCACCACATCTCCAGGATCGGCATAGAATTCCAACGCCTGCTTGACCCAGTGTTCGTACCCGTAATCGTTTGCAAAACAGGTGATCAGGTCCGCCTCATTGAAGTTGACGGCGCGAATGCCGGCGGTCTTCGTGAAATCCACGGCCGCGTGACTCGACATCGCGGCGCTGCCGCCGTTTCCGACAAAAATAGTTTTCTTTCCGTTTTTATGCGCGGTGACGATCCAGTCTTTCAGTTTCACCAAATCCGCGTACACGCCTTGTTGCGGGATTGATTTCTGGTACTGCGCAAAATAGGTTGCCAGCCATTCCTGTTCTTTCATTTGGGTCCTTTGGGTGGATAATTTTTTGGAGTTATATTATATAAGACGCTCCACGAATGAAGATCCATTGCATTATATGCGGTGCCGCAGATTGGACCGTAATGTACCCCCCCACCGTTTCTCAGGCGGTCACCACCGATTCCGACTATTACATCCCCACGTACAACAAATCCATGCTGCACGGAGAAATATCCAAATGTTCAAAATGCGGGTTTGTTTTCACATCGGACCGCTTGACCGTTGATGGATACCACACGGTCTATGCCGAAATGGAAGACCCCCAATACCTCAAGGAAGCGCGCGCGTATAAAGCGTCCTTCAATCATATTCTCGACAAACTCGAGCCGTACAAGAAAAACGGAAAGGCCTTGCTGGAAATCGGCTGCGGAGCGGGGTTTTTCTTGCAACAGGCCAGGAACCGCGATTGGGACGTTCATGGCATTGAACTTTCCAAATGGATGTCCATCCAGGCTGAAAAATCATTGGGCGATGGGGTCGTTGGGCAAGGTGGCTTTGAAACCGAGCACAAAAAAAGAAAGCGCTTTAACGTTATTGTTGCAATCCACGTCATTGAGCACATTGCGGACCCCCGCTCGTTTTTACGGATTATGCACGAGCGGCTTGAAGACGACGGCGTGCTGTACCTGGTTACACCCGACATTGGCTCGTTGCTCGCTAAAATTCTCAGGGAAAAGTGGTGGTATATCCAGATCCCCCACATTTACTATTTCAATCCAAAATCAATTTCCAATATTCTCAATCAGCATGCTTTCGCTGTTGAAAAAATATCGCGGTATCCGCGTTTCGTTTCGCGGGACATCTTCAAAAACCGCATCAACTTCTTCCCCAAATTGCTCCGGCCCTTCTTGAAGGTCTTGCTCGCTCCATTTTTATTGCGCGACTTCACACTGCGCATTGACACGGGCGATCAGATGACGATCATCTCGCGGAAAAACCTTTCCAAATCCGGCTGACGCCGATCGCCGCAAAAACACAAAGCCATGGCTCGAGCGGCATCCGGTAGCGCAAACTGGCATCAAAAAATGCATGCGCAATCGAAAAACTGGCGATGAGTGCGTAGGCCGTCACGTATTCCAACGGCCGGGAAAAAGTAAAGGCGAGGCCGATCAGGCCCAAACCGAACAACGCCGTGTAGAACCCTCCAATGATCCACCGCGCGACCGGCGGATAGGGCGGGCGCGGCCATGGCCTCCAATATTGGAAAAACTTTTTCACCACAATCTTTGCGTACCGAAGCGGATTTTCCTTGATGAAATCGATTCCTTTCTTCAAGAAATATTTGTCCTGGTCGATGTAGCGGACAATGCCCTGTTCCTGCATTTCTCCCCAAACCGGAACGATACGCGCATGCCGGTCCTCGGCGGTCAGACTGATCCCGGCGTAAACGGCCAATCCGGTCTGCGCGGTCAGAGGAATAAAACGCCCGTGTGTTTTCAGGTTCGCGAAACCGCGCAATATCAATGGAAGGCCGATGAAGCAGAGAAAAATTCCAATTCGCATGTATTTTAAACTTGAGTTCTTTCCCTGAACGCACAGCGCGATAACGATAAAAGGCAACGCGATCGCAAAAGCGGAGCGCACCAGGCACACCCAAACCGCAAACAATCCGAACAAAGCCGCCTGCGCCAAGGTAAACCGGTCAAAATGCAGAAGGAAGATGAGAAAAATCGTTTCCCAAAAAAGGAAGAAGGATTCGCTTTGCAAATGCGGAGAAAAGAAGACAAGACTCGGTGAAACCGCCGCAAAAAATGCCGCGAACAAAGCCGTATTATCATCCGCTCTTTCGCGCGCGAGCCGGAATACCAACAGGCATATCACCGAGGAAAAAAGCACGTTAAGAATGCGCACGGCCATCATATTTGGCCCGCCAACAATCTTAAAAACGACAGCGCACCACATCGCGAAGCCGGGCGCCGGGTTCAGTTTGTCGAAATCCGTAATTTCAGGGATCCATCCAAGCCAGTATTGGGCCAGCGTTACGTACCCGTCGTGCAGAAAGAGCCCGTCAAGTTGACGCGTTTCCCAATACCACAGGAAAGCGGTGCGCAGCGCGAGCCCCGCGAAAAAAATCCCGGCCAACAGGCCTTTGGTCTTCAGCGTCGTGGAGCGGCTTGGGTTTTCAACCATATTCGCCAAATCGGTACCAACGCAATCAACAACATGAGCGGCATCGTTGCTTCGCGAAAACGCACAATCATGTAGAAAGGAAGATGCGCCATCATCTTGATGAAAAGGAACAACACTACGCCCATCCACCGCGGGTCCCGCCATGGAAGCTGGAACAAACCCGCAACAAACAACAAAAACAGCGGCAAGTACGAAACGATGTAGGCCCCGTTTTCTTTCCAGGACGCCACTTTCGGAGATAACCACGGCCGCCAATACGTGAGGAAGTTTCCAAACAGGTGGCGGACCGCCATGCCCGGATTTTCGCGAATGTTCTTTTTGGCCTCGCGCATCCAGATGGCGGCGCGCTTTACCTCGTTCGGCTCGTTTTTAAGTTCGCGGTCCATTTCCTCGGTGTAGGGAATGCTGGCCGAGTCGAAATTGTATTCGGGGCTGAACACCATCCAGATATTGATCGCATAATGGGTGGTCGAGACCACGAGCCCGTTGTGGATCTTGTAATTGCGGATGACCCAGGGAGAAAGGAACAAAATGCAGCCGGCCGCCATCGCCGCGACATGCGTGAATTTATTTTTCCAGGTATTGCGGGCCATGAAACAACCAATGGCGAGACCTGCAATGCCGGGCAAGTATTCGGGCCGAAACAGCGTCATCGCGCCCCAAATAAAACCGATCAGAAAAACCAGCCACGTCCGCGGGTTCCGGATAAACAGGAAGTACAGCAGAAAATTAATCACGAGCAAGTTCGTCCCGAACGAGTGCGGGTTAAGCCGCGTCATCCAGAACCATTGCGGCGGATAAAGGATCAGCGCCAGCGTACCGAACAACGCCACGGGCCGCGGAAAAACTTCAAGACAAAGCCGGAAGAACAAAAGGATGGTTATCGAACTGAACAACAGCAGAAATATCCGCTCCGCTAGAACATAATGATCTCGAAACAGCGGGATGAAAACGATATGGATCGCGGCCAACCCGGGTTGGATCCACGAATAGGTCGGGCCCCATACTGTCTCGAGGCGCAACCCGTTTCCGGCCAGAAAATTTTGCGCGATCTCCAGGTGCCAATTGTCTTCGTCTTCCGAACGCGTGCCGCCGATATAGGTCCCGATCAACCGCGTTACGATCGCGAGCGCAAAAAGTCCCCAGAGCAGGCCCCTCTTTTGAGAGAGCCGCGTGAGCCCGTCAAACACCTTCCTTATCATCAGTACAGGTTTCCTTTCTTGGAATAAACATCAATGACACCGCTACCGCGATGAAAGAACGTCTGTTGTTTCATGTAATTTCCGGTGGAAAGCTCGAGCCCTTTGATCAGCGATTCCATTGAAGCGGAGCGGTTGAGTTTCTCCCGCCGCTCGCCGTACTCAATGAGGAAATGGTCCACGCCGTTCTGTTCAATAAACCCCAAAAAGTCTTTGGTGGACAATCCCGCCGCCAATTTTTCTTGAAAATCCCCGTTCAATTTCCAAAATAGCGCGCTTTCATTTGAACTGAAACCGCGCGGCCACAACAACCCCTCGGCGGCGATCGGCGCACCCCCCAAGATCAAAAAGTTACCGCTTCCGCCGCGGTCATGCATATAACCCAGGGCTTCTTTGTAGGGCATGGAAAATTCCGTGGTGAGCCGTTTCTGAAATTTGTTCACGAATCCGATGTCGTGACGCACGGTGGTGTTAAAGAACAACGAATGCGCGCAAAGCGCGACAACCAACACAAACGCGCCTGAGGAAGAAAGCGCACCATTGATTGCCAGCAACAGAAGAACCAACGCCGCGCAGGGGGCGACGTACTCGACCTGATACCTCCCCACACCCCACAGTTCCGGGAACAAGGAATGAAACAACATGTAACCACCCACCAGAACAAGAAAGAAAACCTGTACCGGCTCAGGTCGCAACAGCAAAAGCACAAGCATGGCGCTCAACATCAACGAAACCCAGAAGATATCGCTTGAATGCGCCATCAAATTTAGGCCCTTACCAGAAACCAACGACGCGCGAATATTCCTGAGCGGTGTCGTGATTTTTTTACTAACCCCGTCATCCCGGCCAACCCCGTCATCTCGGCCAACCCCGTCATCCCGGCGGAAGCCGGGATCCAGGTTTGGATCCATCTGTCGAGAAAGGTTCGATGCCTGGGCCCCGGCTTCCGCCGGGGTGACGGAGTGGTGTTCTGTGGAGCTATCGGCCATGACTTTCACGTTCACGACCGGATGGCCCGTGTGCATGATCCCCCAGAAATACGGCACCGCAAAGAAAAACGGCAGCACAATCAAAAGCGGGCGCTCGATCAATTTTCGTTTCACAAACAAAAATAGAAACGCCGGCGCCCAGAAAATAACCACGTTCTGCCGGAACAACACCCCGGCGCCAAACAACAACGATCCCCAAACCAAATACTTACCGCTGTTGTTGTAATGAGCGAAAGCGAAGCAATACATGCCTAGAGAACCGAGCACGAATGCCCAAATTGAGGGTTCCAGCAGCGTTGCCGAATGAAATACCGTTGGTATGAAAAGGACCGCTATCCCAGCCAGGCGTGCCGACCATGTATCATCCGGCCGACGAAACAACACCAACTTGGTGGTCATCAACGCCACCAGCACAGTCAATAGAACGCCCGGCAAGCGGAACGCCGCATCGTTCAATCCAAATACAAGCTGGCCCAAAAATGGCGGTAACAATCGCAATGGCGGGTGCGCATCCGTGGGCAATTTAAGAAGCGCAAACAACGTGCCGATTGTTCCGAGCGCCACGAAACCGGCCGCGTAACGGACTTGGCGTGTCAACCGTTCCGTGAACAACTTGCCGAAAGACACGGTCAAAGCCAATAGCGCCAACACCACCACGTTGAGATAGGAATTGATCAGCGCCGCGGGTTTCTGCTGCACGCAATGGCTGCCGCAATCCAAATGCCGGACAAACCAGAATGTGCTGGCCCGCTCCATGTGATAGAGCTCGTCCCCCGTCAAAGCTTCATCCAACCGGAAAATATTGAGGCCGATGAAGATGGCCGCGTAAACACCAAACATGGCGGCATCGCCGGACGTGAAATAGATCTCGTCGTTATCAGACTGACAGAGATAAACCGCAAGCAAGATCAAAGCGGCGGCGAGCGGACCGTAAAGAAACGCGGGAAGGACGGACTGAAAATAACTGGGCTGGATAACGTACGACCACGACAAAAACAGAAAAACGAGATGGGAGGGCCGGATCATCATTTTTTGTGCCGCAACTCTAGAATTTTTAAAAACGCGCGGGCCGAAGTTTTCATGCGGACGAGCGGATTGGCGGCCAGCTTGGATTTCCCCCAATTGCGCGCCTCGTAGGCCACCTCAAACTCAACCACCGGAATGTTTCGCCGGCGCGCGGCCCACAGCACGAACAAATCGAACGTAAAATCATCCGGTGCCGCCGCCAAATCATCGAGCAACGCGCGGTTGAACAATTTTGGTTCCGCGTTGATATCGGGCACAGCGCCTTGGTCGGTCGCGAGTCCCAACAGCGCATGGGCCATGCGATTGTAAAACCAGGTTACGACGCGATCGAGAAATGCCCGGCGGCCGCAACGACGGCCTTTTACAAGACAACGCCCGTTAGCGCGTTGGAAAATATCGTATGCCGTCGCCGGATCTTCTGGAGGACATTGCAAATCGGCGTGACTAAAAGAGACCACCGGCGCCGTCGTTTCTTTCAGTCCCATCTTGATACCGTTACCGTAGCCTTTATTGACCCGAACACGGACCATTCGCACAAACGCATTTTCAGGCCGTGATAAATGCGATTGGATCATCGCCCCCGTCCCGTCCGTCGAACCGTTATCGACCAAAATGAGTTCGAAATGAGAGCGCTGACGAACCATGCGGTAACGGTCCAAAATAGCCGGGATATTTCCTTCTTCGTTGTAACAAGGCAGGACAACCGCGAAGTCCGCGGTCACTTTTTCAAGGCGGTATTAAGCACCGCGATAAATAAAAGCTGACTAAGACCGTCCAGGCCGGATTTCCACGCGGGTTTGGACTTGATCAGCTCCAGCAAATCCGGGAATACGCGGTGCGCGGCGCGCTCCACGGCCTCCGCAGATAACGGTCCTTCCATTTCAATCACCTGACGCCGCAAATCGGGTGCCATGTACCATGTGCCCTTCCATCCGGACTCTTGGGAAAGCGCGTCCATGATGCCTTCGATTTCCACCACGTCGCTCGACACTTCATGACGTACCGTTAAATTATCGGAACCGTTCGGCATCCCATATTGGATCGTCCAGTCGGCAAATGCGGACTGGGGACGCACGTATTTGCGCGCGTCTTCCTCGCGGCGGTCAATTTCCGCGAGGACTTTTTCTTTCGCGTGGCCGCGTTTCTCGGTATCGCGCTTCAATTTCCATGAGCGCCGCAGGTTTTCATCGGTATCCAAGAATATTTTGATGTCGAAAATATCGCGCATGCCCTGAAAAACAAACGGATGGAGTCCCTCGAATGTAATGAAGCGGTTCGAACTCAGCGCCTCGGGCGCTGAGAAAGAACCGGAAGCATGGTCGTAATGCGCGACGGTCACGCTCTGACCATTCTTGAGGTCCTTTAAATGCTTCACCGGTTCCTGGAAATAGTTCGAGCGCGGGTCGAGGTGCGTGACACTCTGCCAAGCTTCGTGTTCGCGCGGCCAGCGATGATAATCATCGCCGTGAAGCCGGACCGTCTGGCCCTCACCGGTCACCGACGTAAGCGTGTCGGCCAGGGTGTGTTTACCTGCAGCCGAGTCTCCCGCGATCCCGATCACCACGTGCGGCCGGTACGTCTTGTACTGGGCGTAACTCCGGATGCCTATCCGGTAGACCCACAGCGCCACCAACGCCAGCGATGTTTGCATCACGGTAAACACCAGCATCCGCGCCGTGTCCATTCCTTCAACCGGGGTAAGCGCTGTCCCTTTCGAGAAATATGAGAAATAAACCAGATACGCGAACGTGTAAACCCAGAACGGGACGTAGCGCGCGGCGTCGTGACGGATCAGGAAGTAATAGAGGAACGGCACGCACCACAAAGCCCAACCGGGCTGCGGCGTGACGAGCACTATGAGCGCCGTGTACAACAGCCCCGTGTACATGATGAGCACATCGCGGGTAACGCGGTGGTACGAGAGGAAATGCAGAAGCAGCCCGGCGAGCACGGCCGGGCAAATGAGCAGCCGCATGTCGTTCGCCATCGGGAACGCGGCCTGCATCACCCAACTCGATTCTTTGGCGCCGAGCACAAGCGCTTGATACCCCGCGCTCGAAAACACCGGCCCTCCCAACAGCGCAACGGCAGCCGTGCAACTAAAAGCAAACAACAATGGCCCAATGGTGCGCCGGTTGGACGGTAGGTTCTTCCACAAATAAAAGACCACGAGCGGTGTGGCGGCGGCCACATGAAACTTCGCCAAGATTGCCGCGCCCATGAACAAGCCGGAGACCGCCGAGCGCTGTCCGATCGCGAAATAGATGGAAGCGATCAAGAGAGCGGTAGGGAGCACATCAAAATGACCGTAGATATAGGTGATGAAAAATACGATGGGGGAACACCAATAAAGCCAAAGCACCAATCGCTTGGCCGAGCCCGCCCAACGGCAGAGCACGGCAAATATCGCCGCATCGGCGAGCAAGAGCGGCAAACGCATGCTCAGCAAAGTCAAGAACGCCGGCACATTTTCAAAACCACCAAAGAGCGTTTTCAAAACAACCTGCGGCGCGGCCAAAGCGAACAGCATGGTAGTCGAGTAAGGGAACGCATCCGTCACACCACGCTGAAGGAATTCGTTCCACGGATTGGAAAAACCGGACGACACGAAATATTGAACGAACGGTATGAACATGTCCCGCAGATAATGCGAACCGAATAGACCGGCGCAAATTAATTTGACCACCAATGCGGTCAGAAACACATATCGGTCAATCGTTGACTGAAAAAGCTTCTTCAAGCCGGCACCCCCTGAAAATACCGATGCCAATAGCCAAACTCCGCGAGTGCATCGGGACTGCCCCAATTCATGTATCCCTCGGTCTCAAACACACGAACGTCCCACTTGTTTTCAACCGCGATGGATATGGCCGAGTCCAAATAATACTCGCCATTGACCTGAAGGCCGCGCGACAAAAGCGTTTCGATGATCTCGCGCAGTTGCCCGGCTTTCCGAAAATAAAATGTTCCGACCAGCAACAAATCATCTTGTGGCCGCGCACTGATCGGTTCCTTCACGCTGACCCGTTTGATGCGCGACTGCGGGTCCGCCTCGATATAGGCGTAACTCTTCGGTGTGCGGCGCGCGCCGGGATATCCACGTTGTCCGAACACCACCACATCGGGCCCGCGCTTGAGCAAACCGTCCCATTTCTTCTTGCTCCACAAAAGCCCATGATCGCAGGCCGTGACCAGCACAGGATCTTCATCACGAAACGCCGCGAGTCCTTTCAAAACGGTTTCGGCCTGCCCACGCGTAGCGCCCGGTAGCGCTATCCACTTTTGGCCTGTGGCCGGCTGAGGAAAATGCGAACGGACTTCCTCGCGCACCACAAAAACGGCGTCGCTCGCGCGCGCCGGTGACATCGCGCGTGCATTTTCAAACATCGGGCGTCCCATCACAGGAATCATCGGTTTCGGTAGCGTGGTGTCTTTGAAACGCGAACCCAAACCGGCCATCGGCATTAACAAGCGCGGACCTTTGACCGAGAGCGCGCTATCGCGGCGGGCAAATTTTGCAAAAACCGCGTGCCAGTAATTGTAGTCCTCGATATCTTCTGGCGTCCCCCACTGGAGCATGAACGGGATTTCGTAAACCAACACTTTGCCGCCAGCCATGATGAGCGGGTTGTAGGCGAGGCTCACGTAATATTCCCCGTTGAGCGAAAGTTTCTGTGACTGCGCCGCTTGAAAAGTTTTCTTCATGAGACCACCCGATCCGAAATAATAGGTTCCCGAGGAAGCGAACTCGTTGGTGCGGTCGGGCGTGAAGTGCCCTTTCTCGCGCACGTCGCTGATTCGACCTCCCACTTCACGGCAATAGGCGTACAGCGTATTGCCGAGATAATGTGGGTGAAAGCCGCGGTAACAAAAGATCGCGCCGTCGCAGGCCGTACGTTCGGCGAACGCAACAAAATCGTCGGGGTCCCACGAGAAAGAAAAATCACAATAATTCACGATCGTGGGAAGATTGCTTTGGATGGAAGAGGCCGCCTGCATGACCGAATAAACGGGGCCTTTTTTGTGGGGTTTGATCGGGACAATCACACCTTTGGGTGCCGCGGCCAACAATACCTTCCGGAGCGGCGTTTTCTTTAGATGGTCTTCGTTGCATGGAAAAACAAAGCGCGCGTCAGAGGGAAACTTCTGGATGAGCCGCTTGATAAGGAATTCGCCGCCCACTTTCAATAGCGGCTTGGGCGCGTCGTAACCGGCGTCGAGGAAACGCTGGCCCACGCCGCCCATGGGTACCACCACTTGCATTTTCATGCGATGGAAGCGGCCATCCGTCGTTTTTCTGTTTCCATATTGCGAATGGAATGGATCATTGCTGGGGTCAAGGCCGGCAATCTACCATTCGAAGACCCGGCCGTGGAGACAAGCGCGTGCGCGAACAACACTTCGGCCTTGTCGTTGATGTTTTTTTCCGAAGCGCCGGAAATACGGAGGCGGCGCGCCGCCAACCGATGCAGGTCCGCATCGCTTTCTTTCCCCCACAAATTGAAATACACCGCGAAATCCGGAAAGAGCGGCCGGAAATCAAACGAGCAACGCGGCCAGCGCGAAAAATCCACCACGCCGTTCCGTTGCACGGAAGGCCGGCGGTAACGACTAAAGTGCCAGCGCACACGGAAATATCGTTCGAACGTGTTGCTCGCGGCCAAGAGCGCGCGCTCGTCATTGCCGGACCAGATAAGGCCGTGGTTTTTCAACACCCACAGATGCGGGCGCTCCGTCGAAAGATTTTTGTTTTTGAGGGCCGTAACAAAATGCCGCGTTAGTTCCAGGCCGGGTTTGGAGGGCGACATGATGTGGACTTCAACATGGTCTTTCATCGCCGCTTGAATGAGCCGTTTTATTTTGGCGTTCGGCAGCAGTCCAAGTGTGATGCCGGCCAAGCTGTGGACATGCAGCACAATGCGGTGCGGGATGAGCACATGAAACCCGGCCTCCATCGACATGGGCTTCTCGGCGCCGCGGCTGAACCGGGCAATGAAGTCCGCGTAATCTTTTTCGCTGCGCAGCGAGACCAACGCTTTCGCCATCGCGCGCTGGTCGGCGGCGACCCATCCTTTTGACGGCCCGACTTCGGACAAGTGGCAACCCGATGCTTTGATCAAGGTGCTTCCATCATCGCGCTTAAAAGAAATGTTCCCACCGCCAGCCTGGGCAAGATAAATGTCCTTGCCAATGGTACGGGCCAAACGAACGAAGACATTAAGCGCGTTCAATAATTTTCTCCAAGAGCGCGGGAAGCCTTTCCAGATTATTGAAAGACAGATGAATAGCGCGCAGTCCCGCTCTTTTTGCGGCCCGCACGTCGTCCCGCAGCGAGTTGCCGATCATTATCGCCTGTGCGGGCCGGCATTGGGCGCGCCGGCATGCTTCGCGGTACGGAAGTGGTGATGGTTTTTCCGCGCCCGCTTCCTCCGACGTGACCACAATCGAGAATATTTCCCCGCGCGGGTCCAGGCGCCGCAATTTCAAAAGCTGCATATGCCCCGTCAAATTCGTAATGACGCCGAGCCGGTACGTTTTCGCCATCTGCTTTAACCACGGCGCGGTCAATGGACGCAACCGGTCAAAACATTTCTCGTAGGCAGAAGACACCGCCAATGTCAATGCCGGAGAAGTCCCACCCAATTCGTTTTCTATGAGACGCTTAAAATAAAGCAGCCGGTTCCGGCAGGAAGGATCGTTTCGGAGCAAAGACTGCACTTGGAGGCGCGCGCGTTTGTAGGCGCGCAAGAAATACGGAAACGAAACGCGCTTCCGTCGTCGGAAAGCTTTCCACGCATACCTAAGCCCGTGCCGGTAGGTTTCGACCGCCGGATAAAGCGTGTCATCCAAATCGAAAAAGACCGCTTTAATTTTGGCCATTACCAGAGCGCGGGATATTTTGTGCAGACCGCGTCCACAAGCGGAAGCAAATGGCGGAACGAACGGATGGCGGCGGGATCAAAACGCTGGAGTTCGGGCGACACCAGACAGACACGAAATTTTTTGGAAAGTTTCTTGATCACGGAGACGGCCGGCGGCTTCCCGAGAAAACAATCGACCCATACCCATTTGGCGCGGCCCTCAAACATCTCCGTTGCTGCCGGGATCTCGTACTCCGACACGCGGAGCGCCACGTTGGGGTTCCGCTCTTTCATCGTCAGCCGGACCAAGGTCGGCATCGACAAATCGAGAAAGAAATAATTTTTAATCCGGTTCTTTTTGGCCAACCGCACTATCTCGACCTCGTGCCCGTCTTCTTTCACGTTAAACACGACTGGACCTTTAATTTCCAAACGGGAAAATTCCCGAAGATATTTCGAAAGCGAGTCCCCCTTAGTGTGAACGTCATGAGTAAGAACCAGTTTCCCTTCGGATGAACGGACGTCGATTTCGACGCCCTCGTTCGACGGAATGTCCTTTAACGCGGATATTTTATTGATGCGGTGACGGATGAAACAGAAAGAGCGGGTCATTTGCTGGCTACAAACACGGCGCCGCCGTAGCCGTAATCAAAAACGCGGCGGAAGGACCAGTCGCGAAGTTCGGATTGAAATTTAAGGAACGCACCGTAAGTACCAAGCTTGCTGGCCCCTTTGTAGCTGAAAAAATCATCGATAATTAGATAAGTCCCTTCCTGCAATGCGGGCTTGATGAAATCAAACACAAGCGTCGCGCCCGAGTACGTGTCGCAATCGACCATTACCACAGCGGCTTTCTCAACGCCATAATTCAACGGGGTTTTCCCCTTTAGCGTTGCGTCAAAGAAACCCTCGATTAATGTGACGCGGGACGGGTCGGACAGCAGCGAGGAGAGGCGCTTCTGCACCGATTTGGCATCGGTCTCAAAAAAGGAATCTTTAAAGAACGGATGGTCTTTTTCTTTGTCGGAGAGTTTTCCGAAACCGGCAAAGGAATCAAATCCGATAAAACGGACGGGTTTCTCGCGCGGCACGATCTCGCAGCGAGACATTTCGATTGCGGCGGACATGGAACTACCCGTGAAAACGCCGAACTCAAGGTAATCGCCGGGGACGCCGTCAAGCGAGGTGAGATAGAAAGCCTTCTTCAATGCGCCGTATTTCCCCAGGTTGTGGCCGATACTGGGAGGCATAAGCGCGAAAAATTTCGCCAGCAGGTTCTGGAGGAAAAACGCGCGTGAGAGGAACTTGATCATTGGTGGCTGATAATAAACCCTTGAGGTATTTCTTGCAATCTGAAATTATTCCCGCCAATGAACGAACGCCCGCCAACTTCGGAGTGTTTTAAAAACAAAACCGGCTTTTTCCTTTTTCTAGCGACATTGATGTTCCAGGCCTGGAACATCGGCCATGATCTCCCCAATCTCTACCATGCCGATGAACCCCACCATTTGAACATCGCCGCGCACTTCTCCACGGGCGATTTAAACCCTCACGACTTTAAATACCCAACGCTGTGGAGCTATACGTTGGCGGTCATGCTCGGGTTGCTATTTGCGTTAAATCTATTGACCGGCCTTGTCAGCTCAGGCCTCGATTTTGCTTCCTCCTATTTCTATGAGCCAACCAAAATTTATCTTTGTGCACGGCTCTTGGCCGCCGCGTTATTCGCGGGCGGTGTATGGGTGCTCTACGAAACCGGTCGGAAGCATTACAACCATTTGACAGGCCTGCTTGCGGCCGCGTTTCTGGCGACCGGCCCGGCATTCTGGTTTTACAGTCGGTACGCGACGATGAACAGCCTCATGATTTTTCTCATCACGCTCGGGGTGTATTTCCTTCATGGGGTACTTAACGATGCAGACAGGAAGTCTTATATATTGGCGGGGCTCGCCTTCGGACTGGCCATTTCCGCCCATTATATTGCCGCCCCACTTGGGTTTCTTATTGTGGCGTTTCATTTCCTCACACCAAAATCCAAACGCCAACATGTCCATTTGCTTTACGGCTGCCTGTTCGTGTTCGTGGGATTCTTTATTGGGACCCCGTTTTTTCTGTTCGACTTAAAGAAAGCGCTTGGCGATGTTTTCGCACTCGGCCAATTGCATGTGGTAGCGCTCGGGGAAAGCAGCCAGACCGAACTTGCGTCCCGCCAGGTCAACCGCGCCTGGCAATTTCTCCAAATCATTAAAAATTCTGTTTATTTCCTAGATCCATTCGGCTTGGGCCTGGGTTGTTTCCTGTTGGCGCTGGGACTTTCCAAAAACAAAAGGACGCTCGCGCAACGCGCCGTATGGGCATTGCCGATGGTGATCATGGCCGTGATTCTTTCGGGCGCTTACCACGGAAATTTCTACCGGTATGCATTGGGCGTGTACGTTCCTCTGGTTCTGCCCGCGGCCATGGGCTTTTCCACATTGGTCGACAGGATGGGCAAACAGAAGAAATACGGCCTTATGGCCGCCGGCGCGATCGTGATGCTTTTTGTTATGCGGTCGTCAGTCCAAACCATTGAACTGGGCCGGCCCGACACGCGCACGCTTGCGAAAGCATGGTTGAACGCGCACGTGCCGCAAGGCGATAAAATTTTGCTCACGGACCCCTTTAATACACCGCAGCTCACGAAATCGCTGACGCAAGTGCAGGAACTCTTGGTTCGCGGGGAAAAAATCAACCATCCGCGTCGCCATTATTATCGCGCGCTCGCGCACAATCACCCGGGCGGCGGCTACATGGTTTATTATTTGCGGCGAAGTCTCACGGAAGTCGAAGACACACCCGAGCGGACGGAACGCGCCTATCAAAGTATGGAATCGCTAGACTTGGCGACCCAGGGATTAAAAATGGTCCGGCAAAACAACATTAAGACCGTGGTGGTCGCCAAAGATTTTCTGTATGAAAAGCGTAATCTTGGGTGGATGAAGGAACTACGCGAGCGCTGCATACTTGAGAACACGTTCTATCGGGAACCGGGCTTGACCCAGGGCCCCAATCTCGATATCTACTCCTGCCCCTAATTCCTCTTGTAGATTTTCGTCGACGTAGCCCACAGGTCGTCGTCGAAATTAAAGACTCTTTCTTTTCGCTCCCATTTCCACCCGGCAAATTCGACCGCGCGCGGAAACTCCTGAGCCACGCTATAGGCGCCGGAATTTTCGAAGTAATCAAAAAATTCGCGGCATTTTTCTGCCGGGAAATCGTAATTGCACATGGTGTTTTCCCAGGCCGTAATAATGAAGTAGTCCGGACGCTCCTTTTTTATGTCCGGCAATGAGAAATAAAAATCCCGCACCTTGTAGGGTTTCGCCTGCCGTTCCGGATGATGGACCGACCGGTAAACCACGTCCGGGGACCACCAATAGATATTGTGCGGCAATCCAATCACAGCGTCGCGCGATATGTTGGCCGTGATCCAATCGGAAGTTTGTTTTTGGATTGGATAAGTGAAGCGCAGGTTTAATATCGCGAGAGAATGCCCCGCGGTCAAAATAAAAACCACAAAAAACAACGCTGCCGAGGCCGCTTTCCCCCATTTGGGGAATGTTCGTAACCAATCAAGAAACAGCGCCGCCAAAAGGATCGCGGCGGGCAAGCTAATCAACACGCGGCCCGACGCCGCGATATATCCGACGCGAACCGCGGCCAAATAAAATCCTACAAGCCACACCAGCGTAACGGCCACAAGCGGCTTTTTCTTTTGAAACAGCGCCCATACAATTCCCGCCAAGGCAAGCAAAAACAACGGCCAGCCCATGGCATGGGGATAAGCCACCCGTCCCGGATAAATTAATCCCGGCAGAAACGCCGGAAGCGGGAGCTGGTTTGAACTGACATGGTAATAAAGGCCTTTGTAGAACGCTTCTGGGTCCATCAATAAGAACGGATCTCCTGTCACAAATCCCGCGATAATCAGTACGCCGGCCAACAGCGCGTTCCTCACACGGTTCTCCGACTTATAAAGGTAATACGCGATCGGAGCAAAGAACGCCAAGGCGGACACTTTGATACTGATCGCAAGACCGTTTAGGTACGAAGCGAAATAAAGCCATTTTTCCGCAAACCCCTTCGACACACCGAACCACAAAGCGGCCAGCGCAAAAAACATAAAAAGCGCCACCGGCATATTGGCCTGGCTGAAATGGGACGTGGCGACAAACGATGGCGAAACCGCCAGCAACAAAAGCGTGTACGAAGCCACGGAATCGCCCCATATTTTCCGGAACACAAACCAGCCGGCTATCAACAACGCTAGTCCAAAAAACACCTGAAGGGTACGTCCGACCAAGTAAAAACGGGCAAACAAATGCGGATTGAGTCGAAAAAATTCCTGGTCTCCCTTCGGGATCCAACCCACAGCGCGCATGGCAAGCAATGCCGTGCCGTTCATTAAGAGATAACCGGTGGGATGCGTAAAAAACGGGTGTGGGTTTATTTTTCCTTCGGAAGGTTTTAGTCGGCTCAACACTTCAATGTAATTTAATTCGTCGCAATTGTAGGAGAGATTGTGGCCGCTATCGGGAAGGCCAAAGTGCATACCGGCGATCGCCATCGACAAATAACAGGCGGCGGCGATGAAAAGGACGATTAAAGGATGTGCCTTACTGTTGTTTTTTGATGCCATACACGCTGAGAGGGTATTCGTCGCTCTCGGCAACGGAATCAAACCCCTCTTCTTCAAACCAACGCTTGATCTCATTGAAGGTGTGATGGCTTTGGTACTTCGGGGAAAGCCAGTCGTAAATGACCTGAGCGCATTGTCGCAAGGAATTCTTTCGTGGAGAAGTCTTACTGAAAGCGGGCACAACATACAGAAGCGGGACCAAAAGATAGGACAAGGCGCTGAGCAACGCCGGGGGCATTCGAGTTGTGAACGCACGGGCCGTCGCCATCGTGGTCTCCCAAAGCCACCCCTTCACCGGATAAACCCAGATATACAGACCACCGCCTGGCTTGACCACAGAAGCCAATTTCTTAAGCGCTAAACGCGGATCGCGCGTGTGATGAATGACCCCACAACAGTGCACAAAATCAAACGACGCTTCACGGAACGGTATGTCGAGGATGTCCCCCTGCACGAACAAATTGTTTTTGTGTTCGAGGCGTTTGGCGGCACGAAAGATTCCGTCGCCAAAATCGAGTCCAACGGCATCCGCGCCGAGATTATCGAACGCCTCGACCACAAGGCCGTGGCCGCAGCCGGCGTCGAGCACTTTTTTCTGGTTGAACCACGCACGGCTGAATTTTGGATCGGGGCAAGCCTTGAAGAAACGTTCCTCATGCCCTTTTGCGGAATCGCCGAACACCACGGCGTCGCCGCCCCAGACTTTCCATTGATGTTCAAATTTTTTCAAGGTATCGGCGTCGCGCTCTTTGCTGATCATCCGGACAACGTTGGCCACCATTGGGAATTCGGCGCCGCAGGTACGGCATTTGAGGGACCGCTGGTCCGGTGTTGAATGGACTTCCAGCGGCGAATCGGCGTGACACTTCGTGCATTCGAGAAAATCAAGCGACTGAAGTTCTTTTGTCATTGGCGCGGATTGTACTCATATCGTACATTCGCCACAAATGAATGCAACTTCCCCTCCGCTTCCGGAATTAAAGTGCCCTCTCTGCGGCGTTCAAAGCGGTTTTGTTCCCATTTATAAAGGCCAGCATTTGCTGGTGCGCTGCGCGTGCGGAACAATTTTTTCGGACCGCATCATGAACCCCTCATTCTTTGATTTTTATTTGCAAGACGAGGCCCATTTTTACGAGCGGCCCTATTTCGCCGAGACACTGAACAATTCCGACAATCCCAACTACGCGCGCGCGTTAAAAAAAGCCAAGGCGCTGATCAAAGTGGAACGGCCGCGTTTGCTCGACCTCGGTTGCGGCACTGGCGGCCTGTTGCGCATAGCAAAAAAGCTTGGATTTGAACCGGAAGGCCTCGAGGTGTCGGAGACCGTGAGCAAAGTCGTGGCGAAGGAATTTCCGGTCCATATCTACGACGGAAACCACGCAAATTTCCCAAAACTCCCCCCGTTCGACGCGGTCGCGGTCTGGGACGTGCTCGAACATCTGCCCGACCCTGTGGCATTTCTCAAAGCGGTCAAACCGCTTTTAAAACCGGATGGAAAACTCATCCTGCGCACGATCAACGAAAATTGCCTGCTATCGCAAACAGCTCTGTGGATCTACCGGCTCAGTGGCGGACGCATCAAGGCCCCGGCCGAACGGATGCACGAGCTCCATCACGTGATCTACTACACACCAAAAACCTTTCGGAAACTTGTGCGGAAAGCGGGCTATCAAGAAAAAGATTATTGGATCAGCGAATTTCCGGCCGACCGGGCCACCACATCCAAACTTGTTCAGCTTGGCCTTGAAATGGCGTATTTGTTACAACGCTTGGCGAAAAGAACCTATGTGCATTACATCATCGCCACGCCAGAAACCAAATGAGGAGTGACCGAGACAAATGAGTGAATTGTTGAGCGTGATCCTACCGGCGTACAACGAAGAAGACTGCATTTTGTCGACGATCGACGATGTCGAATCCACTTTAAAGAAGGCGAACATCCCGTTTGAGATCCTTGTCATTGACGACGGCTGCACCGACAAGACCGTGGAACTGGCGAAGGCCCGCAACGTGCGCATCATCACACACCGGAAGAACATGGGCGTGGGCGCGGCGCGCAAGACCGGCATCCTCAAAGCGAAAGGCGAGGTGGTCGTGACCACGGACGTCGACGGCACTTATCCGAACCACATGATCCCAGAACTTTATCAGCGATTTAAGGAAAAGAACTGCGACATGGTGGTCGGCGCGCGCATCGGCAAGAACGTGGTGTTCGAATGGCCGCACCGCTACATTCCAAAACTTTTGATCCGCAAACTGGCCTCGTACCTCTGCGAATACCCAATCCCCGACCTTAATTCCGGACTGCGCATCATCCGCAAGAAAATCGCGCTGAAATATTTTTATCTGTTACCGAACAGCCATTCGTGGGAGAGCACAATCACACTGGCGTTTCTCTGCAACAACCGGATCGTCGAATACATGCCGATCGATTATTACGCCCGCAAAGGCGGCAAGTCAACGTTCGCGCCCATCAAAGACACCTACAACTACATTTCTTTGGTGATCCGGACCATCATGTATTTCGCGCCGTTGCGTGTTTTCATTCCGTTGAGTTTCTTCGTGCTGGCCAGCGGCATCATCAAAACAATTTACGACTGGAATACCTTCCGGAACATCGGAAGTTTCGACGTGGTCATTGTGCTGGGCGGCGTCATTATTGTGCTGGTGGGTCTTTTGGCCGACTCGATTGTGGTCAACAGCCGCCGGCTCGTTCCGATCGAAGACGAAGACTAGGCTTGTGACGCGATCCGGTGCGCGTTGGCCATGGCCGGCAACGTCACGGTGGAAGGCGGGATGTCCGTAAAAACGCTGGCGTCGACAATGTGCAGCGCCGAACGACCCGGCAACCTACCCAAAATGTCCGTTTCCATTCCGCTGGGCCGTGCGCTCATCGGAAAACTCGCGCCAATGTGCGCGCCCACACCCGGCTCGGACAATTTCATCAGCCAATCCAACGCGCACAAATGAATGGCGGGACCGAACGACTTTAAACGTTTTACCACCCGCCGGATATTTTCCTTGGTTGCCGGGTTTTCTTTGGAATCGATATGAAGTTTGTCAGTTTCTTTGTTGAGCCAGGCTTCCAACGTGGGTGACACCGCCGAGCTCAAATAACCTTGGGCGATGAGCACCTTTGGCAACATGACCCGCTCCCAGAACCCGCGCAGAAGCGGGTAGAACGGCCCGGTTTTCTCTTTCATCAGCGTGCGGTAAAAATCGTTGTAGGAATAAATTTGGAGATGGCAGTTTTTTTCCGGCGCGGCTTTATCAAAGACCTCGATAAAAATCTGGGAAAGGGTCTGCAATTGTTCGCTGATCACGTCATGCCCGTCGCGCGGCCGCAGCATCGGAAGGATGAAATGTTGGCTGGTGCGCACCGGAACATATTGGCCATGGGCTCCAATGGATGCGAGCACGATCTTCAATGTGTTGATGACGCCGCACGCGAGAAACGCTTTCTTTCCCTGAAATTCCACGCGTTCTCCACCGGCGGCGCGGCGGCCGATGATTTTCACGCCGCCGCCCCCCTCCTCAATCCGTTCCACGATCACACCGCCTTCGTATTTGAATCCCGGCGATGCTTCCATCTGACGCAGCGTGTGCCGCGTGCTGTAGATCACGTCGTGCGGACAACCGTGCATGCAAAGACCGCAGAACACGCAGCCGTCTTGAAGCGCAACGCGCGCTTTGCCGAAATAAATCTGCGCGTTGCGCAATTCCGCCCGGTGGAGTTTCAAATCCGCGTAGAGCGCCGTCGATTGGCTGCCGAGCGGGAGTTCACGGAGCGTGCCGTAACTTGGGAAAAATTCTTCGAGATCGTCCTGCCCACCAAAAACCGGCATCGCCTTTAACACCGCGCGGACCGACGCTTCCATGTCTTTGGGTTTAACGGGCCACGCCCGCAAATCGTCATCAGAATAGGGAAGAACAGCGCCGCCCCACACGTTGCTCAAGCCGCCTTTCGCCATCGAGCGCGAGTACCTCGGTTTTCCACGCGGCACCGCCAGATCGTCTTCAAGCGCGCGCACGTGATAATCGGAACCGAATACGTGTTTAAGTGGAAGACCGGCCAAGGTGGGGTGGGATTTTTTGCGGACACTATCGATAAAAGCGGGGTCCCATTGGTCGGCGGACTGTCGGCGCATGGTTTGCAACCGCGTTTTGATGTCGGCTTCCAAACTCAAACCCACATCAAGGATCGTCACCGGTTCCTTGCGCTCCAAAAGACCCAGCGCCGCTCCGACACCGGACGGCCCCGAGCCGATCACGTAATTCATCGGGCTTGAAAGTAACGCTGGATCACGTCGACATTGCGTTTTGCATCCAACGCGGGATAACGCGGGTAGGTCGGTAAATAAAGCAATTCTTTCGCGGTAGCCTCCGCGTTTGGGCAGGGCCGGTAAAAGTCTTTGAAAATTTCCAAGGACGCGCAGTTGTGGTAATGGCTGATCACCAAGTCCCGTTTGTTTTGCATGAGGAAACGCACCAGCGCGTGCCGGTCAGGCGCGCGGAACGCGTAATAGGTGTAGATGTGCGAGCCGTCCGTGCGCTTTGGCGGCAATACCAGTTCTTTGATGCCGGCCAACCCTTCTCCGTAAATATTTGCGGTCGTTATACGCTTGCGGTTGTTTGGTTCCAAGTTCCCGAGTTGGGATTTGATCAATCGCGCCTGCGTCTGCGACATGCGGACCAAATAATTATCTGGTATGCGTTCCTTGCGTTGCGGAAACTGGTCCACGGTTACCATACCGTTCAAAGCCGCGATTTGATTGAGATAACCGTACCGGAATACCCAATATGTGAAAGCGGAAAAAATTAGCGGGGACGTCGACATGTCGGTGGCAAACCCGTGAAACACCTTGCTGATGTAGGCCCTCATCGAGACATTTGGCAAGGTCTTCATTTTTTCCCGAAGTTTTGCGGCCAACCCGTCGTCGTCCGTCACGATCATGCCGCCCAAAAACGAATTGACCACCTTGTACATGCCGAAGCTGAACACACCAGCCGTTCCAAACGTGCCGGCCCATTTTCCCTCCACTTTCGTGGAAAACGCCTGCGCGGCATCTTCGATCAGCGGAATATTTTTTGCTTTGCAGATGTCGCGCAAACGCCGGACGTCGCAGGCCAGACCGTGCAAATGCGTGATGAGCACAGCGCCCGTGTCTTTATCGGTGAGTTTTTCCACTTCGTCGGGATCGATGTTGCAGGTGTTGGGTTCAACGTCCGCGAACACCGGCACGCCGCCCGCGCAGATCACCATGTTGATCACGTCCACGATGGTTATCGGAGACAGCACGACTTTCTGGCCGGGTTTGATAAGGCTGGAAATAGTAAGGTAAATTCCTGCGCGCGCCGTTGGAGTCAAGACCGCGTGTTTTACGCCAAGCAATTTGGCGAGCGTGGGTTCGAGTTCGGAAGTGGCTTGGCCGCAATGGAAACGGCCGGTGAGCACTTGGGCGGCAATGGACAAATAAGTACTAGGCTCTGTGTATATTCGAAAACGCGCTGGGGGTGCGTTAAACATTGTCTGTTATTAGCATGAAAAAACAAAAGCCGCCACTGCTCGCGATCATTTTGACCACCGTCGCGTATTTCGGCATTTTTTTCCTCACCCTGCCCCGTCTCGATTACGCGGTCCGCAGCGATTCCCACGGCTATATGAAACTGGCCGGAAACATCCTCGCCCATGGCGTCTTTTCCATTTCGGACGCGCTGCCTTTCTCCCCCGAACTCTTCCGCCTGCCCGGTTATCCGCTTTTGCTGAGCGCGCTCGGCGCCGTAACGCCCGAGTTGTTTGTCCGCCCCATCTTCGTTCAATGCCTGCTCGCGATCGCTATGCTTTTTCTGGCCTGGCCGCTTTTTTTCCGGCTGGGCGGCACGCGCGGCGCTTGGGCCGGCACAGCCATTCTGTTGTGGGACTTGAATACATTGCTGCACGCCACGCTGGTCATGCCGGAGCTGCCCCTGCAATTTTTTATTGTGCTGGCGTTGTATTTGACCTTTAAATACATCGACACCCCCTCCACACCGCTCATCATCGGCGCGGGACTGGCCTGGGGATTTGCGGCACTCATCAAACCGGTCGCGTTGTTCGTTCTATTGATCGTGTTGTTCGCGCAATTAAAAATCTCACGAAACATGCTGCTATTCCTATTTACGGGCCTGTTGCTGCCGGCCTTTTGGGTGACGCGGAACTCGTTGATTGTTGGACGTCCCGTGTTTACGATCCAGGGCGGTTACGCGCTACTGCTCTATCCGGCGGCGGGCGCGTTGTCGTTTGAGGAAAATGTTCCGTTTGTTGAAGAACAAAAAATCCTCGAGGAAAAAATCCGGGCGGCAAACCCGGACATCCCCAAAAACTCTCCGGAAGAAAGCCGCGTGTTTGAGGCCGAAGCCAAACGCATCATGGCGCAATACCCGCTCTCAACGCTCAAATGGCACCTGGTGGGCGGCATTCGCATTCTTGGAGGAAGCCCGATCGCGATGCTGGCCGAACTGTTTGACGCCGAGAAAGGCCAGCAACTTGTGGCAAAAACCGCCACGGACCATTCCGGCGGCACGGTGTCGGGTCAAGGAACAATTGGGTTTATGCGGAAATATCCGGCGCTGGTACCGGTGCAAATTCTCTACACGCTTTTCTTGCTGGCCGCGTATGCTTGTTTCGCAATGGGTGTTTTCAAACTGGTGAAGCGGCGGGAAAAGAAACCAGCGCTAATCATCGGGCTGCCAGTGCTGGTTTTACTGCTATTGGCGCTTCATCAGGGGTATTACCGGTTTCGGATTCCGATGATGCCGTTCCTGGCCATGGGCGCGGCGGTGTTTTTTAAGAAGAAAGACCCGCAACCGGCTTCGTGAAGTAAACATTCCGGCTGTTTACCCCTGCGCGCTCAAACCCGCTAGCCTTATAAAAAGCCAACGCTTGGTTCTGAGGTAAATTCTCCGTCTTAAGAAAGTAGGTCTTCACTCTCAAGCGCGCCAAATATTGCTCCACTTGTGCCAATAAGTTCTTTCCAATCCCCTGCCTGCGGGCCGCGTGTCCCGTGTAGATGTGCACAACTTCCGGCAATCCATGGATTTTTTCCGGCGCCTTTTCCGGCATGACAATTCCCAGCGCCGTTTTCACGACCGCCGCGGGCCGTGTGAAAGGGAGCGACAGTAACAATCCCGGGCGTGACGTACATTCCAGAAAAAACCGTTTCATCAATGTGTCAGGCTCCATGCTGAGCACTGCGACGCCTTGCAGACCGGGATTGGCTTCATAGAAAACTTTTTCTTTATTGGACGACAACGCAAACGCATAAAAATGCCCGGTCAAAGAAGGTCCCAACTTGGAAAGAAGTGAACCGGGAAGACACGCGTCGTGCAATCGGGCCGCTTGTTGCGCGAGGTCTTTCATCCGAGACGGCACACGCGCAGCTCAGAAGTAGAAGGAACATCCGCGATCCACTTGGCCAGCGCGGCCCCGGCATCTTCGGCCGGGAGGAATTTTCCTCCGGGTGCTTTGGCGCGCGCCGCGTCCAGCATGTGTGGATGGACCGACGTCAGCATCGGGGTCTCGGTATACCCCAAACGCACAGTGGTCGCGCGCAGACCGCTCGCTCCCAGTTCTGCGAGCGCCGACTCCAAAAGAGATTCCAGCGCCTTTTTTCCGGCGACATAGGCGGACATGTGCGGCCACACGGGGGCCTCAATCGCTTTGCTCGAGACGGCCACCACATGGCCGCCGTTCTTGGTTTGAAAAAACCTTTTCCACACCGCGGCGATCAACGCTTGGGCAGCGGCGCCATTGACCGTCAGCTGATCCTTCATATCAGAGGATTCGGTCTTCAGAAAAGAAACTATCTTGGGGGCCGGGGACGCGGAAAGCAGCAGCGCATCAAGTCCGCCGGCGGTTTTCTGAACAAAATCGAGGGCCGAAGCAGTGTCTGCCGCCTCTTTCATGGGAAGCGCAACGGCCCAGGCCAATTCTTTTCCGGCGGAACGATTAATTTCAGAAGCAATCGCTTCCGCGCCGGACCGGTTCTTATTGAAACCGATGAACACGTTCCATTGTTTGGCCGCCAGTTGCCGGGCGGCGGCGCCGCCGATCCCGCCGCTGCCGCCGGCGATCAACACGCTTTTATTTATTGTTTCCGACATGGAGCTCCTGGGCTATTTCCTCACGGCTTTTCTTCACGCATCCGATGCGATGAAAATCAACTTCGTCAAATTTAATCAATGCGGGATCTTGATACACCATTGCCTGACCCGCGAATATTCTAATCAAACGGCTTATCTTTGCACGGTCCAGAAACGGCACGAGCGCCGATCGCGAATTTGCGGCGGCGATTCCCTCCAGCAAACGGAACTGCGACACGTTGCCCAAATGATGGGCATCGATCGCTTCGCAATCCATCGCCCCATAATTTTCGCCGCGCAACGTGTTATAAAACTCTTTCCCTTTTAATGCTTGCTTTAACGCGGTGACGGTCCCGGCCAGATAGGTCCTGGCGCTGGGATCGTTTGCCAGCCGGTCGTTAACAATCTTGGTCATGGGCGTGAGATAATAAATTACCGTCACGCCTTTGGCCTCGCAGGCGGCCGCGAAATCCGCCAGTTCCGCTACCCGTCGCGGGTCCACCTCGTTTCCCACCGAAAGCCCCCATCCAGGCGACGTTAAAAGCTCCAACGAAAACTTAAAACCATATTCCTTTTCACCATTCTTCCCCGAACACACCCACGAATTGATGTGCGAGCCGTCCGGACGGAAACCGTTCCCCCTCAAAATCGCAAAAAGACCGAGGGAGTTGTAACCCACAAACGGATTCGCGAGATCTTCGCCTCGTACGATCCGCCAATAATCCCGGAAAGAATAGCGATCTTTCCATAACCAATACCAAGGTTGCATTAATTTTACGCGCGTGATGTCGGTCTCAACAAATGCATGCTCCGGAAAAGCGGCGGCGACCGGGTAAACACGGTTGAACCAAAAGTAATCCATACCCAAAAGCAGGACTTTGGGACGGTGGAAAGACAACATGTCATCCACAAACAAGCGGGCTTCCCGCACCGACCGGGCGCCGCCCCCCGCATTAACAAAAGGTCCGCGGAACGCGTCCTCTTGCAGAAAAAACACGCGCGAGGAACCCAGCGCGACCACGTCAGGCTTACGCTGCCGGATTAATTCGAGTTTGTATTTGTAGGTGTTGTCGACAAAACCCGCCCCATACAGCACCGACGCCGCCGTCTGTGCGCGGACCACGTCCGGAATAGCGCTGATTTCGCCGCTGTGTTTTAAAAACAAATAATTCGGGAATAGCAGTGATCCCGTCAGCAGCAATGTCACCGTATAAATAAGCAGGTATTTCTTCATTTCAAAATTGGAAATAAACAAATTCGGTGGGACGGTTGACCGTCACGATGCACCACAAGGCCGCTGCGGCCATCGCACCGAAAACAATGGCGGCCGGAATTGATGCGCGCCACTTCTCCGAGAGCGTCCATCGCATGGAGTTCGGCGCGAACCACACGATTGCCAAGAGGCCAAGAACCCAGACCGAAGTGCGTTTGATGGGTATCAAATTCGTCATGGGCAACGCTCCCAGGCCCGACATGCTTTCAAGAAGACGCAGCGCTGAGGGCACATCCGCCGCATTGAAGAAAACGAACGACACCATCACGGCCAGTAGCGTTATTATCCGGGCGGACCCGACTCGGACAAAAGCTGGAACGGTGGCCAAAAATGGAAGTCCTTTTTTAAATTTGAGCCAGGCGTGATTGGCCACGAGATAAATTCCATGAAGCGCACCAAAGATCAAATAGGACCATCCAGTTCCGTGCCACAAGCCGGCAACGGCCATCGTGAGCAAGCTCGGCAGCGCGACCGCGCTGAGAAACGCCGCCACACCCGAACTTTTCACCGAAACTTTTTGGTTCGCCATCCGGTAACGCGTTATAGCGAGCGCTAACGGTGTGTAGATGTAGTTCGTCAGAAAATGCGACAGGGACATGTGCCAGCGTCGCCAAAACTCCACGAGATTGCTGGATTGATAGGGCGAATCAAAATTCCACGGCACCTGAACTCCGAAAAGACGCGCAACACCGATCGCCATGTCCGAATAACCGGAAAAATCGAAGTAGAGCTGAAACATAAAAGAGACGGCGCCCAACCACGCATCAACCGGCGAAACCGGGTTCCCCAACGCCGCGGCCTCAAAAACCGGACGCGCGTAGATGGCAATCCCGTCCGCCAGCACGGTTTTTTTGAAAAGCCCCAGCGTTACGAGAGTGATGCCCACGGCAATGTCCCGCAAGCGCGTGTCCCCATCAAGGGCCTCCAGCTTTTGAAATTGCGGCGTGACATTGGAAGCGTCCGCAATCGGACCCGAGGAGACGTACGGAAAGAAAATCACGAACAAGAAATAATCTTTGAATTCGGGACGGGGCGCGGCGTCCGAATAGGAAGCGATGACGAAAGCCAATTGCGAGAACGTATAGAAAGACAAACCCAGCGGCAGCGTGTGCGTGAAATATTTAAAGAACGCCAGCACCACGATATCAACGACCAAGATGAAAACAAAGAAACGTTGCCGGGAAGATCCCTCTTCCGCCGTCATCCGGCAAACAGCGAAATAATTGAACACCGCCGACCCCAGAATCACCGCCAGGAACGCCGGTCCCCACCAGCCGTAAAACACCAGCGATGAAATGGTGAGCCACGCGCACGCCGATCCCGTTGGGCCTTTCCGGCGCAGCAATTCATAAACCAGCAGAACAGTAGGAAGGAAAACGAACAGGAAAGGGAAGGAGTGAAACGTCATTCGTTCAACTACGGGGCGCTTTTTTTGATGATGGCGTCCACGAATTCGCCGACGTTTTTCATCCGCGCGACTTCGGACGTATTGAAACGCAATTTAAACTTTTGTTCCACGGATATCACCAAGTTAATGTGATTGACCGAATCCCATGCGGGGATGTCGGCGGCCGTGGTGATATCGGAAAGCGTGATTCGTTCGTCATCAAAAACGGCGTGGAAGATCGCGGTCAGCTCTTGGAAAATTTTCTTCCGGTCGCTCATTGGCCCCTCCAGGTGACTTTGATGGGTGTCTCAAACGGTGTGAACGATTCCAGGTCCAGCGTCCAGACCTTGCGGTCTTTGCCAGCGCCCGGCTTAAACCCCAACTTCGTGTAATGGCCTTCGACCATCTGGTTCTTTTCGGTAGGGATATATTCCCCGATGAGTGTTTTAGCGCCGCGCTTTTTCATTTGGGCGGCGAGGCAGTTCAACACTTCTTGTTCAACGCACCGCCCTAACACCCGACAGCTCATGAGCCACGTGTCGATCACGAATTGCCCGTTTGTCGGGGCCGGCTTGGTAATGATGACACTGATCATGCCATTGTCGCCAAAACGGTCTTTTAACTGAAATTGGTACGTCACCATGTTCTTGTCGCCAATCATTTCTTTCACTTGTTCGAGCGTGTAACGACGCGTGGTGAGATTGTATTGGTTGCTTTTGTTAATAAGCTGGGAGATACGGGAAGCGCCCGCCTCATCAAATGGCGCGACCGCCAAGTCCATTTTCAAACCCGCAAGATATTCCTCAATGTTCGTGGCGGCCGTCTGCAGTTCCCGGCGCTTGGATTCGGCCCGGTACTGTTCCGCGCGGATCTGATCTTCTTTGGTGAGAACGAATGATTCAAACAACCCCGAGCGCGCCAAACAACTCGCATAATCCGCCGGGTCTTCGGGTACTTCGGGCACGGCGATCATCGGCAAATATTGCCGTACGAGTGCGCGCTCAGCGGGGTTGTCATCAAAAAAAACAATACTGTCCAATCCGAGGTTGAGTTTCTTGGCAATTTCTTTCAAATTCGTGGCCTTGTCGTCCCAATTGGCCAGAATGGCGCCAAAGTCGTCGGTCTTGAGCACCATCTCGTTGTGATTCTTGAACGGCGCGAGCGCATTCGCCGGATCGTTCTTGCTGCAAATGGCCAATACAACCCCTCGCATCTTCAAATCCTTCACGTAGCGCTGGAAAGCCACATACGCCTCGCCGGTCCCTGTCCCTTGCCCCAAATCAATCCCCTCCATGCCGTCGTCGCCGATGACACCACCCCACAACGTGTTGTCCAAATCAAGCGCCAATACTTTCCTGGAACGGCCGCGCGCGGCGGCCATAACGCGCACCAGATGATCGGCGTAAAGTGGCGCATGCAATGGAGAGAAAGCCTGTTTCGCGTGAAACCATAACCGAGGGTTGCACCAGGTTTGCTTACCCACCGATGAGGCAAGCGCGTCAACATCAAACAAATAAATACGCAGCGCTTGGGCCTGTTTTACGATCCAGTCGTTCAATTGATGGAAAGAGCTTGCGGGTGTTCCCGAAATAGACCGGTCAGCATTCCCGAACAACGGTTCTTGCGGGACGACCATGGTTGGAAAAAGCACCGATCCGCCGATATTTTTCTTCGCATTCTCAATAAGTGCGTCCCAAGCTTTGGTGGTTTCGTCCGCAGAGGTTTGCGCTACCAGACCATGGGCATCGATCGCGAAATAAACAAAATCGGGATGAAAATCCTTCAGCGCGGCGGACGGGGCCAGGACTTCTTGTGTGATCTGGTTGTAGGGTGCGACGTAAACATCGATCCAAAATCCGTATCGCAAACCGGCCGTTTGAAGGGATGGGAGCACATGGTCGACGGTAGAGGATGCGAGCAAAGCGAGTTTCAGCGGTTGAAGCCCAGCAGCAACCGCGTCTTTCGAGGTCAAACCTGACAGGCGTTTAGCGAGTTGTTGGGCCTGGAGAAAATCGATATTCATGTTAGCGGCAGCTTGCAACCCACGCACGCGGTCGGAACCGTCCGCTTTGGCCGCTCGATCAAGCTGTTCCTTAAAATCTACGGCCGTAGGAAGCCAATCGAGAAAATTCATTTGACCGCGAAACCTCCCTGGGCCTTACCGCGGGCAATTTCCAATCCACCAGAGACAATATTGATTTTTACTTGAAAGAGTCCCAGATCCGGGTTCACATAATTAACCGTTCCGGTTACATCGGCGTTTTGATTCACGTAAAGCGGCGCCACGAATTCCAGCGACAAACTTTGCCAGACGCAACCAGCGCCGGGCAACTCTTGTCCCAGCAACCGTGATACCGCGGCCACCATCAATCCGCCATAAACGATGGGCCCTTTGAACCCACGCTTCTTGGCTTCGGCCGCATCAAAATGAACGGGATTATGGTCCCCGCTTAGCGCGCGGAACGATTTCATTGCGGCGTCGTCGAACGACACGCTGAAATGGGCGGTCTTGCCTTCTTCAATAGACATTTCGGTTCACCTTGGCCAGAAAAAAAGGCCGACGGATGTAATTCATTTGCTGATGAAAACTCTTTTGGAAGAAGGCGTAAATCTTAATCGCCCAGAGTCCGGGCACGCCGTACCGTTCCATCCAATGGAAAAACAAGCGATCGGACAAGGTTTTGTGCGGAATTAGATCCACCAGGGAACGTAATTCATCGCGACTTGTGGCTCCCGCAGCCAACCGTTCCTTAATCAATAACAGGAGCTGCCGCTTCTTCCACAAATCGGCGTACCCTGGCGGAAAATTATTTGCGAACTCATTCTCCATTAAGGCAGCCGCCTTTTCCAATATGGCAATCCGTTTTTTATTATCACGGGATATTTCCGAAGAAAAACCGCCGATCATGCGCCTCCACACCGCCATAGGCCGCGGAATGAAACAGACACCGGTGGTCACGGCGATGGCCTCGCTGCAAAAACCATCGGCGTAAGACGCGAGCTCCAATCGCAGAAGACCCGACGCTTCCAAAGCGGACTTTTTATAAATGCTCGCGTTGCACATAAACCAGGAACCATAATCCAGCAATAGCTGACGGCACTTTTCTTTTGAATAAAAGACCGGGCGTGACGAGAGGATCAAGCTGTCATAAAGTCCCATCGATCTACCATCTTCGGTCATGTGTTCGGACAAACCACACGACATGCCCGCCTCCGAATATTGGGCAAGCATTTTCATGGAAATCTCATAGAAACCAGGCAAGATACGGTCATCGGCAGCAGCCAGATAAATATATTCCGATGAGGCCAAACGCACACCCTCATTTAGCGTGGCCACGACGCCCATGTTCTTTTCATTCACATGCACTTTAACAGCGGGGTTTTTCTTGGCCCATTCCGCCAGGACGTCCAGGCTGTTGTCCTTGGACCCGTCGTCAATAACGATTACCTCATCGGGTGGACGGGACTGCCCCAGGATTGCCTCCAAGGCCTCCGGTAAATATTTCGCATGGTTGTAGTTCGGCAACACCACCGAAAGCGTTTGTTTGGAACTCACGCGTGCCACTCCTGCCGCCGTCGGAACCAAATCACCGATACCATTGGCAGCACCACGAAGGTCACGGTAAAAACATAGGTAATTCCGATACCTGTAATGCCGTACTGCTTTCCAAACCACCAAGCGAGAACACCCGTAACGACGCTCGAAATAACACTGGACAAGAGCAATGGCTCTTTCTTATGCGCACGCAAATAAACGGACTGGCATTGCGGTAGTTGCATGAAGACCGCGGCAAGCAGGAAAAGCAACAACTGGCCGGAAGTCATGCAGCGATCCGCAAAACGGTTCCCCTGCAAATCCAAAAGTTTGATGAGGCCCCACGCTCCGGCGGACAACGCAATGAGGGCGCCAACTGAAATAATTAACACGCGTCCAAAAAGATGATCGAGCTTCGCGTATTCTTTCTTGGCGATGAGCGCCCCAAAGGTTGGGGTGTTTGCGTAAACCCAGGTAAGGGCTATGGATTGCGCCGCGACCATAATCTGCCATCCCATGCCCATCTGACCGGCCATTTTGGCTCCGTGGTACCAAAAAATAATCGGCACAAAATAAGACGTTGAGAAATAACCAAACACACCAGCCACCGCCAAGCGCCACTGCAGAGGCAACGCTTCGTTTTTCCAACTGAATACGCCGGTATCGGATTCCCTGGCCAAGGACCGGTAAAAAGGAAAATAATAATAGAGTCCAAGCGCCAGCTGACATAAACAATTCATAAAAAAGCTTAACCACATTGCCCAAAGCCCCAGATGAAAATAAAGTCCGGCCCACAGACCGAGACTGGCGGCAATGGATGCAACGAGTCGAATGAACGAGATGCGGCCGATCTGGTTGCAGCCTTCCAGTATCGATTGAAACGGCAACAGAAACAATTGCAGCGCCACGATGGGCACGAGCGCGATCCACGGCCAATGCCAGTCGATGGTGGAAGCACCCTTCCCGGCAAGAAAGAAATAGCCCCCCAATCCCACAACCAGCGCAAACAAAACCGCCAAAGCGGAATACCAACGAACCGTAAACCCAAAAATGGCGGCAAGTCGGGCACGCGAATGCGGATCCCCATGAGCGGTCCGATCTTCGGACATCGTCAAGTTGCTCCATTCATGGCTTGCGAAATTGATAACGACCGATGAGAAAGAAAGATCAAAGAAGGTTTGAAGCGCGATTAATGAGAGGAACGTGTAATAATAACCTTGCGTATCGGGCGTGAGAAAAATCGACAACAAAGCCAGCGTGAGCAAGCCAGAGAGCGATCCCCATAGTTTTCCAACCAAAGTCGCACCGACGGCCCGTGTGATGCCGAATTTACCGAGGAGGCGGCTGAAGATCAAAAAATCTCCAGTCTGGGATGGGCCACGATGAAATGACCGCCTTGATCGAGGAATGCTTGGTTTTTCTCAACGATCGGCTTGGCATGGACCCATGCCAGCAAGAACAAATAGTCCGGTTTTTTTTCGTAGATGACGGCCGTCGGAAATACCGGGATGTGCTTCCCCGGACTAAACAATCCGTGTTTTTCCTTGTTATCGTCCACAATGAACTCAATAAAATCCGCCAACCCGAACAGATAAATTAGAGTTGCGCCAGCACGGGCAGCGCCGAAACCGGCGATTTTCTTCCCCTTTGATTTCAAATCGGACAACAACGCTCGCAACCGTCCACGCAAATCCATTATCCGCCGGGAGAATTGCTTGTAGATGTCGATTTTGTCGAACCCGCGCTGTTTCTCCATGGCCACCAGGTCGGTTAATGCCGCTGAGGGTTTTCTCTTTCCGCCTTTTAATTGAACGAACCCAATAATCGATCCGCCTTGGATTGGCACACGCTCCACGTGAAACATTTCCAGCCCGTGCTTGTTAAAAAACGCGGTAAGCGCAACAAGCCCGTGATGGCACAAATGTTCATGAAAAATGGCGCCAAGCAGCATGTTGTCCACAACATCCACCACATACGACGCTTCAAAAACAAAAATGGCGTCGGGCCCCATCAGGTCCCGCACCCCTTTGATGATCCCATCCATATCATCCACGTGCGCGAACACGTTGTTGGCCGTGACGATGTCCGCCGATCCGACCCGTTTCTTGATGGAGCTCGCAACGGCCGGCGTGAAAAAATCGGCGACGGTCTCGATTCCCGCGCGCGTGGCCTCATCGGCTATTTCCTTGGCCGGATCGATGCCAAGCACGCGATACCCTTTATCCTTGAAATTCCTAAGGAGCACACCGTCGTTGCTTCCCACTTCGACGACAAGCGCGCCTTTTTCCGGCGCATGGTGTTTCAAGACCATGTCAGCGTACTCTTCAAAATGTTTTCGCATACCGAGGGAACTCGAGGTTTTGTAAGTATATCCGCCAAACAATATTTCCGGATTGACCACATCCCGCATCTGCACGCTCGCGCATCCGTGGCAGAAATAGATATCGAGCGAAAATTCCTGCTGAGGAATATGGAGTTTGTCTTTGCTGATAAACGCATCCCCGGGCGGTGTGGCCACAAACGGCACCGCCAGTTCGAGATTTGTTCCTCCGCACAACCGACACGTGGTTCGCGAGGTGGTGTCTTTATCCATTTGATTTCCTTTTCATGATGGTATTTTCAGCGACGCGCTCCACACACGCGGACAAAGGTGTCAGCGCCGGGCCACCCAAGCGTTCCAATCTCTCACAGCGCAACGACAAATTCTTGGGACGCGCGATACCGTCTTTCATTTCGTCTAAACTAACGGACTTAACCAGGCCCCGGGGCATACCGAGCGCATCGACCATCATCTGGGCAATTTCCAGCCGGGGTTTGGCTCCTGCGGCGGCGATATGGAATATTCCATGCTCCCCAGATGATTGGAGCCGCATCAAAATGCCGGGCACGTCATCCACTAAAATAGTTGAGAAAATTTGGTCGCGAGCCGCCAAAATGGGTTGACTGTGAGTCAAAGATTGCGCCATTTGGTCCAGAATTGTTCCATCGCCAGCCTCAACACCGACGATCCGCGCCAACCGCAATATGAGGCAGGAGCCCTTGGTCATTTCCATTACTCCTTGTTCTACCCGGAGTTTTTGACGCGCGTATTCATTGATCGGGACCGGCGTATCCGTTTCTTTATAATTGCCTTTCCGACCATCGAAAACACCATCCGAGGAAAAGAATGCGACCTTAATTTTCATATCGGTCAATTGTCGGCACAACGACAAAATCCCATCGACATTGCGTTTGGCCGTGTAATCCTTTTGTGTTTCACACACATTGTAATCGCGAATAAAAGCCGGAATCGCCGCCCACGTCATACCTTTTCGAACCAAATCAAGTTTGGATATGTTTGGTTCAGCTAAATCGAACTGCAACAAACCGTCACGCGCTTTCCAATCGGTTCCAACGGTGTCCGGATGAATCTTTCGGTAGGCCGCAAACAGGAAACGGCCCGCATGGCCGTGGGCGCCGAACACAGCGGTCTTGGGAACGGCCGCCGCCATTACGATTTTCCCTGATAGACTTCCAACATTTGGCGCATCTTCTCTGAGAGCGAATTTTCCGGAGCCCACGATGCCGGTTCCGTCTCTTTCGGATCGAATGGCCCGTTGGTGGTTTCTTTAAAAACAAAATATTCGCTGCGCGGGACGAACATATGGAAAACATTATTGGGAACGCGGTTAAAAAACGTGAGCGCTGTCGTGGCGTCGCCCATCTTGACGATGGCTTTAATTTCTCCGGAGTCGTTGAAAAAAACCAAGTCCGCTTTCCCTTCGAGGACCATATAGGACTCGATCTTGCGTGCATGACGATGCGGACGCACATAACTGTCCTTGCAAAGTACGATCAACATTTCATGAATCAGCTCCTTGGGGCCCTGGTGTAGACAGATCCGGGCCCGCTTGAGCGCACTCTTTTTTGCGAATTGCTTGAGCTCATTTAGTGAGGACCAGCGGAGCCCCTCAAGTTGGTCTTCAACAATAAAAACGCCGTCTCTTTCATGCCTTGTGTTTTCCATGTCAGGGCCTCAATTCTGAAGATATGGAGGCGAATGGGCCTCCGAAATTTAATTTGCGCTGAGACTCTGGGCTCACGCCCATCAAACAATAATACGGACCGCCATCCTTTAACGCCGCGGGTGGCTTGATCGGCAAACGCGATCCCGGCATAAACAGTCCTTGTTTTTTGGGGTTTTCATCCAAAACAAACGCGATATCGCCGCTGACTGCATTGAGGTTGATAAAAATGCACGAATTATGGCCGGCGCCAAAGACCACCACTTTTTTTCCTCCGGCGCGCACAGCCTTCAATGCTGCCTGCGTCCGTTTCTTTTTCTCATGAAATCCGTTGATGTAGGCCACCGCCGCATTATCGATAGACGCCGAAGACACCTTCCGCGCTGCTGATTCCTTTCTTTTCCGGACGACCAGCACCAACGACCCTTCGATGTCGTAAGGGAAATTCCGGGACCAAACAATTTCAAATCCGCGTGACTCAAATAATCCCCTGAACGTTGCGGGGGTGAAATAGAAAACATGCTCTTCCCAGAGGGCGGTGTAATTAAGATCCGCGAATGCCCGCGTTGTATCGGGCGATTCGAATACCAGCAGTCCACCGGGCTTAACGCGCGCCTCGACGTCGGCCAGAAAACCATCGATATCGTGGACGTGTTCGATGACATGTCGCACCAACAACAGATCGACCGGATCTTTACCGGAGATAAGACCGCGTTGCTCCAAACGACGAAGCGTCGAAATATCTTTATCTGTCCACACACCGACGCTCGAGGAAGAACGGTCCACAAGTTTTATGAGCTCGTCCGCCAAAACATCCAGATGGCCTTCCGGTTCGATATAGGCAATCCAATCAAAGCGCGGAGCGATCTCTTTGGGAGACAATAACGTAAGCAACTGCACAGTGCCGCATGTCTCGCACATCCCAAGGCGCAATTCGAAAAGTTCTTCCTGGTCCGTCGCGTGTGTTAGAAAACGGTTGGTAATGGGCTGCGGCCCCAAGTCCAAGGCCATGGATATTCGTCCAGAACAACAAAGGCAGGTGGAGTTCTTTCTCATGGCTTCTTACGCTTTAACTGTGCGGCTATTTCTTCCGGTGGCAAATGCGGGAATCCTTCTGAAAGCACTTTTTTTGTTTCTACCGGATCAATCTTCTCCGCCTCTTTCAAAAGCCCGGTGATCTGGTCCGCCGGCACATCGTCCAAAAATGAACTGAACACGGCTTTCCCAGCCAAGTAACGTGCTTTTAGTTTCCCGCTCTGTGGTTCCGGATAAAGCCGGTCCCACGCGCGGTTGGCATACAGGAAAAAATACGTGGTGTCGGCCGCTTGGCGTTGAAGGCTCAGCAGCCAGGTCAAGCTCTGATCGAGTTCGGCACGGACCACTTTGGGCGTTACACTGAGTTCTCTCCGGTAGCGTTCAAGCCCTTGATCCTTTTCGGCAAGGACCGCATCAATCCTTCCGCGCGCCGCTTCCAAATCGGCTCCCGTTAAAAGTTGCGGCAGGATTTCCCGCGCGATCAATGCCTGTCCACGCAGGTTGGGATGCTGAAAATCCACAAAATAATCATCAAAGGTTTCCCCAGCTTCGATGCGAGCGAGGAACGCGCGTTCAACATCCACGCCGGTGGCGCCTTGGCCGGTGATGGCCATGCTCGCACGATTGATGCCGCTGAGACAGCGAACAGGGAAACCGTCCTCGTCTTTCGCTTTGATCAGATACGGCCAGGCTTTGGCAAATTCTTTTTTGGAGAGAAATTTTATTCCCTTCCGGTAATTTTCACCGGCATGCAGGTCGGTGGATTTGCCAGGTATCCCTTTCGAAAACATCGGAGGCCATGCCAATTGAGAGGGAACGGTGCAGAGCACCAAATGTTTCCCTTTTTTGTGCAGAGTCTCCCGAATACCCTCCACTTCGGTTTTGAATTCCACCGGTATCGCTTCGATTTCCGCATCTGGCACAACCTTCCGATCAACGGTCAATGCCGGTCGTGTGATGCTTAGTGCGTCTCCCTGAAATGGACGAAAGCCACGAAAAAAAGCTTTGACCCGTTTCCCGACCGCGAAGAAACGGCTTTTCCCCTCCAAATAATCGCGCAGTGAATAATTTCCGGCAAACTGCCGCTGATACCGCCGTATTGATTCGTTAACATAATTGAAATCGATCGGGTCGATCTTCAAATTGTTGACGTCGACGTAACGGCGATCGCTTAAGGCCACCCAAATCTCGTTATGGCCTTCGTAGACGATAAAAATATCGAAATAATCGGCCACGGCTTGAAGAATTTCGGCTTGGTTGCGACGAAAACTGGCCCCGTTGCGTGCGAAGTTACGGACGTAAATCTTTCGGGTTTTTGCCACTTCGTGCTCGAGAATGTCCGCGAACGAACGTCCCGCCATACATCCGACCGCCGAGGAACCGCCGAACACGGCGACTTTTATAAGGCCATCCTGGTTTTTCGGAGGAAAAATCTTCGGATCCACGACGCTTACGCCCGCCACAAAAAGCGAAAATTCCACCAACAAAATAAAAAAGAGCAGCGAACCGGCCGCCAAGGCCAATTTCTTTAACAACGCCATGTCACTCAAATGTTATGGCTGAGTAGTCACCGGTGTATCCGGCCCGCTCGAACAGCCATTCCCATTCCTTCGGCGTTAAAAATGCGCGACAGGTCAACTGCCAATAAAGCAAATTCATCTTTTCGCGCTCGTTGCGATAGGTTTCAATGATGATATGTTTGTTGCCACGTCCGACACGCTCGATCTCCTGCAGCGCCCTGAATAATTCATAGTTATAGAGATTGTGCAGCGTATTAATCGACACCACGAAATCGAAGGACTTGTCATTAAACGGCAGCCTGGAAGCATTTCCAACCCGCAAATACGGTTTCACTTCTTCTTTCGCGTGCTCAATCCCGTAGCGCGAAATATCGATCCCCACAACTTCCACACCTGGTACAACCTGAGTGAACTCGTAAAGTAAAAATCCTTTGCCACACCCGACATCGAGTATTTTGTGGCCCGGCTTGATGTTGTAATGCTTGACCATCGCTTCGGCGACCGGGCGCCAACGTCCGTCGTATTTGTAGCCCCCGTAACCGGTGTGCCGCTCGCCGTCCCAATATTCTTTGTCCCATTTGAGTGCGAGTTCCGCGGCGGCCGCTTTGTCGTGTTCGGTCACGCGTTTCACATAATCGCGCTTGGTGGATGTGTGAACTTTGGTTATGAATTCAACGTACGCCATAGATGCTCACGCCTTGTGTTGGTATTCGAGTGAATGTTTTTGGATTTCCGACCAATATTGTTCAACCCAATCCACAACGTCCGAAAGCCCCTGCTCAAGTGAAATGGCCGGCTTCCAACCAAATTCTTTTCGCGCGCGCGAGGAATCGATCACGTAGGCGGCGTCTTGCCCGGGACGCTCGGCCACCATTGTCGCCGCTTCGTTAAAATTTTTTCCCATTCGCTTACAGATGGTCTCGACAACGTTGCGTACGGAAACACCTTGATCCGGCGACAAATTGTAGATGGCTCCCATTCGCCCCTTGCCCAAAATGGCGAGTTCCCCTTTCGAGATATCGCGAATATGAATGTACGATTTGACGGCCACGCCACCGCCATGCAGCTCAATTTTCTTACCAAGCTTTAAATAAATAACCGAACGAGGAATGATTTTGAAAAGTTGCTGGCGGGCGCCATAAACATTTGTGCCACGCACCGTTACAACTGGAAAGTTGAATTGCGTGGCATACGTCCTTAGCAGCATATCGGCTGCGGCCTTGGAGGCGGCGTAAGGCGTGCTTGGGTTGAGCGGCGCGTCCTCGGTGACATTGCCCACGCAGGTGCCATAAGCCTCGGGTGAAGATATATGCAGATATCGCTTCAGATATTTTTGCCGGCGCAAATGATTGATCAGCTTTGCCAACGCCACTGTATTGGTCTCAAACCAATGTTCCGGATGGTCCCAACTTGGCGCCACTTCGCTTTGCGCCGCAAAATTCACGATGGCCTCCGGCTTTTCCTTATCGAGCAACTCGAGGATCGACGACATATCTTTGTTCATATCGAGTGGATAGTATTTATAGGCGCCCAGATCTTTGCGCGTCTTGTAGCGCAGGAACAACGGACTTCGTTCCGCTGAGCGGCTCACGCCAATGATCTGGTTCTCCGGATTGTCGAGCAACAGGTCGACAAAATCCTGCCCCGAAAACGAATTGGCGCCCAGCACCACAATTTTTCGGCTCATGCCACCATCTCCTTGGATTTTTCCAATTGAGCTCTTTTGCGCGAATCCGGGTCCTCTTGTGAAAACCGGCGGCGCTCTCGGCCCACCGGCAGGAATTCATTGAGAAAAATACAGGCCCATTTCACTTTATAAACCGGAAAAATTTGTTTTGCGCGCAGCAGTGTTTCGGCGGGTTTGTCACAACAGGCCGAAATACGGGAAGCGAACAATTCAAAAAACTCCATCGGCACTGGAACTTTCGGCTGGCAAAAGAAATCCACAATGGTTTTCGCCGGGTCGTCCCATCCTGCGTATTCAAAATCAAAAAAACGAACTCGTCCTTCCGCATCGATGAGCGCGTTATGGAACCCAAAATCGGACGGCGACAGACATTTCTCACCGGGAGTCAACACGCGCTCCATCGGAAGCCCCTGCAAATTCTTTTTGACCTTGGCCCAGGCCGGAACCAGCGTGTCTTGCACGAAGAAACGCGCCTCGCGATCGATCGCTTCGTGATTTTGGATGCCGTCCAATCTCTCAACGCGCCCGTCCACCAGATCCACATGTTCTTGAATCGAGAAACATCCTTCGGATGCTTGCGGCAACGCCTTGGCTTCGGCGTTATCGCGGTTCAAATTGATCCGTTCAAAAAATTCGATCGCTTCTTTAACAAGCTTGGCATCCACAACTGTGATCGGCTTCCCACCCAGATATTCGTAAAGCCCAGCGTTTAACTCTTTATGGCGGCCAAGCGGGCGCGGCGCGGCGGCGTTTTGTTTGATGGCGTAAGTGGCGAACTTGTATTCGCTGTCCAACCGGTCGCGTTTGTCGTTCTCATGTTGGAAATAAATTTTCAGCACGGAGGGCGGCTTGCCTTCCACTTTGTATGTGCGGTTGTTGGCCCCGCCTTTCAACGGACGCAAGCAGCCCTCGTAGGCGGATATCATGGACTCGGCGCTGAGCAACGCACGCGCATCGAACCAGGAACGCAAAGGGACGACGGATTCGTCTCTTCCGTCGAATCGGCCGTTCGGGTCAAACAACAATTTACGCGGCTTGCGCGGGAACGCCGATTCACCGAAAAACTCCGGGAGATCGTCGATGAAATGCGTGCAGTTGAGGTCGGCAATACGCGCCATTTTTTTCTCTTTGGTTAATTCAAAAAAAACATTTTCGGCGGGCAAACCCACTTTCTTGAAGAAACCTTGTCGCTCAAGCCAATGGCGCGCCGCCGCGTGCAAATCGTGCGTGGAACCAATGAAGGGCGTTTTGGTTTTGTGGCTGACAATATAAATGGGGATACGTTGTTTGACGATATAGGCAAAGAATTCAATGACACCGGGGAACGGTTCGGCGTCCTTAATTAAATCCCCGTACACATCTCCTTGCAGCGCGGTCCAATCCGATTCTTTTCCAATTTTGCGCAGATAATCACGCACGTCGTTCTTCGCATGTCCGACGGTGGCTGGAATCAACTTTTTTTCGATGGCCGCGCGGTGAAATAACGTGTCGAAGCAGACAATTGTGTTGTCAAAATCAACGCCGATGCGCATGTCACATCTGGATGAGCGGGCGAAGCGCCCGCCCCGACCCGAGGTCGTCCAGCGCCTCGTTTATTTTTTCGAGCGGATACACATTTTCCGTGAGCGTATCGATCTTCAGGCGGGCCGTCGCCATCAAATACGCGTACTTCGGGAAATCGGTATCGGGTTGATTGTCCCCGCCCCACGTGCCAAGGAGCCGTTTCCCCTGGTTAAATTGTTGAGGATCAAGCTCAAGAACGGCACCGTGCGCGGCATTTCCCACGATGACCGCGCGGCCTCCTTGGGGACGGACGCAACTAAGCGCCTGTTGCATGACAACCGGTTGGCCCGTCGCTTCGATCGCGGCATCAACGCCTTTCGGGCACAGCTTAAATATTTCCTGGACAATATTAGAGCTTGCCGCTTCGAAAAAATGTGTTGCCCCCAGCCGAAGTGCAGCGACCTTTTTTGAAGGCAGCTTGTCCACCGTTATCACCATCGAAGCGCCTGCCAACGCGGCTGCTGCGACCGCACACAAACCGACGCCCCCCAGTCCGAATACAACACAGGTTTCACCGGCCTTGACTTGCGCTGCGTTCATCACAGCACCCATGCCGGTCGGAACAGCGCAACCCAACAACGCGGCAGGAAGAGGCGAAATCTGATGCGTTAATGGCGTTAGACGGTTTTCGCTGATGACGCAAAATTTTCCAAACGTTGTTATGGCCCCCGAATTAACATTGCGGTTTCCCCATTTGTAAACGGTGGAGGGGACGTCCGCGCCGGAACCTTTCATCCAGGAGAGCACCACGCGGTCTCCACCCTTCACCTTGGTCACGCCGGGCCCGATTTCCTGGACAATGCCGACGCCCTCGTGGCCTAAACAATGCGGAAGGAACTTGTCCTCACCACGCGCGCCGCGGGCCTCAAGCAGTTGTGTGTGGCACACTCCGCTGACTTTCACTTCCACAATCACTTGTCCGGGTTTTAGCGTCGGTAGTTCAAGCTCGACAATTTCGAGCGGTTTGCCCGTTTCGACCAAGACCGCGGCGGCCGTTTTCATGGATGAAGAAGTTCTTCCACGCGTTTCTTGATCAATGGCACGGTCAAACCGTACTTTTCCCGCGCGTGCTCCTGTTCTCCGGCTTCATGCAGGAACTCATCGGTGGTACCAAAACGACGGAAGCGCGCGCGCATATTGGATTTGTCAGACATCCACTCAGCAACCGCGCCGCCGAGTCCGCCGATGATACTGTGTTCTTCCAATGTCACAACCGCCTTAAATTTGTCGAAGGCCTTGGCGAGATATGCTTCATCCAATGGCTTGATGGTGTGGAAGCTTGCGACCTGAGTGGAAATTTTTTCTTTGCCGAGCTCAGCCGCCACTTCCATCGCGAGCGGCAGCGTGTTGCCCGCGTTGATAATGCAAACGTCGCTTCCGGCAACGACAGTCAACGCTTTCCCAATTTTAAAATCGGGCACCGCCGAGTGAACTGTCGGCTCGCCTTTTTTCCCCAAACGAATGAACACCGGGCCTTTGTGTTCCAAGGCCGCCCGGATCGCGCCGCGCACTTCCCAGGCATCGCCGGGCGCGAGCACGGTCATTCCAGGAAGGACGCGCATCATCGCGATGTCTTCGCAGGAATGGTGCGTGGCGCCGAGAGAGGCATAACAAAGCCCTGCGCCCACTCCCACCAGCACCATCGGCGCGTTGTGATAACAAAGATCGATGCGGATCTGTTCGTAGCAGCGCGCCGTGATGAATGAATTGATTGTGTAAGCCACAGGTCTTAGGCCGCTCATTGCGAGTCCGGCGCCCATTCCAATCATGTTCGCCTCGGCCACTCCGACGTTGTAAAAACGATCCGAGAATTGCGCTTTGTATTTGTCGAACATGCGATTACCTATATCGCCCGACAACAACACCACGCGCGGATCTTTCCCCAAGCTTGTTATTTCGTTTGCGAAAGCGTCTCTCACGCAAGCCCCAATTCCACAAAAGCTTTTTGAAGTTCTTCGGCGTTTGGGCTACGGTAATGCCAGTTGTTGTCGTTTTCCATGAACGACACGCCCTTCCCTTTTATGGTGTTCGCGACAATCGCCCGCGGGCGTCCGCCATTCTCGCCCGAATCTTTTAAAAGCGATATCAAGCCCGCCAAATCATGGCCGTCGCAATCGTGCGAGTCCCAACCAAACGCCTCCCACTTTTTCGCAAATGGCGCGAGGCTCATCGTTTCGTCGCTGCGACCAGTGGCCTGCCATTTGTTGTAGTCGACGACGACCGTCAAAT
>CAYOPN010000010.1:0-54048 GCA_964405835.1 uncultured Elusimicrobia bacterium | reverse complement strand
CGACGAAAAAATGGCCAAGAACACTTTGTCTGCCATGCGACATGCGTCATGCCCCATGCCCACCGCCGTTCTGGTGACCGGCGGCTTCCACTCAGCGGGAATTGATCGCCGCCTTGTGGAAGCGGGCTACACCGTCATCCAATTCACACCAAAGATCTCGAAGATCGACGACAAAGACGGCTCGGCCTACCTGACCGCCTTCGCCCAAGACAAAACCCCGCTCGAGAAAATTTTTGAAGGCCAAAAACTTTTCTTGAACGAAATCCAAACCAGAAACCTGCCCCAAGCGGCGGTCATGACCGCGGGAATTGATGGAGCGGGCGCTTTCAAAAAATTGCTTCCGTTGGAAGGAATCGAACTTAACGTAACACGCACACCAGACAACGGGACCCGACATGAAGCGCAGATGACAATCAACACGCCGAATGGCCCAACCGGCCTCAAAATGACTTGGTTGGACACGCCCAGCGGTCCACAAGTGCAAACTGTTCTTGATATCAATCACGCTTCCTGGGCGCACATGCCGGGATATCTACCGCAAGGACTGACTTCTTCCTCACCGGGAATTTATCTCGAAGCCTCTGAAGAAACACTTTTAACTCAGGAAGACCTCGCCCATCTTCGCGCTCAAGCGGCCAATAAAACCGGGCCTTTTTTCTTGGAGTTGGATAAAGGCGGTAAAAAATGGGGGAAGCCTTATTCGGTTAAAGAGATTAATGGCCACAAAATTATTCTGCCTCTCGCATGGGGGATATCCGCGGACACTCTGGTAAAAAGAATTTTCCGCGCGGTGAACGAAGTAGAGGAACTGAAAACTTTGTCCAAAGACGGGCCTTTCCTGGTTTTGCCTGCCGCCGCTATTGTGGGGGATGGCTCGAGAAACCCGCTTCGCATGGCCGGAGATTGCACGGCCGACCATTGCATCGTTCTCAGCAATGATCTTCCGGAGATCATTAACACCATCAATGCCGAATATGCGGGGGCGGGAGACCGGCTTTTGCAGGTCCTTATTGAACATGAGTTCATTCATGAAAGACGCGGAACGGTGGATAACACGGAGGAACTGGAAAGGGAACTGGTCCTCCGGGACGCGCAACGGATGGCCGATTGGTTTGTTGAGAATCCCAAAATAGACAACTTCGCGCTTCTCAATGGACTGGTGAATAAAGCAATTATTTCCAACGACTTCCGCTTTAAAATTATGGCGGCACTTGCCAAAGCATCACCGGTCGAGACCCACGCAAAACCCGAAGAAGAGGTCACACCCAAACCGTTCAGCTACAGCATTCCGGAGGCCGCCGGCAAAAAGATCCGCATATTGCATCTGGAAGATGACGATGGGGTGTACGACTCCGTCCAAACCACCACCATGCGAATTTTGTTCGGCGCCGATGTTACGGTCGTCCGCGCGCACAATGGGGTCGAAGCACTGGAAATTCTAAAAACTCAAACATTTGACTTCGTGATGACCGACGTCAACATGCCCGGAATGGACGGTATCGCGTTCCGTGAGGCCCTCGAAAAAATGGGATCACCGCTCCTTTCCAAACTCCTGTTCGTCTCCAGCCAGGAACAAGCTGTGTTTGATAAACGCGGCGTACCGGCGGACGTCCCCGTTGTGTTCAAACCATTCAAAGCGGAAGAACTCTCCGCCGCCATCAAGAAAGTGGCTTTTTCACCCAAATCATCAGCGTCGCAATCCTGGACCGGCGACTGGGGGAAAGATGTCACGATGCCGGGGCTCGAAGAATCGTTGCGGCTCGCGGCGTTTGTTTTGTTTGGTGAGGAAGGTTTGATTGGTTATGTTTTCGTCCACGCGCTCTTGCATTTCTGGATCGACATCATTTCCAAGAACGGCGACCAATTAACCTGGAGAGAATTCCTGTTTGACCGCTTCCCAATCCGCATGCTGTATTCGCTGGCGTTCACCGCTCCGCATTTTCTCTTCTGGTCTTATCCCGTTTTTTCTTTTGAAATCGCTTTCTTGCTCCACGCACTTAACAACCGCTATGGCGTGTTGCCGATGTCGACTGTCGCGGCCTATCACAAGTGGAACGTTCGCAAATTGAAGCAACACCTAACTGACGGCCAACATTACTCCATTGTCTACGCGTGCAATCATGTCAATGAAACGGACATTTCCAAATTCATTCCGCCATCATTAATATTGTCGCCCTACATGGCCCATACCTGGCTGAAAGAGCTTGTTGTCACAATTCGCGAAGTCACGAAAAGCGAAAAAATGAATGCGGCGTTGGAGATGGGGATGGCCACTTTGGAAACAGCTTTGAAACAACGAGTGGAAGTGCGGACGATGGATGTGTACATGCTCCTCGGCCGGATTTCCGATAACAACAGATATTATTCTGACTTGCTGGCACGCTGGATGTCGCGGTCCGATCCGGATGCTGCTTTTACAATCGAACACCTCAAAAGATTTTCCGGCAAGCCAACTGATTTTCAGGCGGTGATGGTGGCCAGAAAAATGCGGGCCGTTTTTGAGGGCGCGCTGGAATTTCATGTGCCGGTCGAAGCTCTCGCCCGCGCCTATGATGAACTCAACGAAATCTCGGAGCTAACGCCTGTTATTGTAAGGGAAGATATTGAATCACTGGGCCTGCCTCGTTCTGAAATTTCGCTTTTGACCGGCGTGATGGACCTCCTCAAACTGGGGACGGAACTTACCTATGAGAACTTGGCCGAATTTTACGAGCTCGGCAACAGAATGTTCCCGGTCGGCACTTCGCATTTTGAGATTTTCTTCCAGCTCGAAAAAATGAGGAATGCCTTTGCCGGTAAAATCGGAAACCACACCATCGACAGCGATCTTTATGTCGCGATCGATGCCCTGGACCAATTTCTAAAAACGCCTCCCGTGCTGACCTTCGACGATTTCAAATTCTTAATCATGGAACCGAATTACAACCCGCTTGTGCACAACTGGTGGGAAAATGCCGGGGGCACAGTGGTCACTTTTGAAATATTCCGGAAATGGACGCGTGGCTTACGGGATTATGAAGTCCAATTAAAAATCAAACGTGTGCACGAGACCGTATTGGACCGGATCGCCAATTTTAAAGTCGACGAAACGTTTAAAGACCCCCTGCAGCATCTGTGGAACCTTGTATTGAGCCCCGTCCAGTTAAGCCTCGCTGATATTGTTCAGATGACCGACGCGGACCTAAAAAACCCATGGGGACCGGCCATCCGCGCCTGGGCAAGCTACATCACCAGCCACCAATGGATCGATCTCGAATTTTTTGACTTAAAAATCATAAGAGCAAAGGGAAGACCAAAAGAAGTCGCGGGCGCGCTACGGGCGGAAATCAAAAAACTGATAGGGAAAAATAATCCCGATACCCGCCTCCAAATGCACCTTGATGCCCTCGCCGACATCGCGATGAACCGGTCTTGGTCAGGTAGAGGAAGAAATTGGCAACGCAAAAATGATTTCTTCCGCGGCCGGCCGCGTTGGATGACGCCATCGGCGCCGCAATCCTGGACCGGCAATTGGGGAAAAGATTTCACGATGCCGTGGATCGAAGAGTATCTGCGGCTTGCGGCATTTGTTTCGTTTGGTGTGGAAGGTTTGATTGGCTACGTTTTCGTGCACGCGTTTTTGCATTTCTGGATCGACATCATTTCCAAGAACGGCGACCAATTAACCTTGCGAGAATTCCTGCTTCACCGCTTCCCAATCCGCATGGGGTACTCGCTTTTGTTCACACTTCCTTACCTGGTCCTGTTGCTACCTGCCACCGCTTGGCCTACTTGGATCCCTGTGAAGATTTCCGCTTACCTCACTGCGTTTCTCCTGGCCTACCGTTTCCATTCGTGGAACAACATTTATGGCGTGCTGCCGATGTCGTTAACCGGCGACGAAGGTGAAATATCGAACGGCAAACCAAAAAAACACGCCGCCCGAGATCCCCTCACGAATTATCTTATGGAAATCGGAAACTTTTCCTTGCTCGAGCGGGATGAGGAAATCGCCATGGCGCAGGAAATCGATCTCAAGCGGAACCGCTTGTTCGCGTTCATGATGAACAGCCTCGCCTCGCAACGCCGCGTGGTGGCGCTGCTCGAGGAAGATCTAACGGAAAGGATCGACCCCAAAGTTGTTTATTTAATAAGGACAAAGAAAAAAGGCGAAAAGAAAATACAAATCAAGAAATCGTTTACCCGCGAGGAAAAGAAGAGCGTATCCACGTTAGCGGCGAGTATTGCTGTGTCAGCGCCGGTCGAAGTGGCGGACCTCATCTTCACGTGGAACAAAAACCATAAAACGGCGCAGATAAATATTGGGAAAATAATCAAATTACTTGAACCCGAAACGAATTTATTGGGATTCAACAGTACGCATCTTTCCCTTATTCAGATGGCGAAAGAAGAGTTTCAAGTGGCCAAGGGGAAACTTGCGGAGCGCAATTTACGGCTGGTCGTCAGCATTGCCAAAACTTTCAGGAACACGGCCACCGTGCACGGCATATCATTTACGGATTGGATCGCGGAAGGCAATACCGGATTGCTGCATGCCGTCGACAATTATCGTCTTTCGGCCGGGACAAGATTTGGGACATTTGCGACGTGGGTCATAAAAAATCATCTCTTGCATGTTTTTGAACTAAAAACACGCAGCCGCAATAAAAATAAACCAATGGAAACTTCCTTGGATGACATAGAGGACCAGGCAGGGGAATTATTCACGGACAAAAATACGGACCACGGACGGAATGGGTTTCTTCAGGAATCAATTCAGGACCTCCTGAAAATGCTGGATCCTCGCTCGAAACGCGTATTGGAAAAACGGTTTTTTGGTGAAAAAACGCTTGCTGTGGTTGGGAGGGAATTGGGCATAACAACGGAACGGGCGAGGAAAATTCAAAGTGATGCCATTAAAAAAATTAGGAAGAGGGTCAAAGAGAAGGAGATTGAATCACCCTTGATGCTTCAGACCACCTTGGTACGAGGCCTAAATTCGGACAAAGCAATGAAAATTGCTAAGGAAAAAGGGGTGGACGCCGCCATTCAATACCTGAGAGAAGAATTTGCTCCCTGGCACAAGTGGGAAATTTTAGGATCCTTGTTTTCGCCGGCTTTTGTCGGGAACCATAACAATGTCAATCAAGACCAATACAACCGCCGCTGGTGGGCGCGGGTTTGGATTGCGTTTCCATTTTGGATCGCGCTCACAGCGTTTTTCTTCAACACATTATTGGTATTGGTCGAAATAATTCCCGGACAACCCCTACTGGCCTATGTTGGTGTTTTTCCATTAACAATCGCCTGGAATATTTATTTCCACAAACGCCATAACCGCAATAACCCGGATGACGCGCTCACGATGACATCGACTCCATTCAAAGGTCCCATGGAGGCTTATCTCCTGGACGTTGAGAAATTTCAACCGTTAAACAACGACCCCCAAAAAGGACCGAATGAAGAACTGGAAACCGCTGTTTATATCGCTAATACCCGAAAAAACCTTTTCGCGTTATTAATGCGGAACCCGGAAGCACGCGAGATGGTCGTCAAATTGATTTTTACGGATCTCAATTCGGGAGTTGAACCCAAATACATCTACCTGCGAAGAGGAAATGACGACAAGCGCCAGCTCAAACGGAGAGAACGCAGACGAATCGCAAAGCTCTATAAAAATATCAAATGGGCTTCCGCCAATGGAACTATCGAGGCCATCAATCGACTAAACGAGGAGGGTGGTTCCGCGCAAATTAATGAAGCCTCCTTGATCAAATTTCTCACAAGCAGGATGGGCAATCTTGACTATAGCCTGGAGCAACGCTGGCTGATCGAGACCACGCGAATAAAACTTAAAGAAGCCGAGGATGCGCTGGTTAATCCCAACTTGCGGTTGACGGTCCTTGTTGCGAATGGATACAGGAAAATAGCGCGTGCACTTGGAATCGAACAACAAGATCTCATAAACGAAGGGAATATGGGGCTTATGGCGGCCGCTGAACATTACCGCCATGAAACCGGATTTAAATTCGGCACATACGCGACTCACGCCATCCGCTCGAAATTTAACCGCCTCATTAAATTGAGGAAGAGAACGCTCAAAGAAATACCGATGAGCCGTCCGCATTTGCAAAACGAAGCCCCCACTATTGAAGAGTTGGCTGTAGATAAAAGCAAAGGACACGCCGATGAATTCGTCAATATGGAAACTTATCGCCAAGTTATTGGCGAACTATTCGAAGTTTTGTCTTGGCGTGAACAATCCATACTCCACCTTCGCTTCTTCGAAAATATGACTCTCGAAGAAGTAGGTCATCGCCACTCGCTCACCAAGGAAAGGGTACGGCAAATTCAGGATGAAAGCCTCAACAAACTTCAGGAAAAAGCGTGGAAGGACGGAATCCATTCGCCGTTGATGCTTGCTGACACCTTGGAACGTGGCATGAAGACCGAAGGAGCACAACAGATCCTACGAGAACTGGGGGAAGATGCCGCCATGCGTTACGTTCGAGAAGTTTATGCACCGCATGATATATGGGAAATTTTAGGTTCCCTATTTAATCCCTACTTTGTCAAAAACCATGACAACACCAACCCGCTGACGGGAGAATTCGATCAAAATAAATACAACACACGCTGGTGGGGTCGCATCCAAATCGCGTTGCCATTTTGGATGGCGTGCGTGGAAAGCTTGGTTCTCTGCTTCGCTATCGAGTACTGGGAGTTGCCACTCGCGTTACTCTTGTTCAGCTTTCCATTGGCCTGGAAAGGCCTAGCATTGAACATCAACCGCCATAAAAAATTCAACATCGACAACCCGGACGACGCGCTCACACTGACACCGGCCGCCAGCGCGCTCAACAAATTTATCGGGCCGGCCAAAATCATGGAGATTGGCGAAATTATTTCCACGAAAAAGTTGCCGGAAAAGAAAATGCATGTTTTTGCCCGGGGGAACGATTTCGAAAAACTGAAAGCGCGGCTTGCTGAAAATATCAATGCTGACGCCGAAATTTGGGTCGATATGTCCGTGTACGAGAAGTTCCGCGGATTGAATTCGGACCGTATCAATGTGATAGGCGTACAGGGCCTGTTCGAAAAGGGCTCCTTAACCCGCCATATCTTTGAACGCCATATTTCCTATCTGAACAAACGGAACGAACTGGCCAACGCGCTCATTGTCGCGCCCACCGACATTGTCGAACAGATGATGGCGCGCAAGCCCGACCCCACGTTCCCGGCCCAAGACATCACTTTCGTCTCGATCGAGGACCTGCTCTCCGACCTCGCCGAAATCCGGGCCTTTAACCTGGGCCAACTGCTCGAACACGCCCTCCAAGCCGCCATCGCTGCCTAGCCGCGCGCGGATCCTTTTTCTAGGATCGGGCTCCTCTCAACGAATCCCTCCAACAACCCCTCCTGTTACCAATGGAGAATTACATTGAATAGCGGGCAAACATTAATGTATATACTGAAATATGTTGGTTGAATGGGATGAAAACAAAGCCCATATCAACCTTCTCAAGCATGGACTCTCTTTCGAACAGGCAATCATCGTATTCGACGATCCTTTCGCTAGAGTGGAAGAAGATCACAAACATTCCACGCTCGAGGAAAAACGAGAGATAATAATTGGGGAAACGGAAGCCGGTTTATTGGTTGTCATTTTCACGATTCGACTTCCTGGCCCTGTGCGAAGAATCATCAGCGCTAGAAAAGCAAACAATAAAGAAAGGAGTTTTTATGGAGAAAATAAGAGAATTCAACTTCGCAAATTCGAGACCGGTAACGTATGAGGAAGTTGAGGAAGGACGTAAGGCAATTGAACGGAAATTGGGCATTAAACGCCCCTCCCGCTGGCCGGGACGCCCCCCGACAAAAAAAGCGCTTCGTTACAAAGCTATTTCGATCCGGTTGCATCCAAAAGTCCTCTATTGGGCAAAACAACAAGCCAAGAAAAGGGGAATCGGATACCAAACCGTTGTGAATGAGGCGCTCTTAAAGATCAGCGGGGGAAAATAGGTTACAATCCGCCCCCTATGGAAAAGACGGGTCCTTTGGAGCGTTTTCGTGCGCGGATTGACGCGCTGGACGACCAGCTCCTCAAACTTCTCAGTGAGCGCGGAAAAATCGCGAAAGAGATCGGCAAAGTGAAAGCCAAAAGCGGCGACACGGTGCTGGCCTCTTCGCGCGAGAGCGATATTCTCACCCGCCTTTCCGCCAAAAACAAAGGTCCGCTTTCGCCCGAAGCCATCGGCGATATTTTCCAGACCATTTTCGCCTCCTGCCGTTCCCTTCAGAAGCGTTTGACCGTCGCCTATTTCGGACCCGAGGCGACGTTCACCCACCAGGTCGCCATCAAACATTTTGGACGCGACTGCGAATTCATCGCGATGCCGTCCATTTCCGACGTGTTCTTCGAAGTGGAGCGGAAACGCGCGGACTTCGGCGTTGTCCCAATCGAGAACTCGACCGAGGGCATCGTGAACCACACGCTCGACATGTTCATGGAATCCGATCTGCAGATTGTGGCGGAGCGGGAAGAAGCTATTTCCCAGAACCTGTTGTCGATTTCGGGAAAACTGAAAGGCATCAAATCGGTCACCTCGCATCCGCAAGGCCTCGCACAATGCCGCAAGTGGCTCGATTCGCATTTGCCGGGCGTGGCCATTCATCCGGCCGCCTCCACGGCCGACGCCGCCGTGAAAGCGACGATGGACGGCTCCTGCGCGGCCATCGCGTCGCTGCTTGCCGCCCAGATGTACCATTTGAAACCGGTTGCGCTGAACATTGAAGACTCACGCGAGAACGCCACGCGTTTCCTCGTGATCGGGAACAAAGCGCCGGAAGCGACCGGAAAAGACAAAACCTCCGTGCTGCTCTCGGTCAAAGACTGCGTCGGCGCGCTCTACGACATTCTCCAGCCGTTCCGCCAAGCCGGCGTGAACCTGACCAAGATCGAATCGCGCCCGACCAAAAAGAAGGCGTGGGAATACATTTTCTTCGTGGATTTCATCGGACACCGCTCGGAGAAACGCGTGCAGAACGCGCTCCTGGGCCTCGAGCCGCAATGCAATCATCTGAAGATTCTCGGCTCGTATCCTTACGGCGTCTGACCTCACCCGTCTGCCTAAAATATGAATAAAGACCTCTCATTACCCATATCGCCGCGCCCGGAACTTGAAAAATTCCTGGTGTATAGGCCCGGCTTGTCCGTCGATCAAATTCGCCGGCAATACGGCCTCCGAAATGTGATCAAGCTCGCGTCAAACGAAAACACGCTGGGCCCGTCGCCCAAAGCGGTGAAGGCCTACAAGAAAACGGCCGACGCGCTGGCGCGTTATCCGGAGACGCGTAGCATCGACCTGCGCGGGGCCGTCGCGCAGAAACACAAGCTCGACATCGGGCATGTCATCATCGGCAACGGATCGGACGAGATCATCGAATTGCTCGCCAAAGCCTTTTTGCGGCCCGAGGATGAAGTGGTGGTCTCGGCGTCGGCGTTCCTGCAGTACCGCATCGCGGCAAACCTGATGGGGGCGGGCGTCGTGACGGTGCCGCTCAAAGACATGAAACATGACCTGGTCGGTATGGCGAACGCGATCACGCCACGCACAAAACTGCTTTTTATCGCGAACCCGAACAACCCGACGGGCACTTACAACACGGTGAACGAAGTTGAACGTTTCTTGTCCATGTTGCCCGCCTCGGTCTTACCGGTGTTTGATGAGGCATATTTTGAATACGCGTCCGTGGAACCGGATTATCCGTCGATGATTGAGGACTATTTCCGCAAACGGCCCATGGTCGTGCTGCGCACGTTCTCAAAAATTTACGGGCTCGCGGGCCTGCGTGTTGGTTACGGTGTGGCGCCGGAAGGTTGTGTGGTGGAGATGGACAAGATCCGGCCGCCGTTCAATGTGGCCAAGCCTGCTCAGGCGGGCGCGCTCGCGGCGCTTGAGGACGCGGCGCACATCAGCAAGTCCGTGAAGCTCAACCAGTCGGAGAAAAAATTTCTCAACGACGAACTGATCAATCTGGGTTTTGAGGTGGTGCCGTCGGCCGCGAACTTTATTTTGTTCAAAGTGAGCCCGTTGAAAGGCCGCGCGGTGTTTGAGGGACTGCTGCACCATGGCCTTATCGCACGTTCCGTGGATGAGTACGGCTTGCCGGAGTATTTGCGCGTCACGGCCGGCACGCGCGGCGAAAACAAAAGTTTTTTGGAAGCACTAAAAAAAGTGACAAACAAATAAGAGGGGAAGAAGAACCATGATCTTGACGTTAAAAACCGGCGTTCCTAAGAAGGAAGTCGATAAAATAATCGCGAAAATCAAAGAGCTCGGCTTTCAGCCGTCCATCTCGCGCGGCGCGGAACGCGTGGTCATCGGCGTCATCGGCGAGAAAGCGATCGCGCACAAAGACGTTTTCGCGGTCATGGACGCGGTCGAAATCGTCACGCCCATCTCCAAACCCTACAAGCTGGTTTCGCGTGAATTCAAAAAAGAAAACACGGTCATCAGCATCGGCAAAAACGTGAAGATCGGCGGAAAACAAGTGGTGGTAGTAGGTGGCCCGTGTTCGGTCGACACCTGGGAAAACCTTTTACTGAACGCGCGCGAAGTAAAAAAAGCCGGTGGCACCCTCTTGCGCGGCGGCGCTTTCAAGCCGCGTTCATCGCCCTATGCGTTTCAAGGACTGGGAGAACGGGGCCTGGAACTGTTGGCCGAAGCGCGCAAAGCCACTGGGCTTCCGGTCGTCACCGAAGTGATGGACCCGCGCCAGGTTGAAATGGTGACACGCTATGCGGACGTACTGCAGATCGGCGCGCGCAACGCGCAGAACTTTGATTTGCTGAAAGAGGTGGGAATGGCCAAGAAACCGGTCGTGCTGAAACGCGGCATGGCCAACACGATAGAAGAATGGCTCATGTGCGCCGAATACATCATGGCGCGCGGCAATAACGACGTGATCCTCTGCGAGCGCGGCATCCGCACGTTCGAGACCGCAACACGCAACACGCTCGACTTAAGCGCGATTCCGGTCATTAAGCATTTGACCCATTTGCCAATCTTCATTGATCCGTCGCATGGCGTGGGCGTGCGCGACTACATCGGACCGATGGCGCGCGCCGCCGTGGCCGCCGGGGCCGACGGCATCATGCTCGAGACACACCCGCGCCCGGCCGAAGCGCTCTCGGACGGCCATCAGGCGCTTTTGCCGTCGCATTTCTCGCATCTCATGAAAGAGATGAAAGAAATCGCGCACGCGGTGGGTCGGACCATTTGAACGTCTGCATCGTCGGGGTCGGACTGATCGGCGGCTCGCTCGGGATGGCGCTTCGCCGCGCCAGAAAATCCGGAAAGCGCGCGTACACCGTCACCGGCTTCGGCTTGAACAAATCCCGTCTCGCGCTTGGAAAAAAACGCGGCGCGATCGACAATGCCGAGACGGACCTAAAAAAAGCGCTGTCGCAGGCGGACGTGGTGGTATTGAGCATTCCCGTCGACGGCATGGCACCTTTTCTGCGCAAGAATGCGGCGTTGTTTAAACGCGGGGCCGTAATCACCGATGTCGGCAGCGTCAAGAACACCGTCGTCTCCGCCGCCAAAAAAATTCTTTCAATACGCCGGGATATTTCTTTTGTCGGCGGACATCCGATCGCCGGATCGGAAAAGACCGGCGTCGAAAACGCCCGTCCGGATTTGTTTAAAGGCGCCGTTTGTGTTTTGACGAAAGACCATGCTTCGTTCCACGCGCTCGAAGTGGCGCGGGAAATCTGGACGACGGCCGGCGCGCGATGTTTGTTGATGACGGCGGCCGAACATGACCGCTGGCTCGCCCTCACGAGCCACCTGCCGCACTTGCTCGCGTTCGCGCTGTTTGCGCAAGTCAAGAACGCCGCTTTAGCGGCACCCATTTTAAAAACGCTTGTGGGCGGTTCTTTCCGCGACATGACCCGGATCGCCGGCGCCGATGCGAGCCTTTGGACCGGCATCCTCGAGACCAACCGCCAAGAAATCCGCAAAGCGCTGCCGCTGTTTCAAAAAGAACTGCAATTTTTCGTAAACGCGCCCCTGAAAAAAGTCCGCGGGCATTTGGAACAAATCAAGCGCGCGAAAACATCATGGTAAAGAAGGTCATCTCGCCTGTTTCGAAATTTTCCGGCACCGTCAGCGTGCCGCCCGACAAATCGCTCACGCACCGCGCCATCCTGTTCTCGAGCCTCGCCGACGGCGATTCGACAATTGAAAACCCGCTCATGGCCGCCGATTGTTTGTCCACGGCGCGCTGCGTGGAAGAACTCGGCATCAAGATTGAGAAAGCGCCGGGACTGTGGACCGTTCATGGCAATGGACTCTGGGGGTTTAAAGCGCCGACAGCGCCATTTAACTGCGGCAATTCCGGAACAACAATGCGGCTTTTGTCGGGCATTCTGGCCGCGCAAAATTTCCAATCGCAGCTTATGGGCGACGCGTCGCTCACGAAACGTCCCATGAACCGCGTCGCGGACCCGCTTAAAAAAATGGGCGCGCGCTTCACGCTGCGCAACGAAAAGTTTTCGCCGATGACGATCCACGGCACCAAAACATTGCGGCCCATTCACTGGAAAAACCCGGTGGCGAGCGCCCAGGTCAAGTCCGCCGTGCTTTTGGCGGCGCTGCACACCGAAGGGGAAACTATTTACGAAGAACCGACGCTTTCGCGCGACCACACCGAACGCATGCTGGCGGCTTGCGGGGTGCCTATTGAACGCTCCGGAACGACGGTAAAGATCACAGGCCCCGCCCCGCTTAAACCACAGCAATGGGTGGTCCCCAACGACATTTCCAGCGCCGCGTTTTTTCTCGTCGGCGCAATCACGGTTCCCGGCGCAAAAGTGCGCCTGACCGCGGTCAACGTAAACCCAACCCGCACCGGCATCATCGATGTGCTTAAAGCGGCCGGCGCCGACATCAAATTGGAAAACGAACGCACCGTGGGCGGGGAAGCAATCGCTGACATCGTGGCCGCCCACTCGACGCTCAAGCCGATCCACGTGGACGCGGAAATAGCGCCGCGCTTGATCGATGAGATCCCGGTGCTCGCGGTGGCCGCCGCGCGCGCGAATGGCGCCTCCATTTTCACCGGCATCGAAGAATTGCGCTACAAAGAAACCGATCGCATTTACGCCATCGCCCGGAACCTGTCGGCCATGGGGGGACGCGTGGAAGAGAAAAACGACGGATTCATCGTCCATGGACCGACACCATTGCACGGCGCGTTTGTGAACTCCTACGAAGACCACCGGATTGCGATGGCCTTCGCAATCGCCGCTCTTCATGCCTCGGGCGCCACCACCATCGACGGCGCGGATTGCGTGTCCATCTCTTTCCCGAATTACTGGGACCTGCTTGACTCGTTGTGCGGAAAATAAAAAGCCCTTTCTACCAACCGTTTCTTTATTTCATTTCAAAAAACCTCTGTTACCTGGTTTTTAAGCTCGGCTGGCGCCTGCGCGTGCGCGGCGCCGACAACGTGCCGAACGAAGGCGCCGTCATCATCGCCTCCAACCACCGCTCATTGGCCGATCCGCCGCTGGTCGGCTGCCTGCTGAAGCGTCCGGTCCATTTTTTGGCCAAAGAAGAACTTTTCTCGTTTAAACCGTTTGGTTGGCTGATCTCGAACTTAAACGCACATCCACTGAAGCGCGCTTCCAGCGACGTCCGCGCGTTCAAAGCGGCCCGCGAGATATTGGAAAGCGGCAATGGGCTGATCCTCTTCCCAGAAGGCCGGCGAGGGAAAACCGACGATTTGCAACCCGCCAAGGCCGGGGTTGGCATGCTCTCCGCCATGGCGGGGTGTCCCGTTGTGCCGGTTTACATCGCCAATTCGGCTTATATGAAGGATTTCCGGCCCATTACGGTGTCCTACGGCCGCCCGCTTTACTTCAAGGACTTCGCGGACTATCAGGCCATGGCCGATGGCGTGATGGCGGAAATTGGCCGTCTTAAGTTGGAGCTTGCTACGGCGAAAATATGATAGGCTCCCCGCACCTCAGACGCAAAAAACATTCCGATTGCCGTTCCTACCAGTCGTGGAAAAAACCTGACGTGGCTTGGTTCGTGAATCATCAAGGACAAATCATCATATGGAGAGCACAGTTATGACCGAAGAATTCAGCATGGACCAACTTCTCGCCCAAAGCGCGGCCAGTTTTCAACCGGGCACGCTTGTGGACGGCACCGTGGTTGGCCAAACCGACACCCACGTTCTTATCAACGTGGGGCTGAAACAAGAAGCTCTCCTTCCTCTGAAAGAATTCAGCGCCGGCGTTCCCGCGGTCGGCACCCAAATTTCGCTTCTGCTCATTCGCGAGAGCGGCCCCGAAGGCCGCCCGCTCGTCTCCTACCGCCAGGCCCGTGAACGGAAAAACTGGGACAAACTGGCCGAATCCCACCGCGCCAACCAGCCCGTCGAAGGAAAAATCGCCCAGAAAATCAAAGGTGGTTTCATCGTTGATATCGGAATGGAAGCGTTCATGCCGGCCTCGCAATTGGATGAAAAGCAAGTTGGCAACCCGGACAGCTGGGTGGGGAAAACCATCCAAGTAATGATCCTCGAAATGGACAAAGCCAAGGGCAATGTTTTGGTTTCGCGCCGCCGGGTGATGGAAGGTGAAAAGGCCGTTAAACGTGCTGCCACGCTTCAAACACTGACGGTCGGGCAAACGGTCAAAGGCCGCGTTACCGGCCTCACCACGTTCGGCGCGTTTGTCGACATCGGAGGAATCGAAGGTTTGCTGCATGTTTCCGACTTGGCCTGGAACCGCATCGACAACCCCGGCAAAGTTTTGAAAGTGGGCGATGAATTGGACGTCAAAATCCTTAAACACGACACCGCCCAAAACCGTATCTCGCTCGGGCGCAAACAACTTTTGCCGCACCCATGGGACGGCGTGGAATCGCGTTTCCCGGTCGGTTCCGTGATTAAAGGCAAAGTGACTGGCCTGGCGGATTTCGGCGCGTTTGTGGGCATTGAGCCCGGTGTCGAAGGCATGATCCACGTCTCCGAATTCTCTTGGACCGAGAAGATCAAGAAACCCAGCGCCCTCCTCAAAGTGGGGCAGGAAGTCGAAGCAAAACTGATCGCGATTGACCGCGAAAAAGAAAAAATTTCATTGAGCCTCAAACGCATGGGCCAAAGCCCGTGGGAGAAAGCGCTCAAAGACCACCCGGTCGGCTCCAAGCTTGAAGGCGAAGTGACGCACCTCACCAACTTCGGCGCGTTCGTGAAGATCCCGGCGGGCGTGGAAGCGCTGCTTAAGACCCAGGACATTTCCTGGACCGAACGGATCCAGAACCCATCGCAAGTCCTTAAAGTGGGAGACAAGATCACCGCTTTGGTGCTTGAGATCAATCCGCAAGATGAAAAGATGGCCCTCGGCCTCAAACAATTGACGCCGGACCCGCTCAAGTCCATTAAGGAAGGAAAAGAAGTCACCGGCACCATCGTGAAAGTGGCTGACTTCGGGCTCATCGTGAAACTGGAAGGGGGACTGGAAGGTTTGGTCCGCTCGTCCGAAATCACCAACGAACGCTCGATATTCGAAGAAAAGAAATTTTCCCGCGAAAAAGTGGCGCCCACCCACACCTACAAGGAAGGCGACACCATCACCGCCAGCGTCCTGAAGATCAACAAGAAGGACCGCAAGATGGAGCTTTCCATCCGCAAATACGAGAAGGGCCAGGAAAAGGAACTTCTCAAGAAATACACCGGAAAAACCGACCGCCCCACCCTCGGCGACGCGCTCGGCTGGAACGACGAAAAGTAGGTTGTGCTCGTTAGCTAATTGTCGTTCTCTTCGAACGAGTAATGGATTTGGCGGATTGTAGGGATGTAAGGCGGGGGATTGTTTTTTAGGGATTCCATGTAGGCATAGACGCGTCCTGCGCTGCCATCAAACACTGACCGCAGATTGGTCGGCGGGTTGCTTGATAAATGGCCCAATATCAACGAGCCCAAAAAATTCAGACTCAAACGGCTGTGAATGGCCGTATTGAGGTAAGGTCTTGGATATAGCTCGCCTTCCGGCGCAATGATGAGCGCCTGTATACTTTGGGTCTCTTGCGTGGTCCAACCTGCCTCGTAATAGGTGTTGTCGATAACAACACTTTTCGGCGTAATAAGAATTGCCTGATGCGCCGTGGAAGAACTGGCGGACCCGGCCCCCGGTAGATCACCAGCGGCAGCAGAAGTGATGTTGCCCGTGATGTGAATGTCCCCTTCGCTGACAAAAAGGACCTGGCCGTGCACAATCCCCTGCACCTTCATGCCATTCACGGTATCATTGCAATAATAAACGTGGTCCTCGTTCAGATTGCTGTGGCGCGCATAACGGTCGTAGTTCGGATCCAGGTTCGTCGTATACCCGGGGGGGAAAATATGGACTTTCCCATCTGCCGCCACGTCTCCCGTAAAATCACATTTTGTATGCCCCACCGGGTCCAATTCCGTTATCTGCGCGAGCTTCCTGTACCGCACCAAATCGGAATCCAGTATTTGCGGGAAAACCAGCCGGGAATTCAATTTAACCGGCTGGTTCGCTTTGGCCATTGTATCCACGTCAACCGGGAAAGAAGGTTCGCTGATAACCACGCGCGCCTTGGTTGCGTCGGACCAATCCAAGGAAGGTGTAACCGCCTTTACAAATTGCGCGGACTTGACGGTGGTTACGAGCGAAGGGTCCGTGTTGAATGTCAGGATTGGAGAGTAAATCCGGCCCAGGCTGACGTTTACGCCAGCCGAAACGACCAGCTCGTCTTTAATGGCCGCAAAATACTCCGCGACATTTGAAACTTCCACATGAGTGTGAAGCCGGGACTTATAAGATTTTCCGCCAACTTTGGCGGTGGCCTCGGTCCGGATGTAATAGCCCAAGGGAACGATGTCGTTCCGCTGCTCCACAAAAAACTGATATTCCCCGTCGGGCAGTGTGACGGTCGTGCCGTTGAAATTTCCGATGTTCCGCGGATCAAGGGACAGCCGCGCCAGCGCATCGTTCATTCCGGTTTCGGCCAGCTGCACCGCATTGTCCCGGCCCTGAAGGTAAACCGAACTTTTTGACCGGAACGCGACCTGTTTTGACAAAGTCAGCAGCAGCAGGCCCATGACGGCGCTGATAATAATAACGGAAATTATCGAAGAGCCACGGGAATTCCGGAGATTCATCATTTCGGCCTTGACCGCTTCATGGTCGTTCTCCGGAATGTCAGTGGGAGTTCTTTCCGAAAAGAAGGGGCCACCTGCAGGATGACTTCCACATAGTCATAGGGAGGATCGGGAGCCGGCCCTCCTTTGAATATGGGCGTTGCGTCACTTGGCGGCATAAGGACATTTTTCAGCGAAGTGCTGGTTTGATTCGAAGAGGGGAATTGGGTGCGTCTTTCCAGGCCTTTGGTGTCCGCGCGGTATTGATACGTAATGATTCCCAAATTATCGGAATCCACCAGATTCGGATCGGAATACCCGTAGGAAGCGAAATTGAAGGTGCGCAACACGAGCGTGTCCGAGCTCACCGATACGATCTCTTGGCAGTTACGGATGTTGCGGCTCAAGCTGTACATCTCAATTTGCGCGTCGGTTTCGATTTGATTAAGGGACCCTTGAAAAACGCCCCAATTAACCAGCTTAAGGCTTATGCGGGTCAGCATAAAAACCACGGAAACAACACAGATCGCAATTAAAAATTCAACCGCTGTGAAGCCAGCAGCAGGTCGTTTAATTAGAGGCCCCCAGTTCCGTCATCATCAATATCAACCGTGGGAGAGCCATTTTTAAGAAGCTGAAAATCCACCTGTTTGGTGACCCCGTCATACCCTGACATTTTATATGTCTTGGGTTCGTAATCCGTATGAACGATTTCAATTTTCACGTTGTCCTGTTTGAACGGCCAGAATGGGATGTTGCTCAACTCATACTGATGGTAACCGCCCGGACCGGTGTTTGCAACGGTTTGAGTGACGTCGGCCCATTGGTTTGTGTAAGAATTCCAAACACGGACGGTCGCTCCAACAATAGGTTCATGCGTGGCCGCGTCTGTTACGAGGCCATAGATGCTCCCTGTGGCGGCCCGTTTTAAAAGATGAAACGGCTCGCCCAAATAACGCCCCGAAGCGGTATTGAAATCGTAGAACTTATAGGCGGAACACGTTGGATCGAACGGAAAAGAAGCCGCCCTCCATTCATCCCCCGTTTGTCCCTCGTAAATAAGATTCATGGTTGCGTAGGTCACCGGTTCTTCACCGGTAACATGAATGTCCACGTCAACCGTCTGGGCGGGTGGAATCGAAAACGCCGGTGTAAGCACCTGAAAACCCGCATAGGCCGTCTTATTCGTTAGGACCTCGCCATCGATCACGTCGACTGTCGTGTTCAAGCCCGGAGAGGAGATTCCGACCGGGAACATCCGTAATTTCATGCCGGAAACATCAACTTGACTGGCAGGGAGAAGTTGATAATCGCTGTCAGCGCCCGTGTCAGCAACTTTTGTCCATCCATTAACGGTGAGCTGAAAAGGAAGCGATTGTGCATGTCGGGCGTTGAAAAGAAGCTTCGCTTTTTCTCCGCCAACCGAGGGGAGAATGGGCATCGGCACTTGATTGGCGTGCCGCAGGGTTGATTCGCCGAAACGGAACTCGTTCTCTCCGCTCTGGATAACAGAATTTACCACGCAGCCAGTGGTGCCCTCTTCGTTTTTTCTGGCACTGGTCACGTAAGTGACACCCTCCCAATACACCAGGCTGGCACAACCGCGAAAGGTCCCATCTTCGCGCGTTAGAATGATTGAACCGACGGCCGGGTAGGGAACGCTTGGCCCTCCGCTGGGCGTCGAATAAACTTTTCCTGCAATATTCGATAACACATCATGCTTCAAAATATAGAGTGTTTGGTCTTTCTGATTTCCCTGAGCGTTGGGGCTGTCCAAACCGTTCGCAAAGAGACGAACGTCAAAGCGGCTCACGTCGGTGCCTTGGGGAAAGACTTCGCCGCCTGATACAAGGGAGTCGAGATTTCCTCCCATGGGGTAAGCGAAAAGTTTCGCGTCATCCAGAGACCAAGGCGGAGCGGCGGTGGGCCCCCAGACCATGACCGGAACATAGCTAAAAGCGGGACTCAAATTTTGGTCCGTTTGCTCTGCGTAAGCCACGTTGGGCCGGATATAACCCTTTATATATTGATCACCGCGCGGGAAACGGCGGTCCAACACAAGTGGGGCGAACGTATCAATTTGAATTATTCCCGATGCATCCGTGCTCGCCATGTCCTTCATTCCTTTCCCATACGTCTCCATCCAATGAAAAGGGGACATTGCCTGCGTGTACCCCATGTTGGAAGATGTTCCGGATGGATGCTGGTAAACATTTATCGTGTCGCGAAACAGCTTAAATGCGACTCCGGAAGAAACCGGACCATCGGTCTCCAGCATTCCATTCGCGAACGTGATGCCTTTCACCTGGGCGCGAAACGATCCGCGTCGCAAGACATCGAAGTTCTTGACCATCGTTTGTCCTTGGCTAACCGTAAAATCCGTTGGAGCACTGCTATACCGGTTTGCCGGATCGCTAGGAGTTCCTTCTCCCGTGTATATGCCGTTCCCTAACAAAAAATAATAATAAGGGCCGGACATGAGATTGACGGAGTATTTCCCGTCCGCATCCGTTATTACGGTGGGAGACATGTCATTGGTGTGGTACGCGCCCTGAACCAGGATTTTGTAGTTGGGAACGGGGGCCCCGGTCTCGCTGTCTGTCACCCGGCCTTGTAATTTTGCGGGGGGAGAAACAGTGATGGGGGTCCGAAAGTAGGTGCTTTCGGTGTCGCCCGACTTGGTTTCGGTTGTTTGAAACGTCTTGGTCAACACGTTCCCATCAAAATAAGCAAGGGCCGGGCTGCCATCAGCCAAAAAACTGACCCCGTCTTTGTTCAATTTCACACCGCTCAAAATGGCAAGACCGTTTTCATCGGTGGTGGCGGAAACCTCAGAATTATCATGCCCTGCACAAGTAAGCAAAATGCCCGCTACGCCCTCCGACGGATTAAGGGCGCTAACAATTCGAACCTTAATGAATGCTCCGGAGACACGGCTGCTGGTCTTCGAGACTGAAAAAGTAAGAGTCTTTGTTTTCTCGCCTTGATCCGTTTGACGCGTGATAGTCAAAGTGACGTCGCGTGTCTGGTTGGGGCTCATTGGGCCGATCGTGGACGTGATCCGAAATTTTGATTCCATGCCTAACGGGGTACGGTCCGCATCGGTTTCCGTCATACGCTCAAACCGCCCCGTTCCGGCTTCATAGATGATCTTTTCCCGGACGCTCTGCAGTTCCTGATAATTCTGCCAGTCATCATGCTGCTTGACCCTTCCGGTCTCATGAAGCCGCAGCGTCACGGCACTCCCGGCGAGAATGAACATCAGCACCGCGATGCTCACCAGAACCTCAACCAAACTGAATCCGGCATTTCTCTTGCTCATACCCAGGTACTTACCATGGGGTCGTGACATAACGAGGATCATTCTGTGACATTTTGAAGACATTCAAATTAACAGAAAGTCCCTTTTTCTCCTGGGAAACCCCTGTTAGACTTGGGCCATGCCGTTTTCGTACCGTAAATTCACTCCATTTCTCATTTTCTCCTTCCTCGTCCTTACCCCTCTGTCGGCCGACAACAATGTGCGCCGCGAAGACTTCAAATGGATGGTAATCCAGACCGCGCACTTCGACGTTTATTACGACAAATCCACCGAAATGATGGCTCCGCGGATGGCGCATTATCTGGAGAAGGCTTGGGCTGAAGTGGGGGAAAAGTACGACGTTTTCGTCGGAAGCCGCACTCCGTTCTTCTTTTATTCCAACCACAACGAGTTCGAGCAGACCAACGTGGTCTCGATCGGCGAAGGCACCGGCGGCGTCACCGAAGCGTTCAAAAACCGTTTCTTGATTTTCAACGACGGCTCCGAAGAGTGGATGAAGCACGTGATCTACCACGAATACGCGCACGTGATCCAGTTCAACGTGCTCTACGGCGGCTGGTGGAAATCCATACGGCTGCTCAAATCGCCGTTTTATCCGTTGTGGATGATGGAGGGCATGGCCGAATTCGGCTCGGGGGCGATCGATGACGCCACGGGCGACATGGTGGTTCGCGACGCGTTTGCGCACAATCAATTGCCCATCCTGCCGGAACTGCAAGGCTTCGCCCATCTCAAACCCAACCAGGTCACGCTCGGCTACAAGACCGGCGACATGGCCATCACGTTTCTCGAAGACGAATACGGAAAAGAAAAAGTCCAGCAGCTGCTGGTGGCGATGAAAGATTTCTTCGACGTCTCGAGCGCGCTCGAACACGTGGTCGGCGTCGACCTGCAGCGGTTCGACTTCCGGTTCCGCGAATGGATGGGGGAAAAATACGGCGCGTTTCTTAAGACCGCGAAATCGCCGACGTCCTACGGCCCCAAATTGACCAAGTCCGACGGCATTCCCATTTTCAACGAGTCACCGGTCCTATCGCCGGACGGAAAAACGGTGTACATGTTCAGCGACAAAGGCGGGCCGCATCAACTCTATTCACTGGACCTCGCGACCGGAAAACAAAAGGCCATCCTGGCGCTCCGTTACCGCAATTACGAAAACCTTCACACACGCGGGCGCGGCCTTTCCATTTCGCCCGACGGCCGCTGGCTCGCGTTCGCCGGCGAAAAAACCCAGCGCGACTGCTTGTACCTGTTCGACCTCAAACGCAAAAAACTGAAACGCATCAAGACGCCGTTTGACGAAATCCGGTCACCGGTGTTTTCGCCGGTCGACGGCGACCGGATTCTCTGCGCCGGACTCGACCGGGGCTACAACGATCTCTACATCATCGACCGGAAAGGCCAACTGATCGAACGGATCACCGCTTCGCCGCAGAGCGAAAAAGACGCCGTGTTCACACCGGACGGAACAAAGGTCTTGTTCGCGGGCGAAGTCATGCTGCCGGACAACTCGGACCCGGACGGATGGAATATTTTCTTGATCGACCTGGTCACAAAAGAAAGAAAGGAACTGACCAATCTGCTCGGAACAGAAATGGAACCGGAACCAATGCCGGACGGATCGTTTCTGTTTGTGCGCGACCGCGATGAAAATGGAAAATACGGCTACGACCTCTACCGGCAGGACGCGGCCGGCAACAACACGCGCCTCACCAATTTCATCGGCGGCGGTTTCTCCCCGCGTTATTCTCCGGCCGACAATGCGATCTATTACATCGGGTTCAACGCCGGCGAAAAACATATCTACAAAGGCACGTGGGAATTCCCGGAAGCAGAGCTGGGCGTCGGCGAAGCGCGCCGGCCGGCCGCCAACTCCATTCTGAATTGGCCCGAGAAAAATGATTCACCGCTGTTTTCGTCCGTCGGCCGGCCGTACCGGTTCAAAGGGTCCACCGACCTGTTCATTCCGTTTTTCTTTTATTCCTCGGTGGACGGTTTTGTGCTCATGGACATCTGGCAGTTTTCCGACATGCTTGGAAACCATCAATTCCAGCAGCAGGCGCAATACGCCTCGGGTGGCGATGTAATGGACCTGTCGATGGCCTACACGTACGCGCGCTACCGGCCCACCTTTACCGCAGCGGTCCGCAGCATGCGCGCCTACCGTGATTTTGATCAGGACTCCCAGCGTCGCGAAATCACCGGCATCGGTTTTATGACGTATCCCATCGACCGCGTGACGTCCGTCAGCATGGGCGGCGGCACCACCGACCGGAAGGACGTGTTTTTTGAAGACCAGGAATCCGACACACGGTTTCATGATCGCTTCGTGCTCGGCATGCTCCAGTTCGATACAGTCACGGGGCGCTACCTCGTCCCGACCAAAGGCAGCCGGCTCGGATTTGTTTATCAACAAGGGTTTGAGAGCAATGGCGGCGACCAGAAATACAAGACCGGAATCATCGAAGGCACGCATTACGTGCCGATCCCGCGCGAGAGCACGCTGGCCTCGCGCCTGTTCTTCGGCCGCAGCGTGGGAGAGGACTTCCAGGTGTTCCGTCTCGGCGGCATTGACCGCGTCCGCGCCGTTCCGTCGGACGCGCTGAACAACAAAAAATCGAACGTGGCCGTTGCCACCGCGGAATTGCGGTTGCGCATCAAATACCTGAACGCGCGCACCGCGTTTCTCTTTCCGGACTTTTTCTTTAAGGCCGCTTATCTCAATCTTTTCGGCGACTTCGGCTACGCGTGGGACAATTCCACCGAACGCAACCGGTTTAAAGCGGACCAGGTTGAAAATGCGGCGGGCATTGGCATCAGCTGGCCCACATTCATCCTGCAATCGTTCCAACTCAATATCACCGTGCAATACGCCAAACGCATGCGCACCGGTTCCGACGTCTGGTATATCAGCGCGGGACCTACGTTTTAATTATGATGCCTGCCTCTTTAATGAACATGACAACTCCAAAAAACACAGTACCCCTCCCCAACGGGGAGGGGACAGGGGTGGGGAAAAACCGAAGCGATCGCTCCGGGGGAACCCCACCCCTACCCCCTCCCCTGACGGGGAGGGGAATTGCCATTTTGGTTGTGGCACTGTGGGGTTGCACACTGGCAAGTGCTGAAGTTTTTCTACGGATCGTCCAGCCTTACGAGGGACAGAACATACCCAATGTGAAACAATCGTTTGTGTTCGGCTCGGTCGTTCCGGCGACGGCCACGCTCACGTTGAACGGGATCCCGGTCAAACCACACACGAACGGCGGCTTTCTGCAAATGATCCCGTTTCAGGATGGGAAATTTAAAATCGAAGCTGTCGCCTCCGACGGCATTTCTTCGACCACCGTCACACGCACGGTCAATGTCGCCGGCGCGCCCTCCAGTTATTCCGCCACCTACGGAAAAATCGATGTGCTCGCGCCGCGCTCGCGCATGGTGGTCCGGCCCGGCGACACGATCAATCTTTCCATTCAAGGCGCTCCGGGCGGCAAAGCTTCGTTCCGGTTTAAGAACCAGGACGAAGCAACGCCGATGGAAGAACAACCAAGCGCCGTGGAAGGCGTCTACAAAGCGCAGTACGTCGTGAAATCCGATGACAAATTTGACAATGCCGAAATAAATTTTACTCTGAAGCGGCGCGACGGCAAACGTATTACCTCGAAAACCACCGAAGGAATCACCGTGCAGCGACGGAAAACGCCGCGCATGGTCGAACTCAAGGAGGACAGCGTACTTTTTACCGGCCCCGACTCCGATTACGGCTACAACATGTTCAGCCTGCAAGGCACACGCCTCGAGGTCACCGGTGAGCAAGGAGACTTTCTACGCGTGCACGTGGGGGGCAATTCCCAAAGCTGGATCAAACGGAACGCCGCCATCGATCTTCCCTCCGGCACATTGCCCGCCCGCAGCGTGACGCGGAACTTGCGCGTGAACGCGACCGAAGCGAGCACGATCGTCGAAGTCCCGCTGCAATTCCGCCATGCGCACCGCGTGGAGCAGTTCACGAACCCGCACCGCTTGCTTCTCACCATTTATGGCGTGGTCGCCGACTCGGACCGCATCCGCTACAAAACCAAAAACTCGGTCGTTGATGAAATCACCTGGTTCCAAAGCGAGCCGACGACCTGTGTGTTCGATATCCGCACCAAACAAAACCAACCGTGGGGATACGACGTTCGTTACGATGGCACCACGCTTGTGCTTGAAATCCGTCATCGTCCGCCGCACGCAAGCAAGGGCGGCTCGATGCGCGGCTTGCGGGTGGCGCTTGACGCAGGACACTCGCCGCTCAGCTTCGGCACCATCGGGCCATGGGGGAACACCGAGGCCTCGGTGACGCTCGCGATCGCGCAGGTCGCGAAAAAAGAAATGGAGCGGCGCGGCGCCGATGTGGTAATGATCCAGGACGGCTCAAGGGAAATTTCGCTGCAGGAACGCGTGAACGCGGCCTGGCGGGACAAGGCGCATCTTTACATCAGCATCCATGCCGACGCGTGCGGCGAAGGTCAGAACCCGCGCGAAGTGCAGGGCTTCAGCGTCCATTATTACCAGCCGCAGAGCCACGCGCTGGCGGAAGCGGTCCACGATGTGTACGGCGTAAAAACGGGGTTTCGCGACGAGGGACTGTGGCGTTCGAACCTGGCGGTGTGCCGCGGCACCCAGATGCCGTCGCTCTTACTGGAAACCGCATTTCTCATCTTGCCCGAATACGAAGAGCTGCTCATGTCTCCAAAGACCCAACGGCAAGTCGCCGAAAGTTTGATCGCCGGCATTCTTCAGTTCATGGAGAAACATCCAAAATGAACGTCATTGCGAGCGAGCACCGCGAGCGAAGCAATCTCATGCTTTTGAAAATTGGGATTGCTTCGTCGGCCTTCGGCCTCCTCGCAATGACAGCGATAGCCGCAGAAAAACCGGTTCTTTATGACCCGCCAAAGCCCATGATCGTAAAAGTCGACGTGGCCGATGTCCGCTCCGAGCCCGTGCGCCACAACCTCAAATACGAATACGATGCGAAACAAGAGACGCAGGTCTTGAAAGGGGAACGCGTCAATGTTTACGAGAAACGCGGCAAGTGGGTCCGCGTCGAAGTTCCGGGGCAAATCGAGTTCACCCACGCGAACAAATGGCAGGGATATCCGGGTTGGATCGAAGAAAAATTTCTGACTGACGACATGTCGCAAGAAAAAATCATCACGGAACCGAAAGTTTACGATGATGACCTAAGAAGGCAGATCCTCATGGAAGCGCGGCGCCATATCGGCACGCGCTATTTGTGGGGCGGGCGCTCGATCCACGATCCGAAACTGAAGAAAACCGTCAGCGGAGTGGATTGTTCGGGGCTGGTGAGCTGGTCCTACGAACGCGTCGGCATGATCCTGCCGCGCGATTCGCACGAACAGTCGTTGCGCGCGCGAAAGCTCGAACAGTCGGAACTGAAACCCGCCGACCTCATATTCTACGCCAAAGCGGACAAGCCGGAGAAAATTGTGCATGTTGCGCTTTACGTGGGTGACGGCATGATGCTCGAAGCGCCGCAAACCGGAGAGCTGGTGAGAGAAACGCCCTTGCGACTCTCCGACGCAGAACGTGTGGTCACATTCGGAACGTATTTTCCGGAGGCCCAATAATGAACGAAGTCAAACCCGAACTCAAACGCGATCTGGGCCTGTTCACCTGCATCCTGCTCGTGATCGGCAACATCATCGGCGTCGGTATCTTCACAACGCCCGGAGAGATCGCGCGCGATCTACCGACGGCGGGCTGGATATTGATCGCTTGGACGATCGGCGGGTTGCTCGCGATGGCGGGCGCGCTCACCTACGCCGAACTGGGCGCGATGCTTCCGAAAGCGGGAGGGAATTACGTTTTTCTTAAAGAAGCCTATGGGCCGCTGTGGGGGTTTCTCTACGGTTGGGCCTATACGCTCGTCACGAGTTCGGGCACCATCGCGCTCTTGGCCATCGGCTTCGGCGAATACCTGGGCATCGTCACGGGAACGCCGGTCTCAAAAATTTTCTCGATCACGGTGGTGCTGGTGCTCACGTTTCTCAACATGCGCGACGTAAAACTCGGCGCGGGCGTCATGGACGTCATCACCTTCACCAAAATTGTGGCGATGTTTGCGCTGGTCGTTTTTGGTTTTCTGATTGGAAACGGGAACACCGGCCACTTCACGCCTTTCTTGGGGGGAGAACCTTCCACCATAGCGAAAGCCATCGGCGCCGCGCTCGTGCCCATGGCCTTCGCGTATTCCGGTTGGAATTCCACGGTGTTTGTCGCCGAAGAAGTAAAAAACCCGGGCCGGCTGATTCCGTTGTCGATGATATTCGGGACGCTGGCCACGGCCGGGATTTACATCCTGATGAACGCGGTCTATCTCTACGCGGTGCCGCTGCAAAACATTGTCGGCAGCGAGACCGTGGCCGATCTGGCCGCGCGCAACTTGTTTGGAGAGGGCGCCGCCATCCTCATCAAACTTCTGGTCGCGACGTCGGTGCTGGGGTGCCTGAGCGCCACGATGCTGACCAACCCGCGAACCACGTTCGCGCTCGCGCGCGACGGTTACTTTTTTAAATTCACGGGGAAAGTCCACGAGAAATTCCGCACGCCGAGCGGCGCGATCCTATTTTCCGGCTTGTGGGCCTGCGTGCTGATCATGATCGGGGACTTCAAACAGATCCTGCGTTTTCTTTCCGTGCCACTGGTCATCATCGGCGTCATGACGGTGTTTTCCATTTTCGTGTTCCGCTGGAAACGCCCCGAGCTCAACCGTCCCTACCGCTGCTGGGGTTATCCGTTCACACCGGCCATCTACGTGATCATTTCCATCTTCATGCTCTACGCCACGTTCCTGGAACGCCGCTACACCATACCTATCGGCTTCGGCACGTTTTCCGCGGACGTTCCCGTGTGGCTCACCGGAATCGGAATTTTCATTCTCGGCGTTCCGGTGTTTTACATCTGGAGACGTTTTTATCGCCCCGGATAAGAAGCTTCTCAGCAAAGTCCTCGATATATTCCCGACCCCGTTCTGGGTTTATTTCTTCTCGATCGTCGCCGGAAACACCGGATTGCTTCCTCAACAATCGCCCGCCTACGACTGGGCCACGCGCCACGTGCTTCCGGTCGCAATCATTCTCATGTTGATCGGCACGCCGCTCACCGAACTGTTCACGCTGGGCCCCAAAGCGCTGGCCGCGATGGCCGTGGCCACCGGCACCATCTTTGTTGCCCAAGTCATCAGTTACGTGGCGCTCATCAACTATCTGCCTGAAGACGCCTGGAAATCCGTCGGTGCTTTAATGGGAACCTGGATCGGCGGCAGCGCGAACATGGTCGCGATCAAAGAGATCCTGCAAATGCCCGACGACAACCTGAGCGCACTCGTGATCGTAGACGCGTTGCTTTCCTACAGTTGGATGGCATTGCTGTTGATCGGAGCCAAGTCGTCGCCCCCGAATGTCTCTATCGGGGGCCTCTCCCAGGAATCGACCAGGCTCGAAAATAATAGAGGCTCCCGATTGAGAATTTCGGGAGCGACGTTGTTGATTCTCATTGTCGGCTTCGCGGTGGGGGAACTCTGCGTGTTTCTTGGAAAAATATTTGGCGCAAAAAACAATCTGCTTCCCATCAATGGTTGGATTCTTCTCACAGCATCCACTGTCGCAATCCTGTTAGCGCTCACCCCACTCCAAAAACTCCGCACCTGGGGTTCGCCCAAGATCGGAACGCTTCTTCTCTACCTGGTGTTGATAACAATCGGAGCGCGGACCACGATCGGGGGGGCAAAACTGCAAGCGCCGGTCTTCCTTATTTATGGTGTTCTCGCGTTCGCGCTGCACGGTATTTTGGCGGTGGGGCTCGGGCGGTTGTTCAAACTCCCGCGCTTTTTGCTCGCCACGGCGAGCCAGGCGAATATTGGCGGTGCTGTTTCCGCGCCTGTTGTGGCGGAAGCCTATCAGGCCGGCACGGCCCATATTGGCGTTCTCATGGCGGTCCTAGGGGCCGTGCTAGGCACGTATTTGGGGGTTGCGGGGGGATATTTCTGCCGCGCTCTCGGGCAATGGCTTCGCTGATCGCGTATAATCCCCGGCATGACGCACGAAGCTTCATCTAAATCCCACGACGACAAAGACGAGTTGGAGTTTTTTCCATCCTGGATGGCCGGCCGCCACGGTTATGCGGATCGCATCCGCCAGCTCTTTCAGGAATACCACCAGAAAAAAGGCCTGCGCATGACGCAACAGCGCAACCGCATCCTGGATTACCTTTTGGACGCGCATCACCACGTGGGCATGGAAGAAATCTACCAGGCGCTCAAAAGCCACGGCATCGGCCGCGTGACGGTGTTCCGGGCCCTCAAAATGCTGGAAGAGTCACACCTGATCGACCGCGTGCACGCCTCGGACGGCAAACCCCGCTACGAAGTGAACCACGAACGGCCGCACCACGACCATTTGGTGTGCGTGGAATGCGGAAAAATCCAGGAAATCCAATGGCCCCAGGTCGAAAAGATCCAGGAAAAAACCTGCAAAGAACTTGGCTTTGTGCCGCTGTTCCATCGCCACGAAATTTTCGGCCGCTGCAAATCCTGCCAAGCGCGGACCAATGGCAAAGAAAAATAAGTTCAACCCAATCCAATCCAAGCCAACCCCGGATACTCCAAAACCACTCATTTCTAAGCGCGGCTGGAAAGTCATTTTGGGGGGTATTGGGACCCTTGGAATTGGCTATTTCGTGCTGTCCTTGACCGATCCAATGGGGCAAAACTGGGCCAGCAACGTGAGCCCGTTTCTCATTTTGGGCGGCTATGCCATCATCGGCATTGGCATCGTAACCAAAGACACTTCTTCCAACCAACCGCAGTAATCCTGATTCATTTCTGAACGACCTCCGCTCGGCATTTTTTCTCCGTCGGAGGTTTTTTCCGGGGTTTCAGTGCCAACTTTAAAATACCTCGACGCGCTCAATTTACGATTCGACAATATCTGACTGTCAACCATATACAAACAATATCTAAATGCATTTCGATTAATGCTCCGGGTTACCTGCACCCAGTTAAATAGACCATAATAATTATTATCAGAAGTTAATTATGAGCTAAAATTGCGCAAATTGGCATACGAACTTTGCAAATGTTAGCTTTCGAAAAATGAAGACGAACCTGGACCAGATTTTTGGATTCCTGCGAAGTCTGCAGGAACGCAACATGTCGCAAGCCACGATCCGGGCCTACGACATCGACTTGCGGGAGCTCTTGTGGTTCGCGGACCAAAAACCCATGAAGCCGTTTACCCAAATGGATCGGGATTCCCTCCGCGCTTACCTGGCCCACCTAAAAGACCGGAGATTAAAACCGGCCTCCTTTTTGCGAAAAGTAGCCTGTCTGCGGTCGTTCTATAAATACCTGATGAGGATGGGCGAGATACCCAAAAACCCCACCTTGAGCCTCGGTACACAACGAAGAGAGGCCAAAATCCCGAAATTCCTAACAGCCGATGAACTGGAACGACTGATCAAGGCCATCGTGAACGTGAAAAACCCTGTGGCCGCAGCCAGAAACCGTGCTTGGATCGAATTGGTGTATTCCAGTGGAGTGCGCGTGTCGGAAGCGGCCGGGTTAAACGTCGGAAACATCGATTTTTGGAACAAAACCGCGCAGGTCATCGGAAAAGGCAATAAAGAAAGGATCGTCCCCATCGGATCGCACGGGATGAAAGCCATAAGAGAGTATTTGAAGCTCCGGAACATAGACATTTCGGTCCAAAGCGCCCAGAGAATGCCGGTTTTTACCAACGCGCGCGCCGGCGAACGTCTCTCCACCCGGGGAATGCATCTTCTTATCTCGGAGGCGGCGCGAAAAGCGGGAATTCATCGGAAAATCGGCCCGCACGTGATCCGCCACACGTTTGCAACCCATCTTTTGGACGCTGGCTGCGATTTAAGGAGTGTTCAAGAGATGCTTGGGCACAAGAACCTTTCCACCACGCAAATATACGCACATTTAACGCGTGAAAGGCTTAAACGGGCCTATGGCGGGGCGCATCCCCGCTCTTAATTAGAATTTAAGTTCTAATTCGAGCTGGGACGACGATGCTTTCTGGCGGGTAACTTCGTCGTATGCTTCTCCGGGATTAAACGTGTTTATAGAACCGCGCACGTTCACCAGTCCCGAATAGCGGTAAACAAATCCGTAATCGAACTCGGTGCCGAGTTCTTTTTCTCCGGAGAGGTTCTTCTGGGCCTTGTACTGGTAATAATCAAATTCAAACGTCCATTGCGACCAGGGCGTGGCTTCCATGCCAAAATGAATCGACTGAATACCGGACGTTCCACCCGGCAATCCGTCGTTCGACGCGGACGCGTTCGCAAACGGCTGTGACGGGGAATACGCATCAGAGAACGTGGCCGAATAATACCGCCCCATTCCCTTTCTCTCGAGCCCGGACCAGCGGCTGGCAAACGTCGGGCGAAACGCCTCGTCTTCCCCCGCCGTGTTCGCCGAGTCTCCGCTTCCGACGGAAATTTCCGCCAAGGCGCCGAAACGTCCGAACTTCGTGGTATTCTGCTTCCCCCCCAACCCGATCACATAGGCGGACCCGCCCAAATCGATTTTTGTCGTGGTCGGCGGAGTGCCGGCAATCATCTGATCCACCGAACCGCCTTGAATGTAATACTCGCCTTTCAAATAGGCGTCTTTGAGTCGTGTGATCGCGCGCACGCCGTAAATCAACCGTTCAATCTTCGCCGCATTAAACGGTGAGCAGCTGGCGCCCACTTCATAGGACTGAGTTCCGTCGGATTTTTCCATCAGTCCCATCATGTCCCAACGGAAACTTTTGCTGTCGAATGAAAGCATGGCCCCGTGCAAATCTTTATCGCCCGGACCGCTGATCGATTCGTTGATCTTGGCCGTGAACCCTTCCAAATCAAACGGCAGGCGCCGGAACGGCGATTTTAATTGCACACGGATTGCGTTAAACCCCAAATCGTCATCGGAAAGGATCTTGCCATCTCCCCATTGGATCGGCTGGCGGCCCACGGTGACAATGATCCTGTCCTTCCAGATGTGCGGTAAACGCGCGTAGGCGTGTTGGACCCACAAATCTCCGTTCCCGTCCGGATATCGCGTCACCAGTGGCGTTGAGGACCCTTCCAGGCCCCATGGCGTGATCGATTGCACGCGAACGGACGCTTCCACATCTTTGCTCAAATCGGTTGTCAGGTAGGCTTGCAGCTGCTGGTCGTAATAGCGGTCGGAACTGTAAGTCTTGTCGTGTTTGGTGTTGGCGACGCCGCGCAAACGGTAATCGGCACCAACGGAAAGATTTGCGGCATGCAAAGCGGAGAAAAAAGTTGAGGAGAAAACAAGGGCGGCAACGGCGAAAAATTTGGAGTGGAAAGAAGTGAATTTCATGTGTTTTTTCGTTGGCGGATTGTAACAGAGAGAAATTTTTTCCTCAAGCAAAAAGAAACCCCTCCGCTCGCCCACGTATTTTGTGGTGCGAAACAGAGGGGTTTCGGTCAAACATTTGAGATGAGACGCTCTAACTTATTGAGCTTCTCCGCCCCATTTAACTTTCAAACGGGCATAAGCCTTGGTGATGTCTTCGTCCGGGTTCGCCGGGGCCGGTGCGACTGCAACGCCGGTCAAAGCGGTGTCGGGTGAGAGCATCGCGTAGCCAAGTTCAATGCCGACATTCGCTGTATGGTCATACAAGAACGCGAAGTCGATTTCGTCTCCGAAGTCGTCCCCAATATTGGTCGTCCCTCCGCCAGCAACCTTCTGGCTGTCTTCGGTCTGAGAGAACATATAGTAGTCGAGCTTGAAGGTGGATTTTTTATCAAGGAAGTTCGGTTTAAGAGCAACGCCGAGATTGATGACGCTGAGACCGCCGTTCTGGCTGGCGCCCGTTGCATCAAGACCTTGGCCGCGCGGCGTTCCACCACCGAGCGTGTTGCTCTTTCCGAAGATTTCACCCAACAGACGGTCGGAGGTATTCACTCCAAGCGCGCTGAAATCATGGAAGGATTCATCATCATTGTCAGTCAGGTCGTCATCGCCCGAACCCATCAACCAATTGATGTTCGCGCTGATTCCGCCGATCGGGGTCTCGCTGGCGTTGACGCCGACGCCGAGATCGATGGCTCTACCTTTATATTTGAGCTCCGAGTTGGTGTTGCGGATTTCCGCCGCACCGCCGTTCTGGAAGAGCTCTGCGCGGTAAGTGATGAAGTTTTCCATCAATCCGCCGCGAACGCCGACGCGAAGCGTCGTTAATTTGTTGTCATTGTTGTGAGGAGCTGAGCTGGAGTCAATGCCCCAGAGGTAGCCGACATTGATTGCTCCGCCAGGGATCAGCGTCGGAAGGACGAGATCAAGGCTGCTCAGGTTGATATCGCCTCCGGTGCCGGTATCATCAGCATCGGTGTTGGCAACGCCATCATCTTCGCTGGCTTTACCGGTAAACAGGTCGATATGGAGGAAATCCAATTTACGGTTTTGAATCAATAAACCGTCAATGGAATTGTTGGTCAAGCTATCGTCATCGGTTGGAGAGATATTCCAAACCAGGTCTCCCGGGTTTCCGATGTACTGGCGGCCAAGACGGAAATTAGAGCCCCAGAGGTCGGCGATGTCGATAAACGCATTGTGAAAGCGCCAGAGGTCGGTTTCGTTTTGGACGGTGGTTGGGCTGGTCCCGTAGAGTCTCGTGTCACGGATTGCTTCGATGCGGCCTGTGACACCTTCGGTAACCAAGGCATTCATACCGAGACGAACGCGGGTGGCGGTGTTTCCACGATGATCGTTGGCTGGAGCTTGATCGGTTTCGTTGCTGGCGGAATTTCCGCTTACTTCAAGGGAACCATCAAACTTGATGTCCCCCAGTCCTACTAACGACCACGCTGGAGCGGTCGCTACTGATACGCAAATGGCAAACATGGCCATTAGTTTTCTCATCTTTACGATTCCCCCTTAGGAGTTTTGATTTGTACAGCGTTGTACATCATTCAAAAAACCGTGAATCTTTTAGACTCAAAAGTGCGCGGATTGTATCAGCGAATTCGCAATTTGTCCATAATTGACCGTGCGTTTTCGGCCCACTGGGACGTGGGATAGAGGTCGATCAACTGGGCCAGGGCCTTTTTCGCCTCCTCGGTTTTTCCGGCCGCGGCGAACGCTCTTCCGAGGGAAAGTTGCACCCGCGGGGCCAAGAAATGTTCACCGAATTCCGTCATAAACTGTCCGTAGGTTTGGGCGGCCGCGTCAAAATCTTTTTTTTCTTCCTGAGCAAATCCTTTATTCGACAAGGCCAGCGGTTTCAGCGGCGAGCGCCCGCTACGGTCAATTGTTTCCTGAAAAAACATTTCGGCCTCGGCATATTTTTTCTGGCCAAGCGCCGCCAAGCCCTGAAAGTAGGAGGTTTGCGCGAGCAATCCATTGTCGTTTGTGGAAACTTTTAGGTCATTGAGCGCGAGCGCGGCGCGATCGTATTGCCGCTGGCCCACCAACGATTCGGCCAACGCAAGACGTGTCAAATCAGTGTCGCGTTTCTCGCGGTTGCGAATCACAAAAACGCTGCCGATCAAAAATGCGGCGACAACAATGCCGATGCCCGTCATCACAGGAGTACGGTTGGCCATGACCCACACGAGACCGGTCTGGACTTTGGCGGCGAGCAGGTTTTCTTTTAATTCGGAACGTGTGCTCATAGCAAGCCCCCGGCCGGAATCCCGTCTTCGCTCCTCATTGCATTCGGAGCTACGCCGGGCAAGCTCCCCAGCACCGTTCCAACTATTAATTCAGCGAAGACGGCCCACCGAAGCCGGAGGCGAAGGTGGGGAACAATTAACTCACCCCTGGGCGGAATCGAACCACCAACCTTCTCCTTAGGACGGAGCCGCTCTTCCAGTTGAGCTACAGGGGTAGTGGTATTCACTAATATTGGATCAACGAGAAGACGTTGTGGTTTTCAAGTTTATCGCGGCCGTTGAGGCCCACGAGTTCGATGAGGAAAGCCAGACCGGCGACCTTGCCGCCGCTTTTTTCCACCAGATCGCAGGTCGCGCGCGCGGTGCCGCCCGTGGCGAGCAGATCATCGGCGATGAGGACGTTTTCCCCTTTTACCAGCGCGTCATCGTGCATCTCCAGCGTGTCGACGCCGTATTCAAGTTCGTAGGTGACGGAATTGGTCTTGTGCGGTAGCTTACCGCGCTTGCGCACCGGAACAAACCCGGCGCCCAAATGATAGGCCAACGGTGCGGCCGTGAGAAAACCGCGCGATTCAATTCCCACCACTTTCTGAATGCCTTTTCCTTTGTATTGCGCGATGAGCTGGTCGATGGCCAGTTTGAACGCGGGACCGTTACTGAGCAGCGTGGTGATATCGCGGAAAAGAATGCCTTTTTTCGGGAAATCGGGGATGGTGCGGATGTGCTGCTTCAAATCATCGACAAGGGTTGGCGCCATGTTCCTTCCTATTTATATGAGGCCCATGCGCTGGGCGGCCCGGCGGAGGCGCTGCAATCCGCGCTCTTCCAGTTGCCGCACCCGCTCGCGCGAGAGCCGCAGTTTTTTACCGACAATCTCCAACGTCATGCGCTCGGACCCGTTGAGGCCGAAACGCATTTCCAAAATCTGGCGTTCACGCTCGCCGACTTTACCGAGCGCTTTGTCCATTTCGTCTTTCATGCGGAGTTCGGAGAGCACGTTGTCCGGCGAATGTTCGCTCGATTCGGCGACAACATCCTTTACAAATAAATCTTCGTCGTCATCGAGTGGCGTGTCCAGGCTCTCGAGACCGCGCGCCGCTTCGGCGGCATCCAAAACGCCGCGGATTTGACGGGCCGACAAATGGAGTTTTTTGGCCATTTCGCCCAACGTGGGGTCGCGACCGAACGCACCATGAAGTTGGTCCCACTGTTTAAGCCATTTGCGGAGGGCCTCCCACGCGTGCGGAGGAATGCGGATGGTTTTGGATTGTTCATCGATCGCGCGGCGCACCGCTTGTTCGATCCAGTACGCGGCGTAGGTGGAGAAACGGAAACCGCGGGTGTAGTCAAATTTGTCAACCGCGTGCATGAGGCCCAAATTTCCCTCTTCGATCAAATCAAGGAAGTCGATGCCGGGGCGGTAATATTTTTTGGCGATGGGAATAACGAGGCGGAGGTTGCCTTCGATCAAACGCTTCTTCGCAACCTTGTCGTTCTTGCCGGCGCGTTTCCAAAGGTCTTCGAACTCATCTTTCCCGACGGCAGGAAGGTTTTTGATCCCCTGAAAATAAAGTGTGACTGGGTCGAGACTATCTTTCATATTTCGGCGGGGAGCATAACATAGAAAGTCAAATTTCTGAAATTAATCCATGCAACATGCGTCATTCTGCATGCCGAATTTTTCGCATGACGCATGTGAGCATGGAGAAGGAATTTTTCTGGCGAAAAATTCGGGGTGACAGGGCTTGAACCTGCGGCCTCTTGGTCCCGAACCAAGCGCTCTACCACTGAGCTACACCCCGGTCTTCGCTCCTCACATGAAACAGAAACGTTCGGAGCTACGCCCGGCAAGCCGGTCAAGCTCCATATGAGACGAAGCGAAATTAATTAAGGCGAAGACCGTCCCGCATAGCCGAAGGCGAAGCGGGGCGGACACTTATGAAACAAATTCAAACGGGAGAAAACGATACCACTGTGCTGGATACTGCGGCAGGAACTTACCAAATTTATCGGCGACTTCCTGTACCAAGCGCTGAACGTCCGCGCGGCCGCGTCCCTCGGGAATAATGGGGTCTTCGATATAGGCCCGGTATTCTCCCACGCCCGTGCGCACCACGACAGCTATGACAATCGGGCACTTTTCCTTCATGGCCAACACCACCGGCCCTTTCGGCCAGATGACACGATGCCCCAACAACGAAACTTCGGCGCCTTCCTCGCCAAACGGAAGATCGCCCAGCATCGCCACCACGTCGCCGCGGCGCAACGCCGAGCGGACGCCGTTGGCGGCGTTTCCGCCGACCGGAACAAAGTTCACACCCTCCGCGCGGCGGCTTTCGATCGATTTTTTAAAACTTTTGTTGCGGTACGGTTGATAAACGGCGGTGACGGGCCAGCCCCATTGTTTCATCGTGCGCGCGCCGAGTTCCCAATGCCCCATGTGGAAGGTCAATACCATCACGCCCGGATATTTTTTGCGGAGCTCCTCGAGTTTATTCCGTTCCGGCACGTCCACTTTTACTCCGTCGGGCAGATAAAAATCACCGAGCGTCAGCGCAAAATTACGGAACACGGTCTGGATTCGCGGCCGGAATTTCTTGAGTTCTCCGCTGAAAAGCGTCTCCAGGTTTTCATTGAGCGCTTTGCGCATGTTCCACGCGAACATCGCGAACACGGCGCCGCTAAACGAAACCAAAGGGTAGCGGAGCCGCCGCGGCATTTTTCCGAAGAACCACGCAAGCGCCTCAAACGTCCAGGCGCCGAGCGTTTCGAGAAAATCGAAGAAAGACGCGCGCATGATCAGGAAATTCCCCGCGCAAAAGCCCCGCGCAGATGCACCACGTCAAAAATAAGCCGGGACGCTTCCCACGCCGAATGCGGCTTTGACAACAAACGCGCGCGCTGCCGCATCGACTCCATCTTTTTGGGATGACGGACCAGGTCCACAACCGCGTGCATCAAATCTTCGGGCGACTGGACCAGACGCGCCACTTGGTAACGCGTGAGGAACCGAACGTTGCGTTCTTCCTGTCCGGGGATTGGGCTCGTTAAGATGAGCGGCAATTGTTTCGCGAGCGCCTCCGCGCAGGTGAGCCCGCCGGGCTTGGTGACCAAAATATCGGCCGCGCTCATGAGCGACGCCGTGTCCTTCACGTAACCATAAACATGAAAGTCCGGGTTGTTCGCGGTGAGCTTCATGACTTTTTTCTGTGTGGAACGGTTTTTTCCACAGACAACAATTGTTTGGATCGACAACGGAATGGTTTTTAGCGCTTCCACCAATTGTTCGATGGGCCCCAGCCCATGCCCTCCGCCCATGATGAGCACGGTTTTTTTGTTAGGCGAAAGCCGCAGCTTGTGGCGGATCTCCGCTTTATCGACGGTCTCGCCGAATTTGGGTTTGATCGGTATGCCGGTGACGCGGATGCGTTCGGCGGCAATACCGCGGCGGATCATTTCCTGCTTCACGTCTTCATGTCCAACCAAATACAAATCTACTTCCGGATGCAGCCAATACGTGTGCACCGCGAAGTCCGTGATCGCGCAGATGAGCGGTACACGCAGACGGCCTTTGCGTTTCTCGGCGGCCATCGCGATCGCGGGCATCGCCTGTGTGCAAATCACCCCGGCGGGCCGGTATTTCTTCAGCATGCGTTGGATTTTGAGATATCCCATGATGCGCAAGAGTTCGCGCGCGTCACGCGTGGCAAGTTCGACGTCGGGGTTGTCGTAGAGGTATTCCCAGATAAACGGTGCGGTCTTGAGCATCTGCAGATACATTTTGTTGACCACACCACCCAGGAGCGGAAAGGTTTGATGGCCGACATCGAGCGTGACGCATTGCACGCGCGGGTCCATGTGCGAGGTCGATTCCATAATGGCCTCGGCGGCCTTCTGGTGCCCCGTGCCGGGCACCATATAGAGGAACAACAAACTGTTGGTGGGAGTCAACGAACCTTACTCTTCTTCGACGACGTCGATTTTCTGATAACGCCCCGAGTTACTAATGGAAGCGATGTTGTTGTACGGCGGCTGGTGTTTTTGGACGAGCCACCAATAGATGTCCTGCGCGTCGTCTTTGGTCTTGGCGTCCATTTGCGTTAGGTAATCGAAATAGAGGTTCGGGTATTTCGCGAAGATGTCGGACGATTTGGGCTTGAGCGTTCCAGCGGCGTGGGACTCGAGGCTTTCCAAAATTCCCTTTTCAAAAGCAGCGCCCACGAAAAGGACTTTCGGATTTTGGTTTTCGTCGAACGTGACCAACTCATAAATGCCTTTGTTCGGTGGAGCGTGCGAACAAAACGCGTCGGGCTTGAACCGGAAACACTTTTCGGAATTGCGGATGCGATAGGTTTTTTCTGTCATAAGGCTTGGGCTTTTACCAAAAATCCCGAATGAAAATAGGGTGTAGCGCGCCGGACGAGCCACGGGCTGCGCAGTGTTGTTTTCGCGAACAACGCGAACAAGGCAGGATGTTCCATGCCAATGCGCATCAAGCGGCCCATTTGGAAGCGCGTGTTATAGGACATGTCCCACAAACGGCGGTAAACGGAATAAATGTTTCTGAAATCTTCCGGCGCCGTTTCGTTTAGCGTCTGAAACAACATCGGCCCCGCGCCGAGCGCCCGGCCGTTGCCTTCGCCCATAAACGGGTCCCCCACGGCCGCCGCGTCGCCCGCCAACAAAAAGTTGTCCGACACATCTCCGCGGTAACCGGTTGAAAATGGCAGTGGGCCGACACCGCGCCATTCGGACGCGCGCAGCGCGTTCTTCATCTGTTTCTGAAATTGAGAGCTGTGCGCAAGCGCTTCCTGCACCACGCTTTGCCAAGACAACGCCTGATGGCCACGGCGATGGACCAATCCGCAAACATTGGCCTTCCCGTCCGCGAACGTGAGCACGCCGACATACCCGCCCGGATAAAAATGCAGCGCCATTTCGCCGGGCGCCTGTTGAACATTTTCGTACGTGGCATTCCAACCGTACCAATCATTCGTCGCTCCCGAAATTTTCAATCGGGAGCCTCTATTATTTTCGCGCCAGAGCGACCCCTGGGAGAGATCCCCGATAGAAACATTCGGGGATGACGGCAAGGGCGACGATCTTCCGGTCGCCATGATGGTCAAGGTTTTTTCCTCCGGCGAATAGCGTTCCCCCATCCGGACATTGACGTTCAAGCGCAGCACTTCTGCCAATAGAATTTCTTCCAGCTCTTTGCGCGGCACTCCGATCGCTCCGCGCCCACGCTCACCGACGGGCACAGAAAAAATTTTATCACCGAATGTCACCGTGCTGTGCTTTATTTCGACCGCCTGCTCTCGGACTTTCTGCAACACGCCAAGCCAATCCAGATGCGCCACCGCTTCGGGACTTAAGAACGAACCGCACACGCGCCCTTGCCAGCGCGGGCGTTGCTCGAAAACAGTGACGTTGCGACCGGCGCGCGCAAGCCCAATCGCCGCGCTGAGTCCTGCCGGCCCCGCGCCAACAACTACAGCGCTCAAAACCCCACCCCTACCCCCTCCCCTGACGGGGAGTGGAACGATGTTTTTGAAAATGGTTTTCCCTCCCCTGCAAGGGGGAGGGGCAGGGAGGGGGCATCCTTTTTCTGGCCAGCCAGGCTTACGCGGAACCAGGGCTCTCGCTGCGCTTTTAAATACGGGAGTTTCGCGTCCGCGGCCAAACGGGAGAGTTCCTCCACGTGAAACGCGCGACGCACTGAGAGCGGCGCGTCGTGACGGACCACGGCGTTTCCGATCAACAAACTCAAGGCTTTCACGGCCGCGTAACTCGCGCGCGAGCGCAATAGGTCGCTGACCAGGACGCCGCGCGAGGCCAATGCGTCGAACATTCGCAAAAGCCGGCCGCCGTCGGCGGGGCGCACGTGGTGCATAAAAAGCGACGCCATCACGTAATCAAACTGTTCGCGCGCCGGGTCCAAATTAAAAAGGTCGGTTTGTCGCAGAAGGATCTCTGGAATCCCAGCCGTGTTTTCGCGTGCAACTTGCGTCACTTCGTCCACCAGATCGATCGCAGTCACTTCGATTTTAAAACCGGCCTTGCGCGCCCACTTGACGAGCGCGATCGGGATTTCCGCGCCGCCCGTGCCCACGTCCAACACGCGGATATTTTCCCCCGCGCGCCACGTACGCGACCAGCGCGCAAAATGCTTGATCACAATTTCTGCGCCGCCGAAAAACCGCGTGGTGACGCCCAAAAAATTCAGCGTCTCGCGCATGACATCGACCGGAAACACTTGCGTGTCCATCAGCTCCGGCCGGTCAATGCGCCGGGTCAAATCCATTCGATTAGCGCTCCATGCGCGGAGAAACCTGCGCCAAACGACGCGAGCACGCCCCAATCTCCAACCCGGGGCGCCTTGGAGCGAAACTCCTCGGCCAACACAAACAAAACGGTGGGCGACGACATATTGCCGAAATCTTTCAACACCGCGCGCGACGATGTGAGCGCTTCGGCAGGAAGCGGCAGCGCCTGCTCCATAGCGTCCAGAACTTTTTCGCCACCCGCGTGCAACATCCAATGTGAAATGTCCGGCATTTGAAGCCCTTCGTTCGCCAACAGTTTCTCCGCCACTTTTTTCATGGCCGAAGCGGATTGTTGCGGGACTTCTTTTCCAAGCACGTTTTTCAAATGCCCCTTCTCGCTGCGGAAGCGGAGCGTGTCGCGCCATTCGGGCACCATCAGCGACGAAAAACCACGAATTACCCCCACCCTGCCCCTCCCCCTTGCGGGGGAGGGAACCTCTCCTTTAAAAACCTGGTTCCCCTCCCCGTCAGGGGAGGGGGCAGGGGTGGGGTTACTCGACAGCACCAGCGCAGCCGAACCATCCGCAAAGATCGTATTTGAAATCACAATGTCGATCTCATCATTCGACACCATCGCCGCCGAACAAATCTCCGTTGACACCACGGCCGCGGTTTTCCCGGGGTTGGCCACGAGGAAGTTGTGCGCTTGTTCGAGTGCCGGAACCGCCGCACCACAGCCCATGCCGACCAGGTCGGCCACGCGCGTATCAGGCCGCAGACCACAGGATTCAATCAGGTAGGCGCTCAAGCCCGGACAGATATAGCCGGTGCAGGTGGTGACCACGAGAAAATCGATCTGGGACGGCCGTACGCCGGCGTCGGCGAGCGCGGATTTAAGCGAACGGGTCGACAAGGCCACGGCCTCTTTTTCAAAGCGGGCGTTTTTGCGGTCCAAGTCTTGGTCGAGGACATTTTCCAGGTTGGATAGACCGAAATGGCGTTTATGGATGGATTTGTTGCGGAGGGTCTTTTTGTAAAGTTGCCGGGTCCTTTCGGCCACCGGGAAACGTTCGGAAATAAATTCCAGCGCCTCTTCTTGTGTGGCGGAGAATTCCGGGACCGCAGTCCCAATACCGCGCAGCGTAACGACTTGGTCGCCGCGCCGTTTGGCGACCCCCGCAGGGACCAAGGACACCGTCGGAGAAGAGGAGATCATGGAAAGCACAATACGATATTGGCTTATGAAAAGTGAGCCGGACGTTTTCTCGATCGACCATTTAAAAAAAATGGGGAAAGCGCCGTGGGACGGCGTGCGGAATTTCCAAGCGCGCAACCACATGCGCGAGATGCAACGCGGCGACATCGTGCTTTTCTACCATTCAAGCTGCGCCCCGCCGGGAGTCGTCGGCCTCGCCCGCGTGGTCAAGGAAGCCTATCCGGACGCTACGTCATGGGACAAAAAGAGCGAATACTACGATCCGCGCTCAACACGTGAGAAACCGCTTTGGTCCATGGTGGACGTGGAGTTTGTGGAGAAATTCCCGCGCCTGGTGTCCCTGGATGAGATCCGCGCGAACCCCGCTCTCCAGAACATGGTTGTGCTAAAGCGCGGGCGCCTTTCTGTCCAGCCGGTCGATGAAACGGACTTTAAGACGGTGGAAAAGATCGCCAGGCATTGACTCAATGGGTTAGAATCCTTGCACATGGTCGAGAAACGGGACTCCGATTTACTCACCCTATCCGCCGCCCAGGTGATCAGTCATATACGCGAAGGCGTCATGATCACCGACGCGGACCTTAATATTCTCGCTATCAACGAACCCTTCACCAACGTCACCGGCTACACAGCCGAAGAAGCCATCGGCCGCACCCCCCGCCTCCTCCGCTCCGGTGAACACAAAGGTCCTTTTTACGCAAAGATGTGGTCCTCGATTGAGAAGACTGGCTATTGGCAGGGCGAAATCATCAACAAACGCAAAAACGGCGAGATCTACACCGAGTGGCTCACCATCAGTTCCGTGAAAAACGCGGCGGGCGAGATCACCCATTACATGGGCGTTTTCACCGACATCACAAAAAAGAAACGCGCGCAAGAAACCATCCGCCACATGGCCTATTACGACGCGCTCACCGATTTGCCGAACCGCGCTTTGTTCCGTGAACAATTGAAGTCCGCGCTCGCGCTGGCCGAGCGGCACCGCGAAATGATCGGCGTGCTGTTCCTCGACCTCGACCGCGTCAAAGTGATCAACGACAGCTTGGGGCACGACATGGGCGACCGTTTGCTCAAGGGCGTGGCCGACCGGCTCAAGGCCTGCCTGCGCGCGACCGACGTGGTGGCGCGCTTGGGCGGCGACGAATTCATGCTGCTGCTCACCGGCATAAAAAACATTAAAGAGATCCTCGCCCTGACCGAAAAAATTTTGGAGGCCGTCCGTCCCGCGTTTCATTTTGACGAACATGAGTTGTTCACCACGGCCTCGATCGGCATCAGCATTTATCCGAACGACGGGCAGGACCCCGAATCGCTTTTAAAAAACGCCGACACCGCGATGTACCGAGCCAAACGCACCGGCCGGAACAATTACCAAGTCTTCGACCAAACCATGAAGACCGAAGTATTTCAGCAACTGGCGCTCGATAACGGGCTACGGCGCGCGCTCGAGAGAAACGAGTTTGTCGTTCACTATCAGCCGCAAATCGATATCGAAACCGGTCAGATCGTCGGGATGGAAGCGTTGGTCCGCTGGGACCACCCGGAACTGGGACTCTTGCCGCCGTCGAGCTTTATCCAGTGGGCCGAGGATTCCGGCCTGATTATTCCGATTGGTGAGCGCGTGCTGCAGATGGCCTGCAAACAAAGCCGGGAATGGCAGGACAACGGTTATCAAGCGATGAAGGTGGGCGTGAACGTGTCGGGCAAACAATTGCGCCAATCGAACATGATTGAGACCGTGCGCCGCGTGCTGAAAGAAACCGGCCTGCCGCCCGTGTATCTCGATTTGGAATTGACCGAAAGCGTGCTTATGGACCTCTATGGCCAGGCAATGAACATCCCGCACGAGCTCAAAGCGATGGGCGTGGGTTTCTCGATCGATGATTTCGGAACGGGTTATTCATCCTTGAACTATTTAAAACGGCTGCCCGTTACGACGCTGAAAATGGACCAATCGTTTGTTCGCGATCTCACATCGGATTCAAACGACACGGCCATCGCGAACGCGGTGATCGGCCTCGGGCACGGATTAAAACTGAATGTTTTGGCGGAAGGCGTCGAAACGGAAGGGCAACTTAATCAACTGCGGGACCTCAAATGCGACCAAGTCCAAGGATTTCTTTTCAGCGAACCTCTCCCCGCCCCCATCTTCGAATCACTGCTCAAAGAAAAGAAAAAACTAGGCAACTTTCACGCGGAGCTTTTCACCCAGGGATAATCCATTGTACGGTTGAAGCTTGATGATTGAGAATTGGTCCTTAGTTTAAGAATTCTCATTTTCAAGCCAACCTCGAATCCACTTTATGAGAAATCGCGTTGAAAATTTTCACAAGTTGCAACGCCTCACCAATCAGCCGTTCTAATTCTCCCCGTTGTTCCTGTCCAACTTCATCCGCCAAAAGCCTGAGCCACATATTCGTTTCACGCGCTTCCTTCCGACATATTTTGATCCGCATTGAAAAATCTTTTCCGCTAAGCGCTTCGTTTGCCTCCAAATAGTTGGCCGCAACCGACCCAGAAGAGCGAATCAACTGCTTCTTGTCCTCAGAATCGAACATTCCTATGGGGGAATCTTTTAAAAACCGGCGGACCTGCCGGGCAAATTCGAAGGTCCTGCTATCGAGATCAAACTTGCGTACTTCCGAAGTGAGTGTCATGGTGTTACTCCAATAAATGGCAGGAAGGGTTGCGAGGGAGTGGAATCCTATCAAACATTGACCGGTTGAAGCTTGAGAATTGATGATTGGTACTTGGTTTGAGAATTTTGAAACTAAGAACCAATCCTCAATCATCAAGCATCAAATTCCAAGTGGGATTAGGCAACCTTCACGCGGAGCTTTTCACCCAGGCTTAGGAAGGATTTGACCCAGTTTTTTGCGCTCTCTTCACCGGAATCGGCGCGCTTGCGGACATCGGGGTAGACGCGCTGCATGAGCTCGTAGAAATTGTTTTGCGCGTTCCACATCTCCACTTCGAACGGAAGCATCTTCGCCAACCGCACCGCGCCGTGGAATTGCTCCATTAACACCTCGTCCTCCGGCTCCGTCCACAACCCGTCCACGATGCGCGCCAGGTTGTTCTTGTAGACGTACGCCAACCCTGGGCCGTCGATCTGGATACGCGTGTCTTTCGCTTCGCCGAGCAGCTGCGCGATCCGGTCAATGTCCAACTCGTCGGCCTCGAACGCGTGCTTGAGGCTCACATTGATTGAGAATTCGGCCGCGGCCTGCAGCGCTTTGGGGAGCGGCGCCGATAGTTCCGCCAGGAAACGCATCAGCGGCGCGTTGTTCTCAAAAATCTGGCGCAGCACCGATTCGGAATCGGCCAGCGTGGCCTCGAGAATAGAGCTCACAATTTTTCGCTGCTCGTCGCGGAACAACGATTTGAGCGAATAGGTCGAATTCCCAAACTGGCGGTCCAGCACCCGGATGGTTGTGCTGAAGTCCGCGCGCTTGAACGCCGAGACAATTTCATCGATTAACTTTCCGTATGCTTCGGGCGTGGTGTAGATGCCGACGCCGCCGTTCAAATTGTGGTCGCCCAGATGCAGGATCGCAAACATGAGACGCTCCGATTCCTTGGTCACTTCCGACGTTACGTGCATCCACCCGACCACGAGCCGCGCCTTGCCGGCCAAAAATGTTTTGTAGTCCTCGTATTCGATCGCGTAACAATACGTCTTGGTGCCGGCCACGCCTTCGTTCGCGAACAACGAGCTGATGGCGTAATGCGCGGCCACCTTCTGCAGCGTCATGGATGACGGCTTAACTATCCGTTCATAAATATTCTTGCCGTTCTTGAGGTCCTGAATATTGCTGCGCGCATGTTCCAGCCGTTCCAGCAACCCCGCCTCGAACGGCTGGCCAAACAACTCCTCGGCCAGTTGCACCGCGCGCGCCGCGTATTGCAGCACCTGCATCGCTTCAATGCCGGAAATTTCGTCAAAGAACCAACCGCAGCTTGTGTACATGAGCATGGTCTGGCGTTGCAGTTCCAGGAGTTTTAACGCGCGTGTTTTCTCGGGCCCCTCCAACTCGCGCACCGCCATCCGCCCGAAGAATTCATCCACTTCCTCGTCCGAGCGATCGAACAACAACTCCACGTAATCGTTGCGGGCCATCCAGGGGTCTTTCAAAAGTTTTTGGGCTTCCTGCTCGTAAAGCGGCGCGATGGAGTCCCGCAGCCAATCCAGTGCATCGCGCAGCGGTTTTCTCCACGCTTGCGACCAGTTGGGCCGGCCGCCCATGTTGCAGCCGCAATCGTTGCGCCAGCGTTCGACGCCGTGCGCGCAACTCCACGACGTGTTCTCATGGACCTGGACCTCAAACGCCGGCGGAAATTTTTCGAGGAATTCACCGTAGTTGGTGAGTTTGGCCGCTTTGTTGGTTTCAATCTGGTCGACCGCATAAGCGAGCGCCATTTCGCCGTGACGGTGATGATGGCCGTAGGTTTCGCCGTCGGTGGCGATGTGCACGAGCTGGTTCCAGTGCCGCTGCTCGGAGAAACCGCTCATAAGACGGCTGATCAGGTATTCCCCTTTCTCCAAGAGCCGCTCAAACGCGACCGCGCGCGAGATGGGGCCGTCATAAAAGAACACCGCAATGGTTTTTCCGGATGGCAGGAACACCTGATAGGGGCGTGTTGGATCAATGGAACCGTGCAACTCCGCCCACTCGTTGCCGCCGATGGGTCGCACGCGTTTGGCCTGGTGCGGCGCGAGGATTGTAAATTTGATGCCGAGGCCGGCCATGATCTCCAAGCTCTCCACATCGACAGCGGTTTCGGCGAGCCACATGCCTTCGGGGACGCGCCCGAACCGGAACTCAAAATCGCGCAAGCCCCAAAACACCTGCGTGAATTTGTCACGGGAGTTCGCGAGCGGCATGATCATGTGGTTGTACACCTGCGCGATTGCCGAACCGTGCCCCGAGAAACGGTCCTGGCTCTGTTGATCGGCTTCGAAAATGGCGCGGTAGGCCTGCGGCGCTTTCTCTTCCATCCAGCTCAGAAGTGTCGGACCAAAATTGAAATTAATGCGCGCGTAGTTATTGATGATCTTTATGATGCGTCCGTGGTCGTCCAGGATGCGCGAAGTGCCATTGGGCCCGTAACATTCGGCGGTGATGCGTTCGTTCCAATCGTGATACGGATAGGCCGAATCTTGAAGTTCGATGGATTCCAACCACGGGTTCTCGCGCGGCGGCTGATAGAAATGCCCGTGAATGCAAATGTATTTTTCGGTCATCGTTGGACTCGGAACATTTGGAAGGGATGCGTGGCGGGATCGAGGCGGAGGCGCGTGGATTTAAAAAAAGTGATGGTGTCGGTGGTCATGATGTCCTGGGCGTTGAACGTAGCTTCCCATGAAAAACCCAATTTATCCATGGGAAGTTGCAACGTGGCTTCCTGCGGGCGGTCCGGATCAAGATTGACCGCGACAATCACGAGGTTCGATTTGTCCGCGGTCATTTTGGCGTAGGCGATCACCGCATCGTTGCCGGTTTCAATGAACAGGACGTTCTCAATCCGCTGCAACGCCGGGTTTTCCCGCCGGAACGCGTTTAACTTCCGGACGGTCTCTTTGATATTTCCCGGTTTCTCCCAATCGCGAACGCGGACCTGGTATTTCTCTGAGTTCGCGTATTCCTCGGTGCCGGTCATTGCCTCGTTCTCCAGCAACTCGTATCCCGCCACAATGCCGTAGGATGGCGAAAGCGTGGCGGCCAGCGCGAGACGCGTTTCAAACGCGGCGCGGCCCGCGTTCTGGAGCTGGCGCGGCAACACGTCCGGCGTGGTTGGAAAAAAATTGGGGCGGAAATAACTCGCGAGCGCCGGGTCGGACAACTCGGTCATGTATTCGATGAGTTCCTGTTTTGTCGTGCGCCAAATGAAATACGTGTAGGACTGCGAAAAACCCGCTTTCGAAAGCGCTTTCATCATTTTGGGGCGCGTGAACGCTTCGCCGAGAAAAATCGAGTCCGGATATTTGGTTTTTACTTCGCTGATCACCCACTCCCAAAACGCCACGGGTTTCGTGTGCGGATTATCCACGCGGAAAATTTTTACACCGCGCGCGGCCCAGAAAAGAAAAACGTCGCGCAACGCCGCATAAAGCTCTTTTTGTGACGGCGCGTCGAAGTTGAGCGGATAGACGTCCTCGTAAACGAACGGCGGGTTCTCGTGGCATTTGATGGTGCCGTCGGCGCGGCGGTAAAACCAATCGGGATGTTCTTTCACCCACGGATGGTCGGGCGAGCAATGCGGCGCGAAATCGAGCGCGATATCGAGGTCCTGTATCTTCGCGGCCGCCACAAACCGGTCGAAGTCATCGAGCGTGCCGAGCGCAGGCTCGACCGCGGTGTGCCCGCCGTTTTCATTTCCGACGGCCCACGGCGACCCCGGATCGTTCGGACCCGCGTTCAAACTGTTGTTCGGTCCCTTGCGCGCGGTGCGCCCAATCGGATGGATCGGCGCCAAATACAAAACGTCAAACCCCATCGCTTTGATATCCGGCAACCGCGCCTCTGCTTCTTTAAAAGTAGCGCCTTTACCGGGATCTTTTCCCTGCGAACGCACAAAAAATTCGTACCAAGCGCTAAAGCGGGCAAGGGGACGGTCGGCGACAACTCGATACTCGTCGGACGTTTCGGAATCCCCCTCCGCGCTCCTGGCATGGATGGAAAATTCATACAGGCCCGGTTCCGCCAGCGGAAAGGTGGCGGCCCAGCAATCGTTACCGTCGTCCGTCATTGGGCACTCAAGCCAGGTTTTGTTTTTTGAGGAACGCCAGCGCAACGTGACACTCACCGGCACATGGCCGTCGCGGAACACGTCGGCCTGGACAACGCAGGACTCTCCCGCAATCGCCTTCGCCGCGTAACGCCCTCCGTTCACCGACGGCCGCACGTTTTCAATAAGGATGTGTTTATTTGTGACGGCCATAATTATTGGTGAGGTCCGCCAAGCGGCGGGAAATTTTTGAATTGAGCGCGCCGGCTTGCAGGCGCCAGGTCCAATTACCATTGGCGGTGCCGGGCATGTTCATCCTTGATGCCGAATCGAGACCCAGCAAATCCTGCGCGGGAACAATGGCAGTGTTGGCCTTGGACGACCAGGCCGCGCGCGCGAGGTCCCAATGGATCTCTTTCCCGTCCGTTCCCAGATATTTTTGGACTTCCTGCCGGGTGCCTTTCTTCAAACTTTTAAACCATCCTTTGGTTGTGTCGTTGTCATGCGTGCCCGTGTAGACAATCGTGTTGGCGATGAAATTTTCCAGCAAAAACGGGTTCTTCGGATTTCCGTCGAACGCGAATTGCAGCACGCGCATGCCGGGCAATCCAAATTTATCGCGCAGCGCCGCCACCGCGGGCGTGATCGCGCCCAAGTCTTCGGCAATCAGCGGAATCCTTCCCAGTTTCCGGAAAACCGTTTTCAAGAAATCCTCTCCGGGCGCCAAAATCCATTTCCCGCGTTCGGCCGTTTTGTGCGCGGCGGGAATGCGCCAATAATTGTGAAAACCGATGAAGTGGTCAATGCGCGCCGCGTCCACCTGCTCGAACAACGTTTTGAACCGCCGTATCCACCAGGCGTAACCGTTTTTCTTCATTTTTTCCCAATTGTAAAGCGGATTTCCCCATCGCTGACCCGTCGCGCTGAAGTAATCCGGCGGACAGCCGGCCACAAAAATCGCTTTTCCCTTTTTATCAAGCCAGAACAATTCCTGGTTCGCCCACACATCGGCGCTGTCGTGCGCCACAAAAATCGGCACGTCGCCGATCACACGAACACCGTTCTTGCGGCAAAAATTTTTCAACGCCGAGAATTGCTTAAAGAATTGGAATTGAAGAAATTGGTGGTATTGAATGCGAGAGCCAAAACCTTTCCGGACATATTGCAGCGCGTCCGGTGTACGACGACGAAAGGGTTCTTTCCATTCCTCCCACGAAGCCCCGCGGTGGACCTCCTTGATCGTGCAATAGAGCGCGTAGTCATCCAGCCACGCGGCCTGGCGATGACAAAACGCATCGAAACCGGCACGCATCGATGCGGGACCTTCAATGAACCGGACGAACGCCTTTCGGAAAGCCTTCTTTTTAAAGCGCCATGCGTTGGTGTAGTCGGTTTTCTCCGGTCGCTGGTGTGAAAAGCCCGCAAGTTCGGCCGGCTTGAGCAGGCCTTCGCCAACCAATTTTTCCAAGGAAATAAACAACGGATTGCCCGCGAACGCGGAAAGGACTTGATACGGGGAGTTGCTGATGCCGGGCGGCCCCAGAGGAAACATCTGCCACCAGGATTGGCGGGATTGTTTAAGGAACTTCACAAACCGATAGGCCTCCTCCCCCAAATCTCCCACGCCATGAGGCCCTGGCAGTGACGAGATATGAAGGAGGACGCCGCTCGATCTTAATGAGAAAGGTCTAGTTTTTATTGGGTTGGGGTGTAATGCGTAAGTACGGCTTGACTGCTTTGTATCCCTTTGGGAATAGTTTTTTGATTTCCGCTTCATCTTTGAGCGCCGGTACAATGATTACGTCGTCGCCGTCTTTCCAGTTCGCGGGCGTGGCCACTTTGTGTTTGTCGGTGAGCTGGAGCGAGTCGATGACGCGCAGGATCTCGTTGAAGTTGCGGCCCGTGCTGGCGGGATAGGTGATCATGAGGCGCACTTTTTTGTTCGGGTCGATGATGAACACCGAGCGCACCGTGAACGTGTCGCTGGCGTTCGGGTGGATCATGCCGTAGAGATTGGAAACTTTTTTGTCGCCGTCGGCCAAGAGCGGGAAGTTGATCTGGCAATTTTGGGTCTCTTCGATGTCCTTGGTCCAGCCTTTGTGGTCGACGAGCGGGTCAACGCTCAAGCCAATGGCCTTCACGTTGCGTTTCTCGAATTCCGCTTTGAGTTTGGCGACGGTGCCGAGTTCGGTGGTGCAGACGGGCGTGTAATCTTTGGGGTGGGAGAAAAGAATGACCCAGTTGCTGCCGGCCCATTCATGAAATTTAATTTTCCCTTCGGTTGATTCCTGTTCGAAATCGGGAGCAATGTCCCCGAGTTGCAGCGGTTTTGATGCAGTGGTTTCCATGATCGCGTCCTCTCTTCTTATTTATTTTAGTGACGCGAATTATAACTCATTCCCCTCGCGGAAGATTCCAGGCTTATCCCCGTTTCCTCACGCGAACATCTTTTGAAGTAACAACGCTAAAACCGCCAATGAGGTCGGATTGGTATTTCTTAAGGGTTCTTTCCACTATTCCGGCTTTTTCATCTGCTGAAAGCCCCTCTAGCCGAAGCAATAAAACGCCTCGCGACCGTTTCTTTTCACGGTAAACCAACTCTCCAAAGTCTTTGTCTTCTGTCAGGAGGAAATAATGTTTTTCAAAAGCAAGATCGAGGACTTTTTCATCGGACAACCCGGGGTGGGACTCTTGAATATGGATAACGGTGAAACCTTTTTTTCTCAGATGAAGAACAATTTCTTTTTCGATGTTCTCATCTGCCAAAAGATTCATGCCGCTTTTTTGGGAACGGGAAGGGAAACCTCAGAAGCAAGCGCTTGCGCAGCATAATCAAGCGCAGCATAAACTCCTTCTTGGGTCAGATGCGGGTAAGATCGAAGTATCTGATTAATGGACTCACCCGCCGCCATTTTGGCGAGAATCAGCTCAACGGTGATGCGCGTGCCAGTGATAACGGGCTTTCCTCTCATAACAGCCGGATCGGACTGAATTAATTTTTTTTTCATGTAAACCTCTTTAACCAATTAAGTGCGCGAATTATAACTCATTCCTCCAGCCCGTCATTCCCGAATGTCTTTATCGGGAACTAGGCTTGGGTGGCGATGAGGCGGCGGAGCGCGAACAAGTCGTTCATTTCGGCGATGCTGATCGGAAGGGCCATGCGCGTGCTTTCATCGAGCAACAAGTAAATGTTTATGAGGTCCGGGTGGTTTTTCTGGAGCATTCCCAGTGTCCGGACCGTGTTTTCCGAGAACCCCGCGTTGCGCTTTACGATGAAGTTAAGCCCGCGCAATTTTGACGAATTGGTCAACTTCAAAATGGAATCCATGGAGAATTGAAGCGTCGCGTCGTTCTTTACAAGCCACACGCCTTTCGCGACGAATTCCTCTTTATTTTCCAACGTGTCGTACAACGCAGGCGCGATCGCCAGCACGTTTTTGCCGCCAAGCAGCCCGTTAATTTCATTGACGACCTCCTCTTTGGACTCCGCGTCCGACGCGCGCACGAAAACCATCGCGCCCTTTTCATTCTCAGCCACCGATTGTTCCAGGTCCGAAATATTTTCGGCCGCCATCTTCGTCTGTTGCAACAGCATCATGGCCGGAATGACGTCGGCCAAATCTTTGCGCTTCGAGCTTTTGTCCTGGTCCGTGTTGGAACTGACCTTCGACTTTAACGCCTCAAACGCCGCCGCATTGGCCGCATTGGCCAAACCAACCGGCTCTGCCGAGGGCGTGAGAATCTCGAGGATATCGTCCAACGCGTCGCTGTCGACGCCGTTGGTATCGTCGCTGTCACGCAACATGGCGACGATTGCTTTTTCACGCGTTTGATCGTCGCGCAACCGAGCGAGCTTTTTCTCCAGCTCGATCTGATTCGAAACGATTCTTTCAAAAAGCGCCCTGCCCTCTTTTTCGCTCGCGGCGGACAACGTCGAATACTTGTCGTAGGTGTCCAGAAGGTATTGCAGGAATTCGGAGGGAACGTTCTTCGCTTTATCGAAGAACAGCGTCATCACGATATTTGGAATGAAAAATTGTTCATCCGTTATTTTCTCAAGCCGGTCGTAACTTCCATAATCGATCGGCTCAAGCACATCTCCGTTGATCAGAAAATTGGTCGGCCGGCTGTCCCACGACTTCATTCCCTTGGATTGAACGTGGGCCATAAAGCGAATGATTTTTTCGGCCACCGGTTTAAGATCGGCCCCGGGAATGCCTCGGACATTTTCCAGAGATTCCCCTTCCATGAATCCCATGAATGCCACAAGCGGCCGGGGCTCGGCGGCCCCTTTGACCATAACTTTCCCGTAATAACGCAAGAAGCGGATGCCGGGAATCGCTGGTTCATACGAAACATTGTTTCCGTTCAGGGCTTCAAACATATTTATATCCAGTTGCAGCGCATTGGTCTGGGCTTCCTCAAAACGCAATCCTTGCGGAGACAAAGCCACTTTGGCGATCAAGGCCAACTCTTTGCCTTCGTTATCCTCAACAACCACCTTATAGGCCGTGCCGGCCCAATCGCCGCCTTTCGATTCCACCGTGCCCACAGCGCCGCGCTCTCCTTTGACTTTCCATCCGCGATCCGCGAAGAACGCCGCCGCCTGATCGTAAATATATTCCTCCGGATTCAGCGCATAGGCATCTTCCGGTGCACCGTCGACTTCGACAATCTTTGAAACCTCAAGAACAGTCTCAATCGACAACGGCGGCAGGCCGCGTAAAACATTGGAAATGCTCACCATATAATGGGCAATAAGATTGAAAGGGACGAATCCAACGGTGCCCATAAGAAGTGCTGCGCCCAGCAAGATTTCGATGGGGAGTTCATCGCCATAAAAGAACAAGGCGAAGATCGCTCCCATTTGCAACGCGAACGTCAACCCAAAAATAGCGACGGCCCCGCGGCGAATGACGCGCCGGTTCCTGGGGGTGTCAAGCAATGGCGAGTTCCAGAAATGATGGTCGACAAAATCATCCAGGATGTGTCGCAAGTTGTGCCTACGAAAAATGAACAGCGATGAAGCGGCATATACAAAATACGGAATTTCACGGAACGGAGCCCTCAACCAATCAAACCGGGACGGGCGCTCCGTTTCTAGTTCCATTAGGTCATGCGCGAAATTCCTAATAATGAACGCTTCAGCTATTTGAGAATCTATGGATAGCTGTCTGTCAACCAACAGCATGCCGTAGCGAAAAGCCATGCGAGGAGAGGTCGGAAGCCGTAGTAATCCATGAGAAAAGATTTCCCTTCCATCGGGGCTGATTGCCAAACCTGTGTTAATGGAAATTTGCCTTATGGAAGGCTCTACACGATTCCCTTCCAAATCCATAAAAAATTCCTGACCAAAAGAATTGCCAAGCGCCAACCAACGCCCGAATGGGTCAAATCTCACTCGGTTGACACTCCAAATGCTTTGGTAATTAATTTCGCGAATGTCCAAACCGCTTTTGGTGTCGATCAAACGGAGGTAGGTTGAGTTAATTTGATCCACAAAATTAGTGCTTTGCAAAAGAACAAGGATTTTTCCATCCGGGCTGACTGCGGCGTCGATCACGCGATCTATCAATTCACGAAACCGCCCCGCCACAACCGGTCTGCCAATACCCGGCTGAAGT
>CAYOPN010000009.1:0-55079 GCA_964405835.1 uncultured Elusimicrobia bacterium | reverse complement strand
AGCCGCCGACGTACAGAAACTGCGTTTGGCCAGCGGCGCCGGTCTCATGGATTGCAAAGCCGCCCTCGTTGAAACCAAAGGTGACTTCGACAAAGCGCTTCGCCTCCTCCGCGAGAAGGGCATTGCCAAGTCTTCGAAGCGCGCCGACCGCGTCGCCGCGGAAGGATTGGTCGACACCTGGATTTCCGCCGACGGTAAAGAAGGCATCATTTTCGAACTCAACTCCGAGACCGACTTCGTGGCCCGCAACGACGAATTCGGCGCGTTGCTCAAGACCTATCTGGAATTGATCAAGGCCAACCCGTCGTGGACCACCGTCGAGCAGTTGCCGGCCGATAAAGCCGCCGACCTGTCCGCGAAGGTCGGAGAGAAAATCTCCGCCCGCCGTTTCGCGCGTATGAAGACCGCAAATGGTTTGATCACCTCTTATATTCATCCGGGGTCCAAGCTCGGCGTGTTGCTCCAGATTGATTCGGACAAGGCCGCCGGCGCAAACGATGAAGTGAAAGCGCTTGCCCGCGAGCTGGCCATCCAGGTCGCCGGCGCGAACCCGCTCTACGTGAACCGCACCGAAGTCCCGGCCGACATTGTCGCCCGCGAGAAAGAGATCGCGCTCAAACAGATGGAAGGCCAGAAGAAGCCGGCCGAAATTCTCGAGAAAATCGCCTTGGGGAAAGTAGGCCAGTTCTATGAAGCGAACTGCCTGCTCGACCAGCCGCACGTGCGCGACGCCTCGGGCAAAACAAAAATCAAGGATTTGGTGGAAAACACCGGCAAGAAGCTAGGGTTCAATCTCAGCGTCGCCAAGTTTGTCCGCTTTCGCGTCGGCGCCGATTGATATAAAACGGTAAACGTGCGACGGATCGTCCTCAAATTATCGGGAGAGGCTCTCTTAGGCGAGGAAAGGTTCGGTATTGATTTAAAGAGCCTTTTCCGGTTCGCGAATGAGATCAAGAAAGCCAAGACGCCCAGCACCCAGCTGGGGATCGTCGTTGGCGGTGGAAACATCTGGCGCGGCGCCCGCGACCAGGGTTTGGGTCTCGAACGCGCCATCTCCGACAACATGGGCATGCTCGCCACGCTCATTAATTCCTTGGCCATCCAAAACACGCTGGAACAAGTCGGCGTCTCGACCCGTGTGATGACCGCCATGCCCGTCTCTAACGTCGCCGAGCCGTACATACGTCGCCGCGCGATCCGCCATCTTGAAAAAGGCCGCATTGTTGTATTCGCGGCCGGCACCGGCAACCCCTATTTCAGCACCGACACCGCGGCCGCGTTGCGCGCCTCAGAAATCGGCGCAACGGAACTTCTCAAGGCCACGCAAGTGGACGGCGTCTACTCCGGTGACCCGCGCAAGTCCAAGAACGTGAAACTCTACCGCCGCGTGACGCTTACTGAGGCGATCCGCAAACATCTGGGCATCATGGACACGGCCGCGCTCGCGCTTTGCCGCGAAAACAATTTATCGATCCGCGTTTTCAACCTGCACAAGAAGGGGAACATTGCCCGCGCCATTCGCGGCCAGGATATTGGAACGCTGGTCACGCCATAACCGAAACCGGAGGGAAGCATGTCTATCCAGCCTATTTTGTCCGAAGTCGAACAACTGATGAAGAAAACCATCGACCGTCTGCACGCTGATTTTTCCACCGTGCGCACCGGCCGCGCATCGCCCGCATTGCTTGAAGGCGTGAAGGTCAATTACTACGGCTCCATGGTCCCGCTGCAACAAGTGGGAAACGTGGCCGTCACCGAAGCGCGCACCATTGAGATCCGCCCATGGGAACCCGCGGTCATTCAGGAAATTGAAAAAGCCATCCATGCCGCCAACTTGGGCGTCACGCCGAACTCGGACGGCAAGATCCTCCGCTTAAACTTTCCTCCGCTCACCGAAGAACGCCGCAAGGACCTGGTCAAAATCATCAAGAAGCTGGCCGAAGATTTTCGCGTGTCGCTGCGCAACGAACGCCGCGATGCGATCGAAAAGGTCAAGGCCGCCGAGAAAAGCAAACAGATCACCCAGGACCTCCAGAAACAGGGCGAGGAAAAGATCCAAGGTTTGACGAACACGTACATCAAGAAAGTGGACGAGATCGTCACGCAGAAAGAAAAAGAAATCCTCGAAATTTAATTGGACCTGCTTAAGAAGATCGACAAGTCCCGCGTGCCCGCGCACGTGGCCGTCATTATGGACGGCAACGGCCGCTGGGCGAAGAAGCGCCATCTTCCCCGCCTGTGGGGCCACCGCCAAGGCGCCAAATCCGTCCGCGAAATTGTGCAAGTGGCGGGTGAAATCGGCGTTAAATATCTCACTCTCTACGCGTTCTCAACCGAGAACTGGTCGCGTCCCCGCCCCGAAATCGCGGGCCTCATGCGGCTCTTGAAAAACACACTCGTGAAAGAGCAATCCGACCTCGACAGAAACAATGTCCGATTTGACACGATCGGCGACATCTCCCGTCTGCCCGTGGAAGTCCAGGAACAGATCGCGAAAACAAAAAAACATTTGTCCCGCAACACGGGGCTTAACCTCGTGCTCGCGCTCAACTACGGCGGCCGGCAAGACATCATCCAGGCCTGCAACCGGCTCATTCAAGAAAAACAATTGGTCGTCACCGAGGAGATGATCTCCGAAAAACTTTACACGGCCGGCATGCCCGAGCCCGACTTGTTGATCCGCACTTCCGGGGAGAACCGCATTTCGAACTTCCTGCTGTGGCAGATCGCCTACGCCGAGCTGCACATCACGCCGGTGTTGTGGCCGGATTTCCGCCGTGAACAGTTCTATGAAGCAATCCTTGATTTCCAGTCCCGCGACCGTCGGTTCGGCGGCGTGCGGTAACCATGCTCCTGCCCCGCATCCTTACTTCGGTTTTGCTCGCGCCGCTCGTGATCGCGGTGATTTGGTTCGGCTCCATTCCGTTTTTCCTGTTTGTGACGGCCGTTTGCCTGCTCGCGGTCTGGGAATACGCGGTCATGGCGGAAGAGGGCGGATATCCAAACCAACTTTACATGGGGCTTGTGGGTGCGCTGTTTGTTTTGCTCGCGCTTTATTTCGACGGAATGCCCGTGGGACCGCTGCGCCACGCTCCGGGGCCTGTGTTCATTCTCATGCTGTGGGTCTTCATTGTTTTCCTGCGTGAGTTCGCGCGCAGCGACAAAGGGCATTCCTTTCTGCGGATCATCACCACCGTCACCGGCGTGGTTGTGTTCGCGTTCTTCCTGGGTCATCTGCTGCTCGTGCGCGATCTGCGTTTGACGATCGGCGAGGGCGTGGTGCTGGCGGGCCGGCAGATCACGTTCTTTTTGTTTTTTGTTGTTTGGGCCGTCGACATCGGCGCTTGGATGGTGGGCCGCATGATCGGTAGCAAGCCGCTCGCTCCTCGAATTTCACCCAAAAAATCCTGGGAAGGAGCGGTGGGGGGGACCCTCATTGCTTGTTTGATCGGTTGGTTCTTGCGCGAAGTGATGTTGCGGGACGTCATGGGGCCGCTCGAAGCGGTGTTGTACGCGTTGCTCATCGCGATCACCGCCCAAGTGTCCGACCTGGTGGAGTCGCTTATCAAACGTTCGCTTGGCGCCAAGGATTCATCGCAGTTGCTGCCAGGGCACGGCGGCATTATGGACCGATTCGATTCTTTTGTGTTCGCCGCGCCCTTTTATTACTACGTTCTCATCGGAACAGGCCGCTTCCAATAACATGCAATTAAAAAAAACGACACCACCTGAATTTGTTCCCCTCCCCAACGGGGAGGGGGCAGGGGTGGGGAAAAACCGAAGCGATCGCTCCGGGGCAACCCCACCCCTAACCCCTCCCCTTGCGGGGAGGGGAACTGGAAGCTTTTTGGTCGCTTCACTTTAGTTATGAAGAAGAATATCGTCATCTTGGGTTCCACCGGGTCCATCGGCGTCAACGCGCTTGATGTGGTGCGGCGTTACAGCGGGGATTTTCAGGTTGTGGGCCTTGCTGCGAACAAAAATGTGCGGCTTATCCTCGACCAGATAAAAGAATTTAAACCGAAGGCCGTCGCGATGAGCGACACGCCGTCGGCCGAGGAACTTAAACGCGCCATTGCCTCCTGGAAGAAGCGGCCCGAAGTGTGGAACCACTCCGATGCCTCCGGCGTGGACGGTGTTGAGCGGTTGGCAAAGATGAAAGAATCATCGTTCGTCCTGTGCGGCATGGTCGGCGCGCGCGGGTTGGCCCCTTTGGTCGCCGCGCTCAAAAGCGGAAAAACGGTCGGTCTTGCGAACAAGGAAGCGTTGATCGTGGCCGGCGAAACCATTTTGAATTTGTCGAAGAAACACGGCGCGCCGCTCATTCCGGTCGACAGCGAGCACTCGGCGATCTATCAGTGCCTGCGCGGGCACGAGGGCGTGGAAGTTTCGCGCATCATTTTGACCGCGAGCGGCGGGCCTTTCTACCGTTCCACCCAGGATTTGGATACAATCACCGTCGAGCAGGCGCTCAAGCATCCGACATGGAAGATGGGCGCCAAGATCACGGTTGATTCGGCGACGCTCATGAACAAGGGCCTCGAGGCCATCGAGGCCCATTTCTTGTTCGGAGTGCCCATGGAAAAGATCTCGATCGTGATCCATCCGCAATCGATTGTGCATTCGTTGGTGGAGTTCGCGGATGGGGCCATGCTTGCGCAGTTGTCGCACCCGGACATGCGTTTGCCGATCCAGTACGCGCTCACGCACCCGAAGCGCATGATATCGGCGCTCAAAAGTTTGGAATTGGACCAGGTGGGACGATTGGATTTCGCTAAACCGGATTTTTCAAAGTTTCCGTGCCTGCAACTCGCGCTCGACGCTGGAAAGAAAGGCGGCACGGCGCCCACGGCGTTGTCCTCGAGCAACGAGGAGGCGGTGAAAAGTTTTATTGAAGGGAAGCTGTCGTTTATGTCGATCCCGAAAGTGGTGGCGGGTGTGCTCAAGAAACACAAAGTGCGGAACAATCCATCGCTCGATGACGTTTTTGAAGTGGACGCGTGGGCCAGGGAAGAGGCCCAAAAAATTATTCAAACCATAGGAAACCAATAACATGTTATCAGCCATCGGCATCCTGTTCGCTTTCGGTATCGTTATTTTCGTGCATGAGTTCGGCCATTTTATTGTGGCCAAAAAATCCGGCGTTAAAGTGGAACGCTTCTCGTTCGGCCTTGGCCCGGAAATGTTTGGATTTAAATGGGGAGAGACCCGCTATTGCGTGGCGTGGCTGCCGCTTGGCGGCGAAGTCCGCATGGCCGGCGAAATGGTGGAATCCGACGGCAATGTGAAAGTGGAACCCTCCTCCCAAGAAGACACTTCCCGCCATTTCTTCTCCCAACCGTGGTACCGCCGCGTGCTGATCGCGTTTGCGGGTCCTTTCATGAACTATGTGCTCGCCATCCTAATTTTCTTCACGATGCTCATGTATTGGGGCGAGGCGGTCCAGACCAACAAGACCGAAATCGGTGAAGTGATGGCCGGCATGCCGGCCGATAAAGCGGGCCTGCAAAAGGGCGACCGCGTGGTCAGCGTGCAGGGTGAACCAGTGGATGATTTTATTTCGCTCGCGTCCAAAATCCACGTCCGTCCCGATATGGCGACCGACATCGCTTTTGTCCGCGCGGGCCAGGAAATGAAAGTTTCGATCATTCCTCAGCGCCCCGAAGGCAAAGGTCCGGGCCTCATTGGCATCAAACCGGCCGAACCCATTGTTGAACGCAACAAACTTGGTCCTATCGACGCCACAAAAAAAGCCGTCTGGCAGTGTTGGAATATTTCCGCCTTCACCGTCTATTCGCTTTACAACGCGGTCAAAGAGCGTCAGAAAATCGACGTCGCTGGGCCGCTCGGCATCGGCCAGGTCATTTCCAAAGCGGTGAAATCCGGCATGGAAGACTATTTGTATTTGATCGCGATGATCTCGGTGGCGATCGGCCTGTTCAACCTGTTTCCAATCCCGATGCTCGACGGCGGCCACGTACTTTATTACGTGATCGAGGGCATCCGCGGAAAACCGCTCAGCATGAAAGTCATGGGCAAAGCGAACGTGGTCGGATTGGCGCTCTTGCTTAGTTTGCTCGTGTTCGCAACGTTCAATGACATTCAACGGTTTAACTTCTTTAAAAAGAAATCACCCGCTCCGGTCACTGAAACAACCGAACCGTTGAAAGAACCGACGTTGGACGTCGCTCCCGCCACTGCCAAGTAAAACGTGAAGTTCTCCCGCTACTTTATTCCGACGATGAAGGAGACGCCGTCCGATGCCGATACGGCGTCGGCGAAGCTGATGCTGCGTTCCGGCATGATCCGCAAAGTCGGATCGGGTCTCTACGATTGGCTGCCGCTCGGTTTTAAAGTCCTCAAGAAAGTGGAACAGATTGTGCGCGAGGAGATGGACCGCGCGGGCGCGATGGAAGTGTGGTTGCCGCACGTGCAACCCAAAGAATTGTGGGAAGAAAGCGGGCGCTGGCAGTTTTACGGGCGCGAGCTTCTGCGGATCAAAGACCGCAAAGACAACGAGTTTTGTTTCGCGCCGACCGCCGAGGAAATCATCACCGACTTGGCCCGCCGCAGCTTCAAGTCCTATCGCGACTTGCCAGCGCTTTTCTATCAGTTCGGCACCAAGTTCCGCGATGAGATCCGCCCGCGTTTTGGCGTCATGCGCGCGCGCGAGTTCTACATGAAAGATGCCTATTCATTCCATGCCACCGACGCCGACCTCGACAAGACCTATCAGTCGATGGTTGAGGCCTACACGAAAATTTTCACGCGCCTCGGCCTCAAGTTCCGTCCGGTCGAGGCCGACACCGGCTCCATCGGTGGCAGCTTCTCGCACGAGTTTATGGTGCTCGCCGACACCGGCGAAGAACAGATCGCGACCTGCGAATCTTGCGGCTATGCGGCCAATATCGAACGGGCCGAGACCGTCATTAAAAAAGCGCCTGCCAAAGAAGCACCGAAGGCCATTGAAGAAGTTGCCACTCCTAACGCGCACAAAGTGGTTGATGTGGCCAAGGTGATGGGCGTTGCGACGGACAAAATCATCAAGACCGTTTTTCTGATCGCCGATAGTCAGCCTGTCGTTGCGTTGTTGCGCGGGGATACCGAACTCAATGAGCTTAAATTAAAACGCGCGCTCGGCGTCCAGTTGGTTCGTCCGGCCAAAGACGAGGAGTACCGGGAAATTGCCGGTTGCGACGTCGGTTTTGCCGGCCCTATGAACCTGAAGGCGAAAGTGATCGCCGACCTTTTGATCCCGGGAATTTCGAACGCGGTCGCCGGTGGGCACAAGAAGGACGTTCATGTCCGTAATGTGAACATCGACCGTGATTTCAAACCGGACATGATTGCCGATATCCGGAATATTCGCGAAGGCGATGATTGCCCACGCTGCGATTCAAGGATCAAATTTTACCGCGGCATCGAAGTAGGTCACGTGTTCAAACTCGGCGTGAAATATTCGAAGAGCATGAAGGCGGAAGTGTTGGATGAGCAGGGTGTCTCCAAACCCATGATCATGGGCTGCTACGGCATCGGCGTGTCACGGATCGTCGCGGCCGCCATTGAGCAAAACAACGACGAGTGGGGAATCAAATGGCCGCTTCCGATCGCACCGTTCCAGGTGGTTGTGACGCCCGCCAATATGAGCCACGAAGAATCGGCCAAGACGGCCGCATCCATTTACGAAGAACTGGTGAAAAAAGGCTTTGAAGTGCTGCTCGATGACCGCGATATGCGGGCCGGCTTCAAGTTCAAAGATGCCGACCTGATCGGCATTCCACTGCGCGTTACCATTGGTGAAAAGTCGCTCGCCAACGGCAACGTTGAAATCAAGTGGAGAAATCAACCCAATGCCGAAGAAGTGCCCGCCGGCAAGGCCGTTGAAAAGGTGGTCCAACTCCTCCAAGCTTAAGGCATGTCACGGCATGTCTTTGGCTTTCTAACGTTCCTCCTATTATTAGGGCCGGTTTCGGCCTCGGAGGAACAACCTCGGAAGGAATGGGTTTTGGACGATTCCTACCAAGGCGCCCACCAAGCCAGCTTCAATAAACTCCGCCACGAAGTGCCGGTCCTGATGCGCCAAACCATGATCGATTTGGCTGTCCGTTGTGGGCTCCGTTTTGAGGAGGGTTGGAGTTTTCCGATGGTTGTGCGGTTCGATGAAAGCGCTCCCTTCGGCGCCGAAAACGCGCTGGCCTATGTCCGGATGGAGCAAAACGAGCAGGGGGACATCCGTCAAAGTCTCGTCATCAATCTTGATGCTTACGACCGGGAGAACTTCAATTTTTCGAAGGTGTTCGCGCACGAACTTGTCCACGCGATGTTAAACGATTCCATGGGTGTTAATTCGATGAAATTACCGGTTTGGTTCCATGAAGGCCTCGCCGTTTACGGCGCAAACCAAGGGGAACAAGTGATGCAATCCTACGTGGAGAGATTTCCCAGCGGCTCCAGTTCTCCGCTGCTGAACGGATTGGACGGCGGCCATGGGGCATTGGATTACCTAGAAGACTATCTGGCGTTCAAATATGTGCATGACAAACTCGGTGTGAACAAACTGCACAACCTGATCCGGGAAGTCATTAACCGCGGAGGGGACATTCCAGGAGCGGTGAAATACACCTGTTTTGAATCGTGGGAAGAATTTCAGGCGAACGCCCGGCAATTTGCGGAAGAAGAAATAAGCCGGGTGGAGCGTTCGCTGCGCGCGAACCAATCCTCCACCCGGCCTTACTAAATTAAACCGATTTTCCTACCAGCGGCGAACACTTGTAAGCCGCCACCGTCACGAGCTTCGCAATCACCAAGAAGACAATGAAGGTCAGCAAGTTAAACGAGCTGTAGTGCGGCGCGGCCAGCATCCCGAAAAGCATGGGGCCGGAGAGATAAGTGTTGATCTTCGAGAAGAGCGCCGCTTTCTTGCGTGCCGCGGGCAATGCGTCGCCGGTGATTTTTCCGCCGAAGATGGCCTTCTGGGTAGGCCAAATAATGAACCAAACGTTGAACCACATGATCGTTCCGAACAACATTCCGAGTAGGATCCAGATCGCGCGGCCGGTGATCCCATCGTAACTGGAGAAGAGGCTGGTTGGACCGAAGCCGACGCCCGGCGTGTACATGTAGTTCATTGTGAACAGAACAAGACCGGCGATAAAGGTAACCATGGCGCCCCAGCGGAACCACCAGAGAACGCGAAGGATCAGCGGGCCATTCACGGCTTTTTTCGTGGTGTCATCGATCACGGCCTGGAGTTGAAGGTTGATGAAATTGAAGAAATAAAGATTTCCGATCCAAATGATCCCCGCGAAAACGTGGATCCAGCGCACCAATAAGTGCACGTTGCTGAACAAGTCACCGATAGCCATGCGTCCCCCTTGTGATTAAGAGTAAATTTGAGCGGTCAAAGTAGCAAAAAATTCGTCATCCCGGCATGTCTCAAGCCGGGATCACCTTTTTTTCTTCTTGGTTTTCAATGTTTTGGCCGGTGTTGCGGACCAAATCGGAATTACTTTGAAGTTATATTTTCCGACCTCAAGCACCTTTTCTTCGCCCTTTTGGTTTTTCAACGTTATCTTGCGGTCGATCATCAAATAAAATTCCTGACGGTCGCCGGCCTCCATGGTCGGGTTGTCCATTTTCCGGGTGATGGCGTGGCGCGGCCGGCCCTGTTTCGTGCCGCCGATTTCGATGCGGAGCTTTGTTTGATAGGCCGGTTTGGCGCCGTTGTTGTAAAGCTGGCCTTGCACGCAAATCTGTTCGGTGTCGCAGGCCTCCAAAATTTCCTGGTCTTCGATAACGATGTTCGCTTCCATCGACGGACGTGTTGGCGGAGGTTTAAATGCAGTGGGAATGGTCTCGGCCGCGAGAGGAACGCCGAGCATCAATAACATTGCCAACTGGTAATAGGCGTTCATATTGGTTACATTTTGAGAAATTATGGGACGAATTTTAATCGCGGACGACGAAAAATACATCCTGGAAGTCATGGTCGATATTCTTGAAGCGGCCGGTCATCAAGTCATTCCGGTCGCCGACGGCCAGGAAGCGTTGTTCCATCTGCAATCCAGTTATTTTGATGTCGCCGTGCTGGACGTGATGATGCCAAAAATGGACGGCTATCATCTGGCGCAGGCCGTGCATGGGCTTCAAAAACCGCCCGCTGTTGTGATTGTCACATCGCGTGACTTTGACGGCGACAAACAAGCCTTGACCGCCGCCGGCGCCGCGGCCTTTCTTCCCAAACCGTTTTCCAACAAAGACCTCATCGAAGTGATCGCCAAGCTGCTGAAGGACCGAGGGGCCAAGTAAGTGGTTTCCGCGCGGGCGCTTTTTCTGGCCGCGCTAATAGCGGTGCCAATAACGGTGTCGGCCGAAGAATTGCCCCGTGTTGATGAGGGGTGGGGCTCCTTGCAAGTGCAAGCCACGGCCCCCATTCCTGAAGAAGTGCAAAACGAGACCCAGGCGCGGGCGCTTTCCCGCGAAGCGGCCATTGTGAGAGGGCAGACCGCGCTTCTCACCTATGTGCTTCAAAAAAGGGCCCGTTCTAAAAAGACGTTGGCCGAAGCCGAAATTCCGTCCCTTCCGTTACAGGAACACATTCGCGGCTACATCAAAAGCGCGAAAGTGAAGAAGACGATGTGGGGCCGCATCGAATGCACCGTCACTCTTGTTCTCGACAAGAGCGAGCTCAAATCCATCCTAAGTAAGAACTAGTCGGTTATTTGTGGGCGGCTTCGTAGGCGGCGATTTTGCTTTCGTGCTGGAGCGTGAGGCCGATATCGTCCAACCCGTTTAACAGGCAGTTTTTGCGGAAGGCGTTTACATCGAAGGAAATTGTTTTCCCGGACGGCGTTGTGATGGTCTGCTTTTCCAAATCTATGCTCAGTTCGTATCCCGGTTTCGCGTTCACTTCTTTGAACAATTCATCGATGGTCGCGGCAGGCAGGATGATCGGCAGCATGCCGTTCTTAAAGCAGTTGTTGTAGAAAATGTCCGCAAAAGACGGCGCCAGGATGCTCATGAACCCGTACTCCATGATCGACCAGGGCGCGTGCTCGCGCGAGCTGCCGCAGCCGAAGTTGTCGCGGGTGAGCAGGATGTTCGCGCCTTTGTAACGCGGCTTGTTCAGTATGAATTCCGGGTTGGGCGTCTTGCCGTCGTTGAGATAACGCCAGTCGAAGAACAAAAACTGTCCGAAACCGGTCCGCTCCACGCGCTTCAAAAATTGTTTCGGAATGATCTGGTCGGTGTCCACGTGTTGCGCGTCCAGCGGGGCGACGATTCCTTTTAATTTGGTGAACTTTTCCATGTGTTCCTTTTTAGAATTTAGAGTTTAGTTCTTAGTATTTAGGGTTTATTCGATGGGAGAAACTCTAAGAGTTAAATTCAAACCCTAAACTCTAAATTACTTGTACTCCCACATCCGAATATCAGTGAAAGCGCCCTTAATCGCGGCGGCCGCGGCCATGGCGGGGGAAACCAAGTGCGTGCGTCCACCCTTGCCCTGACGTCCTTCGAAGTTGCGGTTGCTGGTAGAAGCGCAGCGTTCTCCCGGTTTAAGAACATCGTCGTTCATGGCCAAGCACATGCTGCAGCCCGACTCGCGCCACTCGAAACCGGCGTCCTTGAAAATTTTGTCCAACCCTTCTTTCTCGGCTTCGGACTTCACCCACTGCGACCCCGGCACCACCATTACGTGCACGTTGCCGGCTTTCTTGTAGCCCTTCGTCACTTTCGCGGCCGCGCGCAAGTCTTCGATACGGCCGTTCGTGCAGCTGCCGATAAACACACGGTCGATCTTCAATCCGGCGATCGGCTGGTTCGGCTGCAGGCCCATGTAAGAGAGCGCTTTTTCAAAGGTGTGTTTGAGGTTCGCGTCGGCGACTTTCCCAAGGTCCGGTGTGCGGCCTTCGATGTTGCAGCCCATGCCCGGGCTCGTGCCCCAGGTGACTTGCGGCAAGATGTGCGTGGCGTCGATTTCGATTAGCGTATCGTACTTGGCGCCCGGATCGGTGGTCAGCGCTTTCCATTTCTGGACCGCCTTGTCGAAGTCCGCGCCTTTCGGAGCGCGAGGGCGGGTCTTGATGTAGGCAAAGGTGGTTTCATCGGGGGCGATGAGGCCGGCGCGCGCGCCGCCCTCGATCGACATGTTGCAGATGGTCATCCGCTGTTCCATGGTCATTGCACGGATCGCCTCTCCGGTATATTCGATCACGTAGCCGGTGGCGCCGGCCGTGCCGATTTTGTCGATGACGCTGAGGATCACGTCCTTTGATGTGATGCCATGCGGCAGTTTGCCGTTAATGCGGACTTCCATGGTCTTCGGTTTAAATTGTTGCAGGCATTGCGTCGCGAGCACGTGTTCGACTTCGCTGGTCCCGATGCCGAAAGCAAGAGCGCCGAACGCGCCATGCGTGGAGGTGTGGCTATCGCCGCAAACGATTGTTTGGCCGGGCTGAGTCAACCCCAATTCCGGGCCGATGATGTGAACGACTCCGGAATTTGGATGGGACATGTTGAAACACTCGATGCCGAATTCTTTGGTGTTTTTTTCCAAAACTTCGATGGCTCTCTGCGAATTCGGATCTTTGACCGGAACGATGCGGTCGGTGGTGGGAATGTTGTGGTCCATGGTCGCGAACGTACGTTCGGGCCGGCGGACCTTGCGTTTGTTGAGGCGCAGGCCATCAAACGCCTGCGCGCTGGTCACCTCGTGGATCAGGTGCAGGTCGATATAAATGATGGACGCCTTCCCCGGTTCTTCTTGAACCAGGTGGTTGTCCCAGATCTTCTCAATGATTGTTTTTGGTGCCAACTTGTTTATTCTTCGGTGCGAAGTTTTTTGGAGAGCTTGCTGAAGGCTTTATTGAACTTTTTGAGGCCTTTTTTAGCGGCCTTTTCGGCTTCGACTTTGCTTTTTTCCTTGCTGACTTTCACCACGCGTCCAACGCGATCCTTGATTTTTGCCGCCTCCCGGCTGTTGTTGGCGGCCTGGAGGGAACGGATCAAACTGCTCGACACTTTTTTTACGCTGGAAGTGATGTCTTTCTCCAGGTCCTGAAATTCTTTGCTCGCGCGCGCCTGCCGGAATGCATTGGCCATTTCAACGCCGAGCGCCTTCAATTCTTCTGCAATGGATGTATTCTTCGCCATGATGTAACTCCCTGTCCGCCTTGGCGGACTTTTTTTGATAAACGCATTGTAACAACGAAATGGACGACACGCACTTCGAAAATTTATCCCGGCTGATCGAACTCGAGCGCGAGGCCGAAAAAGAGCAGAACAAACGCGAACTCGAAAAATATCCGCTGCAGGTCCGTGAGGCCCTCGGAAAAACCGCCACCCGCCTCCAGATCGTCGACGAAGACGTGGGTGTCGGCGGCCTCCCACTCCTGGTCCTACGCAAGAATCCCATTAAGTCAACCCTCCGTAGCTCGCCAACGGCGAGCGAAGGAGGGCTTTCACCGTTCCATTCCATGAACCAGGGCGACAACGTGCGCCTGAGTTTCCCGGACGGGACCAATCTTAAACCGATGGACGGGACGCTTTACGACGTCGGCGATTCCCAGGTGACCGTCGCTATGAACGGGCTTGTTCCCGATCCTTGGCCCGCCGGATTTTGCCAGCTCGATCTGCTCGGGTCGGACGCGACCTACAAGCGCATGCGCCAGGCATTGGGCATGGTGCGCCGCAGCGAGAAGCCAGAACTGGTCCGTTTGCGCGAGATTTTTCTCGGCAACCGAAAAGCGGAAGTGGGGGACAAGCTTCCGTTTAATCTTTTCAACGGAAGCCTCAATGAATTTCAGGTGAAAGCCGTTGAGCATTGTCTCTCAGCCGAAGATGCGGCGGTGATCCATGGACCTCCCGGCACCGGCAAGACCACGGTTCTTATCGAGATCATTCTTCAGACCGTCAAGCGCGGCGGACGCGTGCTGGCTTCGGCGCCGAGCAACATCGCGGTCGACAACATGGTCGAAAAACTTTTGCCGTGGGACGTCCGCATCGTGCGCATGGGACATCCGGCCCGCATTTTGGAAACGCTCCGCCATGTGACCCTCTCCGCGATCCAAGAGGAACATCCGTTGACCGCCGAGATTCAGCGCATGGACGCAGACCGGCACCGGCTGTTGACGCAGCTTCGCCGCAAAGAAGACCGTGGGCGCGGCCCGTCCGGTGATGAAAAACACGAGATACTCACCACCATCAAACAACTGAAAAAAGAAGCGAGCGACATGGAGTTCGCTCTCCGCCGTCAGATCATTCAGGATTCGCAGGTGGTGCTTTGCACGCACGGCGGCGTGGGCGGCGCCCTGAGCCGGCAGAAATTTGATTTGGTTGTGATGGACGAAGCATCGCAAGCGACGGAGCCCTTGTCGTGGATCCCCATCACGCTCGCCAAGAAAGTGGTGTTCGCGGGCGACTCGAACCAATTGCCGCCCACGATTTATTCCAAAGAGGCGGCCGCGCAGGGGCTTTCCACAACGGTGTTCGACCGTTTGAAAAAAACTCTGCCGGCGGAGCTGCAGACCCTGTTACGCATCCAATACCGCATGCATGAGGCCATCATGCGGTTTTCCTCCGATAAATTTTACGACGGCCAGTTGATTGCCGACGAATCGGTCAAAACGCACACGGCGAGTGAACTGAAAGGCGTCCAAAAGAACAATCTCACCTGCGTCCCGGTCGCCTATGTTGATACGGCCGGGGCCGGATACGCCGAGAGTTGGAACGAACTGCTCGAAAGTCGCGAGAACGACGGCGAAGCGGGCCTCGCGATCCGGATCATGGAAGAGCTGCGCGCCGCCGGCGTCGATTCATCGGACATCGCAATCATCACGCCTTATGTCGCGCAGGTAAAGAAGCTAAAACTCATGCTGCCGGACAAGTCGGTCGAGATCGGCAGCATCGACAGTTTTCAGGGGCGCGAAAAAGAGGTCGTTATTGTTTCGCTGGTGCGCAGCAACGACCAGGGCGAGGTCGGGTTCTTGAGCGACACCCGCCGCATGAACGTCGGCATGACGCGCGCGCGCCGGTTGCTCATCGTGATCGGCGATAGCGCCACCATATCGCGCCATCCGTTTTATAACGATTTCTTAACTTACGTCGACAAGTTGGACGCACACAGGAGCGCATGGGAGTGGATAGAGGCGTGAAAAAAGTACCAATGATCAAGAACCAAATTCCAAATTCCAATAAATTTATTGGAATTTGTTGCTTGATGATTGGTACTTGGTCCTTCGCTTTTTCAGCAGAACCGCAGCTCATCAGCGTGAAGCATGGTACCCATACAATGACGGCCGCGGACAGTTCGCGTCCGAGTTTGAGCGCGGACGGCCGAATTGTCGCGTTCGAATCGATGGCACGCCTGACCATTGATGATCGCAACAAACTCAAAGATATTTACGTGTTTGACCGTGAAACCAAAACACTCCGGCGCATCGTCACAAAGGAGCCGCAACGGAAAAACGGCGGCCCTTCGGTCAGCGGCGACGGCCGCGTGGTCGCGTTCCATTCGTACGCTCCCGTGGATTTGAAAAAAGACATTCCGCTGCGCGCCGAGGTCGGCGTGTACGCGCGCGAGACCGGTGAAGTGAATTGGCCGCTGGCCGGCGTGTTGGACTCGGTCATCGATGGGGAATCGCTTTTTCCGCGCGCGAACCGGACCGGCGAACGCCTGGTTTTTACGTCCAACAGCATGAAACTCGGCGCTCCGGAAGGGTTCACGCAGATTTACAGCCACGAGGCCGGTGAAACAAAATGCGTGTTGCTCAGCCGCAACGCGGCATGGGCGCCGGCGAACCGGCAAAGCGGGCATCCGCGCGTGAGCGACGACGGCCGGCAAGTGGCATTTCTTTCAGCAGCGACCAACTTGACCCCGGCCTTGCCGGCCGAAAACAACACGTTTCATTTGTATTGGCTGGACCGTTCCGCCGGAACCATCGACCGGATCGATCTGTTCGAGAGGGGGTTCAATGCCACCGAATTGATCGCGGGCGCTTTTGACATGGACGCGGCCGGGAATATTCTCGTGTTTGAGGCCCGTCATCGCGACCTGGATGAGCCGTACAAGACCTTGGAGTTGTCGGATATTTATCTTTATGATCGGGACAAGGATTGCGTGACGTTGTTGACCACGGGCATCTTCGCCAACAAGTCGGATTGTCCGTCGCTAAGCGCCGACGGCCAATACATGGCATTTATCCATAACGGGAACGTGGTTGTGCACGATTTGTTCAAGGACCGTTGGCAGCAGGTGGCCGGAGGCTATTGCGACAGCGTGGTAATTTCAAGGGACGGCCGTTTTGTCGCGTTTGACCGGAAAGATAAAAAGTCGCGGAATGTCTATGTCGTGCCCAATTCATTGATCGAGGGACCATGAGCGTCATCGAAGTAAAAAATCTTGCGAAAACCTACGAAGTGTCGGAACGCCAGGAAGGGTTCATCGGCTCCGTGAAAGGTTTGTTTCATCGCCGTACCCGAAAAGTCGAAGCGGTCAAGTCCGTGTCGTTCACGATCGAACCAGGGGAGCTTGTGGCATTCTTGGGGCCCAATGGGGCGGGAAAGACCACCACTCTAAAAATGCTTTCGGGACTGCTTTATCCGACCGGCGGTTCCATCCAGGTGTTGGGGGGAACTCCCTTTGAGAAGAAACCGGAATTTTTACGGCGCTTTTCGTTTGTGATGGGACAGCGCCATCAATTGTGGTGGGAACTGCCGGCCATCGACACGTTCCGGCTGAACGCGGCCGTTTTTGAGATCAGCCAACAAAAAACCAAGGCGCGGTTAAAAGAATTGGACGACTTGTTGGGTCTGGATCCACTGTGGAACACGCCGGTCAAAAAGTTATCGCTCGGCCAACGCATGAAAATGGAATTGGCCTGCTCGCTTCTGCATGAACCCGAACTGCTGTTGTTGGACGAGCCAACGATCGGCCTGGATGTGGTCATGCAAAAGACGCTTCGCGACTTCGTGGCCCGTATTAATAAGGAAAAGAAAACGACCGTGCTGCTGACCAGCCACAATATGGAAGACATCGAAACGCTGTGCCGGCGCGTGATCGTGATCCATCATGGAATCTTGTTGTTCGACGGCGATTTGACCGATCTCGTGAACCGGTTTGTGCCGGCCAAACGCGTGAGCGCGGAGCTCATGGATGGCACGCGTAGAGAGTGGGAAGTCCCGCGCGAGGAAATTTCGGGCCGGGTTGCGGCCATTCTCAAGGACATGCCGGTCAAAGACCTGACCGTGGAAGAAATGCCGCTCGAAGACGTCGTCCGCCGCATATTCCGTGAAGGGGTGGCGGTTTAGTATAAATTGAGTCCCTCTCCAAAAAATCACAAAAAATGAAACGAGCTGTCATATATTCCTTATTAATAACTGCCTTGTGTTTTTCCTCGGCCCTGGGTGAGACCCCCACGAACTCCGGTGCCATGACATTTATGGACTGTTACCGCCACGCTGTGAACCAGAGCGAGATGTTGTTGATTTCTCAAGAAGACATTGAGCAGGCCAAAATGCGTCGCCGTCAAGCTTTGGGCGGAATACTCCCCGACCTTCGCTGGTTGTTGACCAGCACCATTCAAGACACAAGCGGCACTGGCAATGAAAGCGGTGGCGTGGGCGGTACTCTCACACGCCGGGAGCGCACCGAATCAAAATTTCAAGTCAAACAGCCGCTTTTTCAGGGGTTCAAGGAGTTCCGCGCGATGCAAGGCTACAAGGCGCAAGAACGGCAGCAGGCCGCCGAACTCATGCACGATACCTACGAGTTGTACCTGAACGTCGCGACCGCTTTTTTTCGTGTTGTGCAATTGGAGACATTCGGCCAGGACCTCCAAGTTTCGATCAACCTCACCGAAGAGCGTGTTGAGGAGCTCAACGGACGCGTTCGCTTGGGCAAGTCCCGCAACAGCGAAGTCTTAAGTTCCGCGTCGCAATTGGCGTCGTTGCAATCGCAGGCGGCCATCAATCAAGGCAACATCGTCTCGGCGCGCGACGTGCTCGGTTTTTTTGTGGGCAAAGATATGCGTTCGGTGCGTTTGTTGGACGAAACGCCGTTCCCGACCTACACCAACGGTGAAGAGGACGCGGTTCGACTCGGTCTCAACCGTTCGGACGTGCGGGCGCTCCAGGAAAATGTGGAAGCCCAACGCGCCGCCGCCAATGTGGCGCGCGCTTCTTATTATCCCTACCTTAATTTGCTCGGAAACTATTACACAAAGCGTCCCGGTTTTCAGTCGGAGATTGATTGGGACCTGGCGTTTAACGTTGATGTCCCGATTTTTCAGGGAGGATCGGTGCGCGCGCTGGATTTGGAAGCGCGATCGCGTTTGAAACAGGCGGAGCTGGATCTGGCCCGGTTGATGCGGCTGGCCGAATCCGAAATCAAACAGGCCCATGCGGCTCTTTTTTCTTCCATCAACGAATCAAATGCGTTGGAAGACGCCTATCTTAAGGCCAAGCGCAGTTATACTGCCCAGGTCAAAGAATACCGTTTGGGTCTTGTTAACAACCTGGACGTGCTCCAGGCGCTTAATTCCATGCAGGAAATGAAGGCCCGCTATGACACCTCGCGCCTGCAGGCCAAACTCAATTTGTTCAAACTCCGTGTGGTGACCGAGGAAATGCCATGAAGCTTTCCGACATATCGATAAAAAATCCCGTTTTCGCATGGATGTTGATGGCCGGTCTTATTCTGTTCGGTATCGTTGGATTTAAACTCATGGGCATCAGCCAATTGCCCGACGTCGATTTCCCGTTTGTGACGGTCACCGTCAACTGGGAAGGCGCTTCACCCGAAGTCATGGAAACCGAAGTGACCGACGTGATCGAAGACGCCGCCATGCAAGCGGAAGGCGTCAAAGAAGTTTCGTCGTCGTCCCGCCAGGGAACCTCGGTCGTTTCGATTGAATTTGAATTGGACCGTGACATCGATGCGGCGTTGCAGGAAATACAGACGAAGATTTCACAGGCCCAACAAAATCTCCCCGAAAACATCGATCCCCCGATCTACATGAAGGTGAACCCGGAAGATCAGCCGATCATGTGGGTGGCTCTCTCCGGAGACCGCGACACGCGGTTCATCATGCAGTACGCCAAAAACCAATTGAAGGACGTGTTCACGACCATACCCGGCGTCGGTGAAGTAATGTTGGGCGGTTATCTGGACCCGAACCTGCGCGTCTGGCTCGACGCGGACAAAATGGCGCAGCGGGAACTGACGGCCCAGGACGTGATCGACAGCATCCAACGCCAGCACGCGGAAGTGCCGGCCGGATATATTGAAACCGGCCAGAAGGAATTCAACGTCCGTGTGATGGGAGAGGCGAACACACCCGAAGATTTTGAGAAAATCATTCTCACGGGGCGCGCCGGCGCGCCCTTGTGGAGGGAGTTCCGGATCAAGGACGTGGCGACCGTTGAAGACGGATTGGCCGATGTGCGGCGAATCTCGCGCGTCAACCAGCAGACGGCCATTGGTCTTGGTATTAAGAAACAGCGCGGCGCGAACGCGGTAGAAGTCGCGCACGGCGTCAAAAAGAAAGTCACGGAGTTGCAGAAGAGCCTGCCGGAGGGGCTCAAACTCGGCGTCAACTTCGACGCCACAAAATTCATCGAAGAGTCGACGTCCGAACTCAATTTCAATTTGGTCCTGGCCGCGGTGCTGACGTCGGTGGTTTGCTGGCTTTTCCTGGGATCGTTCAGTTCGGCTCTCAATATTATCTTGGCGATCCCGGTCTCGATCCTCGGCACGTTTATCTTTCTTAATTTTCTTGGATACACGCTCAACACGTTTACACTGTTGGGTTTGACGCTGGTCATCGGCATCGTGGTCGATGACGCGATCATGGTGCTTGAAAACATTGTTCGTCACCGCGAAATGGGGGCGTCGCGCGTTAAAGCGGCCATTGTCGGCGCGCGCGAAATCACCTCGGCCGCCACGGCGGCCACCATCGCTATTCTCGCGATCTTTGTTCCGGTGGTGTTCATGCAGGGCATCGTCGGCGCGTTCTTTTTGCAGTACGGCGTGACCATTTCTATCGCCGTGGCATTGTCGCTTCTGGAAGCGCTGACGCTCGCGCCGATGCGGACGTCCCAATTCCTGACGGTTGGTCATACCAATCCCATCAGCCGTTCGATGGACCGGGGGATGAATTACGCCATGAAAATATACCGGACGAGTTTGGGGTGGTGCCTGTCCCACCGCTGGACCGTGATCGTGTTGTCCGTTGTTTTCTTTGCGCTTTCCATTGTGTTGGTAGGGTTCATCAAGAAAGAGTTTGTTCCCGCGCAGGACCAGAGCAATATGTTTATCCAAATAAAAACTCCGATCGGGACTTCCATTAAAGGGACCGACGAAGTGTTTAAAAAGGCCGAGGCGCTGGTGGTTTCGCGTCCCGAGGTCGACCGTTATTACGCGGCGATCGGCGGATTTGGCGGCGGCGAAGTGAACACCGGCATAATGTTCATTTCGTTGAAAACACCCAAGGAACGTCCCGCCGACCCGGCTTCCGGCAAGAAGCTCAGTCAGCAGGAGTTGATGCCCATCTTCCGGAAATTGTTGGGCGATATCCCGGGCGTCGACAAGATTTTTGTTCAGGACCTGTCGCTGGCAGGGTTCAGTTCCCAGCGGGGTTTCCCAATTGAATTTACTCTGCTCGGTAGCGATTTCGACAAAATGGGTGAGATCAGCAAAATGTTGATCGACCGTATGAACAAATCAGGTTTTATGGTTGATGCGGATTCCGATTATTTGTTGGGCCAGCCCGAAGTCCGCATTTTCCCCGACCGCAAAAAGGCGGCCGAGCGCGGCGTGGACGTGGCCACCATCGGAAACACGATCAACGCGATGGTGGGCGGGACGCGCGTCGCCAAATATTCGAAAGACGGTCGCCGTTATGATGTCCGTGTCAGGCTGGCCGATTCGTTCCGGCAGGGGCCGCAGGACATCACGAAGATTTATGTGCGGAACAACCGCGGCGAAGTGATCAAACTTTCCGACGTTGTTACGTTGGCCGAGAAAGACACGCTGCTCTCCATCACGCGTAAAAACCGCGAACGCGCCGTCGGTATTTTCGCCAACGCGATGCCCGGAAAATCGCAGGCCGAAGCGTTGGCCGAGGTCCAAAAGATCGCCAAGGAAGTGGTGCCGGAAGGCTACCGGATCAAATTTTCCGGCAGCGCGCAGACGGCCGCCGAATCCGGAATGTTTCTTGGTTTCGCGTTTCTCATGGGGATCATTGTCGCGTACATGGTGCTGGCCAGCCAATACAACAGTTTCATCCATCCCTTTATCGTGTTGTTGGCGTTGCCGTTTAGTATCACGGGCGCTTTTATTGCGCTTTGGCTCGGGCAGTCTTCCATTAACTTGTACAGCGTTATCGGTATTTTGCTTTTGATGGGCATCGTGAAGAAAAACTCGATCCTGCTGGTGGACTTCACGAACGAGCGCCGCAAATCGGGCATGGATGTGAAGGCCGCGTTGCTAGATGCCTGCCCCATCCGGTTGCGCCCGATCATCATGACGTCCATTTCCACGGTGGTCGCCGCCGTTCCACCGGCGTTGGCGTTGGGTCCCGGCGCGGAAACACGTATTCCCATGGCCCTCGTCATCATCGGCGGTGTGACCGTTTCGACGTTCCTTACACTCTTTGTGGTACCGGCCGCGTACAGCCTCATGTCCCGTCTGGAAAACCACAAACACGACCGTGACCTCAAAGAAGCGCTGCGTGAACTTGGGGAACTCGGAGAAAAACCGGAGTAGCTTGAAGGTCCTCCAGTTCACCGATACGCATCTCTTCGCAAAACCCACGGGCGCTCTGTGCGGCATGAACACCGCCGACTCTCTGTCGGCCGTTCTCGACTTCGCCAAAAAAGATGACTGGCCACCCGACTTGATCCTCGCGACGGGAGACCTTTCACAGGACGAAACCGAGGCCTCTTATCACCGCTTCATGGATTTTTTTGAGCCGCTCGACGTCCCCGTTTTCTGTCTGCCCGGTAACCACGATCTTCCCGCCCGCATGTCGAGCCTGCTCTCGCGCAACAATGTCCATTCCACGCGCCAAGTGCTTACGTCCGATTGGCAGATCCTCATGCTGAACTCGGTCGTTATCGGCCAACACGGAGGCCATTTGAAGCAGGACGAATTGAATTACCTCGACCAATGTTTGGCCGTCCACGACGATATGCACACACTGGTATGCCTCCACCATAACGTGCTGCCCGCGCAGACCAAGTGGTTGGACACGATGACGCTAAAGAATGCGGCCGAGTTTTTCGATGTGCTCGACCAGCACAGCAACGTGCGCGGCGTGCTGACGGGCCATATTCATCAGGATTTCAACGGTAAACAAGGCGACATCCCGGTGTTCGCGTCGCCCTCCACGTGCATTCAATTCCTGTCGGGTTCACCGAAGTTTGCGCTCGATGATCAGCAGCCCGGATACCGCTGGCTCGAACTCAAAGCCAACGGCGCGATCAAGACCGGCGTCCGCCGGATCGCATCCTTTGCGTTCACGCCGGACCTGAAGTCGAAAGGATATTGAACCCCGCTAAACACATCATCGTTTGCGGCCGCGTGCAGGGCGTCGGTTACCGCATGTCCATGCTCTATGCCGCTCAGCGTTTCAATTTGACGGGCTGGGTGCGCAACCGGCGCGACGGTTCGGTGGAAGCCGTTGTTCAAGGCACGGACGTCGACGTGCAGGCCTTCATCGATTGGGCCCACAGAGGACCTGAGTTGGCGCGTGTCGATTCCGTTGACGTATCCGAAATCGGCGGTGAATTCACGCAGTTCGAGATCCGGGACACGATTTGAAAATAAGAGGGGAACTTCATCTTGGGGACCACACCGGCAAAGTAATTCTGGCCGCAAAACCTGAGGAGAAAGTGGACCATTTGGCGATGAAGCTCGCGGCCTTCGCGATGTTTTTACCGCAAGGACCCGTGGTGGAACCTGCCACGGACCATCCGGGACTTCAGGGGCTCGAAATCCGGCCGGATGTCTGCACGATGAACGAGGCCGGCGAGATCGCGGTGTGGATCGAATGCGGCGAAGTATCGATTAATAAATTGGACAAATTGGCCCGTCGCCTGCCCGAAACGCGGATCGTGGTCATTAAAGCGACGAAACATCAGGCGCTGCAGTTGCGCGAGCGTTTGAGCGACGAAGTGAAACAAGGCGCCCGCATCGAAATATGGACATGGCCCGAGGGCGCGTTCCAGACCTGGTTGGCGTCGATGGAAGACAAGACCGAACTCTTCGGCGAGGCCCACGAAAAGTCCTTCAATCTGGTCGTCAACGGCGTGCCTTATGCCGTCGACCTGATCGCCGTTTAGTTAGCTATGATTCCGCCGCACAAATTTTTTCTCCGGAGGTTGGTCATGAAACGTTTGTTGTCCCTGGCCCTCATTTTTGTCGCGTCGGTCGCCGGGGCGGCGATCAAGAATGAAACCGTGTCGTACAAACACGGCGGGGCCATGCTCGAAGGGTATGTGGCTTACGATGATGCCTCAACGCAGAAGCGGCCGGTTGTTCTCGTCGTTCACGAATGGATGGGGCTTGATGCAAACGCGAAAATGCACGCGGACAATTTGGCCAAGCTGGGATATCTGGCTTTCGCGGCCGATATTTATGGCAAAGGACAAAACCCGAAAAATACCGATGAAGCGGGGAAAATATCCGGTTTTTATAAGAGCGACCGGCATTTGTTGCGGGGACGTGTGACCGCTGCGCTCAAAGTGGCGAAAAACCACCGCCTCGCGAACGCCGGCAAAGTCGGCGCGATTGGTTTTTGTTTTGGCGGAACGACTGTTTTGGAATTGGCAAGGTCGGGCGCGAACATCGACGGCGTTGTAAGTTTCCACGGCGGGCTTTCGTCGCCGAAGCCCGAGGACGCGAAGAACATCAAGTCAAAGGTGCTGGTGTTGCACGGCGCCGACGATCCCTACGTGCCGGACTCTGAAGTGGCCGCGTTCGAGGAAGAAATGCGCCGGGCCAAGGTCGACTGGCAACTTTTTAGTTACGGCGGCGCTGTCCACGGTTTCACCAATCCCAACGGCGGCAAAGACCCTTCCAAAGGTTACGCGTACAACGAAAAAGCCGCGAAACGTTCGTGGGAAGCCATGCAGACGTTCTTTAATGAGCTCTTCATCTCCAAGCGTTAAACCGGCCGATTTTTCCGGCTTGAAGGTCGGCGCGTTCGAAAGCCGCATGAAAGCGGAAATGACGCGTCTGATTGAGAACCTCCACGGTGTTCCTTCCGTCGCGCCCTCGATGCGCGAAGTGCCACTTGAAGAAAACAAAGAGGCCTTCGTATTTTGGGAAGAACTCAACGCCGGCCGCATCGACATGGTGATTCTTATGACCGGCGTTGGCACGCGCACGCTGATCAAAGCGCTTTCCACGAAAGTCCCGACCGCCGATGTGACCAAAGCGCTCGAAAAAACCATTGTGCTCGTCCGCGGCCCCAAGCCCGTCAAGGCATTGGCGGAATACGGTTTGACGCCGAACATTCGCGTGCCCGAGCCCAACACGTGGCGCGACGTTTTAAAAACGCTGGATAAAGAGCAAGACATCAACGGTCTCACCGTCGCCGTGCAGGAATATGGCGAAACCAACCGGATTTTCATGGCCGAACTCGCGGCGCGCGGCGCCAAAGTGATTTCCGTTCCGGTTTATCGCGCGATGCTGCCCGAAGACCCGGCGCCGCTGCGTGATTTGGTCCAGAAAATTGTTCGCAACGAGATCGACGTGCTTTTGTTCACGAACGCAACACAAGTGGAACATGCGGTGGCCGTCGCTCGCAAAGAAGGGAAGGCCCAGGAGTTTCGCCGCGCGTTGGAACGCATGGCCGTTGCCTCGGTCGGACCTTCCTGCAGTGACATGCTGCGCGCGTACGGGTTGCCGGTGGATTTGGAACCGGAGCGGCCGATGATGGGTGCGCTCGTGGCCAAGGCCGCCGAGGGAAGCAGGGACGTGTTAAAGACCAAACGCGCAGCGCCCGTCAAGATAATGTCTGGTCCTTCCGGAATTGCGAAACCGGGCGATGCGCTTCACGAAAGTTTGTTCATGAAGGCTTGCCGCCGCGAAAAAACCGGACGCACGCCCATCTGGCTCATGCGGCAGGCGGGCCGTTACATGAAAGAATACCGGGAGCTCCGTTCCAAAATTTCTTTCCTCGAGCTCTGCAAAAACTCCGATTTGGCGGCCGAAGTGACGGTCGATGCCGCACACCGGCTTGGCGTGGACGCGGCCATTATTTTTTCCGATTTGCTGCCGATTATCGAACCCATGGGCTTTGAATTGTCCTACGGAAAAGACCAGGGGCCCGCGATCGCAAATCCGTTTAAGTCCGCCGCCGATCTTGTGCGCGTGCGTGCGGTTGATGTTGAGGAGTCAATGGATTTTGTTTTTCATGCAATCCGGAAAACGCGCCACGCGCTCAAGCCAAATATCCCACTGATCGGTTTTGCGGGCGCGCCGTTTACGCTCGCGTCTTACCTCATTGAAGGAAAGGGGTCGAAAAATTTCATTGAAACGAAGCGCCTCATGTACGAAGACCCGAAGACATGGCACGCTTTGCTTGAAAAGATCACAGAAACGACGATCGATTATTTGAACGCGCAGATCGCGGCGGGCGCGCAAGCGGTGCAGATTTTCGACAGTTGGGTCGGATGCCTCTCACCGGAAGATTTCCGCACGTACGCGTTGCCACATACCCGCCGCTTGGTCAAAGGAATTACACCGGGGGCTCCGGTCATAACGTTCGGAACGCAAACGGGGGGAATGCTGCCGCTGTTTAAAGAAGCCGGCGGTGACGTGGTGGGTGTCGATTGGCGTATCGAGCTCGATGAAGCTTGGGACATCCTCGGCGATATAGCGATCATGGGCAATCTCGATCCGGTTGCGCTTTTTTCCAATCCCAACGAGATCCGGGAGAAAGCCAAACGGATATTGAACCAGGCCGCCGGCCGGCCAGGTCATATCTTTAACCTCGGCCACGGCATCCTTCCCGGCACGCCGATTGAGAACGTTGAGGCGCTCATCACGGCCGTCAAGGAACTGAGCTCGAAGTGATCAACGTTTCCTACGAGCTGTTGCACAAATACAACGTTCAAGGGCCGCGCTACACATCATACCCCCCTGCGCCCTCGTGGACAGGAAAAATTGGGGCTGCTGAATATGAAGTGGTGATACAAGAGAGCAACTTGCCATCCAAGCAGGCTACGGGGGGCAAGTCCCCGGCGCCGCTCTCACTTTATTTTCATCTGCCTTTCTGTGAACAGCTCTGTTATTTCTGTGGCTGCACTACGGTCATCACGGGGCGGGACCGAAAGAAAGAAGACCCGTATCTCGACACCATATTGAAGGAAGTTGACTGGTTGGCTGCGCGCGTGGACCGGAAGCGACCGGTCGTGCAATTTCATTTGGGCGGGGGAACTCCCACGTATTACGCGCCCGAGAAACTAAGCCGCCTTATGGATCGCGTGCGCGAGGGCTTCACGTTCGACAAAAACGCCGAGATTGGTGTTGAGGTGGACCCGCGCGTGACCACGCTCGACCATTTGAAAGGTTTGCGCAAAGAAGGATTTAACCGGCTCTCCATGGGCGTGCAGGACTTCGACCCTGCCGTGCAGAAGGCCATCAACCGCATCCAGCCGTTTGAAGACACGCGCATGTTGGTCAAGCAAGCGCGTGACTTGGGTTTCCAAAGCATTAATATGGATTTGATTTACGGCTTGCCGCACCAAACCGGCGCCTCGTTCGAAGCGACCATTAAACAGATCCTCGAGATCGGACCGGACCGGTTGGCGGTTTATTCTTATGCACACGTGCCGTGGATGAAGAAACATCAGGATTTTTTGGCGCCGCATTTGCCGGATGAGAAAACCAAGTTCGCGATCTTTCTGCTCGCGATGAAGAAATTCTCCGAAGCCGGTTTTGAATACATCGGCATGGACCATTTCGCAAAACCGGGCGATGAAATGGCGCGCGCGCGTGAAAACCGCACGCTGTGGCGCAACTTTCAGGGATACACCACCAAGGCCGGAACGGACTTGTTCGGGCTCGGGATGAGCGCGATCAGCAATATCCACGGCGCCTATTTTCAAAACCAGCGCGAGCTCGTTCCCTATCAAGACGCCATTAAAAAGGGGAGCGCCGCCACCGTCCGCGGCTTCAAACTTTCCAAGGACGACAAAGTCCGCTCGCGTCTGATCCAGAACCTGATGTGCCACGCGGTCGTGATCAAGTCCGAACTCGAAAAAGAATTCGGCATCGATTTTGACAGCTATTTCGCCGACTCCCTGAAAAAGTTGGAGCCGCTGGCCAAAGACGGCCTCGTCCAACTCACCAAAACCGAAATCCGCCCCACCGAAACCGGCCGTGTGTTCCTCCGCAACCTAGCTATGCCGTTTGATGCCTACCTTCCCAAAGAAGGGGAACCCAGGCAGTTTTCAAAAACCGTCTAACACTTGTTAAACTCCCGCCATGACAGTTAAAGAAATCGAAAAACAAATTAAAAAACTTCCACGCGCCGGGCTCGTTGCGTTTCGCCAGTGGTTTCAGCGATTCGATTGGGACAAGTGGGATGAGCAGATTGAACGCGACGTTCGCGCCGGAAAGTTAAATCGGCTCGCGAAAGAAGCGCGTGCTTCATATAAAGCTGGCAAATCCAAGGAAATTTGAAGCACCTCGCTTCGCCCAAGTTTTGGCGCTGTTACCGTTCCCTTCCCAAACCTGTACGCCGTCTCGCCGATAAGAACTTTAAACTCCTGAAAACAAACCCGCATCATCCCTCCCATCATTTTAAGGTCATCGAGCAATATCGCTCTGTCCGAGTGGGACTTTATTACAGGGCATTGGCCACTGAATTGCCGGAAGGGTCTTATGGTTTTGGATTGGTACCCATTCGGAATATGACAAGTTGGTAGGTTGGATATGAAGCACTCTATTTTCTCTAACTGATGAAAATAATCAGGGGATTGTTGCTTTGCTGTTTTTCGATGCTGCTCACATTTACGGCGGCCGAGCCGTTTTTTCGGGCCAATTTGCAGAAATTGAATTTGAGTATGCAGGAGAGTTTGGAAACGTGTGTGCGCCCGTTGGCGCAAATTTCCAAGAAAGGCCTTCTGCCACACGATTACATCGCGATTGTGGGGGATTCGTACGCCGAAGGCGCGGGTGATTGGTACATTCAATCCGACCGAACGAAACACCTGCCATTTCAGGCGTCCCATGTCCTCCACGAGAAAACCGGCCGCGACGTGGTCACGTTTGGTTCGTCCGGAACAGGACCGCTGCGATACGTGCTCGCAAATTTGCCCGCTTCCTACGAATACATCAACGCATTGGCTTTTCTCTCGTTTGAAGAGCCCAAAGTCATTGTTGTTTATTTCTATGAAGGGAACGACATCTTCGATACGCTAAAAACGCTGCGCAAAGAATTCTCTCCGACGCTTGATCCCGCTGTGGTTTATGACGAAAGGAAGTTAAACGCGTTCCTCGACAACTATGAGAAAAACGAACCCCACCTCAAACGCGCCCGAAACTTCTACGCGCTCTACAACTTGCAATCGGCGATCTATGTTTCACGCTCTCTAATTAATTTCTACAAGTACCTGCGAAACGGCAGTGAGTTTCCTTCCGCGCCACAGGCCGCCGGTTCCTTGAAAGTAATGGTGGGGGGCGATGCCGTGGCGATTCCGGACGGTTTGCATTGGCCCGAAGTCGACAAAACCGATGAAGAAATACGCATGGGCATCTTCGTGTATAAAAAATGCATCGAGCGGTTGCGAAAACGCTTTCCACGCGCCCGCTACGGTATTCTGTATGTTCCCGCTCCCGTGTCGGTATACCGTTACGCCGATGACAAGGTGTCGCAGCATTATTCCAGTCTGGTTATGCCCAACAGCGAGAAAATTTGTGCAATGGTCAGGAAGGTTGCGGAAGAATTGGGTGTTCCGTTCGTGGACACGCGGCCACGGTTGCGAATGATGACACAGAAAAAAATCCTGCATGGCCCGTATGACTGGAAGCACTTCAACAAAGAAGGTTACGAGGTTTTTGCGGAGGACCTGCATGTCCTCGTCGAAAAGGTGGGAAGCCAATGAAATTGCGGACTCTGGTTTGTTCGGCCCTTTTGACCGGCCTGTTGCAGCCATTGACCGGAGCGGACCGGAAAACAACCATTGCGCCCGAAACAGTCCGGCAGAATTTCTTTCTGGGGCAGGTCTATCCATCGGGAAATGTTTATCTCAAAGGCTTTTCCGATGAAATGAGCGACAACGCCGGCCGCGCATGGCCCGTCCGGGTCATGTTCCGCGGGGTCCTCGATGAACCCGCTAGTTCAAGGTTTCAATTCGCAGATTTTAAGACGGAATTGCACGACACGGTCAAAGGCGGTGTCCAATATTCAAAGTATTTTCCTGGGACAGAACACATGGACGACCAGCATGTCACCTGCGGCGGTGAGGATGAGTACACGAAGAACAAGGCATGGGGTTATTTGGAGCCTGATTTTTTTCTGACGGGTTCCGCTTATTGTGATTCCAATAAAGGCGTCGCGCTCTACATAACGAAAGGAAAAAACACGCAATCATTCCGGGTTGTCGCTACCGGTGGAATGCTTCAAGTGGGGAATATAGAGATTTCCAACGGCAGTAAAGGACGTCCGCTGGTCGCAGGAGAAGCGGACGAGATCGCGCAAAAAAAACGCCGTGGAGCGTCCACCGCGAACGATTGCACCACCATCCCCGCATATATCGATGACGCGGTCATTCTGGCTGATATCGCTATCGTTGACTCCCGCACTTCACTCCGCCTTTCCAGTTACGAGAATCCCGGCTGCATGGGGCATTTGGAAACAATTTACGTGCTCGATGTTTTTGAAGATCAACGCCATCAAAAAACATTCGAGCTCCGGCAATCCAAAGGCCCTGTCTAGTCACGGTTAAAGTGTTTGCCCCTGGCGGACGACGTCGCCCACCGAAATTCCGCTGCGGTAATTACCCATGAAACGAAGGCCCGGGTTTTGTTGCTCCGTTTCCACCAGGGTACGCATGCGTTGATTGTGCCCCATGGTGTATTGAGGAATTGCCCGCTCATAACGCGTTATCTTTTGAAATTTCGGATCGCCTTTGAGACCCATGACCGGCCGCAGCGCTGTCAGCGCGCGTTGCGCCAGTTCGTTGTCTGGACGGGTGAGCACGGCCGGGTTGGTCATCCCACCCATGAACACGGTCCAAAGCGCTGCGCCTGTCGGAGCGCGGCCCGGGAAAAGATTCGCATTCCACAGGCAACCCAAAATGTCCGATTTTTCCGAAGGCGCGCAGAGAAAACCAAATCCTTTCCATGGTCGTTCGATTTGTTGTCTCTCAAATCCAAAATGGAGCACCGTCAGTCCCGCGTAAGGAATTTGGTTCAGTGTGAACGCGGCTTCCTGGGCGAAGGGAGTCACTAGCGCCGCAGCCGCCGCGGTCGGCGTGCAAAGCATGACCTGCTTGGACCCATAAACGGTGCCGTTGATATTTAATTTCCACCCGCTCCCATCCCGCTGAAGGCTGTTTACTTTGGCATTGGTCGTAATTTCATCCACAAGCCGGCCGGCCAACGCCCGGGTCAGGGACTCAATGCCGTTTCGAAAGGACAACAGCCCGCGCGGTCCCTTTTTTTTCGGAGAGAACAGCGCTCCCAACAAAACCGATCCATGCTTTTTTTCCCATTCGGCAAGTTTTGGGAATGCTCCTGGGGCCGATAATTGGGCCACGTCGCCGGCCCAAATTCCCGATACAAACGGCGCCAAGAGCCGCGTTGTCGGTTCTTCTCCCAAGCGCCGTTTTGAAAAAGAAATCAGGGTTTCATCACCGCTGTCTTTGCGGGCCGGAACGAACGGTTCCTTAAGAAGCCGTAATTTTCCGGAAAAAGAAAGCAGGCCGGTGGTGAGCAGCGCGGGCGGGGACATGGGTACGCGGTGGAGCTTTCCTTGGAAAAGAACATAACGTGGCGTGCGCAGGTCGGCGATTTGTATTTCAGCTTCGAGTCCGAGCTCGCGCGCGAGCTCAAAGAGCTCCGCTGTTAGCGGCACGGTATTCGGGCCGAATTCCAACAAGTAGCCGTTCTCGCGCTCCGAACGGATGACGCCTCCGACGCGGTTGGAACTCTCAAAGAGCGCGGTTTTCAGCCCTTTTTTCTTGGCTTCGTAGGCCGCGACCAAGCCGGCAAGTCCGCCTCCGATAACGATCATGTCCATGGGCGCATTGAATATTAAAAATTTGATATGAAACACATCCCTTATGGAAACATTTGTCATCACCGGCGGGGCTGGATTCATTGGTTCCAATTTCGTGCGTCTGGCGCTCGCCAAGACCGCGGCCCGGCTTGTGGTCGTTGACAAACTCACCTACGCGGGCAACAAATCCAGCCTTAAAGACGTCTCGGGCGACAACCGTTTTACGTTCATTGAGGCCGACATCGCCGATGCCACGGCCATGAAAAACGTTTTTAAAGAACACGCGCCCACCGCTATCTTGAATTTCGCGGCCGAAACCCACGTGGACCGATCCATTGATGGACCACACGCGTTTGTGAACACCAACCTGATGGGGACATTTGTTCTATTGGAAGCGGCGCGAAAATATCTTTCGCAATTGCCGGCGGAGAGCCAACAAGCGTTTCGTTTTCTCCACGTATCCACCGATGAAGTTTATGGTTCGCTTGGTAAGACCGGATTGTTTACGGAGACCACACCCTATTCGCCCAACTCGCCCTATTCCGCCACCAAAGCCGGTGCTGATCATCTCGTCCAATCCTATTTTGCGACCTTTGCTTTGCCCACTATCGTCACCAATTGCTCGAATAACTACGGCCCCTATCAATTCCCGGAAAAATTGATCCCGCTCACGATTCTGAACGCGCTGGAAGGGAAACCGCTTCCGATTTACGGCGACGGCGGCAACATACGCGACTGGCTGTATGTCGAAGACCATTGCGAGGCGCTGTTGGTCGCGCTGAGAAAAGGCCGGCCGGGCGAGAAATACAATATCGGCGGTAATTCCGAGCGCACGAACCTGCAGGTGGTCGACAAAATTTGCGCGACACTCGATGAAATCCGTCCGGCGGCCGGCGGCAAAAGCCACAAGGACTTAAAAACATTTGTTCCCGATCGGCCCGGTCATGACCGGCGTTACGCGATCGACTCCTCCAAATTCCGCAAAGAAACCGGTTGGAAGCCGGAGAAAACATTTGAGAAAGCGCTCGAGAAGACCGTCCAGTGGTACATCGACAACAAGGAATGGTGCGAAAGCGTGCAATCAGGAAAATACCGGCGGGAACGGCTGGGGTTATCGGTGAAATAATGAAAGGAATAATTCTTGCCGGTGGGTCCGGCACACGGCTTTATCCGCTCACGCGCGCGGTCAGCAAGCAACTCGTGCCCATCTACGACAAACCCATGATCTATTACCCGTTGTCGGTGCTGATGCTGGCCGGCATCCGGGACATCCTCGTGATCACCACGCCGCACGAACAAGCGGACTTCCGCCGGTTGTTGGGTGACGGTGGCTGGCTCGGTATCAAAATCCATTACGCAACGCAGCCGCATCCGGGCGGATTGGCGCAGGCCTTTATCATCGGCCGTTCCTTCGTGGGCAACGACCGCGTGGCCTTGGTGCTTGGCGACAATATTTTTTACGGACATGGACTGCCGAATGACCTGAAGGCGGCGGCCGCGCGCAAGACCGGCGCCACCGTGTTCGGTTACCAGGTCCGTGATCCGGAACGCTACGGTGTGGTCACCTTCAACACCAAAGGGAAAGCCGTGCGGATCGAAGAAAAACCAAAGAAGCCGACGTCCAATTACGCGGTCACCGGGCTTTATTTTTATGACAACAACGTGCTCGACATCGCCGCGAAATTAAAACCATCCAAGCGTGGCGAGTTGGAAATCACCGACGTCAATGCCGCGTATTTGAAGAAAAATCAGCTGCATGTGCAGAAAATGGGCCGCGGCATCGCGTGGCTCGACACGGGCACGCACGAATCGCTGCTGCAAGCGGGCAATTTCATTGAGACCATCCAGTCGCGGCAGGGGCTCAAGGTTTCTTGCGTGGAAGAAATTTCGTTCAAGCTCGGCTACATCACTTCCGCGCAGCTTAAAAAGTTGGCCGAGCCCATGAAAAACAACGATTACGGCCAATATTTGCTGCGTGTGGCCGGTAACACTATCCAATAGCGTGAAATTTTCGCCGACGGATTTGCCCGGGGTCGTGGTCGCTGAACCCCAAATCTTCCGTGATGATCGCGGCTTTTTCTTCGAGTCCTACCACAAATTAAAATTCAAGCAGGGCGGCGTGGATGCGGTTTTTGTGCAGGACAACCATTCCCGGTCGGCCAAAGGCACGCTGCGCGGACTCCATATGCAGTTGGTCCACCCTCAGGGAAAACTGGTCCGGGTCCTCGCGGGGGAGATCTTCGATGTGGTCGTGGACATCCGCGCCGGATCGCCCACGTTCAAGAAATGGGTCGCGGTCACGTTGTCGGACAAAGACTTCAAAGCGATTTATGTTCCACCGGGTTTCGCACACGGGTTTCTTACCTTAAGCGAAGTCGCCGATGTGGAATACAAGTGCACCGACTTCTATGACAAGGCGGACGAAGCCGGGATCATCTGGAATGATCCCGCCATTGGCATCAAATGGCCTTCGTCCAAGCCGTTGTTGTCGCCGAAGGACCAGGCTTATCCGGTATTGGAACAGGTCCTGCCCTCGCTTTCGAATTACCCGGCTTACCGCGCATGAAGGTGCTTCTCACCGGCGCCAACGGCCAATTGGCCCGCGCGCTGATCGATCTCTTTCAAAAACGTCCTATAGATTCCGTTAGTGCATTTTCTCACGCGAAGCTCGATATCGCGGACAAGTCGGCGGTTGACCGGGCGATGGCCGAAGTGAAGCCAGATGTTGTCATCAACGCGGCCGCGTACAATTATGTTGAAGAGGCCGAGTCGGACCCAGCGTCCGCATTTGCTGGAAATGAAACCGGCCCCAAAAATCTTGCGGTAGCGGCCGTGGCGCGCAAGGCCACGCTGGTCCATGTTTCAACCGACTATGTGTTTGACGGAACGCTGGATCGTGCCTATCTTGAATCGGACGCTACGAACCCACTGAGCGTTTACGCGAAGAGTAAACTGGCAGGGGAAAAAGCGGTGATGGCGGCGCATCCAAAATCGTACGTGGTGCGGACCGCCTGGGTTTTTCATATGGGGGGAAGAAATTTTCTGCTCGGCATTCTTGCTAACAAAGACAAGCCGTCATTGTCGATTGTGAACGACCAATTCGGTAGCCCGACCTACGCGCCGCACCTGGCCGAAAAAATACTTTATTTGCTTGATACGAAGGCCGCGCCCGGCGTTTATCACATGGCGGGCCAAGGGAAAGCGAGCCGCTACGATTTTGCGAAAGTGTTTTTTCAGCAAATGGGCGTGGCGACGCCGCTCAAGCCGATTCCCGCTGCGGAATTTCCGACGCGCGTAACGCGGCCGAAGCACACGCCGCTCGACACGGAACGCGGCGCCGCGTTCCGTTTGCCGGCATGGGAACAGGGAGTTTCTGAATTCGTTAGGGAGCTTAAGAATGGAATGCGAACTGCCAAAATTTAACGCTTCTTCAAAGGAGATCCGAGACATGCTGGCTTCCGCAAAACGGGTCGCCGTGATCGGCATTTCCCCGAAGGAGGACCGCCCCAGCCATTGGATCTCTCAGTACCTGATGGACAACGGCTTCGAGGTCATTGGCGTGAATCCGGGCATCGCCGAGTTGTTCGGCAATAAGGTCTACAAGACATTGGCGGACGTGCCGGGCGACATCGATATCGTGGACATTTTCCGTCCCTCCGAAGCGGTCCCGGCGATCGTCGAAGAGGCGATCCAGAAAAAAGCGAAAGTGATTTGGATGCAAGAAGGCATCGTGCACAACGAAGCGGCCGAGCGGGCGAAGAATGCGGGGCTCAAGGTCGTTATGAACAAATGCATTTACAAGGAACACGCGGCGTTATGAAGTGGTACTCAACATTGCACGCATCGTCCTCGCTGGAGCGCGCGCTGCGCGCGGCCGCGCGGGACGTGAAATCGCGCCTGCAATCTGACAAGGCCGATTTGGGCATGCTTTTTATTTCAGCTTCCTACCGCGCCGATGTGGTGGACTTGTGGCCGGTCCTTAAGGAGGAACTTCAAATCAAACATTTGCTTGGGTGCACGGGCGGAGGCGTTATCGGCGGCGGCCGCGAAGTGGAAGAACAGCCCGCCGTTAGTTTGACCGCGGCCATTCTTCCGGATGTGGAAATTTCTCCGTTCATCATTCAGCAGGACCAATTGCCCTCGCCCGACGCCGGGCCGCGCGCTTGGCGCGACCTGGTCAAGACAACGCCCGATAAAAAACCCGCCTTTTTGATTTTGTCAGAGCCTTTTTCGCTTGACACCGATGCGTTGGTGGCCGGCCTTGATTTCGCGTTTCCCAATTCCGTTAAAGTGGGCGGGCTCGCGTCCGGCGGCATGGGGCCCAACGAAAACCTGATCATGTGCGACGGGAAGGTCATGTCCAAAGGCGCGGTGGGGGTTTGTCTCACCGGAGATGTGTTTGTGGAAGCGGTGGTCGCCCAAGGGTGCCGGCCGATTGGCGAACCGCTGACGATCACGGAGTCCGACGGCAACGTGCTGATTAAAGTCAACGATAAGCCGCCGCTCGCCTATATCCAGGACCTCTACTCCAAACTTTCTCCGCGCGATCAGGAACTTATTCAGACTTCGCTCTTTTTAGGCTTATTGATGGATCCGTTTAAGACCGATCCCAAACAAGGAGATTTTTTGATCCGCAATATCATCGGACTCGATCAGAAAAAAGGAATGCTCGCGATCGGCGCGGGGTTGCGTCCCGGCCAGACCGTGCAGTTCCATTTGCGGGACGCTGACACATCACGCGAAGATTTAAATTTGATGCTGTCCAAGTCCCAGTCGGCGGGACTGCGTACGATGGCGTCGGGCAATCCGTCCGAATCCGGGGCGATCCTTTTTTCCTGTCTCGGCCGCGGCAAGCGGCTCTATGGAGAGGTCAATCACGATTCCACGCTTTTTAAGTCGGTCATGGGCGATATCCCCGTCGGCGGTTTTTTTTGCAACGGCGAAATCGGCCCTGTCGGCGGAAAAACTTACTTGCACGGCTACACGAGTTCCATCGCTGTTTTTTCACCGAAAAAAACCACCAACAAACCTTCGTCAAAGCAATAAGACATCAAAGGAGCGTCTCATGAACCAAATTGCCCGCCCGTTGTTCATCTTTATCATGTCCCTATCTCTGGTCCTTTTTTCCGATGCAAAAACGCCCATCGAACCGCCGGCCAACGTACTGGCGCTGCAGGACGCCTTTGCGAAGGTTGTTGAACTCGTAAAACCGGCGGTCGTGAACATCGCGGCGGTCCAGATCACGCACGTGCGCGAACAGCCTCAATTCTTTTATGGCGATCCTGATGAGTTTTATCAACAGTATTATGGTGGGACTCCCGGCCAGAGGCCCGGTACGCGCGAGTACCGGCGGGAAGGCACCGGTTCCGGCGTCATCATCAATTCCGACGGATACATACTCACCAATAACCACGTGGTTCAGGGCGCCGATGAATTGACGGTGACGATGTCGGATGACAAAAAATATATGGGGAAAGTGGTGGGAACGGATCCGCGCACCGACTTGGCCGTGATCCGGATCACGCGCAACACGCCTTTTCCATTTGTTCAGCTGGGGGATTCATCAAAGTCGCGCGTCGGAGATTGGGTATTGGCCCTCGGCTCCCCGTTTGGCCTGGAGCAGACCGTTACCTCCGGTATTATTTCCGCCATCCGACAATCGTTGGACATCCAAGGCAAGACATTCCGGAACTTGCTTCAGACCGATGCGGCGATCAATCAAGGTAATTCGGGTGGAGCGATGGTCAACCTGAGAGGGGAGCTCATCGGCATCAACACCGCCATCTATGCGCCGACCGGTGTTTTTTCCGGGATCGGATTCGCGATCCCCGTGAATGATGCAAAAGACGTTCTCCGGCAATTGATTCAGAAAGGATATGTCGAGCGCAGCTGGATGGGCGTTGAGATCGGCGCAACGCCGCAGGGTGTGATGGTGGGGAATATCGTGGTGCGTTCGCCCGCGCACAAGGCCGGCATTCAACCCGGCGACGTGATCCTTGAATTCGAAGGAAAGAAAATCACGAACCCGATGGAATTGCAGGACAGCATCACGGCCCTGCCGCCCGGCAGAAAGGTGAGCCTGGTAATCTTGCGCAACGGCGTCCGGAAAACGCTTTCACTGGTTACCGAAAGCGCGCCGCGCCTGAGGTAATCAGCGTCGGAATTACCGGTTCGCCGGCCCTTTGTGAGTGACCGCGCCCTCGCAGGCCGGGCCAACCAGTTGAGCGTATTTGTACAGCGCGCCCGCGTTGTACATGGGCTTGCGCGGTTTCCACTTCTTCAGCCGCTTTTTGATTTCGGCCGCCGAAATTTTCACGTTTAACTTTCCTTTCACGGCGTCGAGCTCGATGATGTCGCCATTCTTCACGATCGCGATCGGACCGCCCGCTTGGGCTTCCGGGCCAATGTGACCCACCATCATGCCGCGCGTAGCGCCGCTAAAGCGGCCGTCCGTCAATAAAGCGCAGTCGTAACCAAGGCCTTGCCCCACGATGGCCGCGGTCACGCCCAGCATTTCGCGCATGCCCGGCCCGCCCTTGGGACCTTCGTAGCGGATGATTACGGTGTCGCCTTTTTTGATCTTGTTGGCTTTCACGGCCGCGAACGCGGCGTCTTCGCCGTCAAATACTTTGGCCGGGCCCACGTGCACGCGTTTCTTCACGCCCGCCACTTTGATCACGGCGCCTTCCGGCGCGAGGTTTCCATACAAGATCACGAGTCCGCCGGTTTTGTCCAGCGCGTGATCGGCGGTGAGTACCACCTGTTGGTTTGGCTTCACGGTCACGCCCGCCAAATTTTCCTTGATGGTTTTGCCGGTCACGGTCATGCAATCGCCATGCAAAAGGCCGGCGTCGAGCAAAACTTTCATGATGGCCGGTACGCCGCCCACGTTGAACACATCCTGCATCACGTAGCGTCCACCGGGTTTCAAGTCCGCGATCACAGGTGTGCGGTGCGATATTTTCTGGATCTCATCCAGCGTCAATTTGATTCCGCACTCGTTGGCGAGCGCCGGCAAATGCAGCGCTGCGTTGGTCGATCCGCCGGTGGCGGCGACGATGGTCACCGCGTTCTCCAACGCTTTCTTGGTCACGATATCGCGCGGGCGGATGCCTTTGCGCAACAAATTCATCACGGCCTCGCCACATTGGGTGGCGTAACGGTCGCGTTCCACGTCCACCGCAGGTTGGGCGCTTGAACCAGGCAATGCCAGACCGATCGCTTCGGCCACGCAGGCCATGGTATTCGCGGTGAATTGTCCGCCGCAGGACCCCGCGCCGGGACAGGCTGAACATTCGATATCGCGGAGCTCCTGGTCGGTTATTTTTCCGGCGGAGTGGGCGCCCACCGCTTCGTAAACGTCTTGCACCGTCACATCGCGGCCTTGGTATTGGCCGGGTTTGATGGTGCCGCCATACAAAAACACGGCGGGCACGTTCATGCGGAGCATGGCCATCATCATTCCGGGGAGCGATTTGTCGCAGCCGGCCAATGCCACGAGCGCGTCGTAGCAATGCGCGCGCATCATCAATTCAACGGAATCCGCGATCACTTCGCGGCTGATCAGGGAGGCCTTCATTCCTTCGTGGCCCATCGCGATGCCGTCGGAAACGGCGATGGTTACAAATTCACGGGGGGTTCCGCCCGCGTTGGCGACGCCGATTTTGGCGGCCGCGGCCTGGCGGTTCAGTGTCAAATTGCAGGGGGTCGCTTCGTTCCAGGAACTGGCCACGCCCACCCACGGGCGTTTCATATCTTCATCGCCCAATCCCATAGCGCGGAAAAATGCACGGTGCGGGGCGCGTTCGGGGCCCTCGGTCACGGTCTTGGAATGTTCTTTAAGTCTTAAGTCGCTCGACATGGTTTCTCCTCAGTTCCTCGCCTCTTTGGGCATGGATCTTGGCGTCGTTCATTTTTCCTTGCAGGCGGTTTATTTCAGCCAGCCTTAGGAACACATCTCCCGCGCTTTCGGCGGGAACGCCGCATTTCAGCCCCTTTATATACTTTTCTTCTGCACGTTCCTTCCATTTCGCCGGTTCCGGTTCTCCCAGACGGCGGCGCATGGATGCGTTGGTTTTCTCCCATTCTGCTGAAAGGACCCAGGGGTGCCAATAGGAAGGGTTGCGGCTGATTGCATTATCCCAAAGTGTGCCGTCGTTTTTCCAGTTCGGTATGATTCGGCCCGTCAGTAAAACCAACACAACAACGTAAAGAGCCATGGCTCCGCGCCCCCACGCTGGAGACCGGTCAAAAAGCAAGCCGCACAGGAAACCGAAGGGGGCCAACACAAAATACAGAAACCGTTCGGCGAATATTCCCCGGATGGGAATAATTTGTGACGTGGGAAGCCAAAGCGCAATCATCAGGCATATGCAAAAGGCCCATTTTTTTTTATGCCGGACCAGGCCGTAAACAGCCGCCGACAAAACCAAAAGCGGCAACAACACACCATAGGTCACGAGCAGGGCGTCGCTCGCGGGCGCCAGCCAGGGTTGGTGGTCGATCGTGCTGTTCAAGGGAAAAAGCAGAAAACCAAGCGCCATGACAAGTCCGACGTGGATGGGCGCCAAATATTCCCTCCAGGAAAATTGGGTGAGCCAAATGTTGCTGGTCCGGCCGAGAATATGATGGCGGAGCGCCAGATAAAGCCCCATCAAAATGAAAAGGACAATGATCAGTTGAAATGCTTGTCGTCGGTCGGTGTTGTTTTTTTCGGTCATTATGGCCGCCAGCGTGATCACAAACGGGAACGCGGCGGCCGTTTCTTTGAACATCAAAGCGGTGATAAAAAGCCCCACAATGGTCAGCGCGCGGGAAATACGAAGCGGACGTTCCTTTGAACTCCATAGGTAAAGCCCCGTTAGCAGGCACGTGCCGGCCAAGAGACTCGATATTTCAACGATCCAAACGGTGGTCTCGACTTGGGCGGGATGGGCCAGGAAAACAAAACCCGCGACCGCGGAACCACGCCAACCGAGCCCGAGCAGTTGATAGGCCAGTAGAGCCACCAGTCCCGCATTGATGCCGTGCAGGAGAATGTTGCAGAAACGGTACCCAGCCGGATGGTCTCCGAATAACTGGTATTGAATGGCGAGCGTGACCGCGAACAACGGCCGGTACATGTGGGTGTTTAGTTCCTTGTTTGGCGATTGCGCGTCCCGGTCGAAAAATGACCGGAACGCTGCGGTCACAGAATGGCCGGCCCGGTTGAATACCAGTTTCACATAGTCGTCGTAATGAAAGGAATACGAAAGGGTGCGATAGAAAATCCCAAAAGACAGCAGGGAGAAAAATAACAGGATTCCAAAGTTTCGGCGGGAGGAGCTCATTTTTTAGAGTCGAATCATAGTTTTTTGCTAAAAAGAATGTCTCATCTTAGTGACGGAGGGTCCCAGTGCCAAAAAAGAAGACGGTCAAGAAAGTCGTCAAGAAAGTCAAACGTGTGAAGAAAGAGACCGATTTGGATGACGATGACGATGAAGAAGATGATGATTTTGAAGGTGATGTTGGCGAAGACGTAGACGAAGTCGGCGCCGAACCAGCCTACTCAAAAGAAGACGACGAATATTAGTACGAACATTTTAGTCACGGGGGCTGCGGGCTTCATCGGCTCGTGGGTCTGTCAGGCGTTGACGGCGGCCGGCCATTCGGTGCTGGGGATCGACAACTTTAACTCCTATTACGACGTCAATTTAAAACGCGCGCGCGCGGCCCGGCTTCAAGGAAAGGTCCAGATCCTGGAACTCGACATCGCCGATCGCGCGGCCGTGGACGCGGTGTTCAAGGAAAACCGCATCGACAAAGTCTGCCATCTCGCCGCTCAAGCGGGTGTCCGTTATTCCCTCGAAAATCCTTTCGTTTATGAGACCGCCAACAACGCCGGCACGCTAAACCTGCTCGAGGCCTGCCGCCGGACCGGCGTAAAGTCCTTTATCTTTGCTTCCTCCTCGTCTGTCTACGGCGGCAATAAAAAAATCCCCTTCTCTGTCACGGACCCCGTCGACCATCCGATCTCGCTCTACGCGGCCACCAAGAAATACAACGAACTCCTCGGTCACACGTACCACCACCTTTACGGCATCCATTGCACCGGCCTGCGGTTCTTCACTGTCTACGGACCGTGGGGCCGGCCCGATATGGCGTTGTTCAAGTTCACGCGCGCCATTTTGGAAGGGGATCCCATCGACGTTTTTAATCACGGAAAAATGAAGCGGGACTTCACTTTTGTTACCGATATCGTTGACGGCGTCGTGGCGGCGCTCGATAAAAACTATCCGTATGAGATTTTTAACCTCGGCAATTCGAGCACGGTGGAATTGAATTATTTCATCGAATGCGTGGAAAAAGAGCTGGGGAAAAAAGCCAAGAAAAACATGCTGCCCATGCAGCCCGGCGACGTGCCGGAAACATTCGCCGACATCGAATTGTCCCGCCAGAAATTGGGGTTCTCGCCAAAAGTGAAAATCGAGCAGGGTGTGCATGAGTTTGTTTCCTGGTATAAGTCGTATCACGCATGATCATTCTCGGCATCTCAGCCTTTTATCACGATAGCGCTGCCTGCATCATTAAAGATGGAAAAATCCTCTTCGCGGCCCAGGAGGAACGTTACACGCGCATCAAACACGACCGCAACTTCCCGGTCAACGCCATCGCCCGCGGCCTCTCCGACCTAAAGCTTTCTTTTAAAGACATCGACTATGTGTCTTATTACGACAAGCCGCTGTTGACGTTCGAGCGGTTGTTCGAAACGTGGCTGAGTTTTGCTCCGTCCGGTTTGCGATCGTTTATGGCGGCCCTTCCGGTCTGGTTGAACGAGAAACTGTTTCTCTCGCGCGAAATCGACAAGGGCCTTAACAACGAATACGAAGGGCCGCTCCACTACATGCGGCACCACCAATCCCATGCGGCCTCCGCTTTTTACCCGTCGCCGTTTCAAGAGGCGGCGGTGCTGACCATCGACGGCGTCGGTGAATGGAGCACGACCACCATCGGCAGCGGTCAGGACCACCGTCTGAAATTACTCAAGGAAATCCGGTTCCCGCACTCCATTGGATTACTCTACAGCGCGTTCACTTATTACCTCGGTTTCCGCGTGAATTCCGGCGAGTACAAAGTGATGGGGCTCGCGCCCTACGGTACGCCGCGCTACGCGGACTTGATCCACAAACATTTGATCGATTTAAAACCCGACGGTTCGTTCTGGATGGACATGAGTTACTTCAACTATTGCCAAGGTTTGACCATGACCAGCCAGCGCTTTCATGATTTGTTCGGGGGGCCTCCTCGCACGTCGGAAGGACAATTGACACAGCGTGAGATGGACCTGGCCGCATCGGTCCAGAAAGTTTGCGAGGACGTGATGTTGGCCTTGGCGCGGCACGCGAAGGCGTTGACGGGCGCCGACTATCTGACCATGGCGGGCGGATGCGCGCTCAATTGCGTGGCCAACGGGCTCATCTCAAAGGAAAAAATATTCAAACAGATCTTCGTTCAGCCGGCGGCTGGCGACGCGGGCGGCAGTTTGGGCGCCGCGCTGATGACGTGGCATGAAGTGCTCGGAAACAAACGCACGGCCGAGGGGACGGATTCGCAGCGCGGAAGCTATCTTGGCCAGGTTTATTCCAACGAGGAAATCAGAAAATATTTGGATGGAATCAAAGCGCGCTACACCTATCACGAGGATGCGGCGTTCCCGGCCGCCGTGGCCCAGCAGATCGCGGCCGGCAAAGTGGTCGGTTATTTTAATGGGCGCATGGAATTCGGTCCGCGCGCGCTCGGCGCGCGCAGCATCCTCGGCGATCCTCGCCGTACGGACATGCAGTCGAAAATGAATTTGAAAATTAAATTCCGGGAATCATTCCGGCCGTTCGCGCCGGTGGTGTTGAAAGAACATATGCAGGAATATTTCGATTTGCCCGAAGAGAGCCCCTACATGTTGCTCGTGGGCCCTGTGCAAGAGAAACACCGCGAAGCGCGGGCCAAAGAGGAAGCCAAGGGGAAAAACGGCATCGACCTTTTGAATTTGAAGCGTTCGGACATTCCCGCGGTCACGCACGTCGATTACAGCGCGCGCGTGCAATCGATCACCAAGGAACGGAACGGCAAGTTCCATGCGGTGCTGGCAGCGTTCCATCAGCAGACCGGTTGCCCTGTGCTCATCAACACGAGTTTCAACATCCGCGGAGAGCCGATCGTGAACACGCCCGAAGACGCCTACCGTTGTTTCATGTACACCGACATGGACGTGTTGGTGCTTGAAAATTGCATCCTGCTCAAAGAAGACCAGCCGCCGATGGCGGGCGCCGACGAATACAAAAAGAAATTCATGAAGGCCGATTGAGATGACGCCGCGAATAAACTGGAAACCCAACACCAAAACACTGCGCCAATTCGGTTGGACAGTATTTATAGGTTTTGGTGTGATTGGCGCGCTGGCTTTTTGGAAGGGCCACCGTCCGGCGGCGATGGGCATGTGGGGCGGTTCGGCTTTCGTGTTGACGCTGGCGCTGATCGCGCCGGTGCTGGTGCGGCCTTTTTATTTCATCTGGATGGGTTTCGGCCTGGTCATGGGTTCCATCATGTCCCGCGTCATGTTGACTGTTATTTTCTATCTGGTTGTGACGCCCGTGGCACTGTTTTTTAAGTTGATCCGCCGGGATGAACTGGAGCGCAAGAAAACGGACAGGCAAACGTACTGGCATGACCATCCTGAAATTTCCGATCCGAAATATTACGAACATTTGTTTTAAAAGGAAGACTTTATGGCGAACCGTAACAGTTTGTTGAGTGAGTTCTGGTTGTTTTTGAAGAGCAATAAGAAATGGTGGCTTTTGCCCATCGTTATTGTGACGCTGCTGTTGGGCGCCCTTGTGTTCTTCTCTCACACGCCGGCCGCTCCCTTCATCTATACGTTGTTTTGAAAATTGACCGGGACGCTTATGCGGACCTGGTCCGCGAAAACATCGGCCGCGTGTTGCGGCTTTGCCAGGTGCTGTTGTCCAACCCCGCCGAGGCCGAGGATGCCGCGCAGGACATTTTCGTAAAGGGCTACCAATCCCTTCCCTCGTTCCGGGAAGATTCCTCTTTTCCTACCTGGATCACGCGCATCGCCCACAATCATTGCATGGACCTGCTGCGCCGCCGTTCCCGCCAGAAAACCGAGCCGATCGATACGCTTCCTGAATCTGCGTTTCCTGCGCCCAGCCCGTCTTCCGGTAAAAAGGCCCAGGAGATGCTCTCATCGTTGAGACCTGAATATAAGGAGATATTGGCGCTGCGCGAGGTTTCCGGCATGAGCTACGTAGAAATCGCCGCGCATTTACGCTGTTCTTTGGATGCGGTGAAGGCCCGGCTCCGCCGCGCCCGACAGGAGCTTCAAGAGCAAGCGCGACACTTTTCGGACACTTCGAACGTCTAACGGACAGGAGAACACAATGCGCCAGCACGAACGAAGACAATGGAGAGAAATGAAAAAGCGCCTGTTCCGGCCCGCCCAACCGTCGGGAGGAGCGGACGCTTTCGTGAATTCCGTCATGGCCCGTATCCCTGAAAGCCAGCCGACGGCGTTCCTGTCCGGTATCAGCCTTTGGTTCAAAGTCCCCGCATTGGCCTTTGCGGCCGTGCTGGTCTTGGTGATGACTCCTGCCCCGGAAGAGCCAGCTGTTTGCACCGATGAAATACTATTGGCGGAGAAAGCCGGTGAGCCGATGGAACACGTGATACGGGGTGAAGCAGTTCAATCGGAAGAGTTGATGGGATTTCCTCAGGAGGACTTATGAACTTAAAAACCGGCCAAGTTGTTGTCGCTTTCCTTGTTGGGCTGATTGTTGGGGGCGCCATCGGGGCGTCGCCATTGCGTCGCCACCTGAAACAATCGTGGGACAAACGCGCTCCGCACGAACGGATGGTAAAAAGACTGAGTCATAAATTGGATTTAACGCCGGAACAAAAAACCAAAGTGGCCGCCATATTTGAGGCGAAGAAGGAAAAAATCGACGCGTTGTTCGCTGAAGGCCGCCCGAAATTCGACAAGATCCGGGCTGAGACGCGGGAAGAAATCCGCAAAATCCTTAATCCCGACCAGATCAAGAAATACGAAGAGCTCGAAGCCAAAATGGAAGAGCGCTTCAAAAAACGCCGCTACAGAGACTAGGCCCCCATGCCGTTCCGTCGTTCTCTTTCCTTATTATTTGCCATATCTCTGTGCATAGGCCCGTTATTGGCTGCAGAGACCGTTCGCATTATGAGTTGGCGCGACGCGGTGCGGACCGCGGCGGAGAAAAACCCCGACTTGCTCGCGGCGCGCGAGTCCAAAGAAGGAAGCCGGGCCGATTACAAAGAAAGTTTTAACGAGGTCATGCCGCAGCTTTCGCTCACCAACTCGTACGGACGTTTCAAAGGCGATAACGCGCAGACCAAATACTGGAGCGCCCGCGGCACCGCCAGCATGACGATTTTCGATCCCGCCACCTACGCCGGTATTTTTTCGTCCCGCTACCAATTCGAGCAGTCGCGCGCCAGTTTACGGTCGGTATCAGCGAATGTGTTGCTCGACCTACATTCCTCGTTCGCAACGCTGCTTTACCAACAACATTTGATCGATGTTTCGACGGCCATTCTCAAAATCCGTCGGAACAACGCGGGCCTGGTCGGGCTCCGTTACGATTCCGGCCGCGAATCGAAAGGCAATAAACTGCGCACCAGCGCGGAGCTTCTGGAAGCGGAATCCGATTTAAATCAGGCCCGGCGCGATTTAAAAGTCCGGCAACAAGAATTCAAGCGCCGGCTGGGGGACGACTCCATGTCAGTCGTCGTCGCCACCGGAAGCCTGAACGTGGCGTATACGGCCAACGAAGAACCAAATATTGATTCCTACGTGGAATCAAATCCAACCGTGGAGTTCCGAAAAGCGCAATTAAAAAGTGCGCAGGCCGATTTGGACCAGGCGCGCGGTGTGCTTTGGCCCAATGTTTCGGCCAGCTATAGCCGATCGTTGCAAGGGCGCGATTATTTTCCCGATGAAGATCCCAACTGGACCGCTTCGGCCGTTATTAGTTTGCCGATTTTTGGCGGCGGTCCGACCTCAGCTTTTTATTCGATCACCTCGGCCCGGCGCGGCCGCGAAGAGGCCGAAGAAACATTGCGGTCGACGCGATACCAAGTTCGTACCGATCTGGAGACAACATGGTCGGATTTAAGCGGGGCCCTCGAACAGGTGCAGGTCCAAAAAGCTTTTCTGGAGGCGGCCCGTCAGCGCAACGACGAGGCCGATATCCGTTACAGGAACGGTCTCATGAGTTATGAAGATTGGGAAAAGATCGTGGCCGACAGGGTAAATTTTGAACGCAGCGTCATCCTCGCCGAGCGCAACGCGGTTGTGGCACAAGCGAACTGGGACAACGCGCGCGGTATTGAATTGGAAACCCAATTAGCTTCGACACAAGGAGAAGTGAAATGAAAAAGGTTTTGAGCGGGGCTGTCGTCGTCGCCATTATTTTGGGTGGATTTTTTATTTGGAAGAAAAAAGCCGGCTCCGAAAGGAAAAAAGGGCAAGCGACGCGCATTGTCACTGTTGAAACCGGGACGATTGAGCGGGCCGTTGAAGCCACCGGCGAAGTGACGCCGCTCAACCGCGTTGAGATAAAACCGCCGATCCAGGGTCGGGTGGAAGAATTGTTGGTGGACGAAGGAAGCACAGTCAAACGCGGTCAAATTCTCGCCTGGATGAGCTCCAGCGACCGCGCTGCCATCCTTGACGCGGCGCGCGCCAACGGCCCCGCCGAGGTCAAAAAGTGGGAAGACACCTACAAACCGACTCCGATTGTGGCGCCGCTGTCGGGCATCATTATTTTGAGAAACGTTGTGGTCGGCCAGACTCTGGACTCGTCGACGATTATTTTCGCGATGTCGGACCGTTTGATCGTGAAAGCGCAAGTGGACGAGGCCGATATCGGTCGCGTGAAAGTCGGGTTGCCCGCGCGCATCACGCTCGACGCCTATCCGGATGTTCCGATCAAAGGGACTGTGTCCCAAATACTTTATGAAGGGAAAAATGTGTCGAACGTCATCACGTACGGCGTAAAGATCACTCCCGAAAATGTTCCGGCGTTTTTCCGCTCGCAGATGACGGCCAACGTTGCTCTGATACTTGAACAACATGAGAACGCGCTTGTTCTTCCTACCGAAGCTGTCACCGATTCAGCAGACGGAAAACAAGTGATGATTCCGGGCCCAGAAGGGAAACCGGTCACGCGCGCGGTTGAAGTGGGCATTGTGGCCGGCGAAAAGTTGGAAGTGGTCTCAGGCTTGGCCGCCGGCGATAAAGTCATTGTCGCCCGTTCGCGATATGTTCCTCAGAAGGGCCCGCAAAGCAGTCCGCTGACAATGGGCGGACGTCCGAGCAGCGGATCTTCCAGCCAGTCCGGGACCGGACAGCAGCGCCAACGCAACTAACATGGCTTTAATCGAGCTCGAGAACATATCCCGCGTTTATCGCATGGGCGATTCCGAGCTCAAGGTATTAAATGGCGTTAAGCTGACCATTGAGGCCGGGGAATTTGTGGCCATTATTGGCCCGTCGGGGTCCGGAAAATCCACTTTGATGCAAATCATGGGGCTTCTGGACCGGCCCACTTCCGGAACGTACCGGCTTTTCGGTAGAGACGTTTCGCGCTTGTCCGATGATGACGGCGCCCGCCTGCGCTCCCGTTCCATTGGTTTTATTTTTCAGATGTTCAATTTGCTCGCGCGCACGTCCGCCACCGACAACGTCATGTTGCCGATGATTTATTCCGCGGTTCCCAACCGCGAGGAACGGGCCGCCGAGCTGTTAAAAATAATGGGACTCGAAGAACGCGCCGACCACAAGCCCAACCAATTGTCCGGCGGACAGCAGCAGCGCGTTGCTATCGCCCGCGCGTTGGTGAACAAACCGCATCTTATTTTTGCCGATGAACCAACCGGAAATCTCTCCTCAAAACAGGCCACCGAAGTCCTCGAGATGCTCAAAGAAATGAACCGGCGGGGAATCACCGTCATTTTGGTCACCCACGATGATGAGATTGCGGCCAACGCCAAGCGCATCATCCATATCAGAGACGGCCAAGTTGTGAAGGACGAAAGAAAAGAGCAGCAGGCTGTGGCCCCTGACGAGGGGGAACTCGCACCCGTGATGACATCAACATTTCTCACGGAAATGACCGAAGTGCGCGAGAATTTGGTCTCGGCGGTGCGGGCGTTGGGAAGCAACAAAGTGCGCAGCGGACTGTCCGTGCTCGGCATCATGATCGGCGTGGCGGCCGTTATCGCAATGATGGCGATTGGAAAAGGCGCGCAGAAGGCCATCGAGTCGCGGATCTCAAGCCTGGGCTCCAACTTGGTCATACTTCGGCCCGAAGCATCGGCTTCCCAAGGCGTGCGCGGCGGGGCCGGAGACGCTTTCAGCCGTTTGACGTTGGAAGATGTGGAGGCCATCAAGAAGGCGAGCCCCGGCATCAAGCAGGTGGAAGGAAATGTTTCAGGAAACGTGCAGGTGGTTTATAGCGGACAGAACCGGAACGTGTCGCTGACCGGGAATACGCCAGCCTACGAGTCCATGCGGAACGCCAAACCCTATTACGGCCGGTTTTTTACCGAGGAAGAAAACAAGCGCATGGAACGCGTGGCCTTGCTGGGTCAATCCACCGTCAATAATTTGTTCGGGCAGGAAGATCCCGTTGGGAAAACCATCAAGATTAACCGGATCAACTTCACGGTCATCGGAATTCTTCCCATAAAAGGCGCCACGGGTTTCCGTGACCAAGACGATGTCATTCTCATTCCGTTATTCACCGCCATGAAGCGGGTGTTGGGGAAGAAATATCTCAACTCCATCGACATCGAATGCCAGGACGCTGCGGCCATTCCCATGGTCATGAGCGATGTTGAGGCGTTGATGCGGCAACGGCACCGGCTCTTGGGAAACAAGGAAAACGATTTCACGCTGCGCAACATGGCCGACCTGCAGGCCACATTGACCGGCACGGCCCAAACATTCACGCTGCTCTTGGCGGTGGTCGCGGCCATTTCTTTGTTGGTTGGCGGGATCGGAATCATGAACATCATGCTCGTGTCCGTGAGCGAGCGCACGCGCGAAATCGGTCTGCGCAAAGCGGTCGGCGCAACCCGCCGCGCGGTCCTGCTGCAATTCCTGATCGAAGCGGCGCTGCTTTCCATGGCCGGCGGGGGGTTGGGCGTTTTTATCGGCACATCCATCTCGTTTGTGATGTCGAAATTCGCGGGTTGGGCGTCGGACGTCACGCTTTCTTCCGTGCTGCTCGCCTCCATCTTTTCCGTCACAATCGGAATTGTCTTCGGTTTTTGGCCCGCCCGAAAGGCTTCCCGTCTTTCACCTATAGAAGCGCTCCGCTACGAATAAATCCGTTTGGTACAATCCGGATCAAATGAAAGAACATTTCGAGATCGATAAGACAAAGCTAAAAGATTTTTGTCGAAAAAATCATATCCGCCGATTGGGATTGTTTGGCTCTGTTTTAAGAGACGATTTTACCGCTGAAAGCGATATTGATGTTTTGGTGGAATTTGAACCCGGTCATGTGCCGGGTTTGGCTTTTTTTGGGATGGAAGAAGAGCTTTCGAAACTATTAGGGCGGAAAGTAGATCTCAACACGCCAAATTTTTTGAGCCGTTACTTCCGCGATAAAGTGTTAAGAGAAACTCAAGTCCAATATGAAGCAGCCTGACGATTCAGCCCGGGTAAATTCACGGATATTTTGACGTTGATTTCGACATTGTATGGCAAATTTTGAAGTCGGATCTACCACCGCTTATTGCTGATTTGGAAAAGATCACCAAGAACCAAAAGTAGTCTTTTCTGTCAGCACCAACATCCCCTAGAGTCCCCGGAATAAACCCCTCATAAATTACAGGGCGGATTGTTACGGCAGGTTTTGACGGCGGCATAATCCGAAGACTCGCCGTTTGGTTGTGTTCAATTGGTACAATCCCACTTCGCTCTTCGAGCTACGTGGGACAAGTCCCGGGCCTGCCCGACGTAGCTCCGAAGGAGCGTAGTCGGGGTGTAGCTCAGTTGGCTAGAGCGCCTGCTTTGGGAGCAGGAGGCCGCAGGTTCAAGTCCTGTCACCCCGAACCCTCCTACGCTAAAGCTTCGGAGGGTTTTAATCAATCAAGGAGAATTTTATGCCAGAAATTGGACGCAACGATGCCTGCCATTGTGGCTCGGGCAAGAAATACAAGAAGTGCCATCTTGAGAAAGACGAAGTGAAAGACCGCAAAGAACGCGAGAAAGCCGCTTTGAACGCCGCGAAAGTCGCTGCCGCTGAAGCCGAAAAGAATGAAAAAGAAGGCATCAAGGCCGCGCATCCTTCCCATAAACCGCAAGACCAGCAAGGCTGGATGGGGAAAATGGCCGGGAAACTTGGTTTCTCCCGCAGCCAAACCCAGCGCCGCACACCCTCCGCGAACAAAGGCGGTTAATCCTTGGTCAGTTTCTTCGGCCTCGACCTGCCAGTCTGGCTGGTTAGGGTCACTGTCTATGTATTTATTTTGGGCTTCGGCTGGAGCCTAAAAAAAGCCTTGTTCGCTTGGTTGCGGATGGCCACATCCAAGACCGAGACCAAGATTGATGATGTGATTATTGCGGCCAGTAATCTGCCCCTGACAATCATGATCGCGGTATGGGGCGCATCGGCCGTTATTCATTTTGTAGCGCCGGGTGTTCCGCCTTTGGGAAAACACATCGCAACGGTTTCAAAAATATCCACCGTGCTGGCGGGAATTCTGTTCATCGATTTGCTGCTGCACGGCATGCTCGATGTTTACGCGGAAAAGGTCCGGTCGCTTAAAGACTCGCATTCTTTTACGTCGGCGCTTATCCATGTGGTAGTGATCGCGGTGGGTTTGTTGGTTTTGCTCGACAGCATGGGCGTTTCCATTACTCCCATCATCGCGTCGTTGGGAATCGGTTCGTTGGCGGTGGCGTTGGCACTTCAGCCGACATTCGAGAATATTTTTGCGGGCCTTCAGCTATTGATTGATCAGCCCATTGTGCCCGGACATTACATTCGTTTGGAATCCGGTGAAGAAGGGTTTGTTGAAAAAATCGGATGGCGCACCAGTTGGATCCGGTTGCCGGTCAATAATACGGTGATCCTGCCCAATAAACAGTTGGTGAACGCGCGGATTATCAATTTTAATTATCCATCCAAGGAAATGACGGTTACGGTGGATGTCGGGGTCCACTACGATTCGGACCTGGATAAAGTGGAAAAAATTGCGTTGGCTGTGGGCACAGAAACCATGAAAAATGTCACGGGTGGCGTTCCTGAATTTATTCCCATGGTGCGTTACGGGGCTTTCGGGGCTTCCAGCATCAATTTTACGGTCGTGTTGCGCGCGCAAGAAGCGTCGGACGCTCCTTTGATTAAGCACGAGTTCATTAAAAATCTCAGCAAACGCTTTGCCAACGAGAATATTGTTTTCCCGTACCCGGTCGTGGCGGTGAATACCAGGCAGGAGAAGGCCATATTCTGAACTAATTTCGTTCCAAAATCGTAGTATTACCGTCGAGTCCACAGATGAAAAAATCTCCCCACGTCATATGGGTCTGTCCCTCAAGCCATCTTTTCTACCGTTCGAAAGGAGAGGTTAAATGTAGACCAGGTTCGGTCATTCCGAAACTGGCTGATGAAGACATAAAAGTAGACGTCCTTATCCCGCACGATCCCACGCTCCTCCCCAAAACCAAACTTTCCTCCACCCGTGTCACCCGCCACAAAGTCCGCCTGGCCCAGGACTACACCATCGAAATCACAAAATTAAGCCGCGGTTCACTTGTTCCAGGCATTTATATGGCCGACATTCCCTCTTCCGAGCCGGCGGTGGCCAATGCGCTTTTCAGCAAGGCCGCGATCGCGCTCGCACGGCAATTGAAGCGTCCGGTGGACATATTTCACGTTTTTGATTGGGAGAGCGGTCTGTTGCCACTTTTTCTCGAGCTGGAAAAAAATGGCGACCGTTTGTTCAAGACCACGCGGACATTTTTCAACATCGCCTCTCTGCGCGAACAAGGAAGTTATGCGCCCAATATTTTGAACCATCTCGGCGTGCCCAAAAACCTGTTTCATCCCGAAGGCCTCGAGTTTTACGGGCGCATCAGCTATTTGAAGGCCGGGTTGGTTTTTGCCGATGGTGTCGGATTGGTGGAGGGGAGCAAATCGCCGCGCGCCATGACGGGCCGCAACGGCCAGGGGTTCGAAGGCGTGCTCGAGGCCAACGCATTCAAATTGCGGCGTTGGGCCTCCGACCGTTCCCTCAAATCACATCTCGACGCCTATAAAGAACTCCTCGCCATGACTACGTCCCGCGCGGTGCTGCCGCGCCTCATGGAGAAAGTCCATTCCAAAGACGACGACCTGAAGCGGTTTATTGAGAGCTGGGGCCCGCTCCCGCCGGAACGCTACAACGCCAACGCCATAAGTTTTGTCATCCAATCTCCGACGAAAGCCTTCGCTTTCTGGGAATGGACGCACCACGATTTTGTCGACTATGCGTTGCGTCTCGAAAACCGCACCACCGGCTCACAATCCCTGCTTTCCCGCGGGCTCCAGGCCATGGCTGATTTTTGGATCAATGTGGAGCCCGGAAACGAATACATTGTGGAACTCGCGGGCGTCCGCAAAGACGGCGGTTTGCAACCGCTTCTGCGCTCGCGTCCGATCCGCACGCCGCGCAACACGCCGAGCCCCAACACCACCGCCACTTTCATTGATGTTCGCACGCGCAAACGGTTCACCGTACGAGGCGGAATGGTGCGCCTTGGCCTCCGCGGTGAATTGCCTTCGTCGTATCAGGAGTCCGTGTCTTCGTTATGAACCAGCCGTTGGGTTATCTCGCGATGGTGCTGCACGCCCATTTGCCGTTTATTCGCCATCCGGAATACGCCGATTTTCTCGAGGAGGATTGGTTCTTCGAAGGCGTTGTTGAGACCTATGTCCCGCTGCTTTCCCGTTTTGAACAACTCCGTTCGGAGGGCGTGAAGTTTCGCATGACAATGACCATCACGCCGCCGTTGGCGACGATGATGGAAGACGGCCTTTTGCGCGCGCGTCTCGCGCAATACATCGACAAACGCCTCGACCTGCTCGAGAAAGAAACCAAAAACAACCGCGGCTCGCATATTGAAACGCTGGCCCGTCACTACTACGCCGAATTTGCGAACGCCAAAGAATTTATTTTCCAACGCCACGGCGGTCACCTGCTCAATAGTTTTCGCAGCCTTCAAGATTCCGGCCATTTGGAGCTGATTACCTGCACGGCCACACATGGCTTTGTTCCATTGATGAAATCCACGACCGCGATCCAGTCGCAGATACACACCGCCGCGAACGCCCACGAACGGTTTTTCGGCCGTCGCCCGCGCGGAATTTGGCTCGCCGAGTGCGGTTACGACGAACGCGTCGATCCGGTCCTCGCCGACGCCGGCATTGAATATTACTTCGTCGATTCCCACGGGATTTTGTTCGGCGACCCGCAGCCGGTCCATGGTGTTTACGCGCCGGTCGTCACCGAGTACGGTACCAATGCCTTCGCGCGCGATGCGGAATCGAGCAAGCAGGTGTGGAGCGCCAAAGAAGGTTATCCCGGAGACTTTCTTTACCGGGAGTTTTACCGCGACTTAGGCTATGACGCCGAACTGGACTACATCAAACCCTATCTGCATTCGGATGGTGTTCGCCGCGGAGTGGGGATCAAATACCACGCCATTACCGGAGCGGGAGATCACAAGCAGCTTTACGATCCGCACAAAGCGCGCGAGAAAGCCGCTGAACACGCCGGCAACTTCATGTTCAACCGCCAGCTTCAGCTTCGTCACCTGCACGACAAGACCGACAACCCGCCGATTATTGTTTCTCCGTACGATGCCGAGCTGTTCGGCCATTGGTGGTACGAAGGCCCGGCGTTCCTGGAATTTCTGATCCGCAAGATCGCCCACGACCAAAAAGAAATCGAAATGATCGCCTGTACGGATTATCTGGACCGTCATCCGATTCGGCAATTGCAGAAGCCGAATCCTTCAACATGGGGCTCGGAAGGGCACAACTTGGTGTGGTTAAACGGGGGAAACTCTTGGATTTACCGGCATCAGCATTGGGCCGAAGAAAAAATGGAAGAACTTGCCGGCCGTTTCTCCAATGCTCAAGGGGATTTGCGGCGCGCGCTCAATCAAATGCTTCGCGAGTTGCTGTTGATGCAATCCAGCGATTGGGCCTTCATCATGACCACTGGGACAACCGTTCCCTACGCCACAAAACGATTCCGTGAGCATTTGGACCGCTTCAAGAAGATCGCCGAACAGGTTGAGGGGAACCGCTTGGACATGGGATTTGTCCACTTCTGTGAAGAGCGCGATTGCATATTCCCGAACGCCGATTTCACCACCGCCATCCCAAAGCCATTGCCCCAACCCGTATTCGCTTAACGTCATCCTGGAAATTCTCAATCCAGGATCCAATTTCCCAATAAAAAACCCCCGGCTCTGATTAAGAACCGGGGGTTTTCTTTTAAATGGATCCTGGATTAAGACATTCCAGGATTACAGTTTGAAGAGCATCTCGGCGTACGACGGGACCGGCCATTTGTTGGACGGGACCAGTTGCTCGAGAGCATCGATGTCGGCGCGAAGCGCGTTCATCGCGGGAACCACGCTGTCGCGATAGGCTTCGGCTTTCGCTTCGGCTTCTTTCGTGGCCTGCGTTTTCTTCAGGATCGCTTCGAACGAGCCGAGTTTCTTGTCGGCGGATTCAAGCAGCCCGGAGATTTCGTCCAAAA
>CAYOPN010000008.1:0-57973 GCA_964405835.1 uncultured Elusimicrobia bacterium | reverse complement strand
CTCGAAAACACGGGCGACCACCACCAAATCCGCCTCACGCTCGACCCGGAAACCAAACACGTCAACGCCGGCGCCATCCTTAATTTTTCCGACCATGCCGCGGTCGGCCTTCAGGTGGTGGACGGCAAAGCGTTTGGAACGTTGGCGCACAGCGGCGACACGCACAGCCTCGTGATCAACGCGCAGAAGGACGGTTCCTTCCACGGCACGTACAAAGACGAGAAAAACGGCATCGAAATCGAACTCGACGGCGATGAAGCGGTGCTCAAGAAAGGCAAAATCCCCGCCGCCGGAATTTCCTGGCAAGGCGACCACCACGCCATCCATTTTCTCCGCAACCAAGACGGAAAGCTGATGGGCTCCATCGGCTCCACCAACACCGGCGGCAACCAATTCAAACTCGCGATCGACGACGGAAAACTCACCGGCGCGTTCGTCCACACCGGCAAAAACCACGAGACCGCCGTCTCCCTAAACCAAGACGGCTGGAAAGCCAACATCTCCGCGGGGAAGGGCGATTTGAAATGGGACGTGGGGATTGAGAGAGGACGGGTGGAGAAGAAGGTGTTTGCGGGGGTTAGGTGGAGGTTTTAACAATGAGACGGGAGGAAGCGAATCCCTCCCTCTCCGATTTTTTTATTTGAATCTTAATGGTGTTTCCTAAATTTCCCCTCATCCTTCACATTTTGGAGCAAGCTCGTGAAGTACACTAGCGGTCTATTAGCATCATTATTCAATAAGACATACACAGTAAGTACAGAGTCTGATGGATTAGCAATTTCCAGAAAAAATGAAATTCACAAAAAGCCCTACCTAGAAATTGATTCATTAAAAACAAAAAAAGGACCAATCTGGTCCTCTGTAATTCTCACTTCTAAAGACCAATCATTTTTATTGAAAGGCTTCTCCCGAGAAACCGCAACAGCCTTCGTCGAAGACGTAACCAAAATAATTCAAAAAGAGCTCGCCTCAAAAATAATTGAATTAAAAAATCAACTTCAAGCGGTGGGACTCGAATCCAATGCTCTAACGAGCCTCGCCAAATACATCTCCCATACCGATTTACAAAACCTTGCTAAAGCAACTCGAGGCTTGGAGGTTTATTTGTCTCACGCATTTTTTGAAGTGCAATGCCTCCCCGACCACCTTCAGCGCACCCTCATATCTTTCTTAAAACTTCGGAATTCAGAGGGAGCTTATGTAAAGGAACTAAATGAACAATTCATCAACAAGACAATCGAGACTCAGTCTGGGTTATTCAATTCTTTAGAAAAATATCCGCTCAGCGATGAACAAATGCGAGCGGCAGTAATCGATGAAGATCGAAACCTCCTAATTGCTGCCGCTGGATCGGGCAAAACATCCTCAATCGTTGCCAAGGCGATTTATCTTATCGCCTCAGGGTTGGCGTCCCCTGGTCAAATATTGGTTTTGGCCTACAATAAAGATGCGCAGTTGGAGCTCGAGAAAAGATTCAAAGATTTAATAGGAATTGTGCCTGGATTTAAAATTCTTCCAAAAGTAAAAACCTTTCATGGCTTTGGGTATGAATTAATATCGCAATCTTCCAATCAAAAGCTTCAAATATGTGATTTCGCAACTGACAAAAAACGTCAATCACAGCATTTCTCTTCCCTTATAAAGGACCTCTACAAATCGAATGAAGATTTTAAGAATGGGTGGAGAGAGTTTCTTCTTATTAGTCGATATCAAACACCAGATCTATTCAGTATCGAAACTGAAAAGCAGTACGATGAATTCCTACAAGAACTTGGTGCGAAAAGAAAAAAGCTTCCGGAGGGATATCGGTTCCTAATTCCCACAATAGATGGCAAAGAAGTTCGTTCATTTGAAGAAGCAAGAATTGGGAATTGGTTAGCGTTAAATGGTGTCGAATACGAATACGAGCGCCAATATGTTAACCCTAACTCTCCTGATCAGGCGGTTAAATACCTTCCAGATTTTTACTACCCCGCTGTTGATCTATATCATGAACACTTCGCGATAGATTCTAATGGTGATACTCCCCCATTTATTCCAAAGGAGAAATACATAAAGAGAATTGAGTGGAAGAGAAAAACGCACCAAGCAAACGGAACAAAGCTCATTGAAACGCATTCCGCACACATCTGGGATGGCACAATATTTGAAGTACTCAAGAAGCAACTTGAAGAACACGGTGTTCCAATTAAACCGCTCAGCGAAGAAGAAACGAACAAACTGATAGATAAAAAATTTGACCCCGATACGGATCCAGACCTCTTTATTTCCTTTCTCAACCACTTCAAAGCAAACAACTTCACAATTGAAGCGTTAAAGCAAAAGCTCGGTACCCAGAACGACAGAGGACGGTACGCTCTATTTCTTCGCCTTTTTGAAGCTATTTACGTTGAATACGAAAGGCGCTTGAAAGCAAGCAATCAAGTTGATTTTCAAGATTTGATTAACTCGACGCGCGAATTACTTGAGTCAAAAAAAACATTTCACCCATTCAAATATATCTTGGTAGATGAGTTTCAAGACACTTCACAAGATCGGAAACATTTACTTCAGGCATTACTGAGTCAAAATGATGCAATCAAACTATTTGCAGTGGGCGATGATTGGCAATCAATTTATCGGTTCTCCGGTGCAGACATAGAAATAATGACTAATTTTTCTGATCACTTTGGTCCATCCTCAATAAATTACTTAACGAAAACCTACCGAAGCTATCAAGGGATAACGAATATTGCAGCAGAGTTTGTTCAGAAGAATCCATACCAACTCAAGAAATCTGTCACGGCTATTGAGGATAGTGAAGAAAAACAGGTCACAATTTTAGGCTATGAAGACACCGATGACCTTGAAGTGAAGCTACTGGATCTTCTTACCACCATTGACTCATCGACTGAGGGTAAACAATATTCGATCTTCTTGCTTGCTCGATATAACCATTTGAAACCAAGAAATATCGGCAGGTATAAAAACCTTAAAATTAATTTCCACTCGATACACTCTTCAAAAGGTCTACAGGCAGATATTGTCGTACTCCTCAACCTTGAAGCTGGCCCTTATGGCTTCCCAAGTACAATTTCAGACGATCCCCTTATGAGCCTCGTCATTCCCAAACCTGAAAATTATCCTCATGCTGAAGAACGAAGACTCTTGTACGTTGCGCTAACAAGGGCAAAGAGAAGGGTCGTTATTTTCTCCAATCAAAACTACATATCTCCATTTGCAACCGAACTCTCATATTTTGACCGAGTTGATACAGAAAAGATGCTGCCAATTCGAATGAACCCATGCCCGGAATGCCAAACAGGTTCAATGCAAAAAAGATCAGGAAAATATGGAATATTTCATGGTTGCTCGAACTTTCCGAATTGTTCTTATACCGAACAAATTGGGTGTCCTGAATGTAAAGGCGGAAAACTGAAAGTAAGAAAATCTCAGTATGGGGAATTTATGTCTTGCTCTAATTTCCCTAGGTGCAAATACAAAGAGAACATCTAACTCCCCTGCAACATCCAGCCTTCCCCCGCGTAACCTTATTGTGACTTTCCAGGATGTTAAAAACTCAACCTTCCACCGCCTCGAGCAAGGGGCGCGTTGGGGATACGTCGCCAAGGGATAGGAATAGGGGTCAATCCTCCTCTTTCCCAAACCCTTTCACTGGGACTGACTTCTCGGGAGCGTCTTCCAATTTCTGTAGACGGTTGAACACCTCGACGAACTTGCCGTCGTATTTCTGCTCAACCCTTCTCATTTTTTCCTCTAAATCTCGATGGTGCGTTTGATATTCGCGGTATTTCGTGAAGGTCCGCATGATCTGGATGTTCACCTCGATGGCCGTTTGGCTCCGCAGAACTGAGGAAAGCATGGCAATGCCGTTTTCGGTAAAGGCAAAAGGGGAATAGCGACGCCCACCTCTTCCTTGGTTTGAGATCCCAAATTGGGATCTCAAAGAAACCTGCTCATTATCAGTTAGTTGAAACATAAAATCGGCCGGAAAACGGCCCGAATTTCGTTTCACATTCCGCACAAGAATTCGTGTTTGAACTCCATAGAGAATTGCCAAATGCTCATCCAACATGACCTTCTGTCCCCGAAGCAGAAAAATCTTATCTTCGATGGCGCGGATTTGAATTTTGTCATTGTTCACGTGAGTCTCCTTGTTGGAGGGGGTCCGTGAAGGGGTGCGGGTTGTGAGGGGCGCTTAACTTACCAAATGTTTTCGGATTGGGAAGGGTTCAAAGCTTGACCCTATCCCCTGACCCTATCCCCCCCGCAATCTCAAATACATGCAGGCCTTCGCGGCGGCCTGACCGGATAAAGCAATTGTGCAACGGGCCGTTGCACAAATTACGGGGCAGTAAAGACTTACAAATAATTTACATTGGTTCGTTTCGAATTCGCGTAGAATTCTGCCCACAATGCGCGCATTGCACATCCCACTCCTTCTGATGCTGCTTCTTCCCCTCAATGGCTGTTTGATGGGCGTAAAAGAAGATTTCCTAAAAGACGATTTTCAAAAGGACGCAGTTTCCATCCCGTACCGGGTGGTAAAAGTCGTGGTGAAAGACGCTCGTCCGCGCAAAGCCGCGAAAGACATTCAAGTGCCGAACTTGTACCTGAAAAATCGCAATGAGACGGCCGAAATTGATTTGTCAGCGGAACAGAAGGTTCTCATTGAGTCCGAAACTATCCGCTATTTTTTGGGAAAAGGGCCTTCGATTATTATTCGCGCCGAGATGCTCAAGGGAACGCAATCTTTCACATCAAAAACGATGAGCGAACGCGAAAGCGTGGATTGCGAAATAAAACTGACCCTTATCGATGTGGCAAGCGGCCAACCTTTCTATTTTGCTATCGGAAGCGCCTCCACTTACATGCAGTCCATGAATGCTTCGAAAGAATATCTCGAGAAGCTTTTTCAGAAAGCCATTCGAGTTAGTATTTACAAGGCGGCCGAACAATTATCAAAGGTGTCGGGATAAAGAATGGTTTTAAATACAAAGTATTTTTTATCGTCGATAACGTTAATCTGGATCTTCATGGCATTCACCGGTTGTTCGGTTTTTCGTCCTCGGCCCACGGAAGCTTCCATTCGAGCCGCCTCGAGTAAAGTCAATGTGTCGGACGGAATCAACAAACATGAGGCAAAGACGATCGCCCAAGCTTACTTGCTGGAACATCCTGCGGATGGAAATCTAAAGATTCATAAACCGAGTGTCTCGTTAGTAAAGTATCGACAGGAAGGAAAACCACTAGAAACATATGTGGTTTCCTTTAATTATGAAAACCTGTCCTTTATGAATCCATACTACTGGGTAGTAAGAGTGGATCCCAAGACGGGGACTGTACTTGGATCACGTTCCGCCAGTCACAAGTAAGAAACACCTTCTTAGATTCCTTCCGCTTCTCTCATCCCTTACCGCACCGTCACATTGGCCGCAATCCAATCGAGATCTTTTTGGATCTGGGGTTCGGATGGGCCTCTGAATGAAATATTCAAAATCCCTTCTTCATCGATGTAGTACCAGTCGTTCATAGGGTCCTTTGAGCCTTTGTAGTCAAGCCGCCTTCGAACGTCGATGCCATTGATACGCAATACCTGAAATTGAGGAACCACATTTGTTGTTTCAAAAAGGTAATCAGAAACTTCTTCAATAGAATTCTTATTGGGTTCGATGCCAATGACCAAGTCCCAGCTACCTAACTTGGCAACATAAAAAACATTTCCAATAGAAAGGTCCGGCCGGTCTTTTACAGCAATTTTAGGTAGTCCCGCCGAACGTGGAATAAACCAATCCCCCTTGCGATCATAGAAGTCGCAATGGTCAGGCGATGTCCAAATCATATGTGAATCCAATCGCTCGACCTTGTATTGGGAAGGGATGCGAACGGTGAATGGTCCGCATTCAAGAGTGGTATGCATGCTCTTATCAGAATTCATGCTCGCGAGATCCTACTTTGCTGTGCCGTACTCGTCGTGCCGCCGCAGCCAAAAGCTTGTGTCGTTGCGGCCGTTCGGGGCGCGGTCCAGCCATTGGTACATGCTCCACAAAACGTCCAACCCGCGCGCGTAGGCAGAGTACGTGTGGTGGACTTTTCCGTCCTGCAGCGCAAACGAACTCATGCCCGGGGCCTCGCGGGAGTAGGTGGGCCAGTCCGTTCCGGTGGAGCCGGCGATCTGGGAGAGGACATCGGCGACCTCGGCGTTTAGCTCTTCTTTGGTGGCCGAGGCCGTGTTGTCGGCGGTGCTGAAGTTGTAACTCACTTGGCCTTTTTTCTGTTGCTCTTCGGTGAAGGCCACGCTGAAGTCCGCGTTGAAATCGCTGCCGGCGGAGGACGCCCACGGGAACGTCCAGCCCATGCGCTTCTGATATTCCTTGAGCTTTGCCAACGGCGCGCGTGAGACGGCCCAGAACATGACATCGTGGCCGGCCAGATGCTGATAGACGCCGTTGAAACTGTCGGCGATGGAGGAGCACGAGGGACAGCCGGCCTTGAAGTCCGGGCCGAACATGAAGTGATAAATAATGAGCTGCGACCGTCCTTGGAAGAGCTCGGCCAACGAGGCCGGTCCTTTGTCGGTGTCAAAGCGGTAGGTTTTCTCCACAGGGACCCACGGCAAGTTTTTCCGCTCCTCGGCGAGCGCGTCGCTCCGCCGGGTCAGCTCTTTCTCCGATTTCAGCAACTTGATGCGCGCCGCCAGCCATTCTTCGCGCGTGCCGGTCTTGTGGGCTGTCTTCGTCATTTCCATGGGTCCGCCTCCGTTTATGTCTTTCACTTACGATTATAATCTCTTATGCCTTCCGAAATCCTCCCCCACATCCTCGAACTGATGCGCCCGCTCAAAGGCGTCACGGCGCGCGCGATGTTTGGTGGGCACGGTATTTACCGGAACGGGCTCATTTTCGCGATCGTGGCCGATGGGGAGTTGTTTTTCAAAGTCACGGACGCAAACCGCGCGGATTATGAAGAACGGGGGCTTCAACCCTTTACCTACGAAGCAAAAAACAAGAAGCGCGTGGCGATGTCCTATTATCAGGCGCCGCCGGAATGCTTGGATGATTCGCGGTTCATGGTGGAGTGGGCGGAGAAATCATTGAAGAACAGGCGGTAAACCATGCCAAAACTGGGCGTTTTCAATCTGGTCACGCTGGACGGATATTTCGCCGGAGAAAATGGCGATATCTCGTGGCACAACGCGGACGCGGAATTTCAGAAGACCGCGGAACAACAATCCAATTCTGGAAACACGCTCTTGTTCGGCCGCGTGACCTACGAGCTCATGGCCGGTTACTGGACAACGCCCCAGGCCCTCAAGGAGGACCCCATTGTCGCGAAAGGCATGAACAGCTCTTCAAAAATTGTGTTCTCGCGGACGCTGAAAAAAGCGGAGTGGAGCAATACGCGGCTTGCGAAAGGCAACCTGGTGGCCGAAGTGCGGGCACTTAAAGCGCAGCCGGGAAAAGACCTGACGATTTTGGGAAGCGGGAGCCTGGTTGCTCAACTCGCCGAAGCGGGACTTATTGACCATTACCAATTGATGGTGAACCCGGTGGTCCTGGGCAAAGGAAAGGGGCTGTTCGACGGCCTCAAAACCAAATTGTCCCTCAAGCTGACCAAGACCCAAGCCTTTAAGAGCGGCAATGTGCTGCTCACTTACCAAAGCTGACCTTATGCCTCGAAAAACTTACAAATAATTTACATTGGCTTTTCGCGACTTGTGAGATAATAGAGATAATAGTGAATCTCATGAACTGAAATCAGCTAAGATTCCGTCGATAGAGAAAGATTATGGCTAAACCAATCAACCCCAGACATCCAAAACTTGCCGAGTTAATCCTGCACATTTCAAAAATGTCGCAAGATGATCCGCGTTTTGGCGCAACCAAACTGAATAAAATTTTATTTTTTTCGGATTTCTCCCAATTTCGTAAGAAGCGAAAATCCATTACGGACGACACCTACCAACGATTGCAGAATGGGCCGACCCCCAAACACTTGGTGCCAGTAAGGAACTGGTTGGTGGACAAAAAAAGTTTGGTCAATCAGCACGTGGAATATTTCGGGAAAAAACAGATGCGCCCCGTGGCCCTGCGTGATCCTGATCTAAGTCTATTTAAGGCCGAAGAAATCGCATTGGTAGACGCGATCATTAAAAAGTTTTGGGATAAAGATGGGACGGATGTAAGCCTGCTGTCCCATGATTTTATTGGCTGGCGTGTAGCCAAGAACGGAGAAGAAATTCCTTATTCAGTTGCGTTGGTCAACCCTCGTGAGCTAACCGCATTGGAAATTGCTTATGGCTCGAAACTTGAGCAACAGGCACGGAAGGCCCTCGAGGATGCCGCGTAACCCCCTCTCAATAGTTGAAACGTCCCATTACCGGGAATCCATCCGCGAACTCGGGCTTTCACCCCGCCAGGAAGATGAGTTGCTTGAAGGTGTGCTATTTGTGATCGCACGCGATCCCACCGAGGGCACACGTATCACCTCCGGCTCCCGCGTGTGGGCCATGCCATTCGAAAGCATTGATTCCGCAACCGAATCCTTTGTCCTTTATTACTCGTTCGATTTGAAAAAGATTCATCTGCTAGCCCTAAGACAATCCAATGACGAATAGGAATCATAATCCGATTTTTTCCAATTCTCGACGCACTGCGTCAAGAATTGAGTATGACCGACAAACCCACCCATGAAAAAATTTCATATCGCGATCAGCGTTGCCAGCATTGAAGAATCCGTGGAGGATTACACCCGGCGGTTGGGGTGCGAACCCACCAACGTGGTGGCGGGCGAATACGCGCTGTGGCGGACCGATACTTTGAACTTTTCAATCCGCCGATCCAAAGAAGCGCCGGGCACGTTGCGGCATGTCGGCTGGGAGGACCCGGATGCGACCGCTTTCGGAAAAGAAACCGATGTAAACGGGCTTACGTGGGAGCGTTTTAGCGCCGAGCTCCAACAGAAAGAAATTGACGAACTTTGGCCAAACCGCAGCGAACGCAATCCGTGCGGCGGGTAAATATTCGAAATGCGGAGGCCGGGAACCTTTCGCGGCCTGTGATGTAACATTCACCGCAGCCCGACCAAATTCCCCGTAAGGAGCTTCCCCTCATGTCGACGAATAATTTGTTCACGCCGCTGCAACTTGGCCCCACCCTTTTAAAAAACCGCATCGTGATGGCGCCGATGACGCGCTGCCGCGCTCTCGACGGCAATGTGCCGAACCCGCTCGCGATCACGTACTACACGCAGCGCGCCTCGGCCGGTTTGATCGTCACCGAAGCGACCCAGGTCACGCCCGAAGGCCAGGGCTATGTGCACACGCCCGGCATCCATTCCAAGGAACAAATAGCCGGCTGGAAAAAAGTCACGGATGCGGTGCACGCGGCCGGCGGCCGCATTTTTCTGCAGCTGTGGCACGTGGGACGCATCTCGCACTCGCTTTTTCAACCTGGGAAAGCGCTGCCGGTGGCCCCCTCTGCCGTCGCGCCGGCCGGATCGGTGTACACGCCCGAGGGCATGAAGCCCTACGAAACGCCTCGCGCGCTTGAGACCAACGAGATCGCGGGCGTGGTCGAAAAATACCGCGCGGGCGCGCAGAACGCGCTGGAAGCGGGGTTCGACGGCGTCGAAATCCACGGCGCGAACGGATACCTCATCGACCAATTTCTTCAGGACGGAACCAACCAGCGAACGGACCAGTATGGCGGCAGCGTTGAAAACCGCGCGCGCTTCCTGTTGGACGTGACGAAAGCCGTGATCGGCGTGTGGGGCAAAGACCGCGTGGGCGTCCGGCTCTCGCCGAACGGCAGCTTCAACAGCATGACCGATTCCAACCCGCAAGCGACCTTTACTTATGCGATCAAGGAATTGCAGAAGCTCGGCATCTCCTATCTGCATTTGAGGACGGGCACCGCCGATGACGTCCGGCACGGCCGGCCGGCGGTCCCAATCGAAACGTTTCGCCCGCTCTTCTCCGGCCCGCTCATGCTGAACGACCAATTTGACCGCGCCAAAGGCGACGCCGCGATCGCGAGCGGGCTCGCGGATTTTGTCGCGTTCGGCGTTCCGTTCGTGTCCAATCCCGACCTGGTCACGCGGTTCGAGCGCAATGCGCCGCTCGCGTCCCCCGATACTTCAACGTTCTACACGCCCGGCGAAAAAGGGTACACCGATTACCCGGCCATGGACCGGGCGCTCGCTTAAATAACGGGGCATGCCGCTATGGAAATAACGCGCCCTCTCCTTGGCGGTGTGCTGATTGGCCTGGCGGCCATCCTGTTGTTGTTTGCGAACGGAAAAGTTGCGGGCATCAGCGGCCTGCTCGGCGCGGTGGTGACGCCCAGAGGTAACGCCACGGCGTGGCGTATCGCGTTTTTGGGCGGGTTGGTGGCGGGCGGCGCCGCGTTTCAGGCGGCGGGGTGGACCGTGTTCGCGCCGTTGGCCGGACGGTCGTGGGGCGCGGTGATCGCCGCGGGGCTTCTGGTGGGGATTGGCACGCAAATCGGCAGCGGCTGCACGAGCGGGCACGGCGTCTGCGGCATCGCGCGCTTTTCAAAACGCTCGATCGCGGCAACGCTCATCTTTATCGCCGTAGGCGCGATCACGGTGGCCGTGGTCCAGCACGGATTGGGCGGCCGGGTATGAAAACGGTCAGCGCGTTTTTGGCGGGCGTTCTTTTCGCGGCGGGGTTGGTTATCAGCGGCATGACGCAACCGGAATACATCATCGGCTTTTTGGATTTCTTCGGCGCATGGAACCCCGCGTTGGCCTGGGTCATGGCGGGCGCCGTGGGCGTTTATGCGGCGATCTATCCCTTGGTGATGAAACGGCGCGCGCCGCTTTTCGAAAGCGCGTTTGACGTGCCGGCCAAACAGGCCATCGATCTCAAACTTGTGATCGGCTCGGCCGCGTTTGGCCTGGGCTGGGGGTTGAACGGGTTTTGCCCGGGCCCCGCGCTCGTGGCGCTCGGCGCCGGGGCGGCCCCCGCCGCGGTTTTCACGGCCGCGATGGTCCTTGGAATTTTCCTGCATAACGTCGCGGTGAGCGGCCCGAGCGGGACGCCCGACAATTCCTGCGGATAAATCTTTCCCTGAAATCAAACCCTGGCGCGACCGTGCAGCCGACGAGCGCGCAATCCTCCCGTTCAACTTTGGCCGACATCCACACTGGATAACAATCGCTTCACGATGGCGATAAATATTCCGGTGCACACCAGGTTCAGCGCGAGCGACAACATGGCCACCGTGACCGCCGGGCCGCCGATCCCGTAGGCCAGCGAAATTACAAGCACGCCCGCGCCCACTTCGCCGCGCGGAAACATGGCGACCGAGACCGCCAGCCGCTCACGAAATGTCGCTTCGTTGCGGTAACAGAAAAGGCTGAACATTTTTCCAAGGTTGGACAACACCGTGATCACCAAAACGTGCAACGCGATGGAACCCCATCCCGGCCAAACACCGCCGAGTAACGATGTGGTCGCGGCCGTGTTTGCACCGACGGCCGGCATCGACAAACCCACCATGATCATGAAAAGCGCGGTGATCACCCCGGTAACGCGCTCGTTACCCTGATGCGAGGAACCACCGTGCGCGGGCGCAACGAGCAAACAACCCAACACAAACGCGGGCAACAGAACTTCGAGATGAATGGGAACCACGTCATCGATTATTTTGCTGCCAAGATAAATCGCTTCGCACACGAGCGTAATGACCATCGCGTAACCAAGCAATGCGCCGCCGCCGACCGGCCACCGCACCCGGTGCAAATATTTCCACGCGATCCACAAAAGCGCCGCGATCACAAGCACCACAATTCCAAGCTGCCACTTAAGGCCGATCATGAGAATTTTAAGTGGGATCATCAGCAGCACCGTGTCGAGGTCGTCAAAAATCGCCAGGATACGCGCTTTCTTAAACACCCAGGTGGTCGCCAGCCCGGCGGCGGCCAGCATCGCGAACAACACGCCGGCGGAGGTGGGCGCCGCGAAACGAGACACCAGCAACGATTGTTTCCAGGTGTCGGCCGCCCACCAACCATCGGGGGGCGTCATCACGAACACGAAATAGACCGCGCAGAAGATCCACGGAAAAGCGGCCGCGGTGGCCGCCACCGCGTAATCCCAACCGTATTGCTTCACGTTGCTTTTGTCGATGTCAAATTCAAGTCCAACACCGATCATGATGTAAGCCAAGCAGAACATGGTGGCCAGTTTGATGAATGGCGCGAGCGCCACGAACAACGACGGCGCCAGCAAAGGACCCGCTTGCGAAATGAACAGGCCAGCCAAAAGCAACGCCGAATAAAAGAGGACTTTTTTCACGAGGGCGCTCCGGTTGAATTCATCGACGACCTCGCATGACGGTGAACGTGAATCAGTATTGTGAGGATCGTGAGCGGCAGCGCGAAAGACAGCATCACGTTGTTAAACAACGGCAGCGCGTCATGCCCCTGCGCATTGAGAATGAGGAACCCGGCGTAAGCCGCATAATAAAAGAGGAACCCAATACCCTCCCACCGGTCGATTTTATGGCCCGTGAAAAAGATGGGCAGACACGCCAGCGCGGTCGCGATCATTATCGGCATGTCGAACCCCAGCGCGGCCGGCGCCACGTTAACGCCGCCACCCACCGCCGAGGATATGCCGAGCACGCCAAGGATGTTAAAGATATTGCTACCGACTACATTGCCGACCGCGATATCCCGCTCGCCGCGCAGCGTGGCCAGAACCGAGGTGGCTACTTCGGGCAAACTCGTGCCGGCCGCGATTATCGTGAGACCGATCACCAATTCGCTGATGCCCATCATGCGCGCCAATTCGATCGCGCTGCTCAACAACCAACGCGAACCGATCACGAGCACCACAAGCCCCGCCACCATCGATGCCAGGCATGCGGGCACCGAGTATTTTTTTGCGGCCTCTGTTCTGTCTCCGTTGGAGGAACGCCGCGCCGCGCGAATTTGGAAGACGGTATACGCGATCAAGAGGGTCGTGAAAAAACAGCCTTCTGCCGCTGTGATGCGGCTGTCGAGACCCATCACGAGCGCGAGCACCGAGGCCGCGATCATGACCGGCACTTCTTGCCACACAATTTGCTTCGTCACAACCAGCGGCGCAAGGATCGCCGAAAGGCCGAGGATAAACAACACGTTAAAGATGTTGCTGCCCACCACGTTGCCGAGTGCAATGTCTGCTTGCCCATTCAACGCGCCGGTAACGCTCACCATCATTTCCGGAGCGCTGGTGCCGTAGGCCACAACAGTTAGGCCCACAATAAGCGGCGCCACGCCGAGACGCAGCGCGAAACGCGACGCGCCGCGCACAAGCAACTCAGCGCCAATCGTCAATGCCACGAAACCAGCGGCCAACCAGAATAGCGTCATCCCCATGTCAACGGCCCCGGCCGACTTCTTTCTCGAGTTTTCGGGCCATCACGCTACTCTTTGCCACGCGATGGATGACCGCCGAATATCCGTTTTCTTTGTGGTATTTCACTTCGTCAAGCAACTGATCCATTTTCTTCGTTTCGTTCGGAAGCAACGCGCGAACCAACGCGGTCCATTGCGGGATATTTTTGGCAAGCGCCGGGTCCCCCACCGTCAACCGGCCGCCGTTCGCGCGGCTTTGGCTGAGGATGCGTTCGTACACACTGGCCACGATATACGCATCATCAAGGTATCCGAAAAGTCCGAGGTTCTTTTCGGATAAAAAGTCATCCGGATGAAAAAGGTAACGAAGCACAAACGTATTCAGCGGCCGTAACGGGGCCGGCAACGCCGGCGCATCGGTCCATTGATGGACTTGATGGGCCATATCCGGCAACGCGAGGATCATTTGCCGAAGCGGCTTTTCATATTCAACCGCCGCGCGCGGGCCCACCAGACGCCGCACAATGGATGTGTATGGGTCGCGGGACTCCAATGAAAGTTGTTTGAGTTGCTGACGAAACGCGTTTAACATGATCGGCCTCCTTGATTGACGTTAAAGATGGATGCACTATAAGCCAGATACCATCATCTGTAAAATAGATATTTTGATACGATTTAATCTATTAATTAGATGATCCCACTTAATTACCATCACCTGTATTACTTCTATGTGATCGCTAAAGAAGCTTCCATCGCGCGCGCGTGCGAGAAACTTTATCTGGCGCAGCCCACGCTGAGCACGCAACTGAAACAATTTGAAAAATCCGTCGGGCACGCGTTATTCACGCGGGAAAAACAGCGGCTGACGCTGACCGAGCGCGGCCGCCTGGTGCTGGATTACGCCGAGAGCATTTTTGAGTTGGGGAGTGAACTGAAAGACGCGCTGCGCGACCGGCCCACAACCGGCCAAATCGCGATCCAGATAGGAGCGCTGATCGGCACCGCGCGGTCGTACTGCCACGCGCTACTGGAGTCATTGCTGAACCACGCGCCCCAGGCGCATGTGACCCTTAAGGAAGGAAGTTTGGCCGCGCTCACGCGCGATCTGATCGAGCACCGGCTGGATGTGGCGCTGAGCGACGTCAATATCCGCGGCGGGCACCACGACGAACTGGCGAACCTGCTCATCGGCCAGGTACCAATTGTGTTTGCGGCCTCGCCCGCGCTGGCCAAACGTCACCCGCGCTTACCGCGCGACCTGGACGGCGCGCCATTCATCCTGCCATCGTCCCCAAGCCAGGTTTCACTCCAGGTGATGGACGCGCTTGCCGCCTGGAACGTGAAACCACGCATCATCGCCGAAGTACAAGATTTGGAGATAGCGCGCCGACTGGCCATCGCGGGCCGCGGTATTGCCCCGCTGAACGCCTACACGGTGTCGGTGAGCCTTCCGGCCAAAGGACTGGTCATCTTGAAAAGGCCCACGGAACCTCGGATTATGGAATCGATCTATCTGATCACACGCAAGCGCAAACATACCAACCCGCTCACGGATTATTTGTTAAAGAATTTTCGCTTGCCGCCCAAATAATAAACGGTAAAAAATAACGGAATGACGGCGGATGCCATCATTCCGTTATGATTCCTACCTACCTTGCGGGTCGAGCGTGGCTATGTGGCGCAGACCGCGATTTTCCGCGCCTTCGCGGATTCGGCTTTCGGCAGTGTTAGCGTTAACACCCCGTCTTTCATTTTTGCCGTGATCCGGTTCGCATCAACCGTTGACGACAATGTGAACATGCGCCGGTAACTGCCTTCATTGTATTCACTATAGGCCAGTTGCGCTCCTTCAACCACCGTCCGCTGAGCATGCCCTTGCACCGTCAGCACGCTGTGGTCAATTGTCACATCGATGTCTTTTTCCCCCACGCCGGGCATTTCCAGGGTCATGACGTATTCGCGCTCGTTTTCCTTCACGTCGGTCAGCGGGGAAAATATCGGATGAAAACCCCGTTGCCCAACGGTTTCCTGCATCGCCGCATTTTCTTTTTTCATGAGTTCGGTTCCATTGTTCAGCATAGTTTCCCTCCTTTATAAGTTAGATCACTTTGATATCGATTCGTTTCGGCTTGTCGGATTCGGCGCGAGGCAGCTGGATTTGCAGCACACCGCGGGAATACTGGGCCGATACTTGGTCTTCCTGAACGCTAAACGGCAGCTCCAACCGGCGTGAAAATTCGCCGGAACTGCGTTCCCGGCGGACCCAATGTTCGCCTTCTTGCTGCGCGTTGTGGTCGAACCGCCCGCGCAGCGTCAGCACGTTGTCGTGCACTTCGATATCGACGTTTTTAACATCAATACCTGGCAGCTCCGCCGTCACGGTCAGCTTGTGGTCGCTTTTCCATACGTTCAGCGCCGGAGCGGGCGAGGCGCCGGCGTCCGTCACTTCAGATAAAAGTTGGTTGATTCGGTCTTGAATCAAGCCAACGTTGTCCATCAATTCAAGAGTCATCATGGTGAATTACCTCCTTTTTTCTTTTGCTGGACAAAGACTAACGGGCCCGGCTATATTCTTCAAACAGATAATATTTATACTTGCCATAGATTTCATAAATGCTCCCAACAAACTTTAACCATCTTTATTATTTCTATGTCATCGCCAAGGAAGGCTCGATAACGCGCGCGTGCGAAAAACTGCTTCTTGCCCAGCCGACGTTAAGCGCGCAGCTGAAACAATTCGAACGCTCGGTCCGCCGCGATCTGTTTAACCGTCATAAGAACCGGCTCGTGCTCACCGAAGAGGGGAAAGCACTGTTTGAGTACGCCCGGCACATTTTTGAAATAGCCCAGGAAATGCAAGACAGCCTTGAGCGCGGCATTCTAAAAGCGCGCGACACCATCCGCATCGGCGTGGTGGCGGGCATGCCGCTTCCCTTTTCAAAGGCGCTGGTCCAATCGGCATTGAAGCATTCGCATTCAGCCCACGTTCTGCTGCAGGAAGGCCCGCTGGAAGAGCTGATTAAAAAAATGGAGGAGCTGACGCTCGATTTGCTGTTAACCGAAACGCCGGCATCGCCGCTGGAAGGAACGTCGCTGGAAAGCCGCCACGTCGGGAAAATTCCGATCATTCTGGCCACCAACCGCGCGCTCGCGCAAAAGTTTAAACGTCAGATCGATCGGCTCGAACAAATCCCGGTTATTTTATCGGCCACGCCAACACAAGTGTACACTCAGGTCCGGGACTTGCTTGCCTCCGGAAAACTACGGCCCCGCTTTGTCGCCGAGGTCCCGAACGTTGAAGTCGCGCGACTGCTGGCCCGCGAAGGCCTCGGCATCGCGCCCGTCAACGCCTATTCCCTCGATAAACCCGACCGCGATTTGGTCGCCGTTAAATGGATTATTCCCGATCCGATATACGAAAATATTTATTTGATCACGAAAAAGAGAAAGTACCCGAACCCGCTGGCCGTTCATTTGTTGGATAATTTCAAGCTATGAAACTTGTTTTTTGGATTGCCGTATCGTTTCTGCCGGGTTTGATTGGCGGAAGATTTAAACCGGGCGCGTGGTACGAAACGCTTCCCAAAGCCCCATGGACGCCGCCCAACATCGCGTTCCCCATTGTTTGGAGCCTACTCTACGCGCTCATGGGCGTTGCCGCCTGGCTGGTGTTTCGCGACGGCGTCACGGATAAACGCGCGGCGCTGGCGCTGTTCCTGACCCAATTGTTGTTGAACGGGCTTTGGTCATGGATATTTTTCGGTGAACACCGGATCGGGTTGGCCTTGCTTGATTTGTCGGTCCTATGGTTATTGGTGCTTGCGATGGTCCTCGTTTTTCGGGCCACGTCCCCGACCGCGGGCATGCTGCTGCTCCCGTACCTGGCCTGGTTGACCGTGGCGATTTCATTGAACGGTTGGATTTGGTGGAAATCGTGAAAACCTCATCTATTCCCGGCAGCTGCTTGTGCGGCAAGGCCACTGAGACGGTGCCGTTGATGACAACTGACAAACTTTGTCACTTGTCATCAACGGCACCAAAGCCGCCAAAGCGGCCGGCACCAAAGCGCCGGTCATGATCGTCTCCTTTTTAAAAAATCCAAGTCGAGTTTGAGCGCGGGACCGATCCATTCGGGGAAGTCGCGGTGGTCGGCCAAATCGTCTCCGGTGAGCGGATGGACCAGGATGGAATGGTTTCCGTGGTGCGCCGACATCCAGGTTTTCACGGCCTCAATCTCGCTCGCGGGCACGTCGGCCTCGAACATTGGCAACGGGTGCGGGCCGATCGGCTCGTCGATCAGGTCGTGGATGCGGACGCGACCGGGAAAAGTGTCAATAAGGCCTTGCCGGAATATCTCGGCCGATTGCCGGGATTTTCCATCGAAGTAAACGTGCGCATGATAAAAGCCCGTTTTTGGAATTCCTTTCATGTTTCAAATTGTACTTGATCCGGGATGGCCACTCGTTATACTCCACCAATGGGAATCCAAAAAGTGACGCTCAAAGACATTCTCAACACGAGCAAAGGCGCGCCAGTAGAGAAGTCGATGCCGAACGTGGCCGAGGGGCTGGCCGACGCCTATGTGTTTGTGGCCGTGAACGCGCCGACGCCGGACGACATTGAGTTCATGATGGCGACCGATAAAGACGGAAAAATTTGGCTTTACTGCTTCACTGATGAAGAAGAGTTCTCTCGCGCGTTTCCGAAAGGCGGCCAATTCGCCGAAATGGCGTTCGCGGACTTGTTCCGCACCATCGAACCCGAAGACCGGTTCGGCGGCGTGTTCCTCAACTCGAAGTCGGAGACCATGTACCCGGTCCCGCGCGAGATGTTCTCCTACCTCAAAAAAATCATCGAACGTTCCCAAGCTTGACCCCCAAAACCCGCTGATAACTCGCAGCGGTTTTTCGTTAAAAAACCTTAATTCGCGTTTAACCCGTCGTTAATTTCCGTCGACAAACCTGGTGTATGAGAAAACACTGGTTGGCCCTAACCCTCCTGTTGGCGTGCTTGAGCTGGTCCCCGCTTCAAGCCGGCGAGTTCGATTTGGAGATCGCCACGGAAGCCGCGCGCTCCACCAGCCACTTTAAACGGAACGCGTTGTTCCTGGTCGGCGCGGTTGGAATCCTGGGGTCACAAGACAAGATGCTGAAAAACGCGGTCCCTAAAATGTTCTCTGAAGCCTATGGGTCACGGGACTGGGACTCGCATGATTTTGGGAAACGCGGCACCACGATCGAAAGGTTGGGACGTATGCCCGGCACCGCGCAAGTGGCGGGCGCGTTTTATATTGGAGGCGCATTGACCGACTCGGTCAACGCGCGGCGCGTGGGCGTGCTGGCGCTCGAAGCCAAAGTGGTCAATGACCTGGTCACGGTCGGATTAAAAAAAGCCATCGGGCGCGAGCGGCCCAGCTCCGGAAAAACCGAAGGCGACGAATTCCAACCCTTCGGAAGTTCGGACTCGTTCCCGTCGGGCCACACCGCGTCTGCGTTTGCGCTCGCCACCATCGTTGCCGACAACCACGAATCAAAATTTGTCTCATTCATTAGTTACGGTCTCGCGACCGCGGTGGGGTTGAGCCGGGTTAACCAGGGTGCTCATTGGACGAGCGATATCGCCGGCGGCGCTCTGGTAGGTTACGGCGTCGGCAAAATGGTGTCGGGGTTCGAACGCCGCAAAGGCTGGAGCTCCGGGCTTTATTTTGGTGGCACGAGCATCGGTTTTCGGAAACGCTTCAAATAAGAAAGGTAAACTCCCGCCATGCAAGCCATCAAATCTATTTCCGTCGCCCTGGCCCTGGCGTTGTTCGTCCCGGCGACGGGACAATCCAAACCAGCAAAGGAGACTTCTGTGACCGAGAAAGCAATTTTAGCCGGCGGATGTTTTTGGGGAATGGAGGAATTGTTCCGGACATTGCCGGGCGTAACCGAAACCGAAGTGGGCTACACGGGCGGTGACGTGAAGAACGCCACCTACGAAAACCATGGCACGCACGCCGAAGCGCTCAAGATCCAATTTGATCCCACCAAGACGTCCTACCGGAAGATCCTCGAGTTTTTCTTTCAGGTCCATGATCCCACCACGAAGAACCGTCAAGGAAACGACATGGGCACGTCCTATCGCTCGGCGATTTTTTACGTGAACGACCCGCAAAAGAAAACGGCCGAGGCCTTGATCAAAGAAATCGATGCATCCAAGAAATGGCCGGGGCCCGTGGTCACCCAGGTCGCGCCCGCCTCCGACTTCTGGAGCGCCGAGGCGTATCATCAGGACTATCTGCAGAAAAACCCGGGCGGCTACACCTGCCACTACGTCCGGCCCAAATGGAAACTCGAGGGAAAATAACCCGCCGCCCGAACAAATTACCGGACGAAGGTGCTGGCGCTCCCCGTGAATGACCATGGGCCGGCGCCACAAGACGCGGCGGTCTGACGCTCGATTTTGAGGGTCGTGGAATCGGTGAGTTGGACCAAAATAATTCCGTTAATAAGATTGCTGAAAGAGTCGTAGCAATACACCGTACCTCCGGCGGTCACCAAGTCAAAATCCAGGTTTACGAGACCAGCGCCCGCCGTGTTGAAGTAATACTGCCCGCCCGAAAGACTGCTGGCCGCCATGGATGTTCCCACCGAGAAAGCGCCGGTCGACGTGCGCACATTGTCGTGCACGAGCGCCAGGTGCGGCCGGATGTCCTGCACGGGGGATTGGGGAGTTCCTGGAACGTACCACAAACCTTGCGCTGTGTTGGGCAGGTCCTGCATGACCTCGCCGCAAACCGGCGGATCGGTGCGCCGGGCGCTTCCATCGTACATGCCGAGCAAGGCTTCCAACTGGGATTTGACCGGTTCTTCAAAACGGTCGAGCGGACAGCGCGTGTAGAGGTCCTCCGGGTTTTGCCGCGCCGGGCTTATGAAAGGAAGCGCCGCTTGTGTGCGGTCTCGCGATCCGAAATCGAGCGTGTAAAACGAACTGCCGGCGCGACCGGTCATCGTGCCGACCACATCGCCGGCGTTCAAGTAGGTCGCCACCGTTTTGGTGCAATAGTAAATGGACCCGTCGGGATATGTCGAGCAGTACTCGTCGATGGGACCCACCGTGGCCGCGAGCGCGGGGCTAAGTTCGTTCACGTGGTAGAAAAAACCCGTCAATCCTTGGCAGGGGCTGAACCGCACCGTGTAATCGGTGAAGGGCGGGTTCGCGTTTAAGTACCGCGATGACGCGATCTGATAAATTCCGATGTAGGCCGGCGCGTAGATATTGGTCGTGGGCGTCGCGGCGGTCGCTTTCATCACGTAAAAATAGATATGCCCCGTCGGAAACATATGGCCGCCGACGCCCGCCAAATGCCCCAACGGGTCCAGATTGAACGTGGTCCCAAGGTCGATCGGCGAGACGGAATAGGGCGTCTCGGTGCAGGGCGGAAGATTTAATGTTAGTGCTCGCGTGCGCTCGGCGTCGATTTGATCGGCGTCGTGCCCGGCCACCGCCGAACCAAGGCCGAGTTGAAGACCGGCCCGTACAACGGCGCAGCAACCGACCACGATTGCGATGACAAGAAGTGCGCGTTTCATAAGAAATAGAAGTTCATAAAAGTGTTGATGACCGATACGATTTCCCCATTGCGCGTTTCGCTGTCGCGCACGCGCGTTGTGAGCAAATAGGGTCCCATGTCGACACCCACCGATAACCGTTTAAGCAAATAGAGCTCGGATCCGCCGAACGCGCCATAGGCCATGCCGTTCGTCTCGTAATCGTACCGCTGTGAATAACTGCGGGTTGCGGCCACTTCTCCCCCAAGAAAGAAACGCACGCGGCTGGGTTTGCGAAAATACCAATAGCCGCGCAGCCCGTAGGCGGCGCCCGTGACGGTGCCCGCTTGCGATTCTTCTTTGCCGGTCAGCACGCGCGCTTCCACCGCCCACCGGTCCGCGAACCCCCAATGGACCTGTCCACCGATGACCGTGGTGCCCAGGGCCAGCCTATGGGGTATGTCCGCCGACCATACTGGTCGGGAGAGCAGGGCACCGGAAATGAGCAGAAACACTGGAAATAAGCGCCACAATCGCATTCCGCAAGTTTAAGAGGGGTTTTTCAGTAATTCCTTACAAAAGATCGATATTAATTCCCCGCTCACCGCCGATATATGTCACTGTGCACCCCTGCAGAGACTCATCCCCGCCTCCTGTTACTTAGCGCAGCGTGTATGTGACCTTGTGATCCCGAAGAAAACCTCGATGACGCTGCTCTGTCTTAGGAGACTTAAAATGACAAAAATATTCGTAGGAAGCCTGCCGTTTACCACCAGTGAAACCGAACTCAACACCATGTTCACCGCCTTCGGGCCGGTGACGAGCGCCAAGCTCATCAATGACCGCGAAAGCGGCCAATCACGCGGCTTCGGCTTCGTGGAAATGAACGACGATGCGCACGCGCAAGCGGCGATCGGCCAATTGAATGGCTCGACTGTTGGCACGCGTCAAATCGTGGTCAATGTGGCCAAGCCCATGGAAAAACGCGACAACAACCGCGGTGGATTCGGCGGACGCAACGGCGGCGGAAACCGCTGGTAACCCCAGCTTCCCAACTGCTTCACAAAAACGGCCCGTTCGCCAACGCGAACGGGCCGTTTTTTTTCTGATATTCTCCCGCGCATGACAGGCCTGCAACTATTCACTATTTTTCACACCGCGCTCAGCATCGTGGCCATTATCGCGGGAATCATGGTCGTTAAAGGAATGATTGGTTCGGCGGGCCGGCAATTGTGGACGCTGCTTTTTCTGGTCACGGCCGCGTTCACGACCATCACCGGGTTCATGTTTCCATTTAATGGGATCACGCCGGCGTTCATTCTGGGCATTATCTCGCTTGTTCCCATCACGCTGGCGTTTTTGGGACGTTACCGGCGCGGCCTGACCGGCAAGTGGCTTGGCATCTATGTCATCAGCGCCGTTGTGACGCTTTATTTCAACTGTTTTGTGTTGGTGGTGCAGGCCTTCCGGCATGTGGAGGGTCTAAAAAAATTGGCCCCCACGCAGACAGAGCCCCCCTTCCAGTTCGCGCAACTCGACGTATTGATTTTGTTCATCGTGCTCGGGATTTTCTCCTACCGGAGATACCACCCGAAAAAACTGCAGGAAGAACTCGCCGCCGAATATATTTCTCCCCACCCCGAACCCGAAGCGGAGTAAAACCCCCTCCTATTATTTGATCGGGGTGGTCGTCTCGCTGAAGAAAATCTGCACACAGGACTGCGGCAAGCACTCTTTGCCCAATGTCCAGATCAGCGCCAATTTCGTGGGGTTGGACTTGGCCACGCGCGCGATGCGAGGATAGGAGCCGATGCCGCCGGCCAACGCGACGGGCGCTGAGAAATGGTCCTCGTTGAATTTCTTATAGGCGAAGGCCAATTCCCCTTCCACCGTGTCGTTGTCGTTGGGAAACCCGTTGTTCTTCTGGCTGTCGGAATTTTCGAAACCTTCGTCCCAGGCGGTCCACACCACATAGGCGGCCTGGTCATCGACCGTGATGTTCGGCGTCGACCCGTTGCGATTGGGGTTGTCCGCACGTATTACCGGGGACCATTTTCCGTCTGTATTGCGCATGCTGTAGACGATAAAAGATTCTTGGCCGGCAAGCCCGCCTTCCCGCCACACGGCGTGGATCCGTCCTTGTTTATCGAGTCCCACCGATGCGTGCCGCTGATCATTCGTTGAAAAAGCGACTGGCTTCCAACCGGAAAATTTTCCATTGCGCAATTGGCCGTAGAGAATTTGGATGCGGCCATAAACCTCACCGTAACACACCACGTGCATCGTGTCGCCGCCGTCGGTCACCATAAAGGGCCGGAACTGCGCGCCGTTCACGCTGTCCACGTCCAAATAAGGAGGGGCCACGATGTCGCCATTGATCGACCACGCTCCGTTCGCATCGCGCACCGCGTAGGCAATGCCGGGGATGGGAACGTTGTTCTGGTCCGTGCGCTTGGCGTCGCGCGCTTCCCACACCACGTGCAACTTGCCGTCTTTGGAAACGAACGCCGATGGAAACTCCTGCCAATTTTGGTTCTGCAGAAAAGGCGGGCGATAAACATCTTGGAAACCAGTCACCGTAAAGGGTTGGCCCGCCTCGAACACTTTCATATTTGCTCCGGCCGTGATCTTGGCGAACCGCAACTGACGCGCCAGTTTGGGATCGTTCTTGGCGGTTTGATCTCCACCTGACCACACCACGTACGCGATGCCCGACTCATGCAACGTCAAACTTGTGGCGAAATGCGCATTGGCCGAAACAAACAGACCGTTACTGTTTTCTATCCATAACGTTTCAAAGGAAGGCCCCCCCGTGCCGATGGTCCGTATCACGCACACACCGGGCAGGCCATTGGGCGCTTTGGACACCGCGGAAAAATACATGGTCCCGTTTGCATCGGAAACCAGTTTGCGGCCGTTGCCGTATCCCAACGCGGTCGTCTCCGCGACCTGGGAAACAAACACCGGAGTAATTTTAAAGGAGGGATTTTCAGCGGAGGAACACACCGCGGACAGCGCGAAGGCACCAATAAATAGCCAGGCTCTTTTTTTCACCGGCGGATCCTACCCATTTTGTGTTCCGCGCTCCATACTTGCCCGTGGACCGATCCAAGAACGACCGCAAAGCGCGGCAAAACGAAGACTTCGACTTCCTCTCCAATCAGGAACAGCGCCGGCACCGGCGCGTGCAATCCAGCGCGTTCGGCGGCATTTCGGTAACGCTGAAACCGGCGCCGCCATTTTTTGGGGACGCGATGGATGGCACCTTGATGGACTTGTCTGGAGGCGGACTGGCGGTGGTGGTGAAAGAAGCGGTACCGGTCAAAACCAGGCTGCAACTGACCATAAAGTTTCCATTTCGCGCCCCCGTTACCTGCAACGTGTCAGTGCGACGGTCGTCCCGCATTGAAAACGGTCACCGGCTCGGGCTGCAATTCCTGGATTTGAGCGACCCCACAGCCAACGAACTGATCCGCATGTCCGCCGATTACGACGCGTGCGATGGGCGGATCCGTCAGGAAACAACCCCCGTGTGCGAGCGCACCTGCGCGTTCTTCCGTTACTGCGAAAAACCCCAGAAAGTTAACTGATCAATTTTGGCGCGCTCACATCACGAAACGCCAGCATATCCCAGATGCGTGTTGAGGCGAAGTCATAAAAACCGGCCGCTTTCGCGCCTTCGTCCGCGGGGTTTTTGAACGTGCCGAACAGCATGTCCCACAGCGGCAGATCGCTGTAGTTGTAGCGATGGATGCCGCGGCCGTGGTGCACGCGGTGGCTTTCCGGGCGTTGGATGAAATAACCCAACCAGCGCGGCGTGCGAATATTGGCGTGCTGGAATACCGCGTTGAAAGTCAGGAACACGTTCGCGAGCAAGCCCGCCTCCAGGTTCAATCCCAACACCGGGAACAAGATCAAGCTGCCGATCGTCGTGAAGACGGCGTTGTCGATGGGATGAATGTAGAACGCGCCGAACGCGTCCACACTTTCCGCGCTGTGGTGCATCTGATGAGTGAACCGCCACAACGGGTCCCACTCATGCGCGAGCCGGTGATAACCGTAATGCACGAGCTCATATGCCAACAGCCCAACAATGGTGCCGCCCACCGTCCCCAACGCTGCGCCGTTCAGCAAACTCTTGCCTTCAAACACGCCGCCCCAAAAACGGGCGACGTAAATGGACCCGTAAAAGGTCACCGCTGTCACGATCGCGGCCCGGCCCCTCCAGAACTTCGGGGTTTGAAACACCCGGTCGTGCCAGAACAGATCTATTAATAGGAATACCGGCAGAATCAGGTACCCGGCCACCTCCACAACATCCAACCACGTCATTACCTCAATTAAACGCATAATTTGGCTCCTTTTTGGCTTAGTTAATACAGACTAGTTGGTATGTATCATGACTGGGTGCTTCTTGTCAAGACAGACTAGTTGGTATTTATTTGGAAAGTGTGGTAGGCTTCACGCATGCGAAAAGACGGGTTGATCACACGCGAGAAGATTTTGGACAGCGCGAACGCGCTTATTATGAACGCGGGATACGGCGGGACAACCGTGGACGAAGTCATCGAGAAGGCGGGCATGACCAAAGGTGCTTTTTTCTATCACTTCAAAACGAAAGAGGATTTGGCGCTATCGATTATTGAGCGGTATGTTCAGCGCGACCGGATTGTGTTGGACGGCATCATCGCGAACGCCGAGAAAAAAAACCAGGACCCCGTGCAACAATTGTTTTCAATCGTTGACCAGTACATTGACCTTCTCACGATCGATCCCCACCCCGACGGATGTTTGTATGCCGCATTCTGCTACGAAAGCGGGCTCCTCGAAAACCGCACCATGAAACCGATCCAGGACGCGGTGTTGTATTGGCGCGAAAAAATGTCGGCCAAAATCGACGCCGCCACGAAGGCCCACCCGCCGCGCACGCCCATTGATGGTTCCGCGCTCGCGGACACCTTCCTCTCCACGTTCGAAGGCGGTTTCGTGCTGGCCCGAACGCTGAAACAACCCCACCTGATCGTCGAACAACTCAAGCAGTTCCGCACGCTCCTCGCCGCGCTTTTCGACTTCAAAAATTAATTCTGGCGGTAGTGGTGGTCAGGGCTGCAGTAAGGGCCGGTAGCTCTCCCGGTAGTAATAGGCGAGAAACAATTCGGCCACCGCTAACGCGATCGCGATGACCAAACCTTGGGGCGCCAGGAAAATGTGGACTCCCACAATGTTCACGATGATCGGAAAAAGAATCACGACCGCGAGCCGCGCAAATTTCCCCGTCACCAACGCCAGCCCGCACAACAACTCCAATACCTTCACCGTCGGCATGATGTAAACAGAGGCTTCCAACCCATCGTTAAACACTTTCATTGCCCCTTCCATCGGCGGCGGCGTAAAGAGTTTGAACAGATACGTGATTGACGCAAACAGAAACATCAGACCCATCAACGTGCGGACAATGATCGCTGCAATTCTCATGCGGTCCTCCCCCCGGAATTTTGATGCGGGAATTTACCGCATTCACACACGAAAATGGTTTAGACTTTCGAAAATTTATCGGGAGGTATTATGAAGACGACCCTAACGGTCTTGGTTTTATCCGTATTGATGCTGGGATGTGGAGAACCAAAAATCACCAAAATGAACCGCATGCATGCGGTCAACCCCATGGGCACCTTTTATGTGGCGGGAGAAGTCAAAGGGGTCGGCAACGGCGTAACGAAATTCACCTCAGGTACGGTGGAATACACGGATCTGCGTTTGGCCGATGAAACCGGTGAATACACGTTTTATTTTCTGCCAACTGCCCATTCCAAGCAACCCGTGGTCGGCGATAAGGTGAAGATGGGCGTCAAATTCGTCGTTCTCGATTCCTCGTTCGCGGGCGGCGGGCGCGCGCCCATTATTCAGGAGTTTGAGTTCAAATAGCGCGCCAACAAACCATCGAGGTTTTTCTGAAGCGCCTTCAACACTTCGCCGCGTGAAAATAACTCGGCGGCGTTGGACGCGACCGACGGGTCTTCCAAAGCGGCGCGGGCCTTTTGGCATTGCTCTTCAACCAACTTAATTTCCTCTTCCAACTTCTTTAGCGCCTTGGCGTCTTGCTTCGATGGCGCGGCTTGGTCGCCGCGCTGTTTGGCGACCGCCGGCGGAGCGGTTTCCGGCTCCTCCGCCATCGCGTCTTCCCACTGGGGCAAATCGGCGAAGAAACGCGCGTTCCCTTTTCCATCCAATGACAAAATGTTTTTGCTCACGCGGTCGAGCAGGTAGCGGTCGTGCGTGACCAGCACGAGCGCGCCGGAAAAGTCCTGCATGCTTTGCTCGAGCACTTCCAATGAATTGATGTCGAGATCGTTGGTGGGCTCATCCAGCAGAAGAATGTCGGCGGGTTTGAGCATCAACCGCGCGATCAACACGCGCGATTGTTCGCCGCCGGAAAGTTTTTTAAGCGGCTTGTCGAGCTGGTCGGCCGTGAACAAAAACCGCGTGGCCCAACCCGCCACGTGAATGAATTGGCCTTTGTATTCAACCTTCTCACCGTTTTCGCACAGCGCCTTCCGCAACGGCCATTCCATGTTCAGTTGCTCGCGATGCTGGTCGAACGTCACGACTTTTAAACCGTCGGCGCGTTTTATTTTTCCCGAATCCGGCGCCAACTGGCCCGCGAGCAGTTTCAAGAGCGTGCTCTTGCCGCTGCCGTTTCCGCCAAGGAGTCCCAACTTGTCACCGGGACCCATCATCAGGTCCATGGGGCCAAACAGTTTCCGCCCCCCCATGCTTTTCACGACGTCCGTGCATTCGATGAGTTTTTTACTGCGGCGGTCGCTGCTCGTGAAATTGATGTTCACCGATTTCGCCTGTGCGTTGCGGTAACTTAGTTCGGCCAAATCGCCGATCAGTTCGCCCGCGCGGTCGATGCGCGCTTTCTGTTTGGTGGTGCGCGCCTTCGGGCCTTTCCTTAGCCACTCAATTTCCTGGCGCACGATGTTGCGCGCCACGTCCTCGCGCTGGGCCTGCGCGCTGAAAAGTTTTTCGCGGCTCTCGATGAAGTCAGAGTAGTTGCCGACGCTGGAGAAGTGGCCGTCCTCGTAACGCTTGTTGAGCTCGATCACACGATTTGACACAGACTCGAGAAACCGCCGGTCGTGCGTGATCATGAGAAACGAAAAGTTCTGTTCGAGCAGGAATTTCTCGAGCCACAGCACGCCTTCCAGGTCCAAGTGGTTGGTCGGCTCGTCCAAGAGCAGCAGGTCCGGATGACAGAGCACTTGCCCCAGGATCGCGAGCCGCTTGCGCCATCCGCCCGACAGACTTTCCACTTTTTGGTCGGGATTAAAGTTGGTGTGCTCAAGGCCTTCGTCCACGCGCACATCCACTTCCCAATCCTCAAGCCCCAGGTTCTGCAACGCGTGCACAAGTTCCTCGCGAACCGTTTGTCCGTGGGCAGTCTCAAATACGTCCTGTTGCGGCAAATATTTCACGCGCAGGCCGCGCCGCAACGAAAGCTCTCCCGAATCCGGCTTCTCGAGGCCAGCCAGAATTTTCAACAACGTGGATTTGCCGGCGCCGTTCGGGCCGATCAAACCGGTCCGCTCGTTCTCAAAAAGGCCGAACGACAGCCCCTCAAACAAAGGACGGGAGCTGAAACTCTTGGAAAGGTCGCGACAACTTAAAAGAATACCCATGGAAGATAGCTCGTATAGATTAGATCGTTGTACAATGCAAACCTATGAAACGTTTGCTTTCTCTTCTTTCCATGACGGTGTTGTGCGCGGGGCTTGCGGCTTGCGGAAAATCGAGCGGCGACAATTACAAAGTCCATTTTAAAACGCTCCGCCAGGACACCACACCCGCCGAAGGGTTCCGCGTGGACGCGTGGGTCAAAGGCCGAGGCGAGATGAAAACAAAAGTGACCGACGCCAACGGCATGGCCGAATTTGACGATCTTCCAAAACCCGACGCGACACATCAGTTAAATACGGTGCTTCATTATTATTTGGGCAAGAAAGACAAATCGCGCGAGATCACGTATCCCTACATCGAATCGGACGCGGCCCGCCTCAAGGACACGCAGTACATTCCGAACACGGCCACGCCCGAACCGAAGTAATTCAACCGCCCCTCTCAAACGTATGCCAACTATGACCAAGATCTGGCGCACGCTCGTCGAATCGATCAAAGGCGAACAACGCGATTACACCGAAGGCTCCATCAGCAAAGCGGTGGTGTTGCTCGGCATTCCGATGGTGCTCGAGATGCTCATGGAGAGCGTGTTCGCGGTCACCGATATTTTCTTCGTCGGAAAATTGGGGCCCAACGCAATTGCGACCATTGGCCTTACAGAATCGTTGTTGACCATCGTCTACACCATCGCGTTTGGACTCAGCATCGGCGCCATGGCTATGATGTCACGGCGCGTGGGCGAGCATGATCCCGAAGCGGCCGCCAAAACGGCGGTGCAGGTGTTGTGCCTGGGTCTGATTGTTTCAATCCTGATTGGTTTGGTTGGCATCCCGTTGGCGCCGACACTGCTCACGTTGATGGGCGCTCAACCTGATGTGATTGCAACTGGCGGCCCATACGCGCGCGTGATGTTTGCGGGCAACGCGGCGATTATTTTTCTGTTCCTCGGAAACGCGGTCATGCGCGGCGCGGGTGACGGCACCATTGCGATGCGCGCGCTCTTCCTAGCGAATGGAATCAACCTCGTTCTTGCGCCCTGCTTCATTAACGGATTTCTTTTTATACCCGCGCTCGGCGTGACGGGGGCGGCTTACGCGACCACGCTTTCGCGCGCCATCGGCGCCGCTTACACGCTATCGCATTTGTTCCGCGGGAAGGGACGTATCAAAGTCCAAAAACACCACTGGACCATCGACGCGGGCGTCATGTGGCGGATCATGAAACTCTCGGGATCGGGCACGTTCCAGATCTTTATTTCGACGGCGAGCTGGGTCGGATTGGCCCGCGTGGTCGCCATGTTTGGCAGTGACGCCACGGCGGGCTACACGATCGGCATCCGCACCATTTTGTTTGCGATCTTTCCAGCGTTCGGGCTAAGCAACGCGGCGGCCACCATGGTCGGGCAATCGCTTGGCGCCAAGAAACCGGAGCGCGCCGAAAAAGCCGTGTGGCTGGCGGGTTTTTACAATCTCGCTTTCCTGGGCGTAATGGGCATTTTGTTCCTGGTGTTCGCTCCTATTATTGTGGGCTGGTTCACGCACGATCCCATCGTTGCGGGTTACGCGATCTCCTGCTTGCGGACGCTCTCTTGCGGCTTCCCGTTCTACGCGTTTGGCATGGTGATCACGCAATCGTTTAACGGCGCCGGCGACACGTGGACGCCGACGTGGATCAACTTCTTTGTGTTCTGGATGTTCGGGGTCCCCATGGCGTATGTGCTGGCCGTTCACGGCGGGATGGGACCGTCGGGCACGTTCCTGGCGAACACGCTGGCTTTTTCAGCATTGGCGGTGGTGAGCGCGGTGTTGTTCCGGCGGGGACGCTGGAAAACGCAAAAGGTGTAACGAAACTATTTGGCGGGTTTTACGTAGGCGGTGATGTCTTGGAACAAAATCGCGGAACCGAGGCGCTCGCCGGACTTGTCGCACACGGGCGTCGCCGAATAACCGATCACGCGCTCGGAGCCGTTTAGTGTCATGCGAAATTCGAGGCGGGACTTGGTTTCCTTGCTTTCGATCGCGCCTTGCAACGCGCCGAAGAGCGGCGTCCCTTCGGAAAAAAGTTTTTCCATCGGCTTCATGAGCCATTGTTCTTCCGGTTCTTTCACGCCCAGCATTTTCAAGGCGCTGACGTTCAAACGCAGGAAACGGCGGTGCTGGTCCACCACAATGATCCCCGCCGAGAAACTGTCGGTCATGGCATCCAGCAGCGCGCGCGTTTTCCGCAACTCGCGGATCAAGGCCACGTTTTCAAACGCGATGCCCACTTCGCGGCCAAGCATCGAAACCAGCTCCATGTCGGGGATCGAGAAAGGTCCGTCTTTGCGGTTGAGGAATTCGATGACGCCCACCACGCGTCCTTTGGAAAGCACGGGGGCCGCCAAAATGTTTTTGGTCTTGAAACCGGTGATCACGTCGACACTGCCGGCGAAACGCTGGTCCTGGGCGGGCGTGTCCACTTTGACGCCTTGGCCGTGTTTGACCACCCATCCAACCACGCCGATACCAACTTCAAACTTGAGCAGTTTCAAACGGTCCAACGAAACGCCGTGCGAGGCGATGGGTTGAAGCGAGTTGTCGGCCCGCAAACAGAACAAGGTTCCGCCTTCGGCGTTCAACGCGGCGGAAATGCTGCGCAGCACCATTTCACCGAGCTGGTCTTCTTCGTAAATGAAATGGATTTGTTCGAGGACGGTATGAAGCAGTTGAAAGTGGAATAATCCGAGCGCCATGATGTGGAATAATTGTGAACGGATTAACCATTAAATACAAGGCGAAAACAAAATCATCAGCGTCTCTTACTGAGGCGCGGATTCGGCTGCGATCAGTTCGTCCATTCCCTGAAGAGAACCGTCGACTTCAAACGTCTTGATGAAGTCAGCCGGGATATTTGATTCGGAAGGATCGAGCGGCGGGTAATTCATATCGATGGCGGTCTGTTGACCGGGTTTCAGCGTGACGGTCTTGTTTTTCGCCCAGATGTCGATGGAACCGGTCAGGCAGGCGTAGCGGCTGGTTTGCAAATCGTCCGATTTCCCCCAGAACACCGTTCCGCGCACCGCGGCCACCGCGGCCGGCGTGCGCACGCGGAATTTTTCGTCTTTTTTCAATTTTCTCTTGAGACCGATCAGGAATTCACCGATCGCGAAAGAAAGCATGTCGTTGTTTTTGTAGCGCAGCAGGGAAAACCGGGAATTTTCTTTCACCAGCACCATGGCGCCGGACGCGAACTCCAATTGCGCCACCGCGCCGCCCTTCACATGCACGCGGTCGTTGCGGCGGATTTTCTGGCCGGGGACCGCCTTGGACCAGCCTTTTTTTCCGGCGGATTTGACCACAACGTCTCCGCGAAAGCTTTTAATCTGGGCGGTATTGGCGTGCAAGGCGGCGACAAAGAACGAAAAAACAAAAAAGGCGAGCGCGGTTTTTTTCATGAGACAAATCATGCAAATAAATTCACGGAAAACATAGCATCGCGCTAAATCCGCTGGGTGTTCAAGCGGAGCTCTTCCAAATCCAATTCGTTGGCAATCGCATGAAATACTTCATCGTGCATCAAGCCTTCGGCCCGCTGCCTCTCCAACGCCGAACGCTCGCTGCGGATCAGGTCGCGCAACAAACGCCGGCGCTGTTGGTCTTCATCGTTGATCGGTGAAAAGGCCTGGTCAGCCATGTTGGATTGCAAGATTTTTAGCCGGCGCGCGTACCTCTGGCGCAATTGTTCCACATGGTCCCTGGAATAACGCGGGCCGTCCCCTCCCTGAGAAAGCATCTCGATTGCCGACTCCATGATCGAAATGCGCGAACGGATTTCTTCGCGCCGGTTCTCGTCATCGTTCTTGATGCCGAGCCGCCGCAAAAGCGATGGCAAAGTGAGCGATGGCAAAATGAGCGTCACCAAGATCACCGTGTAGGTGATAAAAATAAGCAGATGGCGGTGCGGAAAAGGTTCTCCGGACGGCAGCGTCTCCGGCAGCGCCATGGCCGCGGCCAGCGAAACGATGCCGCGCATGGCGGTCCATCCCAACACGACGAGCACCTGCCACGGCGGCGCCGGGTCCGTGCGCCGCAAGCTTGGAAAAATCCAGCGCGGAACATAGGTGGCCGGGAAAACCCAGGCAAACCTTACAATGATCACGGCCGCGTTCACGACCGCCGCGTACAACAACAAATCGACCCGCGAATAATCCGACAAATGCGACATCACGCTGCGCAACTGCAGTCCGATCATCGTAAATACAAACGCGTTGATCACAAACACCACGAAGTCCCAATTGGCTTTCCCTTCCACGCGTGTCTGCGGCGTGCTCTGGCCCGGCAAATGGCGCCCGAAATAGAGCCCCGCGGTCACGGTCGCAATCACGCCCGAGACTTGCAGCAGTTCGCCGAACACGTAGGCGCCAAACGCCGTGATGAGTGAAAGCAGGATCTGCGCGCGCGTCTCTTCCAGTTTTTTTAACAACCAGAAAGCCAAGAAACCAGTCATCCAACCGACCACCACGCCGCCCGCCCCCACCCACAACAACCGCAGCACGGACGCGCCCAAGGAAAATACGCCGGTCAAGGCGGCCGCGAGCGCGAAGCGGTAAGCGACCAGCGCGGTGGCGTCATTGACCAGGCTTTCGCCTTCAATGATCGTGACGAGCCGGCGCGGCACGCCGAGCTTGCGCGTAATGGCGGTCGCGGCCGATGCGTCGGGCGGAGACACCATGGCGCCCAACATAAACGCAAGCGCCCACGGCATGGACGGGACCAGGTATTTCACGACCACGGCGACCACGACTGTTGTGAATAGAACGAGCCCGACGGCCAACAGCGCGATCGGCCGTTTGTTCGCTTTGAAATCGCGCCACGACGTGAAATACGCCGCTTGAAACAGGATCGGCGGGAGGAACAACAGGAAGACCAATTCGGGCTGGAGCGCAATGACGGGCAGGCCGGGAATGAAGCCGAGCACGAGGCTTCCGCCCAGCAACAACAATTCGACTGGCAACTTGAGCCGGGAGCCAAACGCCACAATGACCGTCGCGCCAAACAGGATCAGGAAGGCCAATTCAATAATGCCGCTCATGGGCCGAGAATCCCAAATCCCCGGGCCGCTTGCAAAGCGGGCGCTCTTCCTTTGCGGCCTGATTTAACCTTGATTGCCCTCTGCTTCAAACTCGATGTGCGGAAAAAATTCACCTAACAAAAATGTAAGAAGAATCAATAAAACCCGTACAATCAGCACCGGTATATGGCAGATAAAATTTATTTATTGCGGCACGGCCAGACGGAATGGACGATCTCGGGAAAGCACACCGGGACCACCGATGTTCCCCTTACGGCTCATGGTGAACAAGAAGCGCGCGCTTTGGAAAAAAATTTGCGCGGCGTGATGTTCGAACGCGTGTTATCAAGTCCGCGCCAACGCGCACGACGCACCTGCGAACTGGCCGGCATCGGCGCGAGAATGGAAGTGACGGACGACCTGCGCGAATGGGACTACGGCGACTATGAGGGTTTGCTTTCGAAGGAAATTGTGGCGCGCCACCCGGGCTGGATGATTTTTGAGCATGGCTGTCCGAATGGCGAATCCCCCCAACAGGTGACCGCGCGCGCCGACCGTTTAATTGCTTCGCTGCGCGAAACCAATGGAAATGTGGCGCTGTTTTCCCATGGCCATTTCACGCGCGTGCTGGCCGCGCGGTGGGTGGGAATGCCGGTCGTAAACGCCAAAATTTTGGCATCTTCCACCGGATCTATCAGTATTTTGGGGACCAGCAAGAATGGCCCCCGCGACGTGATTGAATTGTGGAACCGGAGGGATGAATTATGAGACCAATTAAAAAACTGGCAGCGCTTTTCATTTCATTGACCGCGATGATCATTCCCGCGGGAGCGGCGCTGAAAGAAGGCGACAAAGCGCCCAACGTCTCGGCACCCCTCAGCGACGGCACCACGTTTCGGTTGAACGAATGGCTCGACAAGGCGCCAATCGTGCTCTACTTCTATCCCAAAAACGACACACCGGGCTGCACCGCCGAGGCCTGTGGCCTGCGCGATGACATCACCGCGTTCCGCAACCTGAATGCCACCGTGGTCGGCGCCAGTTACGATTCGATTGCGTCCCATAAAAAATTTATCGAGAAATATCAGCTTCCGTTCCCGTTGATTGCCGACGAGAAAAAGGTCGTCGCCAAGGCGTTCGGCGTGGCCGGCATGCTGGTCCCGGACCGGGCCACGTTTGTCATTGGCAAGGACGGCACCATTCTTTATGCCAATCCCTCTGTGAACCCCCGAAAACACAGCCAGGAAATTCGCGACGTGTTGTCCAAACTTCAAACCAAAAACCCCTAGCTAGCCCTGCCCGAAGTAGCAGCTTAAGGAATCCCCCCTTGTTTGCGCCCTGTTTTCATGGGTCAAATTCGACCTGTCTTTATGAAGTGAATTTTCAGGGGTGTTTTCAGAGCCTGAAAAAAGGCCGGGATTCGCGCGCCGTTTTCGGTGATTGACACAAGAGGGGGAGGGGCTATATTAAAAAGGTCGCATGTTGTGGTCACACCTGAGAGGTGATGTATGGAAATGCTACTTGGGTTCTTCACAAACGCACTGGTCCCACTCGAGACCATCGCCATTCGTCTCATGTCATTCCTTCCACCGGTCATTGGAGGCGTCGTCCTTCTGCTGATCGGTCTATGGGTCAATCGCGGGCTTCGGCTTGCGCTGGGCCACGTGGATAGGATGATGCCGATCGATGATTTTGCCCGCCGGACGGGCGTGTCGACCGTGTTGTACCGGCTTGGCCTTGGGCCATCCCTGATGCACCTGACCGGAATTTGCGTCTCCATCGTTGTGGCCGTGGCCACATTGATGGCGGCCTCCGATGTCTTGGGCTTGTGGGTGGTGCCGGCCTTTATAAGACGCATGCTCATGTTGGCGCCGCAGATCCTGGCCTCGGTGCTCATCCTGGCAGGAGGTCTTTATCTCGGTGACCTTGCCGGCGGAATCGTATGCCGCGCCGCCGATGCGAACCATATTAAGAGCTCGCTGGCGTTGCAGCGGATTACGCATGGTCTCGTGATCTTGTTCTCGGGCTTCATGGCCCTGGAAACATTGGGGTTCGATCTCAGCATCCTGACGAATTCCATGACAATCATCATGGCGTCCATCGGTCTAGGTTGCGCGATCGCCTTTGGCGTCGCGTTCGGTATGGCAGGGAAAGATATGGCGGAGAAACTGATCCGCGACCTGACACCGAGAGGGAAAACAACTCCCGAACCAAAGATGCGCGTCGTTCGTTAGTCGCCCCAGCGCGACTGACGGCTTTTCTTGACCTCCGAGCGGCGGCGCTTGAACTCAAGCGTCCGCTCCTTGGAGGTCTTGTTGCGTTTACGCTTCTGACGGCGGGCTTTTTCGGCGGTATATCGTTTCTCTCGGATGCGGGCCGCCTCCAACGCCTCCAGTTTTTCCGCTAACCGCTTACGCGCCAGAAATCGGTTTTGGGTCTGGGAGCGTTCTTCCTCGCAGCGGATGGTAATTCCGGTGGGCCGGTGGGTCAGGACCACACAGGAAGAGACCTTATTTACGTTCTGCCCCCCATGCCCGCCCGACCGGACAAAATGTTCGCTTAAATCTTGCGGCCGGATCCCCAGCCCACGCAAACGCTCTTCGAGCGCCTGCCACGCATCCAGCGTCATTTGGTCTCGGGTACTTTTTCGACCAGCTTGTCTTTGCCTGGCCCATGGTAGGTAACGGTGCGCGGGCCCATGTCCACCCGGTAGAAAGCGATACCGGCCGCGGCGATCTCTTCAAGAAACTGCGGGTACGTGATGGCCCGCTCTTGAGAGCGTTTGATAGCCAACTTCAGCGCCGGTTCATCGTACTTCGGGCCGGCTTTGAGAGGTTTGTAATCCGCGCCTTGGGGTTTGGGTCCCAGCAACGATGTGCCGCCGCCAACGTACTTGATTTCGTGGGTAAGAACGTTCACTTCATAGCGCTCAATGCCGATGGACTTCAGGGAATTGAACAGGTAGGGATACGACCATTGCTTTTCCGCTGCTTCCTTATAAACACGGTTAATACTTTCGATGTCCAACATAGATCTCCTTATATTACTCGCCCTTCAAAGCTAAGATATTACGATGGATTCCAAACCTGTTATCAGGCCGTATCAGCCGGCCGATAAGAACGCCATCCGTGAGTTGTGTTGCGATACCGGCCATGCCGGCAAACCCATCGACGGCGTGTTCCCCGATCGCGAGATTTTCGCCGATTTCTGGACCGGTTACTACACCGACCACGAACCCGATGCCATTTGGATCGCCGAAATCGACGGGCGGGTCGCCGGTTATGTGACCGGTTGCTTCGACGAAAATCAACGCCAGCGTGTCATGTCCACTCAAATACTGCCGCGGCTCCTGGGCAAAATGTTCCTAAAAGGCCTGTTCTGGGAAAGCCGGGTGTGGAGCTTGATCGGCTCGGCCATGTTTCCCAAAAAACCTGAAAAAATGGAGACGTACTTTCCACGTGATCCCCGTTGCGCGCATCTGCACATCAACATCGCGCCAGGCGCCCAAGGAAAGGGAGTCGGCACATTGCTGATCCATCAATTAGAAGAGCAGGCGCGCTCGAAAGGTATCACGATGCTCTTGGCTGAGACCCGCGAAGACAATGTTCCGGCGAACCGGTTTTTTGAACGTTTGGGGTTTCATGTTCAGGAGCTCCGCAAAGGGTTTCGTGTGCGCGGCCAGACCTTCAACGTGGTCCTCTTCGCCAAGAAATAAATCTAGAGTCCGAGCGCCTCGATCACTTCGTTCCTTAGCTCCTTCACGCCGTACCCTTTCTTCGAGCTGGTCCAATGGATCTCTTCGGGATTTAAACCAATCGAGGCGGCCATTTTTTTCCGGTATTCCCATTGGCGCGATCCCCCCATGCGGTCCACTTTGGTTCCGACGACGCGGCAGGGGGTCTTCTGGTCCTTGAGCCAATGCAGCATGGACATATCGGCGGGGCCGATTCCCAATTCGGCATCCACGAGCACAAAAATCATTTTCATGTTGGGCCGGCCGCCGAGATAATTGCCGATCATTTTGGGCCAATATTCGCGTTCGCGTTTGGGAGCATCGGCATAACCGTATCCAGGCAGGTCCACCAACCATTTCCCCTTGGCCGCTTCAAAAACATTGATGCCGCGCGTGCGGCCGGGCGTTTTCGACACGCGCGCCAGGCCCTTGTTCTCGCAGAGCGCGCACAACGTCGAACTTTTCCCCACGTTTGAACGTCCAACGACGGCGACTTCGGCCAATGACTCCGGCAAACGGACGGCGTCGGTTTCTTCGAGCAGGAAGCGGGTTTGGCGCAGTTGATTGTTCACGCCCCGATGATGCGTTATTCAGCTCACCCTGGGAATTGATTATGGGCGAGAAACATCTTGGTTCAAACGGGAATGTGTGTACAATGCCTGCCCTATGGGTTTCTCTCGATTCGGGCTATCGCCCCAACTTCTCCATTCCATCACGAACCTCGGTTACGCGGAGCCGACGCCCGTGCAGGCCAGCGCTATTCCGGAAGCGTTAAAAGGTCGCGATGTCCGCGCCTGCGCCCAGACCGGCACCGGCAAGACCTGCGCGTTCATCATTCCCATTCTTGAAGGACTCATACGCCGTCCACAGTCATTCCGGCCGTCCGCGCTCGTCCTTACGCCCACGCGCGAACTCGCCGCGCAAGTCATTTCCGTCGCCAACGACCTTGCGCGCGGAACTCAAATTAAAAGTGTTCTCATTTTGGGTGGCGCGAACATCAACCAGCAAATCCAACAATTGCGGCACTCGCCGGAAATTGTGATCGCCACACCGGGCCGTTTGATGGACTTGCTCAACCGGAAAGCCGTGTCATTGAAATTCACTTCGACCTTGGTGCTGGATGAAGCCGACCGCATGCTCGACATGGGTTTTTTGCCGGACATTAAACGGATCATTTCCCATCTTCCGTCGCAACGTCAGACGCTTTTCTTCTCGGCCACGTTCGGGAACGAGATCAAACAACTCACCAATCAATTTCTGAAAAACCCGGCCGTGGTGGACTTGTCGCCTTCTTCAACCGCCACCTCCGCCAATGTGACCCAGATGGTCTATCCGGTACCGCAAGGCCAGAAAAAGGCGCTGCTGCAGGCGATCTTGGAATTGGGCAACATGACGTCGGCGCTCATTTTCACGCGCACGAAACATGGCGCGAACAAACTGCTGCGCACGCTGCAAGACTGGAACAAGAAAGCCGCGGTCATTCATTCGAACCGCAGCCAAGCGCAGCGCCAGCAAGCGCTGCAGGGATTTAAAGACCGCCGTTACCAGATCCTGGTCGCTACCGATATCGCGGCGCGCGGCATTGACGTGAAAGACATCAGCCACGTGATCAATTTCGACGTGCCGCGCCACCCGGAGGACTACGTGCACCGCATCGGACGCACCGGCCGCGCGCAAGCCATTGGCGAAGCGTTCACGCTGGTCTCGCCCGACGAAGAACAGTTTCTGAAAAAAATCGAGAACTTCATCAAGAAACCGATCCCGCGCGGCGTTATCCCGGATTTTCCCTACGACAAACAACCGAAAATGTTTCCGTCCAATGCACCGTCTCAACAACAGCATCACCATCAGAGACAGAAACAGCACCATGGGCAGCGGCATCAGCCCCATCAACCGCACAAACCGCATCAACAACACCCATCACATCAATCGGGCCAGCCGCACCAACCGAACCGGCCTCAACAACCGCATCAACAGAACCAGCACCCGCATTCCAACCAGCAGCAGCCGAAACGTCACAAATTCCGGTGGCGTCGACGCGACCACTAGTTTTATGGCCGAGCTTCTAAAGAACCACTTCGGCCCGGACGTCCCAAAAAAAATAGCGGGCATGATCACCACGGTGCATCCCGCTTTTCCCGCCAAATCCTTTCTCGCTGATGTATTAAACGGTTACGAAGCGCTTGAGCTCATGCCGCGCGGACGCCACATCGCCAAAGCGCTCCATCGCCATTTACCGTCGGACTACAAGAAGGCCATCGGCATTCTGCTGGCTTCCATCGGCCCCAAGTTGGAGCGCACCGAAAATTTCGGCATGTCCGTTTTTCTTTACATGCCGTATCTGTTCTATGTGGCCGAACATGGATTGGACCACTTGGAGCACTCTCTGAAAGCGCAATACGAGCTTACTCAGCGTTTCACGGCCGAGTTCAGCATTCGTCCTTACTTGGAACGTCATCCCGAGGCGGTGCTCGACCGCCTCAAGACGTGGGCGCGCGACAAGAGCGCGCATGTGCGGCGCTTGGTTTCCGAAGGAACGCGGCCGCGACTGCCGTGGGCGTCGCGTTTGCGCGCTTTCCAAAAAGACCCGCGGCCCGTGCTGGAACTCCTCGAACTGCTCAAAGACGATCCGGCTCTCTACGTGCGGCGCTCGGTCGCCAACAATTTGAACGACATCGGCAAAGATCATCCGGCTCTCCTGATCGAAACGGCCGCGCGTTGGATGAAAGGAGCGTCCGCGGAGCGGCGGCGGTTGATTGAGCACGCGCTGCGCTCCATGATAAAGCAGGGAAATCCCGCCGCGCTCAAGGTGCTTGGTTTCAGCGCCAAAACGCGCGCCGCGATAACGGCCGCCTCCATAAAAAAAGGTCCGGACAATAACATGGTCACCATTGCGTTCACGGTAAAAAACACCGGCGCCATGGCCAGCCGCTTTCTGATCGATTTTCAAATCCATTACGTGAAATCGAACGGCCGCAGTGCGCCAAAAGTGTTCAAGCTAAAGGAAGCAAAACTTAAATCCAATGAATCCGTCCACTGTGCGAAGAACGTCTCCCTCCGAACCATGACAACCCGCAAACATTATCCAGGCCGCCACCGTGTCGACGCGCTGATCAATGGTCGCGCCTTTCCACTCGGACATTTCACGATCTGACCGAACAAAATTCCTATCCATGCGCTATGATGCGTCCGCATGAAAGCGGAATCTTTTCAAAAAGCCTTCCTTTTACTTCTCGTAGCGGTCGTCAGCATCGCCTTTGTATGGATGCTCAAAAACTTTCTGGTCACATTGGTTTTTGCGGCCATCTTCTCCAGCTTGTTGCGTCCCATGTATCTGCGGTTGCTCCAATTCACCAGAGGACGCGCCGGCGCCGCATCAGGACTGACGCTCCTCGGGTTTGTTCTCATTGTGATCCTGCCGCTGGCGGGTTTTCTCGGTGTCGTCGCTAATCAGGCATTCAAAGTCACCGAGAACGTCAAACCGTGGGTCCAAGAAAATCTCTCTACCAAGGAAGATATCAACCAGAACTTGACCCGGCTTCCTGGTTACCGATACGTCTCACCTTACCGCGAACAGATCATCAGCCGCGTGGGCGAGACCGTCAGCGGCGTCAGTAACACGATTTTTAAACACGCTTCGGCGCTTACTGCCGGCACGCTCATTTTCTTTGTGAATTTCGCGATCATGCTCTATGCGATGTTTTTCTTCTTTATTTCCGGACCTGAGATACTCGATAAAATCCTCAATTACATACCGCTTAAGAACCAAGACGAACAAAAACTGCTCAAAGGGTTTCGCTCCATGGCGCGCGCGACCATCAAAGGGTTGGTTGTCATCGGCGCCGTGCAGGGCACGCTCGCTGGCATGGCCCTCTGGGCGGCCGGGATCCCCAGTGCGCTCTTTTGGGGCACGATGATGGCCGTGCTGTCCATGGTCCCCAACGTGGGCTCGGCAATAATTTGGTTACCGGCTTGCATCTATTTGTTCATTAAAGGCCAGACCACAGCCGGCGTGCTAGTTTTTATCTGGTGCGCCGTTGTGGTGGGCAGCGCGGACAACGTGCTGCGGCCGATCCTCGTTGGAAAAGACACGGAGGTCCCGGAACTCCTGGTGCTGCTCAGCACGCTCGGAGGACTCACCATGATGGGGCTCGAAGGGTTCGTCTTGGGTCCCGTGCTCGCGCTTTTGTTTCTCACCGTTTGGGACATCTACGGGGCCGCGTTCAAAGAGGTGCTTCCTCCAGTTAAATAAGCCTCTGGCGTTTTCGGGTTACCGGGTTCATCCTCATTATTAGGAAAAACCCCATGACCGAACGCGCGCTTAACAAAATCGGACCCGAATGGAGCTGGCCCTCTGAGGCCAAAGAAATTCCGTCCTTAAACCCCGCCAACCCGGCCGATGTTATTTGTGTCGCCCCCGAAACCCCCGCGCGCGAAGTGGACCGCGCGGTGCAGGCCGCGAAGAAAGCCTTTCCTGCTTGGAAACGCCTGCCCGCCCCCGAACGCGCCAAGATCATTTTGAAATTCGGAGAAATTTTCATGTCACGGAAACGCGCGCTTGGCGAACTGGTCACGCGCGAATGCGGCAAGCCGCTGAAAGAAGGCTTGGGCGACGTGCAAGAAGCCATCGACATGGCCATCATGGCGGCCGGCGAAGGACGTCGGCTTTATGGTGAAACGTCTCCCTCCGAATTGCCGAACAAGATCTGTATGACCTTCCGCGAGCCGATCGGTGTTTGTGGGCTCATCACCCCGTGGAATTTTCCGATCGCGATCCCGTCCTGGAAAGCGCTGCACGCCCTCATTGCAGGCAATACCGTGATTTTAAAACCCGCCGAAGACACACCGCTCTGCGCCGTTGAATTTGTGAAAGCACTTGAGGAAGCAGGGCTTCCGGCCGGCGTCATCAATTTGGTGCACGGCACCGGTGAAGGCGCCGGCGCGGTGCTCGTGAACCACGCCGATGTCCGCATGATTTCATTCACCGGTTCCACCGAGACCGGGGCCGCCGTGGCGGAGCTTTGCGGCCGCTTGGGAAAACGGGTGTCGCTGGAGATGGGCGGCAAGAACGCGCAGATCGTGATGCCGGACGCGAACCTGGCGTTGGCGGTCGAGGGAGCGTTGTGGGGCGCCTTCGGCAGCGCGGGCCAACGCTGCACGGCCACGAGCCGTTTGCTGCTGCACAAAGACATCCACGACGAAGTGGTGAACCGCATTGTTGAAGAGTCAAAAAAATTGAAACTGGGAGACGGACGCAAAGACGGCACCGACATCGGACCTCTCGTGAATCCGAAACAACTCGCCCGCGTGCTGCAATATGTGGAGATTGGGAAAAAAGAGGGCGCGACCTTGTTGTGCGGCGGCGTTCGTTCCGCGCTGGCGGAATGCAAAGCGGGATACTTTGTCGAACCCACCGTGTTCACCAATGTCACGCGCAAAATGCGGATTTTTCGTGAGGAGATTTTTGGTCCCGTGCTGTCGGTGGTGAAAGTCGGGAGCTTGGAAGAAGCGGTCGAGACATTGAACGATTGCGCCTACGGTCTGTCCAGCTCGGTGTACACGCAAGACATCAACAAAGCGCTCACGGCGGTCCGCGATATCGAAGCCGGGATCGTGTATGTTAACGGGCCGACCATCGGCGCCGAAGTGCATCTGCCGTTCGGCGGCGTCAAAGGCAGCGGCAATGGCCACCGTGAAGCAGGCAAGACCGGACTCGATATATTTACCGAATGGAAAACCGTCTACGTCGATTACAGCGGCAAGCTGCAACGGGCGCAGATCGACAACTCGTGAGGCCCCTATGAAAAAATCCGACTTCTTGTCTCCCTCCCCCGAAGGCTACAAATGGCCGCAGTGTCCCGAAGCGGAACGGTTTGTGCAGGGACGTCTTGCGGAATTTTTGGCCGGCCATTCTTTTGCGGAAAAACTTTCGAAATTGATGTTGGACGCGACCGGCACTGAGTTTCAGATGTGGGTCGATCACCTGACTGTCCCGAAAACAAATCTAAACGAGACCATGCTGAAAAAGGTGGGTTACGTGAAAGACAAGTCGGGCGCCTATTGGCATCCGTTCGCTGATCTGCCGCGCGTGATATTGGCCCCCGAAAAATCTCCGACATGCTGCGCCATCATGGTCGACAGCATCAGCGAGTTTTTGCTCGCGCACAATTTCTCGGTCGACATTGCCGGCTCTCCGTATTCGCTTTACCGCGAAGCGCGTATTCCCGGTGAACGCGGCGAACTGAAAATCATCGAGCGCCGCGGCTCGAAGACCCTCAAGCCGGATACAAAAGACCGCGCCGCGAACTACCTCCGCGCGGTCGAGCTGTGGTTGAACCGGAAACGCGATTTTCGCTTGCCGGCCGACGGCATGAAACACGCGCTGAAAATTGCCCAGCAAATGGTGAAACTGATTGGGCAGGACATGGCCGCCTGGGCGTTTCTGGAAGCCGAGCGGCGTTATTGGGAATCGCGCAACCGCACCGCGCAGGTCCAAAAATCCCGCCAAGACAAACTCGGGCTCGGATGGGCCAACCACGATCATCACACGTTCCGATCCAGCCGTCCCAATTTCCCGATGCTCATGAAAATTTTTCTCACCTTCGGATTTAAAAAGCGCGAGCGTTATTATGCGGGCTCGGAAGCCGGCTGGGGGGCGCAGGTAATGGAGCAACCCGAAGCCCGGTTAATCATTTTTGCGGACGTTGACCTAACGCCCGAAGAAGTATCGGTTGATTTCGCGAGCGTGGCTTTGCCCGAACTTAAACGCCCGGGAACGATCGGTCTGTGGTGCGGACTCCACGGCGACTCCATTCTTGAAAGCGGAATGCACCACCTGGAAGCGAAATTCGATTTCGACATGCTTCGCAATGGACTGCATTATATGGGCGTTAATTTCATGAAACCGTTCAGCGACTTTCCGCATTTGCGGCAAGCGTTCAGCGAAGGCGAGATATGGCGCGTGCCCATTGAGCGCCTCGAATCGTTGCGTTCCAGCGGAAAATTATCGGAGGAGGCCTACGCGCAGATAAAACAGAAAGGCGCGGTCGGCAGCCACCTGGAAAATTTGCAGAGGCGGGACGGGTTCAAAGGATTTAATCAGCGCAGCGTCAGCGATATCATCCGTGAAGTGAACCCGGAATCGCAGGCGCTACGAAAACCAGAGGGGGCCGCATGAGCACGCACGCTTCGGTAGCGGTTATCGGCGGAGGCAAGATCGGAGAGCTGATCGTGGCGCTTCTGTCCAAACATTACGCCGTCTCGGTCTACGACATCAACTTGAAACGAGCCAAGGAATGCGCCGGAAAACACGCCAAGGCCTTTCAGGTCGATGCCAAGAACACGGTCGCGTTAACCAAAGCGCTCATCGGAAAAACGCTCGTCATCAACAGCTGCCCGTTTTTCATGAACGGCTATGTGGCGCGCGCGGCCGCGAAAGCGGGCGCGAGCTATCTGGATTTGTCGGAGGACGTAAAGTCGGGCCACGAGATTGAACGGCTCGCGAAAAGGTCCCACCGCTATTTCATTCCGCGCTGCGGCATCGCGCCGGGGTTCATCCAGATCATTGCGGGCCATCTGGTGAAACAATACGAGTCGGTCGACAACGTTTCCTTGCGCGTGGGGGCCTTGCCGCAGAACCCGACCAACGCGCTCAAATACAATTTGACCTGGAGCACGGACGGGCTCATCAACCAATACGGCAACCCTTGCGAGGCCGTGCAAAACGGGCGCGTGAAAATGCTGCAGCCGCTCGAAGGTTACGAACGCCTTGTGATTGACGGTGTTGATTACGAAGCGTTCAACACGTCGGGCGGGCTCGGCACACTCGCGCATTCACTGAAGGGCAAGGTAAAAAATCTCACCTACAAAACCATGCGCTACGTGGGCCACCGCGACCTGATGAAGTTCCTTTTGTTCGACCTCAAGCTCAACGAATACCGCGCGATCCTCAAAGGTGTTCTGGAATCAGCGGTCCCCACCACGAATCAGGACCAGGTGGTTGTGCTTTGTACGGTGGAAGGCAAGAAGAACGGGCTGCTGACACAACAGACCTACACGAAAACCATTCAACATGGCGAGATGATGGGCCGGCATTGGTCGGCGATCCAGATCATCACTGCTTCTAGCGCGGCCGCGGTCGCGGAACTTGCACTCAAAGGAAAATTGCCGCACAAAGGATTTGTCCGTCAGGAAGAAATTGATTTCAACGAATTCTGCGCCACTACTTTTGGGAGGATGCTTTCAAAATGAACCGCATAAAAAACTCTTGGACACTATTGGAACGCTCGTTGACGGTCATGGCCGACAACAAGAAACTAATGCTTTTCCCTATTGTGAGCGGCGTAATGATTATCGTGATCGCGCTGTTCTTTTTCGGAACGTTGATCATGGGCGCGGTCGGCACCGCCGCCGTCGCCGGAAAATCAATCAATCCGGAAAGCCTTAAAAACGTGGATGCGGTGATGGCCGCCGCGGTGTACTTCTTCGCGATGTTCATTGCGACCTTCTTCAACGTGGCGTTCTACCACGAGATCATTGAAGCACTAAACGGGCGACCGGTCGGTATTCGAAAGGGACTCGCGTTCGCGATGACGAAACTGTTTCCGATCTTGTTGTGGGCCGGATTCGCTGGAGCCATCGGATATCTGATCAAGTTGATTGAGGAGCGCGTGGGATTGCTTGGAAAAATCATGGTCAATATCATCGGTCTTGCCTGGAGCGTGGCCGCGGTGTTCGCGATCCCGGTCATCATCTGCGAAGGCGGCTCCAACCCGATCGGGGTGCTTCAGTCTTCGGCCCGTTCGCTAAAAAAAGCGTGGGGCGAAACACTCATCGGATACGCGGGTGTGAGCTTGGGCACATTGATTGTGTTGCTGGCCTCAGCATTGCCGTTCGTGGGTTTGATTTTGTTGGGGAGCACGCTGCACATGGCTTCGTTGAGCGCGGCGGCCATCATTGGTTGGATCGTTTTTGCGGTGGTGTTCATCTACATCAGCAACGTGGCGGGACATGTCTACAAATGCGCGCTTTATTTGTTTGCTTCCACCGGTCAAACACCGGCCGGATACACGCCAGAGATGATGAATTCGGCGTGGAGTTTTAAAAAGTAATTAGCGCTTTTTCTTCTTCGCGCTTTTCTTTCCCGCCGGTTTCTTCTTGGTGGGAGCGGCCACCGCAGCCACTTTCTTCCCGGTGATTTGGGTCAACGCTTTCGCCGCGTCCGACCGTACATTGGCCGGTTCCTGCGTGTTCTTATAAATTTCCGTCAATGCCGGGACCGCAGACGCGCCCGCTGCGCCCAACGCGCCAAGCCCCGCCATCGCTTCGATCCGCACGTCTTTATCCTGCAGCGCACCCACCAAAGGCGGAATGGCCTCGGTGTTTTTGGGCGCTAACAACCCCAACGCCACAACCATGTCAATTTTTACGGGCGCCGGCTGGGACGCCAAATTCTCAGAAAGGAATGCGATCGCTTCAGGTTGCGAACCTTCCAGCAACGATAGATCGGTCGTCGCGCGCTTGCGGTCCAGAATCACTTCGGAAGTCACTTCCCGCGCCAGTGTGAGACCGGCGGCTTCAGCTTGGTCGCCGAGCGGTTTGGCGACCGGGGATTCTTGCACGGATTCGACCGGCGCGGAGGCGGTTGGTTTAAAAAGATTAAAAAGCGATTTACCGCCAAAAACAATGGCGAGCCCAATCAGCAAACTTCCCACAAAAAGCGCGACGATGATCTTCGGTAAACGGTTCATGACGGGCTTTTTACTTTAATTGGTAAAAGCCTCCCACTGTTAAAAAAGGGGAATGTATGTCTACGAACAAACAAGTGACCGTGACGGCCCGGTCGAAAGCAAAACCCGGTCGCGAAAAAGATTTGGAGAATGCGTTGCGCGCGGTGACGGGTCCCACGCACGCCGAAGAAGGGTGTCTGCGCTACGCGGTCCATCGCGCTACGGACGATCCGGGCAGTTTTCTCATTGTGGAACGCTGGACATCCATGGAAGCGCTGAACGCGCATCTGAAATCCCCCCATGTGCAGGAGCTTTTCGCAAAGGCGCCGGAACTGGTGGTCGCGCCTGCGGAAATCCTTACGTTTGAGTCGGTACCGATGGGCCAACCGGCCAAAGGACTGCTTTAAGCTTACTGGTTGGGGTCGTTTTCGGCAGCGGCCTGGTGCGTGCGGTCGGTGGACGCGTTCATTTTATCCACGGCCGCTTGCGCGCGGCCCGGAGCGGTCTGCAAATCTTTCGCATAACGCGTGACCGTGTTGTCGGCTTCGGGAATGACGTTCTCCGTCACTTCGGGTTTCGGTTTTGAACAGCCCGCCAATAAAAAAAACACGCCCGATATCAAAAGGGGTCGAATCATTTCACTGCCTCCCTTGTGTTCATTTTTTCCATCAGCAACAACATGCCGCCCAGGACCGCGTAAGCAAACACAAACCACGGCGCGGCCATGATTCGAAGATCGGCATGGATGCCCGAGGGTGTGAGTTGGTAGGCATGAATAAGCCCCGCCGCCGACAGCAGCGCGCCCACGAAGCTCCACAACGCGGCCAGTTTGAATTTCCGGTCGATCACGTGCGCCATGATCGCCGACAACAATATCGCGATCAATAGGAAACCCTGATAAAGCGATAACACGCCGTGGATTGCAAACTCTGCTTGAAACGCTTCAAACGTATCGTAGAGGTTCGTGCCCGCCACGCGCAGCGTGGTTTCAATAATGTTCAGCGCCCAGGCCGCGAGCGCCGGGATAAACCCAATCGCAACGGCGACGCCGTAACGGTTCTCCGTTTTCACCATCGTTTCGGACACGATCACGAGTCCAATCCAAATCAAAATTCCGAGCGCCGCTTCCATCGGCATAATCCGCAAAATAATGTTAATGCCCCCCACAAAACACAGGAAAGCGATCATAAACCCGTTCATAACGGAATAAGCGGTTTTCGCGCCCATCGATTTCCAGCCTGGATGGCCGATGTATATCGACGTCGGGAACGGACTGCCGAACGCGCTGGCCAGCACCGACGTCAAACCGTTAATCATCAACGCCGGTTTGGTTTCATAAGCGTCACCGGCGGCCTCGGCGCTTTCCAAATTCTGGATTGATCCGATCACGTTGAACAATGCAACCGGGATCACGACCGAAATATAACGCCAGCCGGCTGGGTCAAAAATGATCTTGAACAAATCGCCCAAGGCTGGCAGCGGCGGGGTAAACCCAAGCTGAACGGGATCTTGCGACAAGCTGAACGTGGCGACGCCAAACGCTTTCAACGTCCAGGCGATCACGGCGCCAATCAGCATGGCGGCCAGACCGCGCGGCAAACGAAACGGCAAACGGAAACGCGACCCATAGAAAAAGAACACGAGCATGGCCGGCACGAGCGCAATTGCCGGCGATGAAAATATTTCGAAAGAGAACCCCAGTGCGATAAACGACAAGGCCACGCCGCCCAAGCCCGATAAGAGCGCCGCGCGCGGCGTGTGCCGTTTGATCCACGCGCCTACAAACGCGCCCAGCGTTTCGACAATTCCGCTCACCAGGCACGCCGCCAATCCCACGCGCCAGGCCAGGTCCGGGTCTCCGGTTTCGTTGTAAACCGGGCTCATCACCAAATAAATAAACGTGAGCAGGCTGACCGTGTTGATGCCGAACGGCAACGCCGTGACGTCGGTCCGGCCCGTCGATAGCGCCAGCCGCCGCGCCTGCAGCGAATAAAAAATGTTTCCGACCAAAATGGAAAGCCCCGCGCCGGGCAGAATTTTCCCGGCGATCAATTCGACCGGAAACCCGCAGGCGTAGCGGCAGAGGACCATAATCAACATCAACTGAGTGAGATTGTCGATAAACAGGCCGAAGAATCCGTCGATGTCGCCGCGCGACACCCAACGATGGGGTTTGTTCACTTGGTGGGCCTCCCGGACTGGGATTTGGGCATCAAAACGGGGATGGCCGCCGGATAATAACGGCGGTGCCGCGCTTTGCTGCGGCCAGCTTGCTGAAGAATTGTGACTTTACCCGCCGAAGCCCCCGTCGTTTGCGGGGCGTAGGAGGGCATGGGTACAAACGCGACCGGCACGGCCGAGCGCGGCTGAACGGAAACCGGCAGACGCGGCGCGTCCGACCAGATACGGTCGATGGTTTCCGATGCGGAGGAAATGATTTCGCCGGTGTCGACCTGGACCACGCGCACCAGAACCTGGGTGGCGGTTTCGGAAATATCGGTGAGAAAACCGGTCACGACCGCATCCACGCTCAAGATCCCGCCCACGTTCTTCATGGCATCGGCCGACATGAGTCCGGTCTCCCACAATTTTCGTTCTTCGAGAAGTTTCCCCAGCAGCCGGCGCTCCACCACGCTCGCGCCGTGTTGCGCGAGATAGGTCACGAGCCGCTCCGACACCAAATGCGAACCGGTGCTTGAACGGTTGCGGGAATAAGGAAAGTTAAGCACGGCGAGAGACGGCTTCTTGGGCATGGCGCTGTTCAATTTTACGGCGGAAGATTTGAGGTCGCCGCTCTCAAAATCGCGGGACGAATCGAGCGTGCCGGAAAGCCGTTTGCGGTCTTTCCAGGTCCGGTCGACCACGGCGCGTGCGGCCGCCAGCACGCGGCCGTTATTGGCCCACAACGCGCGCGCGTTCACTTCACACTTTTCGTGCGGCAGGTTGATGATCGTGCCCGTGATGATCACGTCGGCGCCGACCGCCGTGCCCAAGGATTTGACCGTCTGCGGATCCATGGTTCCGGTCTGGCCCAAACGCAGTTCGTCGAGCGCCTGTTCCAGCCGGTCGCGCTCGACCACCGCGATCTTTTTTTCGGTGGAGAGCCAGCTCGCCAGACGGTCCGACAAGATGCCGGGACCATCGGAAAAATGATTGTCGTGGTGGACCAGCCCAAGCACCGCGACATTGATGGGACCCTGTTTGCGTATTTCTTTGGCCAGACCGGCGGCCACGCTTTTCAGCGGGTCCGATTCGGCGTGAAGAGGAGGGAGCGCTATAAGAAACAACGTCAGCGCGGACGTTAATTTCAGGGAATTATTTTCCTTTCTTTGCGGCTTTCTCGGCGCGACGGGCCGCGGCGCGGGCGGTGGCGGAAATACCAAGACGATGGCGTTCTTCCAAAGAATAACGGCGTTTGCGGCCGCTTTTTTGTCCTGCTTTTTGTTTATCGCGTGCGCGATCCATAAAACGAACTCCTTCAAATGAATTTGGAAATATAACGACGCCACAATATCAAATGCCCCGTCATCCCGGCGAAAGCCGGGACCCAGGTTTCAAACATTTTTCAAAAGCAAGGTCAAAGACTGGATCCCGGCTTTCGCCGGGATGACGGGTCCGGGTCAAAGTTGGCAATCAACAGCGAGTGATGGTTCTCCGCGAGCACCACGGGCAACCTGGGACACAACCGGAAATCGTCAATGCGGCGCGACTTGCCGCGCCGCGGCACATACACGGTCAACTTTTCGGCGGAGTTCCACCGTTTCCAAAATTCGGGAAGCGGCCAGAAACGGTCCGCTGGCAAGACGCCGTCGGAGGCCAACTCGCCTTTAAAACCGGTGACCGCAATGTTTCGGTTCAAGTACCAGCGCACGCCGTGCGAATATCCGTTGTAACACACGAACGAGTTTTCCGGCAAGATCGCGATTTTATCGGCCAGCCAATAATCCGAATACTCGGCGGACAACCGCGGCGCCAACACAACCACCGTGGACAAAACTCCGAACCAGGCCAAGGCCATCGCCAACAACGCGCGGTGAATGTTGTGCCGCAGAAAAAACGCTGCCCACGCGCCGGCCACCATGAAGAAAGCCATCGCTAGCGCCTGCGGGTAAAAAGGAACGCGCTCCATAAGGGCTGTTTGCGGCGCAAAGAAAACACCGACAATGGCGAAACCCGTGATGAAGATCGCATTCCCCATCCACAAACGCGTCGACAACGGTTTCTCTCCCGACGCGATAGCAGAAGCGGTCAAGGCCGCCATGGCTGGAAAACACGGCAGCACGTAGGGAATCAACTTGGAATGCGACAGGGAGAAGAACGCGAAAGGAACCAAAGCCCATAGAGCGAAATAAAGGTCGTCCGGACGGTTTTTAATTTTCTTTGTCAGTGTCGAAAGAAAAAACGGCGTCCATGGAAGAAAGCCGCCGAGCAGAACCGGAACGAAATACAACAACGGACCGGTGCGCTCATGAATATCGGAGGAATATCGTTGAAAATGCTCGCGGATAAAAAAGAAGTGGGAGAAACCCGGGTTGTATTTCTCAATGAACATAAAGGTCGGCACCGTAATGAGGATAAATACGGCGGGCGCCCAGGAAAACAGCAGTGCACCGATACTGCGCCAACGCTTGAGTACGGCGACCCAAACCAACAACACGAGACCCGGTAGAACAATCGCAATAAGTCCTTTGGCCAACATCGCCAAGGATGCCGCGATACCGAGCAAAAGCGCTTCCCGGTGCGCGGAACTTCCACTTTCGCGGGCCGCCAGGAAATTTCTCAAATTAAAAAAGGTCCAGGTGAGCAGGAAGCTGAGCAGTCCATCGGTGAGATTGATGCGGCCGAGCGCGAACGCCAACATCGCCGATATATAGAGGAGTCCGGCCCAGGGGCCCACATTAATAATGAGGAGCGCCACGGTCCCCGCCGCGGCCAGCCTGGTCGGCAAACGCGCGGCCCAGGTGGTTTCGCCAAAGATGTGCATGGAGGCCGCGTTCAGCCAATACAACAACGGCGGCTTCTCAAAATACGGCATGCCGTTCAACGTAATGGTCCGCCAGTCGCCGGCCTGGACCATTTCACGTGGAATTTCCGCGTAACGCGTTTCATCGGGGTCAAACAATTTTGAACCGGGCAGATCGACAAACAACAGCGCCAGAAAGGCGATCGCGAACCACATCGGCATTGTCCGCTCTTTGGAAAAATGGGAAGGTTCCATCCGCCGGATTAAAATAAATAAAGGAGACAAAGCCATCATGAAACCAATACGTCGCGTTTTCGCCCTCCCCCTGGTTTATTTCCTTTCCACGTCCGCCTGGGCCGATGTCACATTGACGACGTATCAACGCAGCGGCGGTTTTAAAGGCCACGGCGCCTTTGAAGGCCAGTCCGTCGAACAATTTCAGGGGGACAAATCCCGCGTCGAACGGACCGTCAAATACCAGAACGCGTTGATGCGCATGGCGAGCGGAGACCGGAACCAAATCATCCGCGTTGACCTGGACAAGATTTGGGACCTAAACATCAAAAAAAAGACCTACACCGAGCGTTCCATCACTGTCGCCAAAAAGCCCGGCGACCAAGCCGGCGAAAAACCACCCAACAAACCGACAACGCCAGGCGCACCCTCCCCCGAGAAAGACGAGAAACCCACGCACCGGCTCAAACGCAGCGACTTCACCGTGAAGAAGACCGGCGAGAAAAAAACCATCAATGGGTTTCCCACCGAACACTATTTGGCGAACGCGGTGGTGGAAGTGGAGGAGATCGCCACTGAAGAAGTGACGTCGTTTCTGCTCAACACCAATATTTGGACCACGGCCTGGACAAAAACGTTGCGCCAGGCCAACGACGAACAGATGAAATTCGCGAAGGCCTATATGCAAAAGCTGGGGTTCTCGATGTCCGCCGATAAAAACAAAACGTTCGATGAGAACTCCGTGCGCATGCTGCTCGGCGTGGGCGGCCCCAAGACCGAGGAGATGCTCGCCGGTCTGCGCAAGAAAGTCGACGGCATCGATGGATTCCCGGTGGCGACCGAAACAATTTGGACCGTCAAAGAAGACCCGAAAGCCGTGGCGCGAAGCGAAAAAGAAAAAGCGCAGGCCAGGAAACAGGCCGAGGCCGAAGAATCCAACATTGATACCTCGGGCAGCGCCACCGACATCGCCGGCGGTCTGCTGGGCAATTTCGCCAAAAAGAAAATGAGAGAAAAAAAGGAAAAGTCGGACGAGAAGCGGGCCGGCGAACCGGTGCTGTCGACGTATTACGAAGTGAAGTCCGTCAACACCGATGCGCTGGGGACCGGACAATTCGACGTGCCCGCCGGATTTAAAAAGGCCGGGAAGTGACGCTGCACCTTCTCCTAACTCTCCTCTTCCTCTGCCTCAATATCTTTTTCGTGCTGGCCGAGTTTGCGCTCGTCAAAGCGCAGCGCGCCCGCCTGGAAGTGATGCGCGCCGACGGCCGCACGCGCGCCACGCTCGTGATCGCGATGATGGACAACATGGACAGTTACCTTTCGGCCATCCAGATCGGCGTGACGATGTCGACGCTGGCGTTGGGTTGGGCCGGAACACCGGTGGCCTCCGGTTTCGTCGACCGCATGTTCGACTGGCCTTCGTTTCTTGCTCCTTACACCACGCAGTTAAACACGGTGCTCGCGTTCTGCGTGATCATTTACACGCAGATCGTTTTTGCCGAGCTTGTACCGCGCTCGATTGCGATCCAAAAGGCCGAGCCGATCGCGTTGTGGGTCTCAATCCCGCTCACCGCCTTCTACAAGGCGCTGCGGATCCCGATCCAGCTCATGGCGAAAAGCTCACGACTGGTTTCGCGTCTTATCGGCCTCAAGCCCGTATCGGAGCACCAGGAAGTTTTTACCGAGGACGAAGTGCGGATCATGATCGGGATGTCGCAAGAAAAAGGACTGATGCCGCTCGACCGGCTGTTGCTCATCGAAAACCTGTTTGATTTCGAAGACTTAAAAGTCCGCGACGCGATGGTGCCGCGCGATAAGATCGTGGCGTTGTCCACGGCCAATTCGTGGGACCAAAACCGGCAAATTTTGCAATCGCACCACTTCTCTCGTTACCCGCTGGTCAATCCCGACCTCGACCACATCGCGGGGTTCATTCATGTGAAAGACCTGGCGCTGCAAGGCGCCGGAATCCCGGACCTTCCGCGGCTTGCCCGCGCGGTCGTGAAAGTGGACGAAGGCGCGCCGCTCCAGCCGCTCTTAAAAACCATGACCACGCAAGGCAAACACATGGTGGTCGTCACCAAAGCCGGGAAGCCGGTGGGCGTCATCACGCTCGAAGACGTGATCGAGGAACTGCTCGGGGAAATTCTGGACGAGTTCGACGCACCGAACGCCTGGTCGTTTCAACAATTGCTGAGCGAGGAAACAATCGACCTCGAAATGAAAGAGACCGCGTCGGCGGACGCGGTGCGCAACTTGGCGTTACGGCTCAAGTCTTCGAACCCGTTGCTCGATGCGAAAGCGATCGAGAACGCCGTCATGTCCCGCGAAGTTCAGCTTTCAACCGCGATCGGCAAAGGCGTGGCGGTGCCGCACGCGCGCGTCGCGGGCCTGCCGCGTTCGATGGTGGCCATCGGTCGCAGCAAACACCCGGTGAATTTTGTCGCACCCGACAAAACGCCGGTCAAACTCGTTTTCTTGATCCTCACGCCGGCGGCCGCGCCGTTGGAGCAGCTGCGAATCTTGTCGCGCGTGGCCACGCTCGCGCAGAACGAAACATTGCTCAAACAGCTCATGCGCGCCAAAACGCCCGCCCAATTTCTGGATGCCGTCCGCACGTCGGAGTCCATCGTCGCCGGATAACAAAGGAGTTTTTATGACCATTGTCCTTCGATACACCCTGTTGTTTTTGTTTGCCTGCACTCCCTTCGCGCTCCGCGCGGCCGACCTGACCAAAGCCGACCAACTATACGCGCAGCGGACCGAAACCACCGGCGCAGCGGAAGCGCTCGCACTCTACGAACAAGCCGCGGCCGCCAACCCCTCGGAGGTCGCGCCACTTTGGAAAGCGGCGCGCGCCACGTACTGGCTTGCGGACCACGCTAAAGCAAAGAAGGAAAAAATCGCGCTCTTTGAAAAAGGCATCGCCATCGCGAAAAAAGCCGTGGAGCTCGATCCAAAATCAATCGAGGCCCATTTCTGGCTCGGCGGACTGTACGGGAGCTACGGCGAAGTGAAGGGTGTCATGAAAAGTCTGGCGCTGGTAAAACCGATCCGGCAGGAAATGAACGCGATCAACCAACTTGATGAAAAATTCCAGGGAGGCGCCGGATACCGCGTGCTCGGCATCGTCGACTATAAGGTCCCCGGTATTGCGGGCGGCAGCAAGAAACGCGCGCGCGAGCAACTTGAAAAAGCGGTGGCGATGGACCCTTCCAACGCGTTCAATCAGTATTACATGGCGGAATTTCTTGGAACGGCGGGCGGGGACAAGAAAAAAGCGCTGGAACATCTGGACATTTTGAAAGGACTCACGCCGACCGCCGATGTGGATGCGGCCGATTTAAAGATGATGAAAGAGCGCGGCGAAAGACTGCGCGGTCAAATCGGAACGTAAGCGCGAATAATTTCGGCCGGGGCGGTCTCGGCTTTGATCGTCACCGCGCCCGCGCAAGCCGGTATCAAGCTCGAATGGCCGGCGGCCAGAACCACATCTTTTCCCACCCGCACTTTCCCCCGCAACAGAGTCACCACCTGATAACGGCCATTACCGCCAATCTTCGTTTCGTCGCCGGTTTTTGAAAGCACGGTCCGCGCGGCCGCGAATTTCTTTTCATGTTCCACGATCAAAGTCCCATCGGGAGCAGGAGCTTGACGGAATTCTTCGGCAGGAAAAGCGCGGAAATCCATCACGGTGCGCGCTTCTTTCAAATGCAGTTCACGGAACACGGATTTTCCTGCCGCTAATTTTTTCACGTCGGGCCGGTTCCAGTCCCAAACGCGGTAGGTCGTGTCGCTGGATTGCTGGACTTCGTACAGATGCACGCCGCGGCCGGTCGCGTGCACAACGCCGGGCCGGACTTCGTACACCTCGCCCGCTCGCACGCGGAGTTTGTTCAAGTAAGGAACAATCAAGCGTTCCGCTTTCGCGCGCACGTTCGGGTCTTGGCTAGCGCCGAGCGAGTTCGCCTGGTTGAGCGCGTCGAAAAAAGCGGAAGCAAACATTTCAGGGTCGGAAAAACCGGCCGCTTTTCCGGGATTGAACCCGAGATAAATGTGCCCGTCGCCGTCGGCGTCCCCGGTCCCAACGATAAGCCACGCTTCGGATTTGCCGGCGCCCTTTACGGCGTTCCCATCGGAAGGATGGACTTGCAGTGACAAATCATCGCGGGCGTCGATGAATTTGATGAGCAGGGGATCGGAACCTCCGAGGATTTGTTGCCGGTGGGCCGCCAGCAGCTCGATCATGGAGACACGTTTCCCGCCCACGACCACAAACGAAGGGCGTTCGGCGCGCGCGCTGAATTCCCAGGATTCTCCGATGGGACCTTTGGAAGCGGGGAGTCCCTTAAAACGCGTAATCCAATCGCCGCCCCACATCTGGTCGGTGAAATTGCCCGGTTCGAGCTGGAGCGGATTGTTAAGCAAGGATGGGTCGATGCTGTTCATGGACGTTTATTCTACAATCCGCCGCAATGAACCGGTCTTTTATGCTCGCGCTTGCCTGCTTTTCACTGATTTCCTGCGGAAAAAATTTTCCGGACATCGTCGCACAGGCGGAAAAATCCTTCAGCGAAAAGAACTACATCGACGCGGTCGATGCCATTAACAACGGCCTCACTTCATGGAAAGAATCGGACGGCAACGACGTAAAAGGCCGCGCCTACGAGGTCCTCGGCAAGTCGTACCACCAGTTGCGCAACACCGACAAGGCGTCGGAGGCCTACACCAAGGCTGCCGCTTTGTCCCGTCAAACCTTCGATTCGTCTTACGCGCTCGGAAACCTGCACTTGGCCCAAAACCATCCCGCTATGGCGCGGAAATATTTTCAAGAAGCGTTGAGCAAACGGCCGGACGATCCACTCGCTCTATTGGGACTTGGAAACAGCTACTACCTGGAAGGGAAAGGGGACGAGGCGATCGCGTCATTCGAAAAAGTCCTGAGCGTTTCTCCAGGCGTACGGGAAGCCATCGAACAAATTGCGGTCCTCAAGTCCCGCTCCGGAAAAAAATTGCTTCAGCGTAAAAGACGACGGTAACTTTCCAGGTCGTCTTGCAGGGGCTTTGACAGCCGGTTCCGATCGATTGCTTTTTGTTGAAACTCGACTGCCAAAACAAATTCCGCCCGTTCGAATGCCAAACGAGCGAGCCCGGCATAAGGCTCCCAAGCGCGGCCATCGGTCTGGATTGCGCTGATGTAACTTTTTTCGGCTTCGTTTCCGTTTTGTTCGGCCATGTGAATATCGCCGGTAACGGTCAGCTGGCTCGCGAAGAACGGTCCCGCGATATACGTAGAGGCTGCCAGTGCCACGCCGCAACCGATTACCACCACCGACCAGCGCGGTTTAAATAAAGGTCCCGGATTTTGTGCCGTTAAGGTCCCCGCTAAGACTGCAAACATCAGCTGGATCACCAAATATTCGTGGCCGATGTTGAAGCAGGTGAAAAGAAGCAGGCCCCCGAGCGCAGGCAGCCACGGACGCGGAGCTGTCCTAGTCAACCAATTCCGGCCTGCGGCAACCATCAAACTCGCCAGCGCAATGGTCCCAATCAATCCGGTCTCGGCCAGCATCGCGAGCGGAAAACTGTGGGCAAAAAGCGTGTTCTCGGTCCCGCCGATCTTGTAGGTCAAATAGGCGCTCGGAAAATTTCCGGGGCCGATGCCGAGCAACGGGTAATCACG